>CAYISA010000024.1:0-2761 GCA_964365955.1 uncultured Candidatus Saccharibacteria bacterium | reverse complement strand
ATTGCCATTCACCGAGCATATTCCGCATGGTGCCAAATGTCCTTGCACATTACCTTTCACTCTTGACAATATAATTACCTCATACTAGACTTGTCGCACAGTTCATTGATATCATCATAGGTAACCCCCACCTACTATTAAACGGGGTGGCATAAACATAGAAAGGAGCCAGTCTTCCTCGCTTTATCAAAAAAATCCTTTTGACCCAACCGGCCTCGCAAGCTGGAGATGCGCTCTAAGCGTATGCCTCCGGCAAGTCCCGACAAAATGTCGGGACTTTATATTTTAGGATATACTAAGAACAATAATGATTACGTTTAAAATTCTCACTCTTTTTCCGGAAGTTATCGAGCCGTATTCGAAGGCGTCTATTTTAGGGAGGGCGCAAAAGAAGAAGCTAATTAAAATCGAGTGTATCGATTTCAGAACATTTTCCCAAAATCGTCATCATCAGGTCGACGAAAAGGCATATGGTGGCGGGCCCGGCATGGTTTTGATGCTTGAACCCATTTATCGGGCAATAAAAAAAACGCGCAGAAAGAATAAAAACACGCGCGTTATTTTATTCTCAACCCGCGGAAAACTATTTACGCAGAAGGATGCAAAACGGCTTTCAAAATATCAGGAGCTTATTTTTATCTGCGGACGTTATGAGGGAGTGGACGAGCGCGTGGCGGAGTATGTGGCGGATGAAGAACTCTCGGTTGGGGATTTTGTGCTTGCGGGGGGCGAAATTCCTGCACTATTGGTTACGGAAGCTGTCAGCCGGCAGATCCCAGGAGTTTTAGGAAAGCAGGAATCGCTTGAGGAAATCAAAGGATCGTACCCCGCCTACACGCGCCCCAAAATTTTTACGGTCAGAAAAAATGGAAAAGTAAAAAGATGGAAGGTTCCGGAGGTTCTTTTGTCCGGAGATCACAAAAAAATCGCGGAGTGGAGACGACAAAAGAGATAAAAATATTGACAATTCCATCGCGCCTCTATATCATGGAAGCTATTCATGTCTACTACCGTAGCAACGAACGAAACCATCGCTGAACTCGCCAAGGCAGGCGTTGTATTCGGGCATAAAAAGTCAAAAACCCATCCCCGCATGCGCCCGTTTATCAGCGGTACGCGCCAGGAGATCGAGCTTCTGGACCCCGAGGCAGTTATTGCGAGCATTGAAAAAGCGGTTGCATTTTTGAAGGAAAAATCCGAAAAAGGCGTTCTTTCTGTCTTGTGTGTGGGAACGTCCCCGGCTGCGCGCAGAGCGGTTGAGGTATTCGCAAAAAAATTCAGATTTCCGTATGTCACAACGCGGTGGCTCGGCGGCACGCTTACGAATCACAAGGTGATGATGGAGCAGATAAAACGCTATTTGGATTTGAAGGTAAAACAAGCTGGCGGTGATCTGGCAAAATACACCAAAAAGGAACAGGCGCAATTTTCGAAGGAAATCGGAAAACGTTCCAAAACATTTGATGGTCTTGTGGAGTATACGCGGATGCCGGACGCGATGATCGCGGTAGATGTAAGCCATGAAGCAATCGCGATTAAGGAAGCGCTGGATATGAAAATTCCGGTAATTGGAATCTTGGATACAAACGACAACCCGGACCCGATTCCGTACCCGGTATTGGGGAACGATCATAGTAAAATGAGTATTGAGTGGTTACTGCAAAAACTTGAGTCGGGTGTCGTACTCAAGCCATAAAAAATAAATAGATTATTGCATATGGTAATTTCGGGGGGTGATATTAAAAGACTGCGCGAAGTGACGGGGGCGGGTGTTATGGAGTGCAAGGTGGTATTGAAAGAAGTGGGGGGTGATTTTGATAAAGCGGTTGCGTTGGTTCATGAACGCGGTCTTGCGAAAGCGGAAAAAAAGCAGTCGCGCACGGCGGGGGCAGGACTGGTGCATTCATATATCCACAACGAGCGCGTGGGAGTACTCTTGGATATTCGGGCGGAGACGGACTTTGTGGTACGCGGAGAGTTGTTTCGTACGCTTGCGCACGAGGTGGCCATGCAAATCGCGGCCATGGGGCCCGAAAACGTATCGGCGCTTTTGGTTCAGCCGTTTATCAAAGATGAATCCAAAACGATTGAGCAGTTGATCAAAAGTGTTGTCGCCCGCGTAGGGGAAAATATAAAGGTGGAACGATTCGCGCGGTATGAGCTTTAAATTCATCTTGGAAATTCTTTTGATGCTGGGGCTTGGCGGTGCTCTGTATATTGTGATACGCACGCTTCCTCGGATCGACGACATGGACACTACCCCACAAAATCCGCTTGCGCCCTCGTGGCTCATTCTTTACTTCGAACGCGCAGACGCATGGCTTGTCGCTTTTTTTGAGAAACTGTTGCACCGCCTTCGTGTGATGCTCCTGCGACTCGATAACAACATGCTGAAGCGTATCCATAAGATTAAAAAAGACACTGCAAAAGAAACGGGGTTGTTGATGGAGGAGAAGAAAGAAGAAGGGGAATTGCTTGAAAAAGAACCCCTTCTATAGCACTATAAAGTCGGATGCGCAGGTGGCAGAGCGGTCAATTGCACCAGACTGTAAATCTGGCGCCCATTGGGCTACGAAGGTTCGAATCCTTCCCTGCGCACCAAAACTAACTTCGTTGGAATTGACTGCTCCGCGCGGCGAGTACGCCGCGCTCCGCAGGGCAAAATCCGCTTTTGTTTCTGCCGTAAAATCCCAGAGTTCGCCCCAGTTGATTGAAAGCGTTTTGTCCTTGATTTCAGGGTTAGAGCCGAGAGAACGGAAAA
>CAYISA010000023.1:0-3334 GCA_964365955.1 uncultured Candidatus Saccharibacteria bacterium | reverse complement strand
GAAAGCGCTTTTGCGTAATGGCCCAGAGAAAGTTCCCGATCGGGCGAGAAATCGCTCGTTTTTTTATCTTCTTGTGGGAAAGCGAAGCCCCTGAAATTTATTTTCTTCTGAGCGAGTGGGCAACAAATTAACTCAAGCGGAGCGATAATTTGGCGGTAACATAATCTTGGTCGCCGTAGGCAGGAATGGATAACAAGATTTGTTCGCCAAATTGAGCGTAGACGAGTTAATTTGTCCACGCAGCGAACATGAAAATAAATTTCAGGGGCGAGCACTTGCTTTCACGATTTTTTTATGCTAAAATTAACAATTCATAGATGATTTAGAACCTAAATTCACCCCCAAAAAAGTGCGATTTTTTAAAAAGCGCTGAAATCATTATTTTAAAGACGGCTTTTTCGGTAAAAAAACGAGGAAAATGTAGGAAAATTCTACATTTCCCCCGCTCTTTCACAAGCGGGGAGTGCAAGTTCCGCAAGTAATTTCGCTTCGAAATAATTGCACTTCAAGGCGGAATCCTTAGCAGTTGCGAGATTCCACCAACAACAAAAGGGGTGACCTATGCCCGGTGGAGAACCGGCCCTTCAGCCACCCACTCAGGTACCTCAGAGCAGGATCGTCGACTCCATTCTCGAGAGTTCCAAAAAGAACACCGAGGTCTTGGGGTACAATGATTACTGCGACTGGCACGATACCTGCAACAGCAACGATTGACAGCCGAGGACCCAACTCTTTAGTGGGTAGCGGGTTGGGTCCTCACTTCCTATAGGATAGGAGGAACAGATGTATTACCCGAAAGAGCACAATCCGATCACCTCGACGGTCATCGTCGAACCTGTGGGAGGAAATTGTAATCTTGCATGCGTATATTGCTACCACAGCAACATACGCGCCGAGAAGTTATCCGTTATGCCTATGGCGGTACTGGAACGCCTTATTCGGGAGGGGGTGAAAATCAATCCGGACCGCATCAAATACCTTTGGCATGGCGGCGAACCGATGCTTGCGGGCATCAAGTTTTATCAAGAAGTGATCCGACTGCAGGAGCGACTCAAAGTCACCCCCAAGCAAAAGATCAGTAACCATCTCCAAACGAACGCTACGCTCATCACGGACGAGTGGGCCTCATTTTTCAAGACCTGCGGATTCAAGGTGAGCACTAGTATCGATGGGCCAGAAGGGCTCCATAACCAGTGTCGGTTCAACGTTGTCAGAGTCGGCTCGTTTAGGCAGGTCGTCGAAGGAATTAATACTCTTCAGCGATTTGGATTAACTGTTGGTGTCGTGACGACAATCAGCGTGTACAATGCTGGGTTCCCAGAGGATGTCTACAAAACACTTATCGGTTTGGGAATTAAAAACTTCGAACTCAACATCGCCTCTAATGTAGTAGGTGCTTCTTCGTTGGCCCCATCGCCGAAGGACGCTGCCACATTCCTGAAACGAGTATTCGATTTATGGTTCAAGGAGGATGATCCCTCGATCTATATCCGGATATTTCACAACACGATTCGTTCGCTCACCGGACTTCCGATGAAAGATTGCAGCTTTTCGTACAACCATTGCAGAGAATATGTCGCCTGTGACGAGAACGGTGAGCTCTATACGTGCGGCCGATTTCTCAAGGAACCGGAAGCACACATTGGCTCTCTCATGTCCGAATCATTACCCGTCATACTCGAGAATCCAACAACAAATGCGCTCTACAATCGCGTTGCTAAGATCAAGGATGAATGCCACGCCTGCAAATGGCTTGGTGCTTGTGGCGGGGGGTGTGCTTACCAGCGATGGTTGAACGGCGGATTCGGCTCATCCTTTCCACAATGCGAAATCCGCAAAGAACTTTTTGAGCACATTGCACAACGCGTCGGGAAGTACCTCCCAACGCAAGTGGCTACCCTAAGATAGCCACTTTCTTTTTCTTCAGAAAGGATTGCCAAGCCCGAATGACCGTCTTAAGTAACGCTTTGTCGACAGATTTTTTCCGTCGCTCGTATATCCTGAAAATTGGCTGAAGTGTTTTTGATGTGGAATAAAGAAGTTGTATATATGGGGGTTGCGTCTTCTCCGCCCTCTTCGTTGATTGTATTGTCAGGGCTGTTGCGAGAATCTCCTTAATACCAAAATGCATTGATGGAATGCCAAGTGGCCCAAAAAGCATTTCTTTGGTCTTTTGTAATGTTTCCTCTTCGAACTCCTGTAAAAGGTTATTGAAATATCCCTCTTCGAACCATAAATGTATGGTTTCATGAAGAATAATTTCAATTGTCCGCATCTTACCTGCGCGTTCCAAGGAGGTTTCAAGGACGATTCCGCCTAGTGCGGCCATGTATTTACCCCCGCCGCCTATAACTTCGGCAGGTAGAGGAACAAGAAAGACGTTCACGCTTCGCGGCAGAGAGGGGTGATTGTAGAGGAGGGAGAAACGCTTGAGGCTGTACTGGACGAATCTCTGTTGCGTGTGAAGATTGACGGTTAAGGTTTTTTCAATGTTTTTGGATTCTTTTACGAGTGTGTGTTTCCAAAATCGCGCGAATCGTTCCCTGAACAGATCAAATACACTCCCAAGTCCTTCGTATTCTTTTTTCAAAAGCAGTTTTTTGAGTTTATCTTCCCCGTTACGATCAAAGAAAAAGTTGAGGAGACTAAAAGATGGAATTCGATTTTCTAATTTTAGAATGAGTTTTGAAAATCGCTGAAGCGCTTGTTTTTCTTTTTGAGACAGTGGCCCTGTGTGAGCAAGAAAGGATTTGTTATATTCCTTCCGTACCCAAAATTTTCTACCCTCCAAGGCAAGGTTTGCAAGATAGTAACAAAAAATACCTTTCGGAACTATTTTTAGTTTAAAAGATGTCATGTTATAGCTTCTTACTTTATCTAATCATAGCAGAACAGACGGATTATACTAGTTATCTCTTGCTTGAATGATTGCTTGAACGGCAATCGCAGGCAAAAAGTTTGGTATAGGCCGCAGCGCCTTCTGGGGCCGCTGGTTAAACTCCGAGCGGCCCTTCCCCAATTTCCCCTATATGGACGAGCAGAAACAAATACATTGAGATTTTTGATATTTTCCTTCTGATAAAACAATTGGGACGTAGCGGAGCCCCGAGGTCTGCCGAGGGGCGGAGCGGAAGGGGTACGATTTTTTATCACAGAAAATGAGAAAATCTCAATGTATTTGTCTGCGAGAACATCGGAGGGGAAATTGGGAGGGGCCGTGGCGGGTGCTTGCTTTCATGATTTTTTTATGTCAAAATGGGGTCATTCATGCAAGAACTAGAGCCCCAATTGACCCCCGCGCCGCAAAGACGACTGCGCCAAGAGACGCTTATTT
>CAYISA010000022.1:0-4948 GCA_964365955.1 uncultured Candidatus Saccharibacteria bacterium | reverse complement strand
AATCAAGGCACGGCTTCAAACAATCTCGCTTTGCGATCGCTACACCGATTGGATGCTTGCGGAAGTGCAGAACATGGAGCGCGAGGAAGTATCAGCGTCGCAAAGCGAGGTTCAAAATCTTTCCGCTAAAATCAAAGCGGACGAGGAGCGCATGGAAAAACTGGTGTCCGCGTATTTGGACGATGATGTGCCGAAAGAGATATATCTTGCGAAAAAGGACGCGCTCATGCGCTCTCTCGCCGCTTTGAAAGCCGAATTGAAAGATTTTGAACGCGGAAGAAAGAATCGGGTCGAACCCCTGCGGGAATGGATTTTGGATTTGAAACAAGCCAATTTTTTGAGTTCGTCCGACAATTTGCCCGCTATCAAGCAGTTTGTGCAAAAAGTCGGAACGAACCCCGTTTTGGACGACACATCCCCGCATTTTTCGGTGGCCGCCCCATTCACTTTCGCCGCTTCGCGGCGGGGTTTTCTGCCCGCCCATTCTTCCGCCGCGCTTCGCGCGGCGGCCCTCACGAGCGAGGAAGTTTCAATTTGCGGAGGGGGAGAGATTCGAACTCTCGATGCCGTTTCCGGCATAACGGTTTTCAAGACCGTCCCTTTCAACCACTCAGGCACCCCTCCGTTAAATTAAAGTTAATCACAGTCGCGCTTGGGTCGCAAACCAGTCCGTTATTTTCCGAACCGACGGTCGCTTTTTGAAAACTGATCGAGCGCTTTTTTAAGTTCTTCCACCGAAAAATCCGGCCAGAGCGTCTCGGTAAAATAAAGGTGCGCGTCCCCGGTGTCCCACATCATAAAACCATTAGACCAATGGGGCTCTCCGCCGGTGCGCACCACAAGATCAATGGGCGGAAGGTCTTTTGTCCAAAGATGCTTTTTTACCGCCTCCCGATCCACCACCGCAACGGTTTTTAGATGGTGGATGGCGTCGAGCATCTCATCAAAACCATTGTACGCCATCAAAAACGTGAGGTGGTGTTTTGTGTGATGCTTCGTTTTTTCGATTACCCGTTCCATGACCGCCGAGAGCGGCCCCGGAAACGTCTCCCGCCAGCGACCGATAAAATGAACCCGGATTTCTTTTTCAAAAACGATCTTATCGGTAAGTAATTTTTCAAACTGTTCCTCAAAAATCGTAAAAAGAATTTTTGTTTCGGCGAGCGACCGTTTTTGGATGTTATCAAGCGAAAGCCCCCAGAAGGTGAGGTAGGTGATATCCGCATCAAGTGCGGCGTTCAGAATTTTTCCGCCCGTTTTTGCTCCTTCGCGGTGACCAAAAAACTCGGGCATCTTTTTTTGTTTTGCCCAGCGCCGGTTGCCATCGGGAATAATTGCTAAGTGTGTCAATAAATTCATTCTGTTCGGCAAATCGTGAAATGTGGACCGGATGGGGCTCGAACCCACGACCTCCTCGATGCCATCGAGGCGCGCTACCAACTGCGCTACCGGCCCTTATTGAGTGGGCGCTACTGGGATCGAACCAGTGACCTTTTCAATGTCAATGAAACGCTCTACCACTGAGCTAAGCGCCCGTTTCTTCTATTTTGCGGAGTGCCTCGGCAAATCCCAGGTCCGGAAAGCGCAGGTAGGCCTCGATTACTTTTTCCACGGCAACATTCTTTCCTTCTATCGGCAAAACCCCTGTTTTCATGAATCCCATCTCTTTTATGATGTGCCCGCCCGCGTCCATGATTTGGATCACAACCGTTTCAGGCGTTCCCGTCATCTCGGCATTGATGCCATACCGCTCGCGCACGCGCTCTACCGTCGCATTTATTTTTTGCGCAGCTTCCGTGCGTTTTTTGTAATGTTCCGCACCGCTTTCCATCTGTTCTGACACGCCCCCATCATATCAAAGCTTTACACTCGTTTCAACGTGCCGTATAACTAAAAAGGTCAGACGCCCCCGTAGCTCAACGGACAGAGCAGCTCCGTCCTAAGGAGAAAATGGAAGTTCAATTCCTCCCGGGGGCACTGACCATGTGGAGGGTTGGCAGAGTGGTCTAACGCGCCGCACTCGAAATGCGGTTGGGGAGAAATCCCCTCGGAGGTTCGAATCCTCCACCCTCCGCCAAATAAAAATCCCGCGATGAGCGGGATTATTTGTCTCCGAAAATATTTTCAAATTTGCGGAGAATTTCAGGAAAATCACTAGATTCGTAAAAGGGCGTTTCCGGAGAAATGCTCACAAAAACAATACAGTCGCTTGTTATGTTTTTCGTGGCTTCGCCGTTCTTGTCTCTTACTTCTACGCGATACCTATCAAGAAAATCATACAACTCAAGAGCCCGGAGTGCTTTTTCTTTGAGCTCAAACGCAGTCAATTTTCCTTCAAGAAAAACCGTACCCGGAGGACAACCGTTCCCCGTGGCATCAACGACCATAAGTCTGACCATAGGTTTCATTTTTATCCTTTCGCGAAAGTAAATCGAAAAGTGCTAAATGGAACTATATAGTACGCGTGCGGTGTTTGCAAGTGTTTTCCTGTTATTGTCGTATACTTTAAAAGTGATGAGGAGAGTTATTGCGGTCCACTTTTTACTGATTGCCACCGTTTTTTCCCCTGGCGCTGGCGCATATGCATCTGGCGCGGTTTCGATTACAGTTTTTCCGGCCTCGATTATTCAAGGGGAGCCGATGCTTATTACCGTAGAAAGTTTGGACGTGCCCGTTTCCGTAAAAAGCATTACATTCGGTGGAGTGCCGCTCCGTGTTTTCACGTACCGCGCGCGCCCTGCCGCACTTGTGGGCATGGATCTGAATAAAAAACCGGGCGTGTACGAAATATCCGTTTTGCTGTCCGATGGTCGAACAATTAAAACAGAGACAACGGTGGGCGAACGAAAAAAGATTGAAGCGCCGTTTGGGATACCCAAAAAACTGGGTGGCAATACGCAGGCAAGCCAAGATGCACTCATTTCAACCTTGGCGGCGGAAAATAAAAATTTGGCCAATCTTCGAACGGGCGCAAAAACATTTTGGAAAGAAAATTTTGTGGAGCCGCTTAAAGAGATTTTTGTGACCGACACGTACGGATATGTCAGAACCACTGGTCCGTATTCCATTACTCATAAAGGCGTTGATTTTCGTGCGGAGGAAGGAACGCCGGTTTTGTCCGTGAATCGCGGGGTGGTGCGGGTCGCGCGCACGTACCGGAATTACGGAAAAACGGTTGTGGTGGATCACGGACTTGGCCTTATGTCTTTTTATATGCATCTTTCAAAAATAAAAGTGAACGTAGGCGAGCTGGTAGGGGTAGGACAGGTAGTCGGACTTAGCGGGCAGACGGGGTATGCGGGAAAGCCGCACCTACATCTTTCGGTGCACATCGGCGGCGTGTCCATCAATCCGCTAAAATTTTTTGAACTTTTTAAATAACCCGCCGATGAAAAAACCTTACATTTCAAAATTGAGAACCATCGGGAAAATAACGGTCTGGATTGTGGACGGGGAGTATGTGCGCGATTATTTGAGCGAGGAGTTCACGAATTTTGCCGAACATTACCGCTTCCGCTTCATTCCTACGAACGAGTTTTGGATCGATAAGGAGTACGACCCCGGAGAAGAGGATTTTTTCATCCATCATCTGTTGGTGGAGTGGCGGCTTGTGCGGCAGGGCATGGAGTATGATAAGGCGTTGGGATACGCCGACCGGTCCGAGCGAGCGGAACGCAGAAAATCGCTTGCCGTACGCTTGAAGCGTGTGCGCGGGAACGCGGCGCTTTTGAAACGCATCCGCAAAAAACATCTTACTACCTACCGGAACGGTTTGCGGGTGTGGCTGGTGCGGGGGGAGTTGGTTCGCGATTTTTATTTTACCGACTATACCGAAGGTGGACACGACAAGATATACGCATTTATTCCGAAAAGCGAAATCTGGATTGACGATGACCTTAGCCCGCATGAACGGCGATTTGTTTTGCTCCATGAAGTTCATGAACGACGGCTGATGGCGGGTGGATGGCGATATCCCCAAGCACATCGGTCGGCGAGTGAACTGGAGTATCTATGCCGGCACCACACCGCCCTGCTTTCCAAAAAACTTCGCGAAGAAATTCGTTTGAATAAGTAACGATTGACCATTCTGGGTTTACCGTTTATCGTTTAAGCGTTTCCTACCGGCCCCATCGTCTAGCGGCTAGGACGCCGCCCTTTCACGGCGGAAACATGGGTTCGATTCCCGTTGGGGCTACCAGCGAAGCAAAAACCGGCCTGACAGGTCGGTTTTTTGTTTAGGCAGACGGTTAAGATTTATGTGGTCGAACATTTGTGTTCTATATGTAATAATAAAATTGTATGGCGGAAAAGAATCCCAAAAGCATTTCGTGGCGGGCGGCGGAATATGAATTCCGGGAGAAAAGTTTTTTGTGGTATGTCGTGGTCGGTATCGTTGCGGCCGTTTTTCTCGGCGTGGCGCTGTGGCAGAAGAACTTTTTTTTCGGAATTTTTGTGCTGATTGCGGGAGCGATGATCGTATTTTTTGCGAACCGAAAACCCAATATAATGGATTTTGAAGTAAGCGAATCAGTAGTGGTTACGGGTACGCGCGTATTCCATTTGGATGATTTTACGGAATTTTCGCTTCACGATCGCCCCGGCCGTTTGGATGAAATTATTTTCAAAAAGAACACATCGTTTAACCCTTATGTCCGTATTCCCGTAGATACCCGTACGGCATCGCAGGTGCGCGCACTTCTTGCGGGACGGATGCCGGAGGTGGAGTTCGAAGACTCAACGCTCGACGCGCTCGTTGACTGGTTCGGTATTTGAATTCTTAAAAACGCGTGATAGAATAGCCGCACTGCCCTCGTCGTTCAACGGATAGGACGCAAGATTGCGGATCTTGTAATAGAGGTTCGATTCCTCTCGAGGGCACCAAAACAGAACAGGGCGGGTATGGTTTAGTGGCAGAACACGTCCTTGCCAAGGATGAGACGGCGGTTCG
>CAYISA010000021.1:0-5493 GCA_964365955.1 uncultured Candidatus Saccharibacteria bacterium | reverse complement strand
TGATGCCGGTTATAAACAACGTGCAAAGAGTTGCACTTGAGGTACGAATTTAGGTGTAAGTTTCTGCTCTAATTATATATCAATCCTAACCTATTTGTCAATAGCGCTAAAAACATAGGTAAAATAAGCAAAAACGCCCATGTTTTATAGGCATCTTTGTTGCGAGCTATTTCGTTACTGGTTTTTAGTTTTTCTAGATCTCAATAATCACCGGCAGTACCATTGGTCTGCGTTTTGTTTTGGTGTAGAGAAACTGCCCAATTTGGTCGCGGATGAGCATTTTTACGTAATCTGCGTCGAGCTCCTGCGCGTGCGGGATGTGCCCCAAAATTCCGCGGATTTTTTTCCGTATCTCTTCCAAGATTTCTTGGTTTTCTTTGAGGTAGATGAATCCGCGGGAAATAATGTCGGGATTCTTGAGCACTTTCCCGGTGTCGCGGCTAAGCGTGGTGATAATCACAAGCATCCCTTCCTGTGCGAGCGCCAACCGGTCACGCAACACCACCTCCCCCACGTCGCCCACACCAAGTCCGTCCACCATCACATAGTAGGCGGGGACCTGTTCATCCGTCACGGTTGTTGAATCTTTCCGCATCTCAACTACCACGCCGTTATCCGAAAGAACCGTATCGTCTGGTTTTAGCCCCAACGCTTCTTGCGCGAGCTTTGCGTTTCGCTGACGCATGAAGTAATACCCGTGAATCGGAAGAAAGTGCTTGGGTTTCACCAGTTTCATCACAGTTTTCAACTCTTCCTGCGGTGCGTGGCCCGAAGAATGAATATCGAGCATTTTGTAGTGAAAAATCGTCGCTCCTTGGCGCGCCAGATTGTCTTTAAGGCCTTGGACACTCCGCTCGTTTCCGGGAACCACCGAAGAAGAGAGCACGATCGTGTCCGTTTTTTTCACTTTAATATATTTATGCTCGCCGTTTGCGATGCGCATCAGTGTCGCTTTTGATTCGCCCTGCGCACCCGTGCAAAGAAGCATCAGGTTTTCATCGCGGTATTTGTGGATGTCTTCGATCGCGATGAAGAGCCCTTTTTCGGACTTGATATACCCAAGCTTCTGCGCAATCAGGATATTATTTTTCATCGACAAGCCGCTGATCGCGACTTTTCGCCCCAATTTTTCCGCGATTTTTATAATTTCGTTCAGGCGGTCCAGAAGCGATGCGAACGTTCCCACGATAATGCGCCCCTTCGCGGACTTAAAAAGTTTTTCAAGCTCCGTCTCAACGACGCGTTCGGAAAGTGCGTATCCCGGCATTTCCGCTCCGGTAGAATCCAACATCAACGTATGGATACCCTGTTCGCCGACCCACTTCCACTGATCCAAACCCTTCGGCTTTCCTTCGTGATCGTAATCGAATTTGAACTCGCCCGGGTGCACCATGTTCCCGACAGGGGTCCTAATAACCATTCCGAATCCGTCCGGAATGTTGTGAGTAACGTCAAAAAAGGTGACATTAAAATGTTCAGAGATTTTCACCGTGTCACCTCCTTTCACCACCTGAAAAATAGGTTTGGGGTAATGCGGAAAATCTTCCTGACGACGCAGAATAATTTCTTTGGTGAGGCGTGTAGTGTAGATCAAAGGATTTCCCAGTTTTTGGAGAACATACGGCAGCCCGCCGATATGATCGTAGTGGCCGTGTGTGATGATCAGGCCCTTGATGTTTTTCTTTTTCCCTTCCAAATAAATGGTATTCGGGATGATGTAATCGATGCCCGGTGTTGCTTCTTCGGGGAACTGAAGTCCGGCGTCAATCGCCATGATTTCATTTTCGTACTCGAAGAACATCATGTTGCGGCCGATCTCTTCGAGGCCGCCCAGCGCTACCCAGCGTACCACGGGCTCGCCGGTATTTTTTCGTTCGACTTTGTGTGCATGCGTCTTGCGCATGAATTTATTAGGTTTTGTTACCATATGGTTATTGTTTATTTCGACTTGTGCTGGGGAGGAGATTTGAACTCCTATGATCTTGCGATCGCTGGCTCCTGAAGCCAGTGCGTCTGCCAATTCCGCCACCCCAGCAAGCAGGTTTATCGGAGCGCTATTTTTTGATTTCCTCGATGATGCGCGTGTTTTTCGGATCTTTTTTATTCATTTTTGCCACGTAAAGCGATGTCCACTCTGACAACACGATCGCGTTCATGATCTTTTCTTCCTTTGTTTTGCCGCGCAGGGTTGTTGTGACCGTCCGGAACCCGCGCGTTTCCAGGACCTTTTTCACGACGCGTGTTTTTTTCCGGATTTCTTTCGATGCGCGCGGATCCAGAATGAAACACGGAACAAAAACGCGGCCGGCGGTTTCGAATCCCGCGATCTCGTTGTGCACCATTTCGGGGATGACATTCGCGAATGCAGGGGATTTGCCCGTCTCGTTCAAGTTTATTTTCCAGACGTATCCGACCGATGCATACGCGGAGTCGGTGTAGATAAGAGGAATATTCGATTTAAAGTGCGTCGCGAGAGTTTTCCCTTCTTCTTCGAGTTTTGCCGGATGTAAAACGCCGGAAAAACCAACCCGTACCACGGAGGCAAAATGGTTTGCAAGGAGGAACTTAACGCTAGTCCAAGTATAGCCGATCGCCTCCCGCGGTGTCAAGTCCTGCGGATCAAATGATGCGAGCGGAACGCGCGCGGCGCGCGCGAGCGGAAGAAGTTTGCCGCCGCTTGTAACTACCGCGAGGGGCAGTTTTCCCCTTTTTGCTTCGCGGAATGCGGAAAGCGTTTCTTCCGTGTTTCCCGAAAACGAGACGCAGAGCACCAAGGGTTTTTTGAACGGCATCTTGGGGAGTCCGTAGGTTTTTGAAACCACAAAAGGAACCGGAAGTTTGATTGCTTCCGCCAGGGATTCTAAGAGCGTTCCGGGAAGCCCTGACCCTCCCATACCGACGATGACAAGTCCGTCAAACTGTTTTTTGCGGATGGCGGGCGAAAGGTTTTCGAGTCGAATGGAACCGGGTTCAAACTGCGTTTTGAATTTTAGAATCCGGTTGCGATACGCGTTCCAAGAAGACATGCCTATTTATTTATTATACGCGCTTTTGTGACATACCACTCCGTAACGGTATTGAAGCGATCGGCCGGGACGGTAAAGAACGTTCCGGTGACCCCTCCTAACTTATCCGTATGAAGATAGGTGTAGGGGAGCGAAAAAAGGAAGATGGCCGGCATGTCGTCCAAAAGCATGCGGTTGATTTCTTCAAGCCGCGCTTGATTTTTTGTCGGATCGGAGTTTTGGCGAAGTGCTTCCAGTTGTTTGTCGAGCTCGATGTTTTGATAGAGCGCAAGATTCAGCCCGGGATAAAAACGCTGAGACGAGTGCCAGAACGGGAAAAGATCGATGGGGTTCTGAAGTACGTTTCCAAAGAGCAACACCTCGTAGTTGCGCGGGCGGATGGCGTTGTCGAGTTCATCCGCCGGAAGCGTTATGACCTCTACATTTTTAATCCCAATCTCCAGCCACTCCTGTTTGATGATTTTTGCGGCGGATTCCAAAAAGCCTACAGCGGGGATCGTAATGGTAAGTGAGATTTCGGGAGTTTTGGTGGACGCAAGAAGTGCGCGCGCTTTTTCTGGATCGTAAGTAACTGCCTCTTCCGCGTTCAAGCTGAATGTATCCACGCCCAGTTCTTTTGCATCTCTCATTTCCCGGATAAGCGGCGCCAAGAAGGGCGAATCAATTGCAAGAGACGGCGTGTTTAAAATTTCCCGCGCGATTTTTTCTTTATCAATCGCGTACGCAAGAGCATAGCGGATATTTTTATCTTTGAGCGCGGAGTTTGTCACAGAGTTGAAGAAGATGGCGTAGTAGCGCGGCATGGGGAACGGGGACGTGAGGATATGCGAAGGAATATCGCGGGGCGCAGGCGCAAGACTACCGTATCCTTCAATGCGGCGGAATTTGAAATCGTCCCGCAGATCGCTCCAGCGTTCGTAGAATTGGAATATGAATTCGTCTATCAATGGCCGTTTTCCGATATAGCGGTCATTTCGAACCAAGCGGTAGCGCGTGATGAACCCGTCTTTGCGTTTTGAAAAATCTTTGAACCGATAAGGGCCGTTTCCTACCGGCTGGAGATTATAGGAGGACAGGCGCAAATTCTGGATGGGGATGGCTCCGAAAATATGCTGTGGGATGATCCGCAATCGCGCGATGGAATTTTCGAAAAACGTGTACGGCATGGGGAGAAAAAGGCGCACTTGGATTTCGCTCACCCGTTCCGCCACAACACCCTGCCAGTCGGGCTCGAACGGGGAATGTGTGCCGGGGTCCTGAATCGTTTTGAGTGTAAACATAACGTCGTCGCTTTTAAGCGGCAATCCGTCATCCCAGAGAAGGCCCTCTTTGAGTTTAAGTGTGTAGGTTTTTCCGTCGGGGCTTACGTCCGGCGGAATGGAGAGAAGGTCGGAAAGCGGCGCAAACAGAAGCGCGGAAAGATCCTGGTCTACGGCGTTTGCGGAAACCACCGGATTAATAATCATGGGCTGACCCACGGCGCCTTCGGTATAGACGCCGCCTTCGACGGGAACGAACGAACTCTTCTCATCAACCGTAGTGACAAGAAGCGCAACGCCGCTTATAAGAACGGTGCCGACGGTAATCCAAAACCAGACGCGTTCTTTGCGGGTAAAAGTATGTGCGATGCGCGTAAAAAGTTGCATAAAAGGAAATAATGAGGAGACGCGCCAAGCAGACCGGCTGTTTTAGGGGCGTCTAGACAACCAGATTCAGTACCGCAAGAACCACGAAAATCACGCCCACGGCAATTGTTGCGAAATAGATGAATTTTTCCATGCCGCGGCGGGTTTGATACGGGGCGCTGCCACCGCCGCCAAAAACGCCGGAAAGTCCGCTGGAACGTTCCTGGATAATTACGAGTGCGACAAGAATAAGTGAGACAATAATTTGAGCGATGCGCATAACATTCAAGTTTCTTTTTGGTGAACGGTTTTAGCGCCGAATCCGAACAAAAGATTCACGACGCCGATAATGAGTGTCCCCAACAGCAGGGGAACGTATCCTGTGATTGTAAGCGGATCGCTTAGCTTGTCAAGAATGAAAAGCATGAGTGCGTTCACGACAATCGTGAAGAGTCCAAGTGTTAGCATGATAAACGGTCCCGAAAGCAATTTCACAACCGGCCGGATGAACATATTGATGAGTGTCAAAATTGCGGCGGTAGTAAAAAGGGGAACAAAACCGCCTTCAAGCTGGAATCCGGTGACCAAATAAGCCGCCGCATAAAGTGCGAGCATATTCGAAAGGATGTGTGAGACGATTTTTCCGATAAATCCCATAATTCCATTGTACTACGAATCCCGATCTTTGCCGGTATTTTGGTTTACTAAAGCCAAAAACACCTTATTTTCCTATGTTTTCTGCACTATTGACAACTGGGCACTATAGGAGTATAATTATATCAGAAAGTTAACCCTAAATTCGTACCTCAAGTGCAACTCTTTGCACGTTGTTTATAACCGGC
>CAYISA010000020.1:0-5573 GCA_964365955.1 uncultured Candidatus Saccharibacteria bacterium | reverse complement strand
TTGCCATTCACCGAGCATATTCCGCATGGTGCCAAATGTCCTTGCACATTACCCTATTGGATTGACAAAACTAGCTTATTTAGTATACCCTATTTTTAGTTCCTAAAATACAAATAACGCTGGATAAGGAGGTGCGCATGTCCCAATTGTTGGCTACAGGTGTTATTCCCGAAACGGTTTACCCCAAGAACAATCCGATACGAAAAATCGTTAAGGAAATTCTTAGTGGTCGAACAGATTCTTACACTTTTGAAGAAATGGAACACATTGTTAATCGGCGTTACTTCGGCTTTGATTCTTTAGTTTCTCTCACAGAACAGGAAGAGTCGTTTCTCCGCAGCAACATGGTTGATAGTATGCTCCATCGCTTTAACAAAGGAGACACAAGAAAATTTCTAGAGTCGGTCTGTTATCGCAAGTACCAAAAAAAGGGGTGGGTATCAAATGTGTATACCAAGGAGGCGCTTGAAAGAGATCGCGATTCTTCCGAGTCACACATCATGACGAACGAAGAGAAACTTTTGTTCCTTGAAGATCCGCAGAATCTGGAGTCGCGTTGGCATGAGCTCAACTTAGATACGCCCTTCGCAAGTATGGGCTATCGCAATTTTGATGAATACCCGATATCCCGGGACAAGAATTTTGCAACAATGTTACAGCGGCTTCGGGCTGTTGGGGGTAAAAGGAAATTATGCGTTCTTGATCTTGGAGGTGGCGTTGGCCTGGCACTGTGGGACATAAAGCAGATGTATCCCGAACTCATCACGTACAACGCCACGCGGGACGAAGAATTCTCCCATTATCCAACGGATTTCCATGTTGTAGGGTTTATGGAAAGGATGCCCCTGGCCCTGCAAGGGAAAATAGACTTTATTTTCTCAAATATGGCGACGCGATATTTCGCTTACAGCGATTTAGTAATCCAATGCTGTGTCCTCATGTTGGCAAAAGGCGGGATTATGGATGTCTTTTTTTTCATCAGAGCGGTCTGATAATCGCAACGAGAAAGATATTCAGTGCCGTATGAAGAAGGCGTACGACTTTCTCAAGGATCTTGAACGATCGGGATCAATAGAGCTTAAAATCGATCAACATTATGGTCACGTTGGTGGTTCATTCAAGTCTGATGCGGGAAGTTTATATCCGGCCGCAAAGGTGTTTGTCCAAAAGCTTTAACCCTGAACGTACCGGTTGGTTATTAGAATGATAGCCCCCAAAAATTGGGGGCTTTTATTTCTCTTGGTACACAGGGGAGGATTCAAACCGACCAGCCGTTAATTTAACTTATTAAACAATTTCAGCCGTTGTTCTATGACGCGCTCCATGTCTTCCATCGCGTGCGGAACAAGTTTGTAGGGTGCAATTTCCTCCGGAAGTTCCTTAAGTGATTCCTCGATTCCCTTTCTCCATGCAACGCGCAGTTCTGTTGAGATATGAATAATCACAACTCCCGCATTAATCGCCCCCAAAAACTCTGCGTCGGTGTTCCCTGACCCGCCATGAAGCACTAACGGCACTCCCGCTGCTTCCCTAATTGCCTTGATGCGCGGAATATCAAGTGCTGGCTCCGGAGCATCCGTAAACATGCCGTGAATGTTCCCGACCGCCGGTGCAAGTAGATCAACGCCCGTTTCGCGTACAAAGCGCGCAGTATCCTCTGGTGTTGTAAGATCTTCCGGACGAATTGCGGCGCCTTTCGGGATTTCTTTTCTGATTTCAGAGGAGGTTCCGATATTCCCTAACTCGCCCTCTACAATTACTTTTGGGTTCAGTTTTTTTGCACTCTCTACCGCTTCTTTGGTGAGCTTAATATTTTCATCTATCGGAAGTTTCCCGCCATCAAATATAACCGCGTCAAATCCAACAGCGGCCGCTTTTTTGATTCCGTCTACCGTATGCGTGTGGTCGGCATTTAAAAAGAGCCAAAAATTTCCATCCGCTTTACCATGTTCTTTGTTATAGCTATCTACTAAATCTTTTACGTGGTGAAGCCCCAAATAGTCGCGTTCTCCTTCGGAAACGCCGATAATCGCGGGAACATCCAATTTCTGCGCCACATGTGCAATCGCTTTCAACTGCTCAAGATTCGAGATATTAAAATGTCCGATCGTTATCCCGCACTTTTCCGCATCTTTAATTATGTCCCGTAGATTTTTATGCATGACTTAAAAACCGCGTATAAAAATACGAAGAATAAACAGGAGTGCCGCCAAAAAAAGCGCGACGCGCAAAATCCAGCGAAACAGTGACGAACCTCCTTCCTTAAATTTTTTCTCGACGAAGATCGCAAAACACCCGACCGCGTATGCAAAGAGAATATCGCCCAACAGCCCGAACCCGCTGAATACGCTGGCGTGCTCCGCGGGAACATTCGGAGGAAACGGCGCAAGATACACTTTATAAAAAGCGAAGGGGATCCCGAACTCCGCCACTTCCTGATCCTGAAGGTAGAGGAGCGGGAAAAAATAATTCAGAAGCGACAGGATGATCAAAGTGATAAAAATCGCATGTTCCGAAATTTTAAAAAATGTTCGCATAAGGTTTAGATTTCAAAATATCCCTGGAGCAGATACTCTTTGGCAAAGTGTTCCACCTCTGCCCTGCTGAAATATTCCATAAAAATTTTGTTCCACAGAGCTTCTTGATGGTGATAGAGATATTTTATCAGTTCCTTTTCCATTACCAAACTCATTACAGAGTCCACCAGATTGAAACTGACCAACACATCCTGCCCCACTTCGTCCTTGAAAAAATCACCTACCCAGTCCAGATCGTCCCAAAACGCCACTTTTTCCTTAAAACCGTTTACGATATCGCTTAATTTTGAAAAATCTTCTTCTGCCTTCAGCCAGTGGAGCGCCTCCGGATTGATGCGCGGAGCAAAAAGCCGCCAATCATTTTCATCGTCTTTGGCCAAATATCGCTGTACCACCAGCCACAGGGACTTTTCACCCTCGGGAAGACGTCGGTCAAGCGTGTCTCCGCGCAGAAGCGAAATATAGTTCTGTGCAAACGTGGTGGGAGACCCGGCAATGTTCCGCGCCACATCCGCGTAAAACGGCACCTCGTGGAGATAATGGAATACCAGCGCCAGCATCCGCAGAAGCTCACCGGGAATGCCAAGCGACAACGGAATCACAAAAACAATTCCCATTTCCTTCAGGTGACTTATGTTGTGCCACTTTTTCAGTACGAAGGCTTCCGCCGCTTTATTCCAGCGCGGTGAAAGGGCGAGTGTTTCAACGGCGCGCTCTTCAAAATCGTCGGGCGTCAGATTTTTATAGTGTTTGAAAAACGTGGAGTTCAACCACTCGCTTCCTTCCACAAACCGCAGAGCGCAATAAATCTCCAGCAGATTCTCTTTCGCGAGCATTGCCTCCACTGTATCGTACCCCAGATAGCGAAGTATTTTTTGCGGGGGTTCTTGCATCAAAAACTGAACCGCTTTTTCTTTTTTTAAAAAAAATCCTTTCGGGGGATTGACCGCCTGAAACGCCAGTGAAAGCACGCGTTCGCAATCGGGATGGCTGGCGGTGGATGGGTTCTGAAGCGCCTTGGCAACCGTTGCGTTATCGTCTTCGATCTTCGTAATCAGTGCATCATAGACGGTTTTTGCGGACGTTTCCCGCGCAATCCCCAAACGCAAAAGGCGATCGCGCATCTTCGCTTCGTTTTCCTCTACGATTTTTTCCATCACATCCGTCCGCCGTGTAAATGCGGAAAGGCGGGTCGCAAGTTTTTCAAGCGAATGTTTGTCCATCCGTAAAATGCGCGCTATTTTTTCAGTCGGCATTGCCATACACCTACAGGGGATCTACATCCAGATTTAAATACTGCTGCCAGCGACGTGACGTGAATTCTTTCGCGGTCAAAATCCCCGCTTCGGCGCCCATGGCTTCCACTACGGAAGCGGCGTTCGCGAGCCCCAACCGTATTGCGAAATGGATATCATCTTTCTGCATGAGTCCCGCAACGAAACCGGACCCGAACGCATCACCTGCGCCGGTGCGATCCACAAGTTTCTTTTCCTTGAAAATGCCGGCGGTATACAGGTAGGTTCCGTCCGAAACTTTCGCGCCGCGCGCCCCATCGGTAACAACCGCGATACCCGGAACCCATTCGTCGAATTTATGAAAAATCTCCCGTTCGCGCGCGTACGGAACTCCAGTCATAAGGGAAGCTTCTTCCCGATTCACAATCACGATATCCAAATTTTTGAAAAGTGGTTTTAAATAGGTTCCGGGGGATTCCAGATAATAACGTGACGGATTCATGGCGATTTTCGTTCCCCGTTCCTTTAGACGTTTCACAATATCCGCCATCAGCGGCAGCTTGATCGTGCCGGGAGCGATATACGCCCATGTTGCACGCAATTTCGAAAAAGGAACTTCTTTGGGTTCAAGGCGTTCCGACGCTCCGCGATAAACCAAAATGGTGCGCTCGCCGCCCGGCCCCAACAGAATGGTGGAATAAGCCGTTCCAACTTTTTTATCCCGCACCGCAAACGGAGTTATTTTTTCCTTTTTCAAATTTTCCACAATTACATCGCCTTGTGCGTCTTTCCCTACGCGCACCAAGACCGCCGTTTTGAATCCTTGGCGGCGGAATGTGACCGCCGCATTCACCGCCCCGCCCCCAGTTGCAAACACCGGATTTTCCACTTCCAGTTTGGCCCCAAGCGCAAAACACTCCGCCTCCCCGGTTTTGAATCCGATTTTTTTAAGATGTTCCGGATCTTTTAGAATGCGTACCGACGGCCCCGACAACAACACGTCCCGCGTTGCAGTGCCAATGGTAATAACATCAAACATTACGCCCATTATACACCTGAATCTCTATTTCTCAAAAAATAGCCCGATGGGCTATTTTTTTCTTTTCAAAACGTTTTTGACCGCGTAGATAATATCTTTGGCTCCCATGCCGTATTTTTCTATAAGCGCACCTGGCGTCTTTGTTTTTTGGAGCAAAGCACTCCGGAGTTCAATCGCCCGAAATCGTAGCCGCGGATACTCTCGATGCATGGATACTGGGTTCGGTAGCGGGAAGCCTTGACCGCCCACATATTCACCTACTGCCACAAATATTATAGCTGAAATTTAATTTTTATAAAAAAATTAGCCCCATTCCGACGGATCGGAACAGGGCTAAGGACTAAGTTTAAAGGGACTGAAGTCCCGAGGATCTTAGGATTGAGAACCGACTTGCGACACGGCGAACGCGAACCCGCTGCCACGATCCCACCCGAAGTCAGGCCTGCCGTAGCACGCGAAGAGCCAGCGACCACCGTCGTAACGGCTCACGACCAGCAAGCGCGGATCGCCGTCGGAGTCGTTGATGGGTTCGTGCATGGCAACGATGTACCACAGACCCATCTGCTCAATCTCCTTGTCCGTGAACTTCTCACGGATGAGGCAAGCGAGCTCGGCGTTCGGCTTTGAGAGCTTGCGCTTGTCGGCCTCGGCGTGGATCTTCTTCGTGATCCGGTCGTTGTCCTCGAAGAGCATGCCCTTGAGGACGGCGACTTCGGTCGTCACGCCGTTGGTCGGCTTGAAGTCCGGCGAACGGAGCACCTG
>CAYISA010000019.1:0-5754 GCA_964365955.1 uncultured Candidatus Saccharibacteria bacterium | reverse complement strand
CGCTATAGTATTTCGATTGGCCGAACGCCACTTGCAACATAAAGAGCCCCTGCGGGGTTGGAGAGAACCAAAAGGTCGGAAAGCGCAAAGACACCAATTTTTTAGTGTCTACGGCGTATATGACGCGCCCGCCGTCAATGCTATTTCTCGCCAAACGGTCGGGGTGCCACGCGAGTATGCCCTGCGCCTCGTCGCGTTCAATGCGCGTCATTATATCGCCGAAGACTTCTCGTCCCGGTGTCTTGGCGCTTTTCGACTCTTGAAATTCCTCAAGAATTTCAATATTTTCTTTACGCGCATACTCCCGCAATTCAAAAAGTTGCGCCTCGATGCTCATCACTTGGCGGTCGTCGTCCTCGGACGACTTGCGCGCGTATAGAAAATATTTTGGTTCTCTCATATAGATAGGTTTTGGATTTGAAACAAGAGACACTATCCCTCGCATTTTTTCGGTCTGGCTTGCCGCCGCCCCATTCACTTTCGCCGCTTCGCGGCGGGGTTTTCTGCCCGCCCATTCTTCCGCCGCGCTTCGCGCGGAGCGTGCGAAGTGGGTTCGAGCAAAGGTGATACACTCACCGCAACGGTTTTTCTGAATGTAAGCGACGCCTTGTGGTACAATAAGAATGAGATGGAAACCGCATCGTTGATAGATATTCCCAATTTCTTAGGGGCACACCCCTCTCTTTTTTACCTTTCGTTGCTTGTTATCGCAACGAGTTTTTTCGGGAGTCTCTATTTCTTTATCGAGTGGCTACGTCATGGTCGCCAGCAACGTTTTGCCCTTTTTTGGTCGTTGGGACTTCTTTCGGCATATTTGTTTCAAATTCCCATCCTCTTGGCGAACTATGGTCTTAGATTCTTTCTGGGCGATTTTAGTTTATTTTTTGCCATTACTTTTTTCGCGGCATTCATTGGGAATCTTTTAATCTACGAGGGCGTCTTGTTTGCAACGCGATCTCATGCCTGTAAATCATATCCGTATCTTGTGCCAGCATTGTCGCTCTCCGTCCTTTTCTCCGCGTTCTATGCATGGGGGAAAGATTCCGCAATGACAAGTTTTGTGCCTTTAATCAACATAATCGTTTTATTTTTACCCCTTTTTGTCCTTACGATGATAAAACTCCGACGATGGTATGGTGATCCGTCTCTTTTTAAGACAAGGTTGGGCAAGTGGGGCATTGGTATTCTGGTCGCCGCATTTTGCGTGAAAATTTTACAGTCCCTTTTCATTGTTTTTCAATTCCTTTCCTTTTCCACCGCGTTCTGGTTCTTGGCACTTGCGGATTCTCCCGTCATTTTCTTTTCTCAAATCTTGAGCACGCTTATGTTGCTTGTCGGTTTCCTTTTTATGCATAAAGACAGTTCCCCGCCTTTTCGGGAAGAGGAAGTAATTTCTTAAAGAATAATTATTGTCCATGACTATGCGTTTGGGCGCCCATTTTTCTTCTGCGGGCGGGTACCAAAAACTATTCGAAAAAGCACGCGCCATCGGCGCGAATGCGCTCCAATTATTTTCCACGAGTCCGCGCGCGTGGCGCTCTACGGACGTAAGCGATAGTGTGGCGGAGGGGTTTAAAAATCTGCAAAAAGAGTTCGATGTGGCGCCGGTTTATTTTCACGCGTCGTATTTGGTCAATTTGGCGGACGGAGGATTGGTCGGTGAAAAATCGAAGGAGTCGCTCATCCATGAACTGCGGCACGCGGGACGCATGGGCGTAAAAGGCAGCATCATTCACCTCGGGTCCTTCAAAGGGAAAGAGCCGGAGTATGATACGTTGTTTGCGAACATTCACCATATTTTAACCGAGACGCCGAAAAACACCCTTTTTATTATCGAAAATTCCGGAAACCGCAAAATCGGACTTACGCTCGACGAAATCGGCAAAATCGTAAACCATATCCGCCATGAACGCGTGCGCGTGTGTTTGGATACCTGCCATCTTTTTTCCGCCGGCTACGATATTACGGATACGAAAAAACTCGCGATTTTTTTGAAAAATTTCGATGAGAAAGTGGGGCTTGACCGGCTGGAGGTCTGGCATCTAAACGACAGCCGCGATCCGTTTTCTTCGTATCGCGATCGGCATGAAAACATCGGTGCTGGCACGCTCGGAAAAGACACATTCCGCGCGCTTTTAAATCACCCCCAAATGCGCGGGCTTCCCATGATCATTGAGACGCCAGGATTTGACGGGCAAGGTCCCGATAAAGAGAATCTTGATATTTTAAAGTCATTTATTAGGTGAGCGAAAAGCCACCCAGATGTTCTGCGATAAATCCCTCCGTTTGGAGCGTTTTTAAAATAGGCGCAAGGACCCGCGGTTTTTGGGAAAGAGTTTTTGCGATGCGATACGGGGCAAGCTTTTTATTTTCAAGAAGTAGCCGCAGAATTTTCCCCCGCACTTCACGCCGTGAACCACTAAATTTGCTCTGCTTTGTGTAGTGTGCGCTTCTACGATTGGGGTTCCCCTCCGTTTTTCCAAGCCACGCGCCATAGTCCATCAGCGCAAAATACCACTCGCGCGGATTTTTCCGATCCAACACTTCTTCAATAAACGGTATCAGCTCCGAATCCTTTATTTTTTCGCGATTCGGGAAAAAATGATGGATAAAAACCCGACGGATATTGGTTTCAATAAATATCGCGGGACTATTGAAAGCAAAAGCCGCGATAGACGACGCGGTCGCATGGCCGATGCCGGGAAGCGCGTCGAGTTCCTCTGCGGCGCGCAGCAGTTTTCCGTTATATTTTGTGCAGACAGTTACGGCAATTTTCTTAAGCGCGATTGCGCGGCGATTGTATCCCAGTCCTCGCCATTCTTGGAGGATGAGGTTTTGCGGTGCGCGGGCCAACGCTTGGAATGTGGGGAATCGCCGAATGAAGTGGGGGTATTTTTTGAGTACCGTTGCCACCTGCGTTTGTTGAAGCATGATTTCGGAAACTAAAATACGGTATGGATTGCGTGTTTTTCGCCACGGCATCGCGCGTTTGTGTTCCGCATAGAATTTCCAGATTATTTTTCTGAATTTTGGAACATCTTTTTGGGCCATAGATGATATGCTCCGAAATATGGTGCTGACATACTAACCTTTGCGCGAACCCATTTCCAGCCGCGGAGCGGCGCGGCTCTGTCCGAACGAGAAGTTTCTATCTGTGCCCGGGGTCGGGGTCGAACCGACACGCCCTTGCGGGCGACAGATCTTAAGTCTGTTGCGTCTGCCAATTTCGCCACCCGGGCGCGTGTATTATGCTTTCCGGAGGCCAGGAAGGGATTCGAACCCTTGCATAGCGGTTTTGCAGACCGCCGCGTTGCCTCTTCGCCACCTGGCCGTATCTTTATTTATTGTGCACGAGACCAAGTCTTTTGCGCAACATTTCCTTTTGTTGCCCACTTTTTAAATGCCGTTCCATATGCACCGCTTCGGCTCGCGAGTTGAACGCATGTGACTCCACGAGTTTCCAAGGACGATGTGCTTTAGTAGATTTTACGCGTCCCTTATTATGTCGCGCGATCCTGTTTTCTAAATTTTCGGTTGATCCGATATATAAATCCCCGTTCCGTTCACTTAAAAGAATATAGGTGTAATATTCCGTCATGGTTTTGTGTCCCTTCGGGACATCTCCCGCAGGGAGACAGACCGCCGCGTTGCCTCTTCGCCACCTGGCCATCTATTTTAAAGCGCGCCTGGATTGTCGATCACAAACGAAAGGTGAGGGACCACCCGCGCGCGCATTTTTTTAAGCAGCATGTGCTCAAACTCTCCCTTGCGATCCTCCAATTCTTTCCAAACCTCCGGCGCTTTCTCGAAGGGAATAATACCAACTTTCACATTGGCGTGCAACGCGTCTTTTTCCATCTGAACGTCCGTAATCGTGACCAGCGCACCGTCGGCGGAAAAATTCCGGGCCAGGTATTCCGCAAGAACTTCGTGAATAATATGTCCCAGTTTTTCTTTTCGGTACGGTCTTGGCGGCATAGGTTCTATTCTCCAAAAACCAGGCGTTGTCCCACCTTAATTGAGTCGTCGCTTTCAACCAGTAGGCCCACCTCCTGGCCCGTTTGCGCCTCCAACACATCTTTTCGTCCCGACTGGAGGTTCAGAATTCTGCCCGTTCCCATCAATCGTTTTTCCTGCCACACCTCAAAGGACTCTTGATTTTTAACGGGACCGAGCGTCACTTTTCCGCCCACAACACGTTCCTTCCCTTTCGCTTTTCCGAAAATCGCAAGCACCTCAATCGCGCGCCGTTCTTTGGAGGTCATTTTTTTGATATACGTCCGTAACTGGTCTTCCAGTTCGTAAATGATGTGCGACGCGAGAATCGTGATCTTTTTCGCGGTGGCAAGGTTGCGCGCCGCGGCGTCGGGTTTCACGCGGAAACTTACAATCAGCGCCCCGGCGTTTTCGGCCGTCTTCACATCGCTTTCGTGAATATTTCCGACGCTTGCGTGAAGAACTTTAATGAGCGAATTTTCCAGCTCCGCGATTTTTTGGATAAGATCGCTTAACGCCTCAAGCGATGCAGCCTCGTCCGCTTTTACCACAATATGTATTTCGTTTTCATCACCCGTGGGAACCATTCCGGCGGTTTTCTGACTTTTGGACGCGCGCTCTTTTATTGCTCCGAGCGCAAGTGCGGTTGCTTTCTCAAAATCATTTCCGGCAAAGAATATCTCACCGACATTCGGTAATGTTTCAAATCCGATAAGGATCGCGGGCGCGGAGGGTACAAGCGATTTCACCCGCTTCCCCATAAAATTCTCGAGCGTTTTAATTTTCCCGGATGCCGCGCCGGCGGTTACAAATTGTCCCGCCGCAAGCGTGCCGTTTTGTAGAATTACCCCCACTGAAAGCCCGCGTTTTGAATCCATCCGCGCCGAAAGCACAATGCCGGACGCGGGCGCGTCCGCGTCGTACGTAAAATTTTCAAGCTCCGCCGTAAGAAGCAGAAGATCCAGAAGTTCGTTTACCCCTTCGCCGGTTTTTGCGGAAATCGCATGCCACGATACGTCGCCGCCGAATCCTTCCAGATAGACGCCGTTTTGGCCAAGGTCTTTCTTTGTCTTTTCAACATCCGCGTTTTCTTTGTCGATTTTATTGATGGCGACAACAAACGGAATTTTTGCCTGTTTGATGTGGTTGAGGGCATTTACAGTTTGTGGCTTCACGCCGTCGTCTGCCGCAACGACTAGAATCGCAAGGTCGGCGATCTGCGCTCCGTAGCCGCGCATTTTTGAAAACGCCTCATGTCCGGGCGTGTCAATTAAGGTGATTTTTTGCCCGCCATGCGTAATTTCGTACGCACCCATGGATTGCGTAATGCCGCCCGCTTCTTTTGAAGCGACGCTGGTTTTGCGAATCGTGTCGAGTAGCGTGGTCTTTCCGTGGTCCACGTGCCCCATGACGGTGATAATCGGAGGGCGTTTTACTTGCATGTGTTGTAAAACTAGCAGAGAAATGCTATAAAAACAATACTTCAACAAGTTCAGTATTGTACTAAGTCAGTTGAAAGACGGTTTTAAAGTTTTAGGGAGGCGTGGCCGAGTGGCTTAAGGCAACAACCTGCTAAGTTGTTAGGGGAGAAATCCTCTCGAAGGTTCGAATCCTTCCGCCTCCGCCAGAAAGGAAATTGCAAATGCGAGCTGTCCGCCTCGCTTCGCTCGGCGGCTAATTTGTATGGGATTTTTGGCGAAAAAGAAATGCTTTTATCAAACAAAATATGGTTCGAGCCGATTTGTTTTAGAAATGTTG
>CAYISA010000018.1:0-5907 GCA_964365955.1 uncultured Candidatus Saccharibacteria bacterium | reverse complement strand
TTGCCATTCACCGAGCATATTCCGCATGGTGCCAAATGTCCTTGCACATTACCCTTGATTTATTGACAAATATCGATATTCAGAGTATATTACCAACAGATTCCGCCCTTGTTGAGGGCGGATTTTTTATCGCAGGATGGCGGATTGACAACGCTCTTTTCGTTTCGGATACTATCAGTAGGTCTTTTCATTTCTATTTATGGAGGTAGGCATGACAACTTTTGCCGCAATGCAGAAAGCCAAAAAAGAGTTGACGCTTATTGCGTATCAAATGCTAACTTTTTTAGGCACCGTATTTATTGCTTCCGTAGTGGCTTCTCAAACTTGGGGTGTTCATCTGGGATGGAAAACTGCGGTTTTGACAGCAGTAGGAACCTTTTCGTTGCTTGTGGTATATCTGACGCTACGGGATTTATTTTTAACTATGAGGAGTAAAAATGTTCCGGATGGATTTATTGAATTTATCCTTACCGGAGCTGTTATTACATTCCTCATTCTTTTAGGGATCGGCGTTTCTGACGCCATTCCTTATATTCGAACCGCCCTTGGTTAAGGCGGTTTTTGTTTCTTGACAGAGGGAACAGTACGCGTACAATAGTACCTATTAGCACCAAATGGTCGAGAGTGCTAATAAATAAAAACAATATATATGAAACTCAAACCACTGTATAATTACGTGTTGATCGAACTCATGGAGAGCGATGAGAAAACAACGAAGTCCGGCATTGTGCTCCCGGATTCCGTGGAGAAAAAAGAGCAGACAAAAGGTACGGTTGTAGAGGTGGGACCCGGAAAATTCTCCGAAAAAGGAGATCGTGTTCCGATGTCGGTAAAAGTTGGCGACAAGGTGTTGTTCAACAAACCTTGGTCGGAAGATAAAAAGATAGAGGAGGGCAAAAAGAAGTTCTTTTTAGTCGAAGAGAGCGATATTTTGGCAACCATCGAGTAATATCATATGGCAAAACAAATTCTATTCAATGAAGAGGCGCGCACGGCGCTCAAAAAAGGGATCGATAAATTGGCGGAAGCGGTCAAAATGACGCTGGGGCCCCGCGGTCGCGCGGTCGTGATCGAAAAAGGATACGGTGCACCGCAGGTGACCTTTGACGGTGTGACGGTTGCAAAAGAAATCGAGCTTGAGGGAAAGTACGAAAACCTCGGAGCCGATTTTATCAAGCAGGCGGCGGACAAGACCAACGACAATGTGGGAGATGGGACGACCACGTCGGTAGTGTTGGCGCACGCCATGATCGATGAAGGAGAAAAAGTAATTCGCGAGAAAGGATTCAACGTAATTCAGCTTTCGGAGGAGTTGAAGAAAGGAAGCGATGCGATTATCCGCGCGCTCGAAAAACAAACAGAGGTGATTAATGACAATAAAAAAATAGGGGAAGTAGCGACGCTTTCCGCAAAAGATGCTTCCATCGGAACATTGATCGCGGAAGTAATGGAGAAAATCGGACGTGATGGCGTGGTAACCGTCGAGGATTCCAATACGATTGGGAATTCGTTTGAAGTGGTGGAAGGAATGCAGTTCGACCGCGGTTTTGTGTCTCCTTATATGGTGAACAACCAGGAAAAAATGGAAGCCGCGCTCGACGATCCCTATATTTTGGTGACGGACAAGAAGATATCCTCCATTCACGATCTATTGCCGCTTCTTGAAAAGATTGTGCAGAGCGGAAAAAAAGAGCTGGTGATCATCGCGGAAGAGATTGAAGGAGAGGCGCTCGCAACACTCGTGGTGAACAAACTTCGTGGGATCTTTAATGTGCTTGCGGTAAAAGCGCCGGGGTTCGGCGACCGGAAAAAAGAGATGCTCCAAGACATCACGATTGTAACCGGTGCGCAGTTTATATCCGAAGATTTGGGCAAAAAATTGGATAACGTGGATATTACGGACTTAGGGCACGCGCATCGCGTGATTTCAAATAAAGATACTACGACGATTGTGGGCGGAAAAGGAAATAAGAAAGATATTGACGATCGCGTTACGCAATTAAAAGCGCAAGTCAAAAAAACGGATTCGGATTATGACAAAGAAAAACTTCAAGAACGTTTAGGAAAATTAGCGGGAGGTGTTGCGGTCTTGAAAGTGGGAGCACCAACAGAATCCGCACAGAAGGAATTAAAACAGCGTGTAGAAGATGCGGTCGCGGCAACGCGCGCCGCGATGGAAGAAGGAATTGTCCCCGGCGGCGGCATCGCGCTTTTTAATGTGGAGGTGCAGGAATCTGCCGATCCGGTGAAAAACGCGGCGAATTCGATTTTGAAGATCGCGCTTTATGCACCTCTTCGCGCAATTGTGGAAAACAGCGGTGAGAGGGCGGATAAAATTTTTGCGGAAGTTAAACAAAAACAAGCGGGAAAAAACATGTGGATTGGGTTCAATGCTCTCCGCAATGAAGTCAGCGACTTGAAAGAGGGTGGCATTATCGATCCGCTAAAAGTCACCCGAACGGCGTTCATGAACGCGGTTTCGGTTGCGGCAAACTACCTAACGATCGGCGCTGCGATTGCAGATTTACCGAAGAAAGACGCTCCAGGGGGCGGGATGCCGGGTGGAATGGGTGGCGGCATGCCCGGAATGGGAGATTATTAAACCGGCTTGATTTAAATTAGTCCGGCATGAAAGCCGCTCCGGTGGACACCGGAGCGGCTTTGTGTATACTGCTATAAGTTTTATTTATAACTCAAAAAGGAGAAACACAATGGAAACAAAACGGGCAGTAAGTCCGGGCGGAGAAAAATGGCTCGGGCAGGCAATCCGATGTTTGGATCACGGTTTCGTGTACCTCGTGGATTATATGGGTAACGATGAAGCAATTGCACAGGCCGCGCGCGTGTCCTATGGAAAGGGCACCAAGAAAACAAGCGAAGATCAGGGGCTGATACGCTATCTTTTACGGCATCGGCACACCACGCCGTTTGAGATGGTGGAGTTCAAGTTTCACTGTAAGTTGCCGATTTTTGTCGCACGGCAGTGGATCCGTCACCGTACGGCAAATGTGAATGAGTACTCTGGTCGCTTTTCCGAGATGTCAAAGGAATTCTATCTTCCGGAACCGAAAGTGATCTCTGTACAGTCCCAAGGCAACAAACAGGGTCGGGGGAATGCGCTTTCGCCAGAGGAAGCCGAAGTGGTGCGAAATATTTTGAAAAGCGACTTCGATATTGTGTACGGAGACTATGAACAGCTCCTCGAAAAAAACGTGGCGCGAGAACTGGCGCGCATCGGACTTTCGGTGGCGAATTACACCGAGTGGTACTGGAAAATTGATCTTCATAATCTTTTCCATTTTCTTTCGTTGCGGTTGGATGCTCACGCACAGTACGAGATCCGCGTGTTTGCGGAGGCGATGGCGGACATAGTAAAAGACACCGTTCCGTTTGCTTTCAAAGCATTTGAAGATTATCGACTGAACGCTATGCAGTTAACTGCGGTTGAAATGAAGATGGTACGGCAAGGCGCATGGCCGAAAACTTTGAAGGATGCCGAAATGTATCTGGCGGTGTTTATTCCGGGTGAACGGGAACGAAACGAGTGTATCGAGAAATTCCGCCGATTAGGACTGGTTGCTTAAAGTAGGTAATGAGAGCCGTTGTGTTTTACAGGCGGCTTTTTTGTTTTGACATTTATTAGCGATAAGCGTAGAGTATCCATAGCTAATTTTTACAATATCATAGGAAGGAATTCACGTGAAACACGTTTTTTCTGTTATTCTTCGCACGCTTGTGATGGTTGTGGCAATTGGATATGCCCTACGCCTTAATTTTCAGATGGATGTGGAAGAGAAAACAAAGACTGTCCTTTTGCCCTACGAGATGAAATATGGAACGCCTATCATTATTGAGAACCAAAGTATAACACCCAATATATCTCCATATTTTCTTGATTACGAAAAATTTAAGGATAGTGTTTTTTCCAAACTCATCGTATTTCATACCGGCCAAGATCTCCAATTACTCGGGATTATTGAGCATAGTGATTACTGGTTTTTTGAAGAAAGCATTTATTTTTCTAAAATCCCAATAGGTGAATGGTGGCAGTCGATTACAAGTGTCGAACACGGACTTTTTTCTCATCCCGATATGGGCCTACCGCTTCAAGGGGACGTTCCTGAGCCGTGCGTGGTGGTGACCCTAGAGAAAGATTCTTTTGCTCTCGCATTTGTCGGGGTTGTAATTGTTTGTATCGGAATTTTCATCGCACGCTTTATCAAGATATTATTCGGTGAGTGAGTGAGGGTCCGATTTTAAAAGAGGGGGATATTTCCCCTCTTTTTGTTTTTACAAAGAACAGGCGTCGGTGTATACTATAAAACATGGAAAACAAAAAAAATGTGGGGAAGTGGATCGTTATAGGCATCGTTGTCGTGGTGTTGCTTTGGGGTTGGAGCGGATATAACGGATTTGTTACAAAAAATGAAGGAGTCGACCAGCAGTGGGCGCAAGTGGAAACACAGTACCAGCGGCGTTTGGATCTGATTCCGAATCTGGTGGAATCGGTGAAAGGTGTTATGAAACAAGAGACGGGAATTTTCACGGCGCTTGCGGATGCGCGCACGCGGTACTCCGGCGCGGTTGGAACGGACGCAAAAGCGGCCGCCGCAGGACAGGTAGAAACGGCATTTGGCCGGTTGCTCGCGATTATGGAAAATTATCCGCAACTGAAATCCAGCGAAAATGTTCAGACGTTAATGGTACAGCTTGAAGGCACGGAAAATCGGGTAAGCGTTGAACGCGCGCGGTTCAATGATGCAGTGAAAGTCCTAAATGTATCCGTGAAACGTTTTCCCGGAAATGTCATTGCGGGACTTTTTGGCTTTGGCGAACGCGAGTACTTTAATGCAGTTTCCGGCGCCGAAAACGCACCGCAGGTAAATTTCTAACCGCTCTCACATGCGACGAGCGGTTCTTATAGCACTATTCGCGATCATTCCGGCGTTTGTGTTTGCGTATGTGAGTCCGGGCAAGCACCTTGGCAGAGTCAGTGATTTTGCGGGAATTTTAAAACCGGCGGAACATACTGCGCTTGAAGCGAAACTTGCGGATTTCGAGCGCACCGCATCAAATGAACTCGCGGTGGTGATCGTTGCAGATTTGCGCGGCGACACGATAGAAAATTATGCGGTAAAACTTTTTGAAGAGTGGGGGATTGGCAAAAAAAGCAAAGACAACGGCATTCTACTTCTGGTTTCGCGGGATGACCGCGCGGTTCGGATTGAGGTGGGATATGGCCTGGAAGGCGCGCTCACGGACGCGCAGAGTTTCTGGATTATCAATAATGTGATGGCGCCGGCTTTCCGAACCGGCAATTTCTATGCCGGCTTGGACAGCGCGGTGGACAAAATCATTGTCGCGACAAAAGGCGAGTATGTTCCGTCGCAAAACGCCGCTGCCCCCACCACATCGCCACGTTCTAATGGTGATTGGTTCTTTCTAATCTTTTTCGTTCCGGTTTGGCTCGCGAGTATTCTGGGGCGTTCCAAGTCGTGGTGGGCGGGTGGTGTGTTAGGCGGCGCGATCGGTCTCGTTTTAGGTTTTGTATACGGTTTCTTGTACACCGGCATTATTTGGATAGCGGTTTTTATTCCGGTTGGCCTCTTGTTTGATTATCTCGTCTCAAAACGCTACCAGCAGTACAAAGATAAGGGTGGTCGGCCTCCGTGGTTTTTGGGAGGCGGCGGGTTTGGTGGACGAGGCGGCTTGGGTGGCGGGGGATTTGGCGGATTCGGAGGTGGATCTTCGGGTGGCGGTGGCTCAAGCGGGAGATGGTAGAAATTCTATGGAGTGTGTATTATCATAATCCGCGAGGAGGGGTCGCATAGCGGTCTAGTGCGCTCGCTTGGAAAGCGAGTGTGGGGTAAAACCCACCGGGAGTTCGAATCTCCCCCCCTCCGCCAA
>CAYISA010000017.1:0-6264 GCA_964365955.1 uncultured Candidatus Saccharibacteria bacterium | reverse complement strand
GTTTCTGCATATTTTTATCCTATGCAGAGTTGCACTTCAAAGTCGAATTTTCGAAACCAATTTCCACTCACTATGAAAGGGAAACTGATGAATAAATACAATCTAAAGATCACTCGCGGACGCCGATCAAGAACTATCCACTTTGAGGCGGAAACTAACTATTTTGCCGAAAAACAGGCAGAAAAAGAAATAAGACGAAAACGACGGATGAGCAAAGGAAAACCAATGGTGGGAGTTCTTGTTAGAGAGGAATTTGTCGCTGAATATCACTTCTGATTTTTGCTGTTGCGCCGGATATTATCCGGCGTTTTTTATTTTTTTAAATCGGATATAATGGGATTATTATGAAACAGCGAGCGATCATTATTTACGGACCGCCGGGGTCGGGGAAGGGGACGCAGGCCGAGCTTCTGACCAGAAGGTTCCCGTTCATCCATTTTGATACCGGAAGGTTTATCGAAAATCTTGTTTACTCGCCCGGTGCGACCAAAGATCCTATTATCCGGCGCGAAAAAAAATTATGGGAGACGGGTATTTTGTGCACTCCCTCGTGGGTGTTAAAAGTGGTAACAGATGCGGTAACGCGCATTGCAAAAGCGGGATACAGTGTAGTTTTCAGCGGGTCCCCGCGGACACTTTTTGAAGCGTTCGGCGATAAAAAATACACGGGCCTCGTAAAAGTACTCGAGAAGCTTTACGGAAAGAAAAACGTGGTTGTCATAAAACTGGATATTCACCACACGACATCTATGAAGCGTAACAGCCAGCGATTCATTTGCTCCGTCTGCGGGCTTCCTATTATGGCGCATTCGCGTCAATCCCATTGTTCTTTTTGCGGAGCTAAGATGCGTACTCGCAAATTGGATGATCCAAAAGTAATCCCAACGCGTTTAAAAGAATATGAAAACCGCACCTTCCCGATCCTTAAGGAACTCGCAACACAACGGTTTATGATCAAGCATGTGGATGGTGAAAAATTACCCTATTTAATTTTCAAGGCGGTTGTGAAAAAACTAGATCTTGAATAGAACATGAGTATCCGGTTAAAGACCGAGGAAGATCTCAAATTTTTGAGGATTTCCGGCGGCATCCTTGCGCGTGTATTAGAAACGCTGATGGAAGAAACGCGGGTCGGTGTTGCGCTTAAGGCGCTAGATGCCCGCGCGCGCGAACTTCTTGCCGCAGAAGGTGCCACACCGGCATTTCTGGGCTATGTTCCAGAGGGGATGATAAAGTCCTATCCCGCCGCGATCTGTGCGTCCTTGAATGATACGATTGTGCATGGTATTCCTGGTCGCTATGTTTTGCGGGAGGGTGATCTATTGAAGATTGATATTGGCGTTATCCACAAAGGATATTTCACGGATGGTGCCGCGACCGTGGCAGTCGGTACCGTTTCGGAAAACGCGAAGAAGCTGATGCATGCCACGCAAAACGCATTGCATGCGGGCATTGCGGCATGCCGTCCGGGTGGATATACCGGCGACATCGGTTTCGCGATCTCGGAGGCAGTCAAAAAAGAAAAATTCGCCGTTGTAAAAGGTCTAACGGGACACGGCGTCGGATTCTCGCTCCATGAGGATCCTTCGGTCCCGAATCAGGGTGAAAGGGGGAGGGGCGTAAAACTGGTCCCGGGGCTTGTTATTGCGATTGAGCCGATGGTCAGCGCAGGCTCTCCGTTCGCTATCGCAATGGATGATGAAAGTTTTCGGACAAAAGACGGCAGTTTATCGGCCCACTTCGAGCATACGGTAGCCATTACTGAAAGTGGCGTAGAGATACTAACCCAAGAGTAAGAAATTTCCCCGTGTGTCGGGGGATTTTATTTTCTGCCCGCCACTTGGTTGACTACTATTGACAGAATAATGTTTGATATGCTATACTCCTGACAGAAACTTATGATTTTTTGATAATTTTATACGAGGCAGTGATGGAAAATAAACGGTCTTTAGTTCGGGGTTATGTTTGGAAGTTGCGATGCTTGGTCGCTTTGTTGTTTAGCGTTGTTGCTCTCTGCGTAAGTTTTGGGGGAGTAATATTCTTTGCCTGGCTAGGGATTACCCACCCTGAAATTTTCGTAGTGGTTGGCAAGAATCCGATCGCTGTATTCGGCATTTTCGGAATCTTTGTTTGTGCGGGCGGAATAATCCACTTTGTGGGAAGGTTACTAACTCAAGTGGGTTATGAGTTGGGTCTTCCAAATTTATCAAGCCCCTGACAATCGTCGGGGCTTTTTATTTCTTAAGTTTATGCGGATTATGATTAGGACATGCTTTGTTGCTGCATCTTTCCGGAATGGTCTTGGTTCCTTCCATCATGAGCGATTCGCATAACTCGCATTTATTTCCCGTAGGTTTGGATTTCATAATGAATTTGCAGGATGGATAATTGGAACAGCTGTAGAACGGGCCGAAGCGGCCGCGACGGGCAACCAATTCACCACTAGTGCAGGTGGGACATTGCACACCCGTGCGGTTTTTCGCCTCTTCCTCCGCGCTATTTTTTATAAAATGACATCCTTTTTTTCCGCGTTTCCAGTTTTTGCACGCGATGAATTTTCCGAAACGTCCTTCGCGTTCGATCAGCATCCCGCCTTCGCGCCCCGCCGCAACGCAGTCCGGACATTTTTCGCCGGTCTCTTTTGGTCCCTCCATCGCGACGCCATCCAGTTTTCGTGCACCCTTGCAGTCCGGGAAACGTTGGCAGCTCATGAATTTTCCCATCCGGCCAAGTTTAATAACCATTCCGCTTTGGCAGACGGGGCATTTGAATTCCGCGGGCGCCGGTTCGGCGGGGATTCGCGCTGTGCCTTGGGCCTTCACGTCTTTTGAAAACGGACTGTAAAAAGTTTTTAGTGTTTTTGTGTATTCCCGCTTTCCTTCGGCAATTTCGTCCAAATCCTGTTCCATTTCCGCAGTAAAAGAATCGCTGATGTATTGGGGGAGATTATGCTCCAAAAAAGTGCTGACCACGTCGCCGGTGTCGGTCGGTTTCAAAGTGCGTCCGTCCTTTTCCACATACCCGCGCTCCACGATGGTGGAGATAATCGACGCGTAGGTGCTGGGTCGTCCGATCTCGCGCTTTTCAAGTTCCTTGATAAGTCCCGCCTCCGTGTAGCGCGAGGGGGGTTCCGTCTCTTTCTCTTCGCTTTCGGCATTCAGGAGTTTCAACGGCTCGCCTTCGGCAAGCTTCGGGAGTTCTACTTCTTCGCCACGGGCGCGCGGGTCAGCGGCAATCCAGCCGTCGAACAAAATGACGTTTCCGGTAACCGCGAAACTGGGGATTGGGTCGCCTTCGGTGACATTCGCGACAATTTTTGTGCGAAGCAGTTTTGCGTCCGCCATCTGCGACGCAAGCGTGCGTTCACGGATAAGTACATAGAGTCTTTTCTGGTCCTCACTGGTGCCTGCGGTTGCTTTAGTTATATGTGACGGGCGAATGGCTTCGTGCGCTTCTTGGGCGCTTTTGCTTTTTGTAGCAAAAACGCGCGGAGCAACATATGCTTTCCCGAAGGCACGTTCGATTTCGCCATAAATAGACGGCAATATCTCTTTGCTCAAGTTAACGCTATCCGTGCGCATATAGGTGATGAAACCTTCCTGATAGAGTTTTTGCGCGATGCCCATGGTCCGCGAGGGAGAATACCCCAGACGTGAACTTGCGGACTGCTGGAGCGTGGAGGTGATGAACGGAGGCTTCGGTGATCGTTTTACTTCCGTTTCTTTGGTTTGAAAAATAGACCATGGGTTCGCGCGCGCCACGGAAAGAATCCGCTCCACCTCAACTTCGTTTTTGGGTTCCTCCTCGCAAGTAAGGGTAAATATTTTCCTTCCTTTTGTTTCAAAAGTCCCAGTGAGTACCCAAAATTTTTCGGGAATAAATGCTCGGATTTCCCGTTCGCGTTCCATGAGGATGCGGAGCGCGGGGGATTGCACACGACCCGCGGAAAGTCCATACCGTACTTTTTTCCAGATAAGACCCGAAAGATCGTACCCCACCAAGCGGTCCAGAACGCGGCGTGCTTCCTGGGCCTTTAAAAGGTTCATATCGATTTCGCGCGGATGCCGCATGGCCTCTTGTACCGCGCTTTCGGTAATTTCATGGAATACCACGCGTTTCGGGTCCGTAATATGGCATGCCTCTTTAATGTGCCACGCGATCGCTTCTCCTTCGCGGTCGGGGTCGGTAGCGAGGTACACTTCGTCCGCTTTTTTAGCGAGTTTTTCGATTTCTTTTACGATGCTTTCTTTGCCTTTGGAAATCTCGTAATGAGGAACGAATCCGCCCTTGATGTCAATTGCTTTTATATTGCTTTTCGGGAGATCGCGAATATGTCCCACGCTTGCGTGGATTTTGAACGACTTGTCTAGATATTTGGAGATCGTTTTTGTTTTTGTGGGGCTTTCTACGATGACGAGTTTCATGCCTTCTTTTGTTTTAGTGAAAATTTTCCGTTCGTCTCATTGATAACGCCCTCGAGGGCAAGGAAGGTGAGTGTCTGGTTCACGAGTGGGGAGGCCAATCCCGTTCCCGTGAGTATACCATCTGCCGAAAGTGGTGTCTTTGAATCCGTAAGAATCTTCAAAACGGCGGCTTCCGCGGCATCTTTTGAGTGATAAACCGGTGTGGCTGGGAGCGAGGTAAAAAATTCCACGGAAGAAGCAAGGTCCTCCAGAATTTCATCCACATTTTGGACCAGTCGGGCGCCACTTCGTATTAGTTCGTGAGAGCCTTTAAAGTTCGGATGATTCGCAGTGCCTGGAACGACGAACACTTCACGTCCCTGATCCAACGCGTGTTTTGCGGTTACGAGCGTTCCCGAACGGTGGGGGGCCTCAATGATAATCGTGGCGATCGAAAGCCCGCTCACAATGCGGTTACGTGCCAAAAATTGATTGGGGTATGCGGGGATGCCGGCGGGGTATTCCGAAAGTATCGCGCCGCCCGAGGCAAGAATACGCATCCCCAGCGATTCATGGGAGCTGGGGTAAATAGAGTCAATGCCGTTTCCGAGAACCGCGATTGTTGTTCCGTTTGCCGCGAGTGCTCCCTCATGCGCCGCCGCATCGATCCCAAACGCCAATCCGCTTACAATTACTACGCCCCGTTTGGCGAGTTCCAAAGCGATGGTTTTTGCGGTCTGTTTTCCCTGCACCGTTGCTTTGCGCGTTCCGACGATTGCAATACAGGGAATAGAAGCATCGGGCAGTGTACCCCGCAGATAGAGGATTTTCGGGACGTCGGGGATTTCCCGCAGAAGCGACGGAAAGTTGGCGCTCGATTCGGTTATTTTTATAAAATCTGCATCCATAGGGCTCATCTGTGGTAATATAAGAATGTAACAAGATATGGTCCCAAACTTCAAGAAGCGGATTTTTGTCGAACTTTCCATCCTTGCGGGGGTTGTCTTTATTATGGGAGGCACGCTTTTTTATTTCGCGCGCAGTCTGGGGGTGAATAGCGATGCGATTGTAAATACTCGGAAGATGCTCATGTCCCGCTCGCAGTCCCTCGAAAACTTTGCGGATTCGCGCATTACGTGGAACGAGAAAGGGAAGGCATATCTCGAAAATCTTCGGAATGTGATCCCACTGAAAGATCAGCTGATTACCTTGGGGAAAGATTTCCAATTTTTGGCGGGCCGTGCAAGACTGGAGTTTTCCTATACGCCGATAGGCGAAACCGTGCCTACGCCGCCGAATTTGGGTTTTATCCAGTTTCGTGTTTCGGTGGAAGGCGATTATGATTCGGTCCAAAAATATATTACAACGTTGCAGTCTTTTCGCTACCTGACCGCCATTGACGGTGTTTCTCTTACACGCACGGGGAATACGTTCCAGGCACTCTTATCCGGTCGGACCTTTTATCGTTAATTTTATGGAAGAGAATACAAAAAAAGACTGGAAGAAACTAGGACTCAAGGAGTTGATCAGTTCTTTATTCGGGAAGTTTCATTTTACGAAACAGGCGTGGTTTCCGGTGCTCGGTGGACTCTTCGCAATTCTGATCGTATTGTTTATGGCGGTTATGATTCGATTTTTGGGTTCTGGCTTGCAAAATGCATTCACTCCGGTGATTCCGCAGGCAAGTGTTTTAAAATTTGACACTGCAGGATACGAAAAGCTAAACTTGGGAAAGTCGCTGTAGTAGTTGTTTAGGGCTAAATCATTTCGGGATGCGATGATCGCCCGAATCGCAAAGCGGTTTTAGGGTGTGTAGTTCAGTGGTAGAACGCTGTCCTGATAAGACAGAGGTCGAAGGTTC
>CAYISA010000016.1:0-9886 GCA_964365955.1 uncultured Candidatus Saccharibacteria bacterium | reverse complement strand
GCCGGTTATAAACAACGTGCAAAGAGTTGCACTTGAGGTACGAATTTAGGGTTAATTACTAAATAAAAGCTTAGCATACCTAAATAATTTGTCAAGTTCAAAAAACCATTATAAAACTCTACTATGTACCCATGCGAATCCTTGCAATTGAGACATCGTGTGACGAAACCGCGCTCGCGCTTCTCGAAGCGACCGGCGGGCTAAAAACACCGAAATTCAAAGTGCTCAAAAACCTGGTTTCCTCGCAGATTGAGACCCACCGCCCATGGGGCGGCGTGGTGCCGAATCTTGCAAAACGCGAACATATCAAAAATCTTCCGCTTGTCTTTCGGGAACTACTTGATTCGCAAACCAAAAAATTCAAACCCGATCTGTTGGCGGTAACCGTGGGACCGGGACTTGAGCCCGCACTCTGGACCGGCATCCAGTTTGCGAAAGAGATTCATAAAACGCGTTTCCCGAAAGTTCCGCTTGTAGGCGTGAATCATTTGGAAGGACATCTGTATAGTTTCCTCCTCCCCAAAACCATCGGCGAGCGTATTTATAAAACAAAAGGACTAACATCCATTTTCCCCGCAATCGCGCTTATTGTAAGCGGGGGACACACCATACTCCTGCGCATGGATTCACTTACGAAGTGGAAAAAACTGGGCGAGACGCGCGACGATGCCGCAGGTGAGGCATTCGATAAAGTCGCGAAGATGATGAGACTTCCCTATCCGGGAGGACCAGAAATTTCGCGCCTTGCAAAAACAGGCGATCGCCATGCAATCGAATTCCCCCGCCCGATGATTCATGATCATTCGCCAGCCGGCAAATATGACTTTAGTTTTTCGGGTCTCAAAACAGCGGTGCTATATTTTTTAAATACCCACAAGGAGTTGCTGACCGAAAAGACGCGGTCGCGCGGCCCAGCGAGCCGCTTGCCACTTGTTCCTCATCCTCGCTCGTCCCGCCAGAATGCGGGACACCCTGCCCGCTCGGACTCCGACACACTTTTCGTTCCATCAACTCCTTCTGGTATTGCACATGAGAAAAGATTTTTCTCTCCGAGTGATATCGCCGCGAGTTTTGAAGAGGCCGCAGTCGAAGTGCTTGCCACAAAAGCCATCCGCGCCGCAAAAAAATTCGGCGCAAAATCCGTTCTGCTTTCGGGCGGCGTCGCCGCAAACACGCATTTGCGTTCAATGTTTGGGCGTGAAACCAAAAAAATCGGCGCTCACTTTCTGGTTTCGCCGATTGCCTTCAATACCGACAACGCTACCATGATCGCGGCGGCGGCTTATATCAGGCATCTTCGTAAAAAAAACCGCCCGCTTCACGCAAACGGCGGGATGACAATTTAAAAGTGGGCGAGGCGATACAAAATAGAAAGCCCCCAGCTTAACTTAGGTTAAGTCGGGGCTTTTACCGATTCTGGGGTACCAAAGAAACCGAGGGGTTAAAAGGTTTAGAAGGTTTAGAATATTTTCTTGAGTTCTTTAAAAATATCAGCAGGATCATGCCGATGGACGCGTCGCATAATTAATATTTCAGCAACTTTAGCGAGATCGCTCCGTCGAATCATGTATCTATTCCCCACTTTGATTGCCCGCAGTTTTCTCTGCTCAATTTTGTTCCATACCGTAATACGACTGACGCGCAAAATCCTTGCCGCCTCACTTGTGGAAATATACTCTCGATTCGGTTCTCTCATATAGATTCATCTTAACATACGTTAAGATGAATCTATAGCGATGATTATTGTTTCAAAATCTCCATAAAAATCCCCAGTGAACACTGGGGATTGCGATTACTTTGCGAACCAAAGATAAACCACGTAGATAAGCGCGCAGAAAAGCAGTAACCCACCTATCCCAAAACAATATGCGAACACCATTCGCACCGTTTCATTTGTGATTAGTTCCACTAATGAACTCCTTTCTTTTATTTTTGCCGCGAACGCGCAAACGCGCCGAGCGCGACAATAAAATGAGTGCTAGGTACGCAATACTAATTGCGTTCGTAATCATAGACACCTCAATCTCCTGAATGGTCCTCTCTGCGACAATCTTCGTACAACGGATCGAAGATTTTATTTCCAGTCACCTCTGCGATACCGCGCGGAAACAATTTATTCATTTCCTTATGTAGAATGAGCGTTACCATTGCGATTGCTTCATCCTCATGTTCACGAGCCATGCCGGAAATAGAAAGGATGTAATGTTCCCCGCGAACCGCACCTCCGTATTTTCCAGCTTCTGGTTCGCGGCTCTCATAACTGGAATTATGGAAGGGACCCCGATAGAAAAGGCGTTTTGCTTTTTCGTCAACCAGCTCGTAATATTTTTCGAGCTTAAAATCCCGAACCTTGCCGACCATCCCCTTCAAAATGAGGTTCCTCGAAGGGTATCCGTACAGAGCGAAACAGAAACCGGTGCGCATTTTCGGCCAACGCTTGCGTGCCCGAAAAAACACATACTGCAGATCACGCAGAAAATTTTCCATTACTATTGGACTAACCATGAAATATTTCATCTTTTCTCCTTATAGGGTCTGTGAAATTAACTGGCTACAGTGTAGTATAAAAATCGTTTTAAGTCAAATCTCTGTCGGAAATCAAAAAACCAGGATATAATCGGATTATTCATGTTTGATAAACCCTACGATCCGAAAGAGCACGAGAGCCGCATTTACTCGATGTGGGAAAAATCCGGCTATTTCAACCCGGACAATTTGCCGGCACAAAACGACCACACCAAGGGCGGGCTGACAAGAAACTACATCGTCTATATGCCGCTCCCGAATGTCACAGGAACGCTCCATATGGGACATCTTTTGGACAACACGATCCAGGACATTGTGATCCGGTATCATCGCATGCGTGGGTACCGCACCCTGTGGTTTCCGGGCACGGATCACGCAGGGATCGCCACACAGTACGTGGTAGAAAAAGAGCTCAAAAAAGGGGGGGTATCACGGTTTGAGCTCGGGCGCGAGAAATTCATAGAACGCGTCTGGGAATGGAAGAAAAAATACGGCGGGCTTATTTTGGAACAGCTCCGAAAACTCGGGGCATCCGCCGACTGGTCGCGCCTGCGCTTCACCATGGATCCGGAGTACGCCAAAGACGTACTCGGCGCATTCGTGCATTATCACGAAAAGGGGCTTCTCTATCGCGGAAAACGCGTGGTGAACTGGTGCACGCGCTGTGGAACCAGTCTGTCCGAACTGGAACTCGATTATGCGGATGAAGAGACAAAGCTTTGGTTTATTCGGTATTCTGATGCTCTTATAGTCGCTACTACACGCCCGGAAACCATGCTGGGCGATACCGCCGTTGCAGTGAACCCCACGGACCGGCGATATATGCACCTTATTGGCAGTACCGTGACTCTCCCTATTCAAAATCGAAAAATTCCAGTGATTGCGGATATGCTGATCGACCCGAAATTCGGTACCGGCGCTGTAAAAGTGACGCCCGCGCACGACATGGCGGACTATGAGATCAGCGAACGGAATAAGCTCCCGATGATTCAGGTAATCGACGAGCGCGGCAAAATGACAGAGATCGCGGGCGAGGCGTACAAAGGAATGAAAACTTCGGAAGCGCGTAAAAAAGTGGTGGAAAATCTCCGAACGCTCGGGCTATTGATCAAAGAAGAGGCGTATCCGCACCGCGTCGCAAAATGCTATCGCTGCGGAACCGTCATTGAACCCATTCCATCTGCACAGTGGTTTATCAAAATGAAGGAACTTGCAAAAAGCGCCATCCAGGCGGTAACAACAAAAAAAGTCAGGATTATTCCCGACCGATTCGAAAAACCGTATTTCGACTGGCTGGGCACCATCCGTGACTGGGCGGTTTCGCGCCAGATCTGGTGGGGACATCGCCTGCCGGTATGGTTTTGTAAAAACGATAAAGAAAAATATGTCGTGAACATCGAACGACCCGCGGTTTGCGAATTCTGCAACGCATGCGAAATGGAACAGAGCGAAGACGTTCTGGATACGTGGTTTTCTTCCGCGCTCTGGCCGTTCGCGGGATTATCGGAGTCCGATTTAAAAGTGTATTATCCCGGAACAACCTTGATTACCGCGCGCGATATTTTAAACCTCTGGGTGGCACGCATGATTTATTCGGGGCTCGAGTTTCAACATGCGATTCCGTTTACAAACGTATTCATCCACGGGACGATTCTAACGAAAGACGGGAAACGGATGTCAAAAAGCTTGGGCACAGGAATTGATCCTTTAAAATACATCGATACTCACGGGGCCGATGCCGCGCGATTCGGCATTATCTGGCAGGCGTCGGGACAGGACATTCACTGGGACGAAGCGGCGGTGATGGCGGGCAAGAAATTCGCGAATAAAATCTGGAATGCTGCGCGATTTGTGACGACACAAACGACGAATTTCGATCTTTCGGAACCTATGCCCCGAACGGAAGCGGACAGAAAAATTCTCGAAGCGCTCGCAACATTTCAGGCATCCATAGAAAAAGACATGGCGGAGTTCGAAATGAGTAAAATTCTCCATAATCTCTATGATTTCTTCTGGCATCTGTTTTGCGACGTGTATCTGGAAGCATCCAAAAAACAAATGGTGGATCCCGAGCTTAAAAAATCCACGCAGACGATTTTGGCGTATATCCTTCTGACATCGCTCCGCATGTTGCACCCCTTCATGCCATTCGTTACGGAAACGATCTACCAAGAACTGCCCTTACCTCAAAAAACAATGCTGATGGTTGAGTTATGGTGATACTTGTTCCTTTTTTTGTGGCCCTTGTCGCCGCGTTCCTTCCGGGACTCTTGTGGCTTTTCTTTTTTACGCGAGAAGAGTTGCATCCCGAACCCAAAAAAATAATCGCGTACGCTTTCAGCGTGGGGGGATTAATGAGCATCCCCGCGCTTGCCGTACAAATCGGACTGAAGTATGCCATTCCCGGTTCGCTACCAATTCTGGCGCTTGTTGTTTTTGCATTCGTCGAAGAAACATTCAAATTCTTCGCGATCTACGGAACCATGCGGAAAAATCCGGCGCTTGGCGAACCTGCGGACGTGATGATTTTTGCGATCACGGCCGCGCTTGGGTTTGCCACCATCGAGAACTTTTTTATCATCGCAGGGTCGTGGGAAACACTCACTTCGCTTTCCGTGGGCGGCGCGATAGAAACCGCCGCACTTCGATTTGTCGGCGCTACATTTCTTCATGCTCTCGCGGCGGGAGTCATGGGGTACTTCTGGGCACGCGGCATAATCCGCAAAACCGTGCGAATATCCATCACGCAAGGACTCTTGGCCGCCACACTTCTCCACTCTTTCTTTAACTTTCTTATCCTTCAATTCCAGGGAGAAAATAATCTGGTCTACCCCAGTATATTCCTGATTTTTATTCTCTTTTTCGTTCTTGTTGATTTTGAGAAACTGCGCGGTGCCGGACCTTTTCCGCAACAACCGTAACGTGTGTGGTATACTGGAGTTGTATGGAGAACGAAAATAAAAATGATTTTTTTGTAGGACTCGCGAAAGCGAAAACGACGCCAACACCCGTCAAAATAGAATCTGACAACGAACCGGCACTTTTGGATATCGAGGATGAAGCCGACGGGCAGCTGACGGTGGACGTCTATCAGGACAAAGACGACGTGGTGGTGCAATCCACGGTTGCGGGCGTGAACGAAGATGATCTGGAGGTAAATATTACAAACGAATCCGTAACCATCCGCGGCAAACGCGAACGAAGCGACAAAATCGAAGAAAAAGATTTTTTCTACCAAGAATGCTACTGGGGGCGGTTTTCCCGTTCCGTTCTTCTTCCCGTGGAAGTGGATCCGGACAAATCGACGGCGGCATTAAAAAACGGGGTTCTCACAATTCGAATGCCGAAACTTTCCCGGCAAAAAGCAAAGAAATTGAAAGTAAAAACGAGTGTATGAAAAATCCCCCCGTTTAAAACGGGGGGTTGTTTACGCGAGCTGATGAAAAAAATCCTTTACTTCCGCGATGGATTGTCGCTCTCCTACAAGTAAGTTTGCGCATGCCTGGAGTACAACTTTTTGGGCCCCGAGAACCGGCATCCCCATAATCGCGGAAAGAAGTTCGGAGCTTTTTGTCTTTATTTCGACACCCATCGCTCTGTCAGGAAACTCGAACGTTTCCATCTCTGCAAGCGCGAGAAGTAACTTCTCGTCTGTTACCTCCGAACGAAGTTTGGAGACGGGTTTCAAAAAAAGAAACTGCGCAAGCTCACAAGAGGAAATATCGGCATCGGGCGAGTATCCCAACTTCCACACTACTTCCTCAAGAAACGTATATCCTCGTTTTCGCGTTTCTATTTCTAAAAGAGAAAATCCTGAATTCCCTAAATACATAGCGACTCCTTTCAAATGAATAATAATATGAGCTGTTTTAGATTATAACCCCCGTGCATAAAATTGTCAAATTTGACAAAAAGACACTCCTGTAACATCCTTGAAGTAGCTTATTTTTACAAACACCAATATGAGAGGTTAATATGCAAATACTTGCTGACAAAACAACGTGGCAATACGTTTTAAAAACAATCTCTGAATTCCCGGCAGTGATACCGTTTGTTTTTCCACCCGATTTTAGAATTGAATCCGTCAAAGATCTCACCACTTCTTTTCTTCCTGAAATTGCCATTCGCTGGACCAACGGACCAATATTACAAGGTGAAAAAATGGGGATGCGGAATCTTTCCACTCTCCTTATCGTGGATCACAAGAATATCGTGCTGCATGACGAGAGCACCACGCTACGAAGTCTAGGAGATTTTGTGCGAATACTGGAACAAAGCATTCTAGAGAAAAAATTTGGTTACTGCGTGTTTGTCGCTACAACAAACTGGCACGGACCAAACAAGACGGACATCATTGGAAAAACCGTAGAGGTGCAGATTCGCACGCTTGCGGACTCACAAAAAAATGATTCTCCGGAGGATATACGCGCGAATCTCGTGGTGAACTACGGTTTGTTGCATTATTTCTCCGAACCATTTCGAAAAGATTTTTTCGATTACGCGGAAGAAAAAATGACGTGCATCAACGAGGAATTACAGAAACGGCCTGATAGCGAAAAAATTCTGTCCGAAGATTATGGATTTGTATCCATAAAGATGGGGTCGTTTCACAATCGCGAAGATATCGTACTTTTCACGCTCAAAAATAACGAGGGAGAGGTGACGCTTATGGTTTCTAACCATGGGAAAGACGTCCAAATCCAGTCGTTTAACTCATCCATCCGGAACGCAAAAAAGATTTTAGAAGATACTTTGAATGCGCTCGAAACAACCGCCGATATTGAACGTATGAGCGTCGCACTTTAAGACTCCCCATCTACCCCCGATCATAACGGGGGTTTTTATTTATATTGATTGCCGACGACGTTTTCGCAAGAGAAATTTTTTCTCCCATGTACCCCGCAAATTGAGTGATTTAATCTCCTTGTCTGAAAACCACTCAGTGGCGAGTGCCGCTTTTCTTGGCCATTTTCTAATTACTTTCCCGAAAAAAACGGTAAGATGGACCTTCCCCCGAAGAAACGAATGTGCGCTTCTAAAGTCCTGTCCCCTTATGATTATGGATTTCGATTTTCTTACTATTCGAACATCGTAGCCGGATTCCTCTCTTGCTTCTCGCACTGCTGCATCTTTCAGGCTCTCTCCTTTTTCAACGAAACCTAAGGGGATAGACCAAAGATTTTTCGCCGCTTTATGTTTTTCCCGCACGAGAAGTATTTTCTCGTTTTTCCGGACTAATACGCCACTAAATTCAAATATCATTTTTTTCTTCTGGAGTTTCTTCCGGTGCTGTGGCAATACCACCTTCTTGTACCACATCCGGGCGGGACTGCGATCGCACATCAATTTTCCAACCCGTCAGCTTTGCCGCCAAACGCACATTCTGCCCCCCCTTGCCGATTGCAAGCGATAGCTGGTCCTCTTCTACCAGCACTCGTGCCTCGCGGCGCGGAAACGCTTCCACGTGTTTCGCCTTCGCGGGAGAAAGCGCGTGTCCCAGATACTCTGCCGGATCCTCCGACCATTCTATAATATCGATTTTTTCGTTCCCGAGTTCATTCGTAACCGCCATGACTCGCGTACCGCGCTGCCCGACAGCGGACCCCACCGGATCCACTCCGTCCTGCGTGGAATGCACCGCGATCTTAGTTCGGTTTCCCGCTTCTCGCGCGATTCCTTTCACCTCTACCGTGCCATCCGCGATCTCCGGAACCTCCATCGCAAAAAGTTTCTGGACAAACATCGGGTGCGAGCGCGACAGAATAATACCCGGTCGGCGCGGATCGTCCTGCACCGCCAGCACAAAGAATCGCATGCGTTCGCCGATGCGATAATGTTCGCCCGGGATGCTTTCGTTTTTGAACATGAGTCCCGTTACGCGTCCCAAATCCACATAGACGTTTCCGCGATCAAAGCGCTGGATCAGGCCACTTACAATCTCGCCTTCTTTGCCGGCATATTCCTCGCGCACGGACGCGCGCTCCGCCTCGCGAATATTCTGGAGCACTACCTGCTTTGCCGTCTGCGCGGCGATACGCCCAAAATCCTCGTGCGTCTCGAGCGGAAACTCCAACTCTTCGCCCAACTGTGCGTCTTTTTTTAATTTTTTCGCTTCTTTGATAAAAATATGCCGATCTTCGTTGTAGCGCGGGAGCTTGCCCTCTTCGGACTCTTCTTTTCCCCGATGCGACGGCACTTCTTCCTCTTCGCTCTCTTCCACAACACGCACCTCCGCCGGGTCTACCACCTGTTTTATTTGCCAAAATTTAAGATTGCCCGTTTTGGGGTCAAACTTCGCTTTAATGACTTCTGTTTTCTTCCGGTACTCTTTTTTGTACGCGGCCGCGAGAGAGGCCTCGATTGCCCCCATCACTTTCTCGGCGGGAATTCCTTTTTCCTCCGCGATCTGTTTTGCCGCGGCGGATAATTCTCGTAAATCCATGATTATTTTTATTTTACTTTTTTGATAAGACCTTTTTATAAAACCGCCGCTCACAAGGAGCGGTCGAGAACTAACTTATAGAAGTATATCAAACCCATAGAATCCGTCAAGATAATTTAGGAATAGAAAGACCCTGCATTGTGCAGGGTCTGTTTTCTGTGACTTTCCTCAAGTGCTGAATCCTTCATGCGGAGGGCAGATCGCGCAGAGAAGATTCTACCGTCTGATGAACTCCAAGCTCTATGATAATTTCTTAAAGACTTATTTCGAGGGCGACATAGAGATGATGTTGATGCTCGCCACCCTCAAACACCTCAAAACCAAGTTCCTTTGCACAGAGAATGAGTTCCTTGAAACGCGACTTCCATAACTCAATGGCTTCGGCATACATCTGTTGTTCCCCGAGCCAATGACGGAGAGTGTCTCGCGATATAAAACCTCGCTTGACTCTAGCGTTCAAAGCATACTCACGTATTCTCTCACGACACTGATCTTGCCCTTTAAAGAGAGTGCGTACAAGTCGGACCGCGATCAATTGAGGTGCAATATCAATGAGCCACTGTCCTTGTGCTCTAAACCCCTTTGCGTCTGATCCGGATTCTACAAGAATATCGTGACTTTTTACGGAGCGTGCGAATTGAAGTTTGGCAGTATCTCGAAAAAGCGAGTCCATTCCATAGATTCTCTCAAGCTTCCCGTCCTTGGATTCTGCATTGAATACGACTTGAATCAACCCAGCAACTTTCTTAATTAATTCACTGCGTTCCATAACGATTTTTCCTTTCAGCCCTTGCATTCTGGCATATGGAGTAGTCCACCGAAATGATGTGTTCGGGACATTTGCCCCGAAAAACTACATTCTATCGAAAATTCGACTTTGAAGTGCAACTCTGCATAGGATAAAAATATGCAGAAACA
>CAYISA010000015.1:0-11499 GCA_964365955.1 uncultured Candidatus Saccharibacteria bacterium | reverse complement strand
TTGTTACACACTCTTTAAAGGATGGCTACCTCTAAGCCAACCTCCTATCTGTTAATGGGGATACACTACCTTTTACACTTAGCAGAAATTTAGGGACCTTAATCGGCGGTCTGGGCTCTTCCCCTCGCGGCCATGGAGCTTAGCCCCCACAGCCTGACTCCCACGCTCATACGTTCCGGCATTCGGAGTTTGATTGATTGTCCGAGCTTTCGCCCTTTGACGATCATCCAGTGCTCTACCTCCGGAACGAAACACGTGAGGCTAGTCCTAAAACTATTTCGGAGAGAACCAGCTATTACCGAATTCGATTAGTTTTTCACTCCTTACCCCAGCTCATCTGAGAATTTTGAACGATTCACCAGTGCGGGCCTCCCCCTCTATTTCTAGAGGGTTCACCCTGGCCAGGGCAAGCTCATCCGGTTTCGGGTCTTACACATGCCGCTAATCACACCAACTCGTAACTCAAAACGCAAAACGATTAACCGAAGTTAACAGTTTATAGTTTCAAGTTAAAAGTTAATGAGATGACGCCCTATTAAGACTCGCTTTCGCTACGCCTTCTTCCGCTTAGCGGAATTAAACTTTGCGGCATACGTAAACTCGTTGGCTCATTCTTCAATAGGCACACCGTCACCCGTTCAGTTCCACTTTTTAAGCTCTTGACAATTTATTACAAATAACTACAATTATCACAGATCCATCAAACACCCACGTCGCAGAACACTGCAGAAATTCTGCTACGTCAGTCTAAGACCCACCTCAGCTTGCAAAAGCTGAGGTTTCTGTTTCTATAAAAGCTCAAAAAGTGGAACTGACATAAGGCTCCGGTTCCTTGTAAGTAGATGGTTTCAGGCATTATTTCATCGCCCTTGTCGGGCTGCTTTTCACCTTTCCCTCGCGGTACTAGTTCACTATCGGTCACCAAAAGTATTTAGCCTTAGGAGATAGTACTCCTGTATTCACCCGAAGCTTTTTTACCTCGGGCTACTCTAGATTAAACTGAAGAGTTCATCAGCTTTCGCCTACGGGGTTATCACCCTCTATGACGCTCCTTTCCAGGAACTTCGACTAGCCAACGCCGACGCTTTACAGGTCGGCGCTCCGATTTTTACGTCGGAGTGAATTTTTTACTCCTCCTTCAAGCTTGAAGCTTCACAGCTCGAAGACCGTTTAATCAACCCTGAATATTTTAGAAAAAAATTCAGTTTGGGCTTCTCCCCTTTCGCTCGCCGCTACTTAGGGAATGCTTATTAGTTTCTTTTCCTCTGGGTACTGAGATGTTTCACTTCCCCAGGTATGCTCCGCACACATGGTTAACACGTGCGGCATCACGGGTTTGCCGTGATAGGTTGCCCCATTCGGAAATCTTCGGATCAAAGGTTGCTACACACCTCCCCGAAGCTTATCGCAGTTACGCCACGTCCTTCATCGCCTGTTGGTGCCAAGGCATCCACCATCTACCCTTAATTGCTTGCTCCGTTCGCTCACTTGCGAACGGTATTTGATTTTATTTTTTCGTTATCCCTTCTTTAGTTGTGAATGAGCAGTCATCGGAGTCCGCATACTCCAGAGAACAAAAATCCGCCGAATAGGCGGAGGCGACGCACACGAGATTACAACACCTACACGCCGTGTGGGGCACCGCCGTGATATGTGGAACCAATATTCATTCGCGAGAATAAGTGTATCAGACGCAAAAAACTTGTCAATAGGGTAAACGGGTGTAAGCTGACAGAGGTTCTTTCACAACCTTCAACCACCAAACGTGGAGACAAAAATAATGGACCTATCCTTGATCTCTTTGATCGCCACAAGCATTCTTGTCGCATCAAGTTTCTGCTCTTTGATTCTCTATTACCAATTGCGCCAGATTTTTGTTATCCGCTGGCGGTACCACTGCTCTACAGATGTTGACCACCCCCGACTTTATTTGAAAGATTTGCGTCACATGCGCAAAACATTGGTTTTCTCAATCGGAAGCTCATCGCTGTTGTTATCGCTGATTGTTCTGCAGTTTTTCGGAGCATGGAAAGTGCCCCTACCGATGGCGTGGAGTATCTTCGCATGTGTTTTTTTGGTGATCGCGCTTCGCTCGTTGCGAAGCCACGACCACACATATACGCCTAAGCTATAGCTTAGGCTTTTTATTCATTAAATTGAAATGAGAAACTATTGTTCCACCAACGGAACGAAAGAGAATCCGAAATAGTTTTGTTCGGTAAATTCATTCGGTCCTGTTTTATTCAAAACCCGGATCTGTTGCCCCACCGGTGTTACAATGCGTCCGCCGATTTTTAACTGTTCTTTCCATCCTGTCGGAATTGCCGTGCCGGATGCCGCCGCAATGATTTTGTCATAAGGTGCTTCTGCACTGTACCCTTTTGAACCGTCTCCTAAAACGGTTTTGATCGTTCCCTTTTTGACCGTATGAATTTTTTGAATATTTTTTTCCGCGCTCTCCGCAAGCTCTTGCATACGTTCGATGCCTATCACGATACCGCCTTCTCCCGTCAACCATGCCAGAAGAGCCGTCTGCCACCCCGAACCCATTCCTACATCCAAAATTTTATCCCCCGCCTTCGGCTCTAATAGAGAAAGTAGAAATGCCACCGTAAGCGGCTGTGAAATAGTCTGTCCGAACCCGATTGGAAGTGCATGGTTTTCGTATGCTTCCGCTCGATGTTCTTCCGGTACAAACAGTGAGCGATCAACACTGCGGAGTGCGTCCTCAACCGACGCGGAACGCAGATAACCACCCTCTTTCAATTCCCGAATCAATCCTTCGTTTGTTTGCGCAGCCATATGTTTCATATTACCCGACTCCATAAAAATAAAAAGCCGAGACACTAGTGTCTCGGCTCTGGGTAATAGGTCACACCTTCATATAGCGCGTCAGGCGATCAATGACTCCTTCGACATACGGAGACATCTTCCCTTGTTCGTATTCAGGTGTCCCTTCGGCAGGACGCTTGAGTTCGTCATCCTTTCCTTTCAGGAACGGACTAATACATTTATATTTCTCAAGGAACTGCCACGGAATGAATTCCAGTGTTACTCCATTGCGGTTATCGAACTCCACAAGCGTATACATTACGGTACTCATGAGTCCGCGCGCAAGCTCGTAACCACTTTGTGAAGCAGATGCAGGTAACTGGAAGAGTAGTTTGTCGTATTCCTGCGCAAGATAGGTGGAGTGCTTATCTCCGCCGATCATCACATGGATATCGCCAGCTGCATCAGCCATATTCGCAAGCCAACGCCGCTGTTGATCGACTGGTGTACGTCCACCTCCATGCGGAAGCCACATATGGGTAATCGCCAACTTGAATCCCGCAATCTCAGTAGAGAAGTAGGGATGGTTAATGATGTCCCCACCATGCGGATTCGGAGTCTTCGCAAACCGAATGCGACTGACTGTCATAGCGCGTTCCAGTGTGGTGCCTTTTCCTTTTGCTCGCATCCACCATTGCAAAGCGACCTCCAAGAAATGAAGGGCATTTTGACCGGTGAGAGCATTGGTCCAGATATTCCATTCATGGTTTCCCATCCATGCCGCGAAATCGCGGAGATAGGGAGCGCCGACAATGAGCGGCATCTGAATCTCAAGGGTGAATCGTTGCTGGGAATCGACACTAACAAGCCGGGAAGGTCGATTTTCTGCGACAAAGGCCGGATAAATGAATCCTTGAAGTATGTCTCCGTTTTCGTAAAGTCGAGTGGCCTTGCGAGTATAGAGCGCATAATCCATATACTTCATCTCGTATTCCGGCTGCATAGTAATGGATCCGTGTTGGAGATCCTGCAGAATTGCTACCGTTTCTTTTACATGCGGTTCCTTGCGTTGGGACTCGATCACCTCTCGGATGGAATTGTTCAAAAATCGCATTCGAACGCGACCATCTTTGAAGATTTCGAATTCAGGAACACCCGGAGATGCCGGCGATTTACGGAACGTATTCTGGCGGTGTGATTTCGATGAAAGCACACGCGTAGAAAACGTCTTTTTCCGATATTTCGCTGCAAGCGTAGCATCCTGCAAACCGGGTAGGCATCCCACCCAATGTCCTTGGACATACATCAAGTACAGAAATTCCTGCTGCGCATCCAAAAGCATCCAGGGCATTTTATCGCCGCGCGCACCGAAGTGACGCATGATTCTTTCAACCGTGTACGCCGGATCCACATACTGCGTGATATCCGAGAACTGGGTGTTGTGAACCAACTGGATCTCATAGCTCCCAATGTTCAACGCAAGAGCGTCCGGTGTGACGACACGCTTTTCGGCTTTGCCAAAAAGTGCAGCGATATCCACCACTTTTTTGTAATGTTCCGGGTAGGGAAAATGATTCCGCTCCGCTACAAGAATCTCCATAATCAAACGGTACTCGCTTTTTGAAACACCGATCTTTTCGGACACTTCATTCTTATTCAGAAGTGAGCGTCCAATCCGATATTGGTACTGCAAAATACGTTCCCATTGAATTTTGAGTTTCTTGTAAAACTCGATGATATTCAGCCGTCGCTTGAGTTCTGCGGTGAGACTGTGGGTCGCTACGCCATAATTCCATACCTTGCCTTCCGAAAGTTGAGCGAGGTGTGCATAGTTTTTGGCAAGATCCCAGTCATCATCCCCTTGAACCACGAACACGCGTTTTGACGTTATGTCTGCAAGACGTTTTAGCAATAAACCTGCGGCATCAAATTGACCGCTGATTTTATCGAGTCCGCCTTCATTCGCCAATACACGTTGTTTATCCACGCGATAGCCGGTGAAAGTTCCCTGCACCAGTCCTGTCGCAATCGCGATATCCGGCTTGGATTGTTCCAATGCCCAACGAATGAAACGCTGGTCGGTATTCTGATTGCCATAGAGAATCTCCGCAAGAAATAACAGCTTAAAGCTGTCACCACGGAGGTCATGGGAAACGTCAACCGGTTCTACCTGCTTTTCTTTGTGATCTCTGGTAAGAGCCTCCTCCACATCACGCAGAGAATGGACATGTCCGTTCTGCGTTTCTTTTTTCAACTCCAGCTGGTTTTCGAGCACGACCGCCTTCAGCGTCAGAATACTTTGCGAATCGACGCCGAATTCCTGGCCAAAAGAACTAAGTCGATACCCCTTCGCAGTTATATCGAAAAGACCTCTCCCAACAAAAAACGAAAGAAAAGTCTGGAGAAATTGTTCTCCAGAAATCGCGAGTGCGGTTGCAAGCTGACCAAGACCCAGTGGCTGTTTTGAGTTTTTCAGAAGATCTAGCACTCGATTTTTCTCCTTTTCGGGAATTAATTCATATAATTCCTCGGAAGTGTAGAAATCTTCATTATTGACAAAATACCACAGGCAATCCTCTTCCAGATCGGAAATCGCCGTCAGATACTCGCGCTCTACAAGCTTCTGGAGTATCCCGCGCACCGCCTCTTTGCTTAATTCTTTAAACACGAAATAGGCGTTGCGATGGCGAATCTTCCGTTCTTTGCGAAGAATAGGCAACAGCCGCCGAAACATTTTTTTCTCGCGTCTCTCTTCTTGTTCTGCATAACGCTTCCGGACCGTCGCGATTTCCATCTGACCTCCGCGAAAGAATTCGCGCTTCGCGTTAGTGAGAATAGAGAGTGTCAGAAGTTCAGGGAACGTCTTCTGCAACTCCGCATCGGGAAATCCTTTTGCAATGGCATCTTTGAATTTCTGAATGCGTTTCTCATCCCACTTTTGGAAGGGAGCAGATCGTTTGTAATCTTCCATCGGAATTGCCATCCGTCGCGCCTGGTTTTTTGCGGCATCAAGGAAACGATGTAATGTTGTATTTCGCGGGATTTTCTTTTCTCTCCTCCATGTCTCCAAAAGACTTGCTAGCGCTTTTTCAACTTCCTCATACGCATTGTCTCCTTTCGCATCGCGGAAAATTTCACGGAGCTCATTGCCCCATGGATAAGATACTCGATTCACAGTTTTTCTCCTTATACTATTGTTAATATTTACTATGCTCAGTATCTGCCTAATACACAATAAAAGTCAACCAAAAACCGCCTTATGGCGGCTCCTCTATGTTCATCCGCAAGTGGCTAATCCCGAATGCCCCTCACCCAAAAAGCGGCCTCGATAATCTGGTCCAAGAGCCTACCAAACGGGATGCCGCTCGCCTCGGCCGCTTTGGGCAATAGACTTTCGGTGGTCAGCCCCGGAATCGTATTGATTTCAAGGACGTGAACCGTTCCGTCGCGCCCCAAAATCATATCGGTCCGCGAGAATCCACGAGCTCCCACCAGCCGGTGTGTCTGGAGCGCCAACCGCTGGACCAGTTGGGTGAATGAATTGGGTATCCGTGCCGGGGTGATCTCAAGCGATCCGCCGGGTTCATATTTCGCGCGGTAATCGAAAAAATTACTTGTCTGCGGAATAATTTCCGTAGGCAGTAGGACATTGTGGCTTTTAGGAATTCCGCGATCAAGGACCGCGCAGGTGACTTCACGGCCCTCAATATACGGCTGGACCAGAGCTTCGCGTGAAAGGCGGAATATCTGGTCGAGCGCACTTACAAGCTCATCTTTTGTATTTGCAAAACTTACTCCTACACTCGAACCACTGTTGTTCGGTTTCACGACTATGGGATACCCCGCAAAATACCGGACCCAGTCCCAAACACGGGGCACCTCTTCGTGCCAGCCCGTTTTTGAAATAAAATAGGTGCGTGGCGTGGGAACTCCCGCATCCCGCAATAAGCGCCCGGTCAGAAACTTATTCATCGCGAGCGCGCTTGAAAGCGCGCCGGATCCCGTATAAGGAATCCCTTCCGCGTCCAGCATGCTTTGTAATGTCCCGTCCTCGCCGTACGCGCCGTGCATTGCAATAAACGCCATATCGGAATCCTTTTTTAGTTGTTCAAGCGGGACTTCCCACTCCCCTCCTTTCGTTATTAAAATTTCCGTCGGTTCATACTGCTCACGGTTTAAATTGCGCGCCACATTCCGCGCGCTTTTAAGCGATACCTCGTGCTCCGCGGATGGACCCCCTTTCAGAATCATTACTCGTTTTCGTTTTTTGTGTTTAATGCCTCGCATTTTTTTGTCTTACCTTCACGTTACCAAATTGCCCGTTTTGACGCAATAAAAATCCCTGGCTATTGCAGGGATTAGAACGAAAGTGAGACCGTAAACCAAATTCCGTGGAAACGCTCGTTTTGTGGAAGACGAAAATAAGTATCTCGCGAATACATCGGGCGCAGACCCATTCTGAACGTGGCTTGCTGACCCAATGGTATCTCCTTGAAAACAAGCATTGGGGACTCTGCAGAGTCACGGGTATTTTGCAGACCGGGATAAAACATCGCTACGGATAAATCGGTTTTCTGCGGGCTACCCGCTGTGAGCATAGATACACAAAGAAGCGACAACGCGATAACCAGTAGGGATCGCATAACACGACTCCTTCCCTATTAATGATTTCTAAGAACTGCTTTTATTATACCAAATCTGTAGGATCGAAATTCCTAAATTTCTCCGGCAAATGACCTGCGTCTTTCAAATAATTCAGGGCAGTTTTTAATTTCACAATCGCACCCGGCAAGTAATGTTTGCCGAATTCGCTTTCCCGATGTTCCGGATTGGCTAAAAATCCCTCGAGTGATTCTTTTTTGCTCCGCAATCCATGTCTCTATTTCTTGATCGCTCATAAGTTCAGCGAGTGTTTTTCCTGGGTTTTTAGCCAGCACGTCGGGGGGCGTGCTGCTGATCGCGCGATGGTCCTCCGCGGTCACGCCAAACTACCCGCAGGTTTCAAACTTTTCTTTGGCGCGTAAAAAGCTTTCCTGTTCGTGATATGATTTTTGTTGCTCCATAATTTTATTTTCCCGAAATCGCGTATCCCCCATCAACTATCAGCGTCTGCCCGGTGATAAAGCGCGCTCGGTCGCTCGCCAGAAATAAAATGGCTTCGGCGATTTCTTTTGGATCCGCCGGCCTGCCCATTAGGGAACTTTTAATCTGCTTCAAAACATTGACATTCCATGTTTTTGCCATGTCGGTTTCTGTAAACCCGGGTGATACCGCGTTCACGGCAATATCCGGCGCAAATTCCTTCGCCAGTGCGGCGGTCAGATTCACCACGCCCGCTTTCGCCACTGAATAGGCCATTCCGCGAGCAGTCGCCATAGAAGCATGCGCGCGTATGGAAGCGATATTTACAATCCGCCCATAACGATGTTTTTGCATCAGCGGAATCACCGCTTGGCAACAATGTACGACACCTAATAAATCGACTTGGAACGTTTTGAGCCAATCCGCATCTTCCGTTTCCATAAACGGTTTTGGTTCGGTGATCCCGGCGCAGTTAATCAACGCGTCAATTTTCTCCTCCTTTAACGATTGAACGGCCCTCAAAACGGCGATCTTGTCCGCAACATCCGCTACAATAAACTTTGCTTTCAGCTCTTTAGCGAGCGCTTTAATTTCGTCCGTTTCTGTTCTGCCGTGCAAAATAACCTTAGCGCTGTAGGTATGTGCCAACCTTGCCGCGGCGGCCCCTATCCCCGTTGCCGACCCTGTGATTAAAACTGTTTTTCCATCAAGCATATGAATAGTCTACACCATTAGGAACCTTGGCGGGGACACTAGGATTCGAACCTAGATTAACGGTTTTGGAGACCGTCGTTCTGCCATTGAACTATGCCCCCACAAAAAAATTATAGTGTACCCTCCCCATAAAAGACAAATCCCCGTGTCGGCGGGGATTTTGTTATTTCTTCGCCTCCTTGTGCGGCGTATGCTTGCGGCACCACGCACAGAACTTACTGAACTCTATTTTTCGTTCAATCAATTTCTTATTTTTCCGCGTAGTATAATTCGCCCGCTTGCAAACACCGCAGCGGAGCCGGATTACTTTGTCGTTGAATTTGCCTTGTGCCATAGATTAACGGGAAACGTGTAACATTAAACGTATAACAGGAGAAGTGGTTTGTAAAGAGTTTAAGATATTTCTGGCGCGCTCTCGGCTGAATTCAATTTTTTAATTATTTGCTCACGCAATTTATCTTCTCCTTCTTGTTCAGCTTGGATCAATGCGGACTCCAATGTATCAAGCCCTTCTTCCATGAGTCCCGCCTCGATATACAGTGTCCCACGCTCAATATTGAATTCAATTGTGGCTCTGCTGGTTCCGGTTGCCTCCACCAGCGCTTCATGCTCGAGTGTCCATTTCAGAAGCAATTCCCGCGTTTCGGAATCTTCGGGTCCTTTCTCTTTAAGAGCGCTAAGAACGCGTGTGCGTAACGCATCTAATGATTCCGGCGATTGTATAGTTTCAAATGATCCCATGAGCCGATGGTCGGAATTGAACCGACGACCTACTCCTTACCATGGAGTTGCTCTACCAGCTGAGCTACATCGGCAACCCTCCCAGTATACCCAAAAAACATGACTACGCAATTTGAGCCACCTCTCGGATTTGAACCGAGGACCTTCGCTTTACAAAAGCGTTGCTCTGCCGCTGAGCTAAGGTGGCAACCGCAACTCTATTTAGCCATACCAAACTTAAAAAAACAATTTATCCCATCTAGACGGGGTTGGGCGGCTTGCGCGCCTTTTCGTAAATTCCACACGGTGAATTTGACATACTAAACGGGTTGCGAGAATATAGAAACAGCATTTTTTACCACTAATAAGGAACGGGAATGAAAATGAGTCCGTTGTCCCGCGAGGAACTTACAACCCTCGAATCTTATGAAAACCTCGCCCTAACGAGGAGTAAGGTTATTAATAGCACTCCATTCAACAGAGATTTTTGGAGGCCGGAATTCGAAAAATTCCGAAAACTGCTTCCGGCGGGAAGAGTTTTGGATATCGGTTGCGGGAATGGGCGGGAAGCGCTGCTCTTCATGGATGCGGGTTACGAATATACCGGAATCGATTTGTCCCAAGGAATGCTTACCGAGGCGCGACAACTTGCCCCACAAGCGAAATTCCTCAATATGAATATGTATAACCTCGCGTTCCCTGCCGATCGCTTCGACGGCATCTGGAACTGCTGCACGTTGTTCCACGCTCCGAAGTCCCGTGTCCATTCTGCGCTCCGAGAAGTGCGCCGCATCAGTCGCAAAGGCGCCATTGCATTCTTTGTCGTGAAAGCGGGGAATGGTGAACGCATGGTTGAAGATTTCCGCGGCGGCAACGAACGGCTCTTTTCGTTCTATAACGAAATGGAATTCGCGGACCTACTCGAGGCACATGGTTTCGATGTTTTGGAGTCGTCACTGGATCTGCGGGAGTATAATCCGCCGCAAAGTTCGAATGTCTATCTGATCTACTTCACGCGGGTCGTGTGATTATGCAATAGCCGATATCATGTCGGCTATTTTTATTGGCGATCGCGATATCATCCGGGCGAATGCCGCCCCGAATACCTTACCCAAAAGCCGAGAATGATCTCGGCTTTTTTATTTTAGTGCTCCCAAGAATTGACATAGAATCTATTTAGTTATATACTGCTCCCAGTTATTTAATTCACTATTTTAGACATATCAGAAGGAGATCTCTGTGAAATACTATTTTTATGATTTCGAAGGGTGCAAACAAACCAAGTGCGACTTCGATACTTCGTTAATCTCGACGGTTTCACTCCCCAGGTTTTCCAAAAAACACGAAGGAAAATGCGCTCAAGATTACAACTTTCCTAAGCGACCTCCCATCGGGACAATGTTTAATATTGCCTTCGGTGACCCGAGAATTATGATGAGTTGCAAACTCATCTCAAAAGGACGCAAAGATCTTCCGGAAGAAGTTCGAAAGTTAATCAAAGATAAAAGCAGCATATACATCAGGGACTTACTCTGCTTCGAATACAACGGCGGCAGGTTATATATAGACCGTGATAGGATATGCACACTCGAAAACATGGAAAATGCGTGATATTTCAAAAGCCCCCCAAGTTGGGGGCTTTTTATTTTAGTGTGCAGGAGTTGAATTTAGTCTTTTTCTCCTTTGAGAATTATTCTCTCGTCAAAAGCTCCCTTTTCTTTAGCTTTTGCCTCTCTCACCTCTTCAACGGCGGCATATTCCGACAACTTTTTTAGTGCCTCAAGAGCATCCGCGGTCACCAGATATTCTATGTCGTCTATCTCGAGAACATCACCGAGTAATTTCTTTGCCATGTCTTGATTATACTCTTAGTGCGCGGGACTGGACGCTTGTCCGCCGCAGGTGGATATTCGAACTATTTTAGAAACTAGGGCTTAGAGTCTAAGTGGTCAATCACTTCGGTCTTTTCAAGTTTTTCTCTTGTAACTAAGAATGACCCTTTATCAAAAAGTCTCAATAACGGAATCAATGTTTCGTCCTTCGCAAGTGCCTCAATAGTGTCAGCGGTAATAAGATATTCCACGTCGTCTATTTCTAAAACGTCACCAAGCAACTTCTTCTTCATCGATTATATAGTCTTAGTGGCTAGAAAATAATTGGTGCTGTAATTATACACTTTGCGCGAACCTTTTTTGAACGGAACTAAGGAAG
>CAYISA010000014.1:0-11928 GCA_964365955.1 uncultured Candidatus Saccharibacteria bacterium | reverse complement strand
ATGCCTTATCCACGCCGCCAGCGTTCATCCTGGACCAGGATCAAATCCTCTAAAATATAAATGTGTGTAAGAAAAAGTAGATTCCCGCCGAACTTATGTCAGCAGAAATCCACTTCACTTGTTGCACCTTTATAGCCGATCTTTGGGACAACTAAAGAAAATTTGAATGTATTTATTGTTTGTTTACTTTTTTTATTTACTCGCTAAATTGTCAATGTTCTGTCGGTTACGGAAAAGCCAGAGTTTTAACTGGCAGGGTTCATTATAGGGAGAGCTACCGGCTTGTCAATACTACCAAAAGTCTTATGTTCTAATACCCGACTAATGACTTTAATATACTCACTCCGCCGGAAATCCAAGAATCTGTAGCCGTTGAACTTCCGTACCCGACCGGGAAAAATTCCGCGTTCGCGGTGTACATTTTCTTCTCCAGATTCTTCCAAATTTTCCACTCAAATATTTCGCCTTTCGAAAATCCGTCCTTTGCCGGTGTATTCAGATCGTCGCCCCAAACAAACAACGAGTCCGGTTCCCCTTTCCACATCAAAAATCCCGCAATTTTCAATTCACTCCCCGACTGATAAAACGCACCAAGATAATCACCGTACTCAAGTGGTTTCCCGTTTACGGAAAGTTTGGTTGACGTAGCGACATAGATCCGATGCCGGACGCTTGTTCCAAAAGTTTTCCAGCCCAACGGCGCATTTAGAACAGAAGGAATTTTGAGTTTTCCCGTGGGAAGGGTTGAGGTAGTTTTTTCGATATTTTTGGGAAGTGATGTCGTAGAAATGGTTGAGGTGGAAACGGAACTTTTTTTATTTTCGCTCACGATGCGCATGTTAAAATCTCTCTGCGGATTTTCCATGATGAAATTCGTGTCCGTTTTTTTCGCAAGAAGAAAAAAGGCGACCGCAAAAACCGCGATCAAAATTCCGATTCCTATAAAAAGCTTTTTATTTTTATTGTTACTTTGTTCCATATAGAACTACATTGTACCCGAATTTCCTGAATAAAAAAGAGTGATCGTGCATTTGCATTTTATAAGTAACCCGCTACAATAAACCCTGTTTCTATGAAGCAGAACATCCATCCACAATACTATCCAAACGCGAAAGCAACCTGCGCCTGCGGGGCTAAATTTGAAGTGGGCTCAACAAAACAAGAGATTAGGGTTGAGGTCTGCTCGCACTGCCACCCCTTCTACACCGGAAAGGCGCAGCTTTTGGACGTTGCCGGCCGCGTGGAGCGTTTTAAGGCGCGCCGCGTGAAAGCCGATGCCGCCCCGAAAAAAACCGCAAAGACGGGGAAAACGGGAAGCAACAAGAAATAAAATTTTATGGAACTTGCTGTAAAAAATCGAACGGAGCTCGGGAAAAAAACCAACGCGTTGCGCGCGAAGGGGCTGATTCCCGCAGAATTGTACGGGAAGGGAGTTCAGAATATACATCTCTCCGTCGCGGAAAAAGATTTCAGAAAAATCCACCGCGCGGGCGCGGAACATGGCGTCATCACAATTGTGACCGAAGACGGCAAAAAACACTCGGCACTCATTGCATCCATCGCACACGACGGGCTTTCTCAAAAAGTTCTTTCGATCGATTTCCACCAAGTTCGTATGGATCAAAAAATCCGCACGCGCATTCCGATTGAATTCACCGGCGAATCACCGGTCGTTAAACTCGGCCATGTGATCGTAAAAGTGATGAACGACATCGAAATCGAAGCGCTCCCCGCACATATCCCGACGCATCTTGAAGTAGACATCACGGCATTAGATGCGGTGGGCTCTACCATTCATGTAAAAGACCTTAAAGTGCCGAGCGATGTAAAAATAATCGTATCTCCGGAAAGCGTTATTGTAACGGTAAATGAGAAGAGGAAGGAAGAGGTGGTTGCGCCCCCACCCGTAGCTCTGACAGACGCAGCGACTCCTGCAGAAGGTGCGGCTCCCGCAATAGAAACCCCCAGTACCTAACGACCGGGGGATTTCTTTAATTAACTAAATACCGCAAAAACCGTTATACTTATAGGAGCGTATGCAAAGACGCATTTTTGGAATCACAATCGCGATCATTTTCGCGTTCGGATCCATCCCAACCCCCTTCTACGCGGGGCTTTTTGCGTATGCACAAAGTACCACACCGAGTACGGGCTCAAACACAACTTCTTCTATAAGCCAAGCGCCGGAGATCGCCACAAACGACAAAGAACAGCGCCGCACCGAACTGGAGCAACAACTGGCGGATCTTGAGCGACAGATCAATGAAAGCCAAGACGCGATCGACCAGTACAAAAAAAGGGGAAAAACGCTGTCCGGCGAGATCGGAACCTTGAATACGAAGATCAGTAAACTAAGCCTCCAGATCAAAGCGGTAAATCTTTCGCTCGGAAAATTAAACCAAGAAATTACCGAAACACAGCGCGGTATCAATCAGACCGAAAACCGTATCGACCGGCATAAAGAAGTAATCTCCTCTGCACTCCAGACACTCTATGAAGCGGACTCACAAAGTCTGGCAGAAGTGCTTCTTTCCCACGCGACGCTTTCGGATTTTTTCGGCAATTTAACGAATGTGGCGCTGGTGCAAAATAACCTCCGCGTCGCGCTCATCGAGATAGGAAAGCTACGACAGGATCTGGTAGAGAAAAAGGATCAGTACAATGCACAAAAGGAAGACGCGGAAAATTTGCGTGCTATTCAGTTATCTCAGAAAAAAACTGTGGAGAGTACCCAAAAAGAAAAATCTACTTTGCTAAAAGTCACCAAAGGGAAGGAATCGGAGTACCAGAAAATTCTAATCAAAACGAAGGAAACCGCGGCGCAAATCCGTAACCAGATCTTCGAACTTCTGGGAGGTGGAGAACTGACATTTGCGAAAGCGTACGATTACGCCCAGCTTGCGGAGCGCGCTACGGGCGTTCGTTCCGCTTTCATTCTTGCTATTCTCCATCGCGAATCGCTGCTCGGCAAAAACACCGGCCGATGCAATTACAAAAAAGCGATGAACCCCCGAGACATCCCTACGTTCCTTGCGCTCCTCAAAAGACTCAATATCGATCCGGATTCCACGGTTGCGATGGTGTCCTGCCCAAATAGCGATGGGCGTTATGGCGGCGCAATGGGTCCGGCACAGTTTATTCCTTCCACTTGGAAAATGTTTGAAAACGATATCGCGCGCGTGAGCGGCAATAATCCCCCGAGTCCTTGGAGTAACGCGGACGCTTTTGTGGCGACGGGACTCTACCTTGCCCGTTCCGGCGCGAACGCGAAAACTACCGCTAGCGAAAAGAAGGCGGCCGCGACCTATTACTGCGGCTCCAATTGGCAGCGCTATTCCTGTTCGTATTACGCAAGTAAAGTGATGGAAACAGCCGCGCAGTATCAGGACAATATTGATATTTTGGAAGGGAGAGGGGCATAGAGGTTTTTGTTGCTACTGCTATTCTCTATCAGGCAAATTATCTTTCGGAAACAGCGTGCGTGCGCTCCTGCGGCGCCCGCCGCTTCTCTCTCGGCTTGCCAGTCCGAATAAATTCGGACACCTAGCTTGCGAGCCTCCGAGATGTTCCTTAAGACAACTTGCCTTCTATCAAAGTTTCGATGCTCTCGACTAAGAATGGGTGCGTGGTAAGAGTTTTTGTGATATTTGAGCAAATATTTCTTTGAACTTGGTTAATAAATCGTGTGTTAATTTTTATCAGTAGTTAGAAAAATGTCGTTGTTTGAATCCCAAGTCCGCTTGGCGGATGAGGTTGAGTTCGATATTTTTCGTTAAAACGGATGATAAAAATTATTCCGATTTATTCCAAGCGAGAAGGCATTGGCGAGAGTATCACAAAAACTAATACAAATTATTCTGGTGATTCGAATCAGCTCGGGAAGCAAACTCTTATTTCTGCTCTTGAAACGCTTCCGCGATTTTTTCAAACCCGCCATCCAAAATCTTTTCTATATTGCTCCACTTCTTCTTAATGCGGTGGTCGGTGATTCTGTCTTCTGGGAAATTATACGTGCGGATTTTCTCTGATCGGTCACCGGAGCCGATCTGATCGCGGCGGATTTGATCTACCGACCCTACCGCTTGCTCATGCTGAATTTTAAATAATTTTGCCCGCAGAACTTCCATCGCTTTATCGCGATTTGCGTGCTGGGACCGTTCTTCACGGCATGAAACCACAATCCCGGTGGGTTTGTGAGTAATCCGCACCGCCGTTTCCACTTTGTTCACGTTCTGCCCGCCCGGACCGCCGGCGCGCGAAAACGTGATCTCTAAATCGCCATCTTTAAGATTGACTTCTTTCGCTTCGACAACCGGGAGCACCGCAACCGACGCCGTTGAGGTGTGCACTCTCCCCTGCCGTTCGGTTTCCGGAACCCGTTGTACGCGATGCACGCCGGACTCTTGTTTCAAAATGTCATAAACGCCCGCGCCATCAATTTCAGCCACAAAGGTTTTGTAGCCCCTTGTGCCGCTTACGCTGGTATCGAGCGTCGCAAACTTCCAATTCCGTTTGGCGGCATATCGCTGATACATGTGTGCCAAGTCACCCGCAAAAAGCGACGCTTCATCCCCACCTACGCCTGCCCGAATTTCAATAATGATTTTACTGATCGCTTTTGCATCCATAAAGACTATTGAATCAGAGAAACTAACTTTCTGCAATATTTCCGCAATTTCTATAATTTCTATGGCAAGACAAGCGATTCATCTTAACATACGTTAAGATAGTATTTTTATCGCTCTTTCTACCGGACAGCTTTTGGTCTGTTTCTTATTCATGGTTTTATCCCACTTGCGTTTTTTTGGATATTCGGTAAACTAAAAACCATTATGCGCGCATGCGATCGGTGCGGAAAATCTCATATGATGGGCGGGACTCGGAAACTCCTGCGCGGACACTATAACCCAACGGCCTACACCAAAAAGCGGGCAAATTTACAGTGGGCGCGCGATCCCGTAACGGGGAAGCGGATGCGGGTCTGCACTAAGTGCCAAAAAACAATGGTGAAGACAAAACGGGCGAGGCCGGCAAAGAAAATGCCCGCCGTAGCAAAAATAGAAACAAAATAAGACCAGTAATCGGGCTGTAGTATACCGGTAGTACGCATGCATGGGGTGCATGTAGACCGGGTTCGATTCCCGGCAGCCCGACCAATCAGAAATCTTTGAACAGAAGTCAGAGCAGAAAGTGGTAACTATGGGTGCACTTAGATTCATCTATAAAAACCTCGATCGGTTTAAAACAAGATTTTTTCTTGTTTTTCTTGTTGGAATTCTTGATGGCTTGGCCACATTTTTTGTTCCCGTAGTGCTTGCTGAATTCACCAAAAGCTTTTTTACTCTCAATGATTTCCAAAATCTTATCCGTTTAGTTATTATCTTTTACCTAGTCTCGCTATTTCTTCAATGGGTCATTAGGAAATGGGGTGAAGCTCTTGGTCCGCAATTTGGAAATTATATACGGTTAAAATATTTTAGGGCATTAGAAAGGCTCGCAGTAAAAGATTTGATGAATCATCATTCGGGTTATGTTCTTTCGCTCATAAACAAAGTTTCTGATGGTTTAGCGCCCCTACTATTTGATATTTTTTGGACTTTTGCCAGAAGTATTTCAAACATGACCCTATTTTTTTACTTTATAAGCAAAGAGTCGGTCTCCATCGCCATACTAAACTTGATTGTTTTGGTCATTTTTATAACCATCAGCACGGCCCTCTCGAGAAAAATGGTGCCCATCGCGAATGAGCTGAACAAAAAAAGAGCTTCGCTTTTGGAATCGTATACGGACTTTATGTCCAATATTCTTACCGTAAAAAAGCTAAGCATTCATTCTTTCGTGGAAAATAAACTCTCCCTTAAAACTAATGAAAATTATGATCAGGTACAAAAACTCCAAAACTTTCATGCGAATAGATGGTTTTTCTTACATACGTTGTTCAGTCTCGCTTTCTTGTCTACCATCGGATATTTACTCTTCCAAGTTTCTCAAGGTGCCATCTCAGCTTCGGTGCTAATTCTTTTTATTGCCGCCTATACCATAGTAAGAAACAACGTTGAGCGTCTATCAGAAAACTTCAAATCGTTGATGGAAATGAAAGCATACATTAATAGTTTGGATAAAATTATTTCTCCGGGTGAATTAGTAAACGATGAAAACGAGGTTCAGAAATGGGAGGAAATGAGATTTCATAAAGTATTTTTCCAATATCCTGAAACTGAAAAGAAAATCAGCATTCCTGATTTTATTATCAAAAGCGGAGAAAAAATTTGTGTCCTTGGAAAATCAGGAGAGGGCAAAACAACATTTTTGAACTTATTTACCAATTTTCTGAAACCAGACAAAGGAGAGCGGCTCGTTGACAACCGGCCGTACGAGAAAACGAATGGAAAATTTTTCCAAAATCACATGACCATGATCTCCCAAGAGACAGAGCTTTTTAATATCTCCTTGAGAGAAAATATTACTCTCGGTCAAAAAATCGAAGAAAAAACAATCCTGGACGCTTTTGATAAACTAGATCTTCTGACTTGGGTACAAAACTTGAAGGACGGACTGGAAACCATCGTTGGTGAGAAAGGGATGAAACTTTCTGCAGGACAAAAACAGAGAGTCAACCTGATCAGGGGTGTTTTACTGAATCGAGAAATAGTTCTACTAGACGAGCCCACTTCCCATTTGGATTCTGCAACCGAGGAAAAAGTCATCAATTTTTTGACCGATTATCTTTCGGGAAAAACAGCTATTATTGTTTCTCATCGTGAGGCATTGAGAGAAATTTGCGATAGGTGCTATATCATCAAGGATCATTCTTTAACTGAAGTTTCCTAACGGTGGGTTAATTTCACTGGCATAAAATTCGGATACGGCAACTCAAAATAAAAAACGCCGAGATTATTTCTCGGCGTTGCTGTTTTTCCCATCTCCGTTTTTCTTTTTGTAATACACAATCCCACCCACTACGGCTGCCGCAAGAAGCGCCAGTCCACCATATTTCAGGGTTTTTGAGATTTTGCTGGATTGCTCGGGCAATGTATGAGCCGTAGTTTCTGTCTCAAGTTTTTTTGCTAATCGCAGGGCCGCCGCATTGTCCTCCGGTGTCCATCCACATAATCTCTCGAATTTTTGAACGTTTTCCTTGAATCCGTCTCCTGTAAGCATCGCGATACACAATATCGGATTGCAACGGCGCGCAACCTTCAAAAACATTAGCCACTCTCGGCAAATTTTCTTTTCCTCTTCAGTCAGCATGCTATTTACCTTTTTTCTTTATAAAAAGAACTCCCACGATTATACCACGGAAGCGCCTGTTAATCCACTAAGTATTTTTCCGCTAAAGACCACTTCCCGATTCTTCCTTTCGCGGGACAATCTAATTTTGCCGTCGCGCCCACGGGAATCGTAAGCGACGGAACATCATGCCCAAAATCCGCGCCGTATAAGATGGGGAAGTTATATCCCTCCGTAGCTCTCAAAACTACCTCTTCGATCGTCGGCGGTTTTTCGATGTTCGCGAGCTTTTCCGCATCATCTTCAATAGAATGCAAATTGGTAATCTTGCCTACCACCATGCCTTCGATTTTTTTGAAAACCTTCCCCAAACGCAACCTCCACAAATAGTTGTCCAAACCCTCGATGGTTTCCCCCACTTCCTCCCAAAAGAGAATCTTTCCGTCCCATTTTGGTTCGTACGGTGTTCCCATAAGAGAAAGGAGAACATTTAAATTCCCGCCAATCAGCGTTCCTTCCGCGTGCCCCGGACGAAGCGTCTTCCACTCCGTAAAACTAGGGAAGGCCCCTGTCTCGCCCTTCATGAGAATCTTTTTAAAATTATTAAGCGTGAATTTTCCTCCTTTGGTATTCGGGTTGATATTCAAGCCCTCTTCTACCGTCGGGCCATGAAACGTCACGAGATCTGATTTTTCACTCATAGCGGTAAGAAGCGAAGTGATATCCGAGAACCCAACAAAAATTTTCGGATTCTTTTTGATAAGATCCCAATCAATGTCGGAAAGAAGTTGAATGGCCGCATATCCACCCCCCGTACAAAAGATCGCTTTTACTTCGTCATCTAAAAACATAGAGTGGAGATCCTTCAAGCGATCCTCCCGCGTTCCGGCCTGATAGTTGGCATGCACCTCAAGTGCCCGAGGTGCCAAGCGGGGTTTAAGACCAAAACTTTCGAGCAACTTTAACCCACGCGAAAGATCCTGTCGTGAATAGACAGGCAGAGAGGGCGAAATCACTCCTACCACATCACCGGATTTTAATCGCGCGGGCTTCACCATAGCACCTTATTCTTAGCGGGCGGGGGTCGATAAGTCAAACTTGACCAAAATGGCATTAGATTGTGCGTGCTTAAAAACAAAATCGCCTATTTAAAACCGTAGGCGACGTAGAAATGCGAATCCCGCCTTTTAGATGATTCCCGGCTGGATAGTAAGTGGGTTTCCGCAATTCGCTCCTTATGAAGATTTTGGAATAAAGTCCTCAATCAAATCGAATTATTTGGGAATCCCATTTCAAAATTATTTTGATCCGGAATCACAAGGCAGGATTCACTTACTAGTATACTCCTTCCACATTCCGAAAACAGCGGTACAAGTGGATAACAACGCGCCGAGAAGTAATTGACAAAAAACCAAGTTGGATTAAGAATACTTACAGTTCATTTTAACCTCTAACCAAAGGAGAGAAGATGGGAAAAGACAACGTTCCGAGACCGTCAAAGATCGTCCGGTTCCGCAAAGAGGATTTTAACCCGATCGTTTTCGGAGAAAAAATCGTTGCTATTTTTTGTGATAACAAAGACAAGAAATATGAGATTTTCGATGGGGAAACATTTTTAGGAGATTTCGGAGATGGCGCGTATATCCTCCTCAAATCCGTCGGGTCCAATACACGTTATGAATTCCATTACATAAGCGATATAACCGCGATGGAAGCGGGATTCGCCAATCAAAAAGACGTGTTCAAAAATTTTACCAAAAACGACAAGAGCTGGAAAGATACGGATATGGCCGTCATTATCCGTTTCGAAATGATTGGGCAGCCAGATGGAACTCCTGTGTATTTCCAACGAGAGTGACAAAACAAACCCCCGCTGAATAGCGGGGGGTTTAAATTTATTACTCCAAAATTCCGTCTAAATTCACATCGTAGAGGATTTCTTCGTTGATCAGGCGATAATGAACCAACTCGTTGTTGTTAAACCAAATAGGTATCTCCCGCTCCGCTTCCGCCGGAGTATCCGAACAATGAATAAGATTTCTGACACAACGCTCGTCGGAACCCGAAAGAGCGTAGGAATCGATGGTGAGATCCCCGCGAATGGTTCCCACATCCGAGGTTAGGGGTTCCGTACCTCCAACAATTTTTTTCACAATCCCAACAGCCCGATTCCCCTGGAGCACCGCCGCAAGTACCGGTCCTGCGGTCATAAAGTCTACGTTCCCATTCAGAATATCTTTCCCGTACTTAACTTCCGATTTTTCAATTGGTTGTCCGTTCGCTTGTTTTTCTTTTACCGTTCGCTCCCCTACTTTTTTAAACCACGCTTCATCTTTATTGTAATGGGTTAAACACTGCTCGGCAGTGGAAACTAGAAACTTAAATCCTATAAATTTAAGCCCTGTTCGTTCCAGACGATGAATAATTTCACCAATCAATGCCCGCTGCACTCCGTCCGGTTTGATGATGACCAATGTTCGTTCTTTTTTTGAATGATTATCTTTTATCATATTTTTTTATATCCATTCCGAGTTCTTTGAGTTGTGCCTTGGAGACTTCCGCGGGGGCATCCATCATTAAATCACGTCCGTCCCCTGTTTTCGGAAATGCAATCACCTCCCGAATATTGGGTTCATCTTCTAAAACCATCATGAGCCGGTCCAGCCCCCACGCGATTCCGCCGTGTGGCGGAGCGCCATATGAAAGAGCTTCCATCATATGCCCAAAGTTTTCACGGATTTTTTCTTTCAAGAAACCCATAACTCCAAAGACGGCTTCTAACGCATCGGGCTTGTGGTTGCGGATACTCCCGCCACCGATCTCCCATCCGTTCAACACCACGTCATACTGGCTGGTTAGAATTTCCCCAACTTTTTCTTTCTTTAAAAGCGACTCCATATATTCCGGCTTCGGCGCGGAAAATGGGTTATGGGTGAATGTCCATCCACCCTCGGTGGATTTCTCGAAAAACGGAAAATCTACCACCCAGCAAAACGCCAATATATCGGGATTATTCTTATCTTTTCTTAAATCTGGTCGGTCCGTTCCATATTTTTTCATCGCCTCCTTGTGCGTTACCCGCGGGAATGGAACTTCCTGAATTTTCTTTCCCGGATATAGCTTTTTCACGATCTCGATCAAAAGGCGCTCATTCAGTTCCATCACGTCCTCGCGTTCCACAAAACTCATCTCTAAATCCAGTTGTGTAAATTCGGGCTGGCGATCGCCGCGTGTATCTTCATCCCTAAAACAACGCGCAATCTGAAAATATCGTTCAAGCCCCGCGACCATCAATAACTGCTTGTACTGTTGGGGCGACTGCGGAAGCGCGTAAAATTTCCCCGGATGGAGCCGCGCCGGGACCAGATAGTCGCGCGCACCTTCGGGTGTGGATTTCGTTAAAATCGAGGTCTCTATTTCCACAAAATCTTGTTTTTTCAAAAACTCGCGGATCAACCCGAATACATTCGCCCGCATGCGCAGATTTTTCTGCATCCGAGCCCGGCGCAGATCCACATAGCGGTACTTCATGCGTACTTCTTCCGAGATTTCTTTTCCGTCGCCCGCGACATCTATGGGGAGCGTTTTGGCCTCCGACAATATTTCTACCACTGTCACTAAAATTTCATAGACGCCGTTTGCAAGCTTTGGATTTTCCATTCCGGCAGGGCGCTTTTGAACGGCTCCTTTCAGGGTTATCACCCACTCGGGCCGCAGTGTATCCGCTGTTTTGTGGAGCTCCTGATCTTTGGGTGTTACAACCGCCTGCGCGATACCCGACCGGTCGCGGAGATCCAGAAAAATCAGTTTTCCGTGGTCGCGGCGAACATCCACCCAGCCCTTGAGTTCAATTTCTTTGCCTTCATGCGCCCCGATATCTTTTGCAAGCGTCCGCATAGATAACCCGATTGTACCATGCCTTTTGCGATTTTTACAAAACAAAAACCGCGGAAGAAAAACGAGTACTTTTAAAAATGGCTACGTGCTCATCTCTGAAGCCTTCCACTTTTTAGCTACGTCTCCTAATTCATCAAGTAGCTTGGACTTTCCTTCGCGGTATGCGGGATAATTGTCCGGAAACTTTTTATATAATTTCTCTTTTAGATCAGAGTATCGCTTGCGCCATTCGGAGTGAGATCTAAGAAAATCTCTTTGATCTAGAAATTCGGATATTTTATAACTGGCTCTTTCACAAACATGAATATTCTCCACTTTTTGCCCATCAGGCCCTACTTTATAAAAAAGTGATGAATTCGGTGCAATATAGTTTTCATCATATTCGTAGCCAAGCTTTGCCATTTCTCTTTTTATATCGGTAAAGCTCTCCATCTTTTCAACCATTACCAATACATCAATGAGTGGCTTCGCCTTCATGCCCAAAATCGAGGTGCTCCCAACGTGTTCTATGACAAGCGCTTTATCTTGAAAAATCCGTTTTAGATTTTCTTTAATCTTTTTAAATTTAAGAATCCACTCAGAATTATATGATTCTATCGAATAGGGTCTTTTTTGATTTTTGTCTAAGCTCACATACTTAGTATACAAAATCTAGACGATTCTAGTTTCGTAATTTTATTAGTGCGCAGGGGAGGATTCGAATGTTTTTAGACTAATCATATCAGGATTGTGCCACTCTGGACTATTGTTTTAGGCACGGACATTTGGCACCCTTCACTCAGAACATCCTCGGAGAAATTG
>CAYISA010000013.1:0-12090 GCA_964365955.1 uncultured Candidatus Saccharibacteria bacterium | reverse complement strand
GATGCCGGTTATAAACAACGTGCAAAGAGTTGCACTTGAGGTACGAATTTAGGTTGTTCGTACTGTTTAAAGTATAGCACGTGCCCCAATAGTTTGTCAATAGCATCAAAACCATTGAAAATGCTGACTTTTTTGAAATAAAATCCCCTCAAAATAGAGGGGATTCGGCCATATCAGTTAAAGACGCAGCGCCAGCCAAGCGCGAATTCGGCGGGGAAGAACCCAAAGCGGGGGTTTGATCCGATATCGCTTTCGTAAAAGAATCGTTGGAAGAACAACTGAAACCGACCTTCTTTTTGTTTCGGGGTCATCATCTCGAGCCGCGCCTCAATTTTTCCGATGCTTTTTCTGCCTCCTCCGAACTCCGTTTCCGTCATCAGGGACATCTGCCATGATGGGGATAGACGCCACAGCGCGGACTCTATTTTGAAATAGTATGGTCGAACATACCGGCTGTTTTCCCCAACATCTGGGATCATAACATCAAGCGGCTGGTATGCCACCTCAATTTTAATGGGGAGTGAATCTCCCCATACGCTGTTTCTGGAGATGGCAAGACTCAAAACGTTCACATCGCTTAAAAGTCCTTCCGGAAGTTCGGGAATATCGGCATAGAACGGATTCAAGATGTCCTGTGTAATATGAGTGGAACTATGGGAAAGGGAAAACGACCCCGTCCATTCGCTGTTCAAGATATAGCGATAGGTTCCGTCGATCATATAAACTTCTCCGCTCACCCGTATCTTCTTGTCATAAGAGTGAGCGACAACAGTTTGAAAACGTCCCATTCCCCACAGTTCATGAGGCCCATAACGTGCCATCTGTATTCCTTCCGAGAGGTACGCGTCCCAGCTGAATCCCTTTTCGAAGGGATTTTCACCGTAATATTTTCGCATTTCTATGGACCCGCGCTGGCTATCGAAGAATTTCAGTTTTGGATCTTGCTTCTGTGCAAAAGAAACAAACGCGAAAACGACACTAAACGCGATCGCCATAATGTACTTTTTCATTCCCACTCCTATTGGTTTGAAATGGACTGCGCATATTCTACACTGCGTTCGCGGATGGGTGCAAGTAAAACAAACGCCTTGTGGTAAGTCACGGCTTTGACAGATACTATCAAGCAAGTTATAATTACAATTAGAATTTTTACAACGAAAGAGAGGCTTTATGATTGTCGGATGGTTTTCAAAAGGAATCGAGGGACTCCCAGAAGGCCTTTTTGTGGTTTTGATTGCTACGATTCTATATGTGATATATACGTTTCAATTCGTGCGTTGGTTCCCAGGACTATTCGTGAAACTCCAGTTGGTAAGTTGGAGTAAAGATATAAAACCGCTTCTTTGGCGCAAACTGGGCGTTAGTCCACTCTTTGAAGAGCTCATATTTCGCCTTGGTTTTCTTTTTGTGCCGATACAGATTTTCAGCAATTCAGCGCCCCTTCCCATCTTTACTGCGGTCGTATGGTCGTCGGTCATCTTTGGATACATGCATGGAGGTTTTAAAAAAGTCCCTTTGCAGGGAGTTTCCGGGCTTATTCTTTCTGTGGTGTTTCTAAAGTGCGGTGGATGGAACGGGGATTTCTTTATTGCGACCTGCGTATCGGTAACGGCGCACTCGTTAATAAATGGCGGTATATATTTGTGGGCATTGCGAGAGGGATATATTATGCATTGAGACATTTAAATCCGCGTTTTGATTTTCAAGCGCGGATTTTTGTTTACATTGAGGTTTGTGCAGGTTGAGGTAAAATAAAGAAGATTCATGCAATACGATTTTTCAAAGATAGAAAAGAAGTGGCAAAAAAAGTGGGAGGAGCAAGGACTGTATAACGCGAGTGATGCTTCAAAGAAAGATAAAAAGTACATCTTGATCGAATTCCCGTACCCATCCGGAGAGGGTTTGCACATGGGGCATCTGCGCCCGTATGTGGCGGGGGACGTGTATAGTCGGTGGTGCCGTATGCAAGGATTTGAAACACTCTATCCTATTGGGTGGGACGCTTTCGGTTTGCCGGCGGAAAATTTTGCGATCAAAAAAGGAATTCACCCATCCGTTTCAACCGCAAGTAATATCAAAAATGCTAAAGCACAGGTGAAGAGCTGGGGTATCGGTTTCGATTGGTCGCGGGAGATCAACACGACTGACCCCGCGTATTATAAATGGACGCAATGGATTTTTTTGAAACTGTTTGAAAAAGGGTTGGCGTACGAAGCGACGGGGAAAATCAACTGGTGCCCGAAGGATAAAACGGGACTCGCAAACGAGGAAGTGGTAAACGGCAAATGCGAACGATGTGGCACAGAGGTGGAACAAAAAGAGTTGCGGCAATGGTATCTGAAAATCACGGCGTATGCCGAGAAGCTTTTGGAGGGCTTAAAAAGCCTGGATTGGCCGGAGCGCATCAAAATTCAGCAGGAAAACTGGATCGGAAAATCCGAAGGAGTGGACGTTGATTTTATTATTGAAGGTTCAGTGGAAAGATTAACCGTATACACAACCAGAGTTGATACGATTTTTTCCGGCACTTTTATGGTTTTAGCCCCAGAACACCCTCTCGTCGGGAAAATCACCACCACGGGATGCAAAAAGGAAGTAGCACAATACATAAAAAAAGCCCTCAAGAAAACCGAAATTGAACGCACGAATGTGAATAAAATTCAAGAAGGAGTATTCACCGGCAGTTATGCCATTAATCCAGCGTCCGGCGATAGAATGCCGATTTGGATTTCTGATTTTGTTATCGCCGGCTATGGTTTGGGTGCGGTTTTCGCTGACGCGCATGATGAGCGCGATTTTGCCATGGCCAAGAGGTACAATATTCCGCTTAAAGTTTCTATTCGTCCGGCGGACAATGAACTTTGGAAGCAAGTAAAAGATCTGGAAGTTTGCTTTTCCGATGAAGGAGTTCTTGTTCATTCAGGCCAGTTTGACTGCTTAACTTCATCTGAAGCTAGAAAAAAAATTACTGAATGGCTAACCAAGCAGGGAAAAGCGAGGGCGGTGGTTAAATACAGACTTCGGGATTGGGTGTTTTCGCGTCAGCGGTACTGGGGTGAGCCGATTCCGCTGGTGCACTGTGAAAAATGTGGTATTGTGCCGGTACCCGAAAAAGATCTTCCGGTTGTGCTTCCGGATGTAAAAAAATACGAGCCCACAGGAACGGGAGAATCACCGCTTGCAGTTATTAAGGATTGGGTGAATACAATCTGCCCGCGTTGCGGAGGCCCCGCAAAACGTGAAACAAACACCATGCCCCAGTGGGCCGGCAGTTCTTGGTACTATTTGCGCTACACAGATCCGAATAATTCAAAGGAGTTTGCGGGAGAAGCTCTTTTGAAGCAATGGTTGCCGGTGGACGTTTATTTTGGAGGCATGGAGCACACCACACTCCATCTTCTCTACTCGCGTTTTTGGCACCAATTTCTCTATGATGAAAAAATCGTTCCGACTCCCGAACCGTATGCCCTACGCATTCCCCACGGCATTATTTTGGGTGCTGATGGCGAGAAGATGTCCAAGAGCCGCGGCAATGTAGCGAATCCGGATAAGCTTGTTTTAGCTTTCGGTGCGGATGCGCTTCGTATGCACGAATTATTTTTGGGTCCCCACGACGCGTCTGTCACGTGGAACGATCAGGGGATTTTAGGGATCAGCCGTTTTCTGGAGCGCGTGTGGAGAAAATATGAAGGGGATACGGGGGAATCGAAAGGTGATGTTGTGGCTCGGTGGATACACCGTACAGCAAAAAAAGTTGGAGATGACATTCATGAATACAAGTTCAACACCGCCATCTCTTCTTTGATGATTTGTTTGAACGAGACAGAGCGGTTTGTGTGGGATAAGGATGCGCGTACGCTGTTTTCAAAACTTCTTGCTCCGTTTGCCCCGCATATAACTGAAGAATTGTGGCACGAATTAGGAAATAGCGATTCCATTCATCGTTCCGCATGGCCCGTATTTAATCCAGTTTTGACGAAAGAAGAGATATTTGATCTTGTGGTGCAGATCAACGGAAAACATAGAGAAACCATTTCTGTGCCCCGCGGAATAAAAGAGCAAGAAGCAAAATCTGTAGCGATGAAGAACACGCATGTTGCGAACCATCTAAAAGGAGCAACCATTAAGAAAGTTATCTTTGTCCCCGACCGGCTCATCAATTTTGTTCTGTAATCATTTTCGGTCACAGTCGTATTATCTTGTGAGTTCGAAACGTGGCGCATAGAATAAAACCATGTGTGGAATTGTTGGGTACATCGGAAAAGAACGCGCCCTTCCTATTATTTTGGAAGGATTAAAAGCGCTCGAGTATCGCGGATATGATTCCGCCGGCGTGGCTACGATTGAACGGACGGGGACGCCGTTTATCAAATTTGCAAAAGCATCAGGACGCATTTCCACCCTTGAAGAAAAACTTGAGAGCGACGATGGGTTTCATGGCACGGTCGGGATTGGACATACGCGGTGGGCTACGCATGGAAAACCGAATGAGCAGAATGCCCATCCCCACTATGACTGCAATGGAAATCTTTTTATCGCCCACAATGGCATTATCGAAAATTACAAAATATTAAAATCCGAGCTCGAAGGAACGGGGCACCGTTTTCGATCCGAGACGGATACGGAAGTGGTGGCGCACTTGATTGAAGAAGAGCAAAAGACGGATGCGAACGCACCGCTTGAAGAATGTGTGCGTCGCGCGCTTGCCCACGTGCGGGGCACTTATGGACTAGTGGTCATTGATGTTCATTCGCCCGAAAAAATCGTGGCGGTCAGAAATTTCAGCCCCTTATTACTGGGTGTTGGAGAAAATGCGTACATTGTGGCGTCCGATGCCTCGGCGGTTTTGAAACATACGCGGCAGGTTATCTATCTTGAAGACGGAGAGATCGTAACGCTTACCCCTGAAGGACACAAAATATTCACGCTCGGCAACGAAACAAAAGCACATCTTCCGGAGGAGATCGATTGGACTATTGAGAAAGCGCAGAAAAATGGGCATCCGCATTTTATGCGAAAAGAGATTTTTGAGCAACCCGAGGCGATTCTTAATTCGATTCGCGGACGGTTGATTGCGGAGGAGGGTCTTGCAAAACTTGGTGGACTTGAATCCGTCAAGAAAGAACTGCAACGCGCCGAACGGCTTATCATTGTAGGATGCGGCACCGCATATTTGGCGGGTGCGGTTGGGGAATACATGCTCGAAGAATATGCCGGGATTCCGGTGGAGGTGGAGCTTGCGTCCGAGTTCCGTTACCGCAAACCCGTTTTTCGGCAGGGTGACGTGTTGCTTGCGATTTCCCAGTCCGGTGAAACCGCGGACACGCTGGCCGCCGTCCGCGAAGCGAAGGAAAAAGGCGTGGTAACTCTGGGAATTGTGAATGTGGTTGGGTCCACGATTGCGCGCGCAACGGATGCCGGCATCTACCAGCACATCGGTCCCGAAATTGGCGTTGCTTCCACAAAATCTTTCCTCTCCCAGGTCACCGTTTTGGCGCTCCTCACGCTTTTCTTGGGTCGTCAGCGGGAAATGTCGGTGGTAATGGGGCGGCGCATCGCGGAAGAAATTAAACGATTACCGGAATATCTTACACGCGTTTTATCGCGGGATGCGGACATCCAAAAGCTTGCGGAAAAATATAAAAAATTCGAGCAGTTTCTTTATATCGGAAGAAAATATAATTTCCCCGTAGCATCGGAAGGTGCGTTAAAACTGAAAGAAGTCTCGTATGTGCATGCGGAGGGATATGCGGCGGGGGAGATGAAACATGGGCCGATTGCGATGATCGACGAGTCATTTCCAACTTTCACGATCGCCACAAGCGATTCCGTATACGAAAAAATGATCTCGAATATTGAAGAGATCAAAGCGCGTCGCGGGCCGGTCATTGCCGTTGCTACGGAAGGAAACAAGGAAATCGCGCAGATCGCGGACGATGTGGTGATGATACCTAAAACGCTTGAGATGCTCACCCCAATTCTTTCCATTGTCCCGCTTCAACTTTTTGCGTATTATGTAGGGGTAGGGCGCGGACTTGATGTGGATAAGCCGCGCAATTTGGCGAAATCCGTAACGGTGGAGTAACTATGACAGGAAAAATAATTCTTATACTCATTGTCGGAGGATTGATTGCGGGCGCTAGCTATGCGTTTATCGTCCCTGCTATCCGTGATTTTCAGACGAGTCGTACCGCGTCGTCTTCAAGAGTCGGCATTTTACAGGGCCTTCGCGGGGTTTTAGGTGACCATCCTCTCCAAGAACCAACGCTTCCGATCGCATCCACTTCTTCATCCGACGGATCTTCTCCGGACTCTTCAAATCTCAATCCGGACGAATTCGCGGTTTTTGATTCCACATCCAGCATTTCCGTAAAAAAACCGGCCACATCCACGAAACCAAGAACTCCGCGACCTGTTCCGCCCCCCCCAAATCCGGTCTTGCCTCCTCCGGTTCCCGAACCCGTGCCGATACCCGAGCCGCCCACGCCGCCTCCGGGATTCAGTGTCAGTCAACTCTCTCCCTACTACGGAAAAGTGCATATCGGGAACTTTTCATACTCGCAGGATCCCTACACTCCCAGTTCTTTATCGCTCTACGGAGACGGTGCAATCGAAAAACCTATTTTGATCACCGGGTGGAAAATCCGCGGAAATCGCGGTGGAGATATTGTAATACCGGGAGCTGTTTCCGATTTTGCCGCGGTAGGCGTGATGAAAAACGGACCGATTCAAGTAGTGTCAAACACGGTCGTTAACTTTTGGAACGACCGCAGTCCCATCGAAAAGAATTTTCGATTGAATAAATGTACGGGGTACTTAAATTCCGTCGCTACATTTAATCAGCCAATCCCCAATGAGTGCCCCTCTCCGGTTGATGGTAATCTTTTAGTGCGTTTTTCGGGTGCCTGTCAGAATTTTATCAATTCGCTCGGTTCTTGCGCCGTGCCTACACCGGAGGAAGTGAATACTATGAGTGTGTACGATAACGGAGGGTGCACCGCTCTACTCCAAAAATTCGGGTATGTGAATTGTTACGCCACGCATTATAACGACGCGGATTTTTTTGGAAATGAATGGCGCGTCTGGCTGGCGCAAGCGATTATGTTTGATTCACTGCACGATCAGTTACTACTGTTGGACACCAATAACCTATTGGTAGACAGAATGGTGTATTAAAACCGGCGGATTTATTTTCGCTCAGCAAGCGTGATGTTGAGCGTAAATGTTTTTCCTTCGCGCCAGACTGTGACGGGCGCGATTTCACCAACCTCGCAGTTTTCCAGAAGGTCCTGTACGTTCCGTTCCGTCGTAATTTTTTTCCCTTCCCACTCCAGGATAATATCGCCCTCTTTAATTCCTGCCCTGTCCGCGGGACTTTGGGGAATAATGGCAGTTTCAAATGAACGCTGTTTTGTGACCAGCGCGCCGTAATCAACCGGAAGTTTTAGTTTTGTCTTGAGTTGTGGCGTGACGGAAAGGTAGCGGAGGCCGAGCAGGGGACGACGGATACGGCCGTATTTGTTGAGGTCGGCAAGATCACGTTTCGCTTCGTTGATCGGAATCGCAAAATTGATGTTTTGCGCGCCGTAAACTACCGCAGCATTGATGCCGATCGCGCGTCCTCCAATGTCTACCAGTGGACCTCCGGAATTACCCAGGTTAATTGCCGCGTCCGTTTGTATAAGCCCCCGGAGTTCTTGAGGCGGCGAATCCGGGTCCGTCTGCGCGCTCACGGCACGTGAAAGGCCCGATACGATACCCAATGAAACGGTATTTTTAAAAATGCCAAGCGCGTTTCCAATCGCCAAAACCGTTTGCCCCAGTTCAATATCTTCGGAATCCCCGAGTTCCACCGCAAGAAGTTTTTTCTCGGGCGCAATTTTCAGAATCGCAACATCGTTGATGGGGTCGCGCGCGAGAATCTCGGCGACGTATTCTTTATCGTCGTTTGTGATGACCGTATATTTTACGTCGGTCTCTGTGATAACATGTTTATTTGTCAGAATAATGCCGGAAGGATTTACCAAGAAGCCGGATCCGCCACCCACCTGCACCATGCCGTCCGCGTCGATTTTATCGGCTGGAATTTCAAGTGCCTCGTTTATTTTTTTTGTCTTTTTCCCCGCCGGTAACATCTCTTTCAATTCTTTTTCAACTTTTGCGCGGTCTTTGGAGATGACAATGGAAACTACCGCGGGCATCACGTTTTTTATTGTGTCAATAATTTTTGATTTTTCACGCGGCATTTTAATGTATTGTACCATTCATCCAAACAAAAAACAGCTTTCGCTGTTTTTTGATCGGTAGGAAGAATGATTATTTTGTTACCACCACGGTTCCGGTGTGCGATGGAGCCAGATGGTTGTGATATTTCCACGATCCGTCGAAATTGAATTGGAATGTCCACGACTCGCCCGGTTGATATTCCGCGCACGCGTCAAATTTGCTTCCGACACAACCGCCTTTTTCCGGATAGAGTTGATGAGTGGGATGTTTCCCCGAAGCGGGCCAGAATCCAAGTGAGCTGTTGTTTTGGAACGTCACCTTCTCGCTTTTTTTAATGGTGATGGTCGCAGGACTAAACCCCGCGTCGGTGTAGGTTACGATATGCAATGTGTCAGTTGAAAGAACGGGAGCACTCGGGATTTGGTTCGGGAGTTCGCCAGTTTTCTGTTCCGGTGGCGGCAGGGTTACTCCATTCGATTCCGAAGGCGTTATTTCTGTCGGTTTTTTATTCTGAATTCCCCATATCACAGTAACCACGACTAAAACAATCACCACCCCGATCACGATCTTTTTATTGGTAGACATATCGCTATTGTAGCACGTAATAAAAAACCGTCCCACATTGTTTGTGGGACGGCCGGTTCGAGCAAACTTATCTGCGTTTTTTGCTCTTTTTGGCGGGTTTCTTGTGATGCTTTTTCACTTTCTTTTTTCCTTTCACCGCCTTGTGCTTTTTTTTCATTTGTTAATGCGAGCGTAACGCTCTTTTATGAAACCAACAGAGGACTGTCGACCGCAATCGTGTTAGTTTTCTCTTACTCATTCATTATACGCTTACTGTTTTAGAAAAATCTGTGCATAACTAGCCGCGGAGAAAATTTTTTCTGAAATTGAAGAAATTTTCGGAAAAATAATTTTTTAAGATGTGTTTTTTAAAAAAACAACCCCCCGTCCTAGCTGGAAGGGGGCTTATTACTGTTCCTATTTTCGTTTTCGCCGCTTGGTATATGCGAGCTAATTTCATGGAATGGTGGGCTCGTGGCCGCACCGCTTAATCTCGGATGTCGGATTTATATTATAAAAGCTGCTCGCAAGAGTAGCTTTTTTGTGATGGTTCTTACGTACCAACCAAATAGCCGAATAGAATCTAATTACATCAAAAGGTTCTAATGTTCACTTGGGTATAAAAAAACAATCGCCCAAAATCCTAATTTTGAAAATTGGCGGTATTCATTGTACAAAATTCGAACCTTTTTTGAAACCAATTCCGACGAAGAATGAATCGCCCCGCCACCGCCTCGCAGAGCCTCGGCAACCACGAAAGAAAACACCCCTTGCTTTTTGGTTTTGCGCGGTCGTGAATTTCCCGCCCGCAGGAGGGGTCTGGGGAGGAATGCGGGCGGGTTTCCAATTCACCAAAATTTTTCTGCGCCAATCAGATTAGTTTTGCCTCCTTCAAAACTTGTTTAACGCTTTTATTATAACCATGAACTTTCTTTAGTGCTAGACGTGCCTGTTTCTTGGTAATAAACCCGACCGTAACTTCCCGTGCGAGTCGTGAGCTGTCCGGATGAAATCCAAGCATTTTTCTCGCTTTACTTTCTGCGGCTCTCGCAAACAAGCATGAGTTAGCGTTTGACTCAATCAACCTTTCTCCTTGCGGAATTTTCCAACCTAACTTTCTTAAAATATTTTCTGTATCTTTAATTTTTCTTTGAAGCAAAAACGGTAAATGAACGATATAAACAGGGGGCTTATTTTTGAATGGTTGTAATTTTCTTATCGCCGAGAAAACAAATTTTTTGGATTCGCTATTCTGACTCAATCCAGCCCACTCATTTATTCCCAAAATAACAACGCCTACTCCATGTCTTTGTGCTTCTCCGTAATATGCGCGAACGATAAGTCGCCTGCACAACTGACAAGTTCTCACAAACGGAATCTGATGCTCACATTTGATTGAGTAATGTCTTCGTCCTTCCGCATGCCATTTTCGGAATTCCTCCCTTAACTCTTGCGAATCGTGTTTGCTATATAAATCAGCAGTTTTCTGAAAACAAGCGCGATCAATTGGTCGCATATATTTTCTTGCATCTATGTGTTCGAAATCAACGCCCAATGTTTTCGCAACTTGTTTTGCTCTGGGAAAAATGTGTTTCGGATAGTAATGAGTGTCCAACGAAAAAGCTAAGGGCTTAAATCCCATGCGCTTAGTTTCGTAGAGAGTTGCAGTACTATCCTTTCCACCAGATATACCAACCATTGCGTCATGCTTGCCCCTACCAGACTTTCTAAGTGAAAGAAGAAATTTCAACTCATTTTGCAAAGGAGCTTTGCTAAAATTTTTCACATATCGTTCGCATACATCGCATAAACCAGATTCACCGATGGTGTTGGATAAATTAGTACTGGTGTTTACACATTTTTTACACTCGACCACCTCGACTAACGCTCTAATTTGAGCAACAATTTCTTTTTGTTTAGTAATTGCCGTATTGAAAGATAAATGGGCGATTTTTTCTACTCTGTTAGTTGAAAAAAGTCGTTCCTCAATTTGTTTTTCTTTTTCGGCGTCTTTTTGCGAAAAATTTTCTCGTTTTGAAACTCGCATCGCTAAATGTTTATCTGGAGTTTTAAGGTAGACAACCAAGTAGCCATTTTTTTTGAAGTGAGTTGAATTTCTGTAACCACGAATTCCAGCAATGATAATAAACTTCTGCGAGAACTTTTTTTGATGAATATGAATTAGGATCTTTGCAATTATTGATGAAGAATAGCGGTTTTTGAGATATGTGAAAAAATTGCGCGCCTCTTCTCGAGGAATATTTTTCTCAATTTTCTTATTATAGATTCTCCCAATCGTTTGAATAAAATCAATTTCTTTTTCTGGCAATTTTTTCTTAATGGAAGCTGCTGGATTGATGACAAAGTCAAATGTTTCTACATGAGTCGCCGAAGGAAAAGAAGCCAAAAGTAATTTGGCTATGGTTGTCTTACCGCTTCCCGGAGCGCCAAAAACTGCTATTCCTTTGTATTTCTTATTCATATTATTTCAATAATTCATCAACGGAAACATTAAGTGCTTTGGCGAGCTTTTCTAAAACGACCAGAGTAACATTTATCTTGCCGCCTTCTATCGCGCTCATATAGCTCCTATCCATCTTTATTGCTCGACAAATATCGCCTTGCGACATTTTACGGCGAAGCCGTATCCGCTTGATGTTTTCTCCTAGTTTTTTGGAAGTTTGAGACATATTGACATTTGTATGTTATCAGCTATTGCGCTCCATCTCAATATGGAGGCATAATCCCATATATGAATTCTGATTGGCGCAGAAAAATTTGGAGAAGCCGAAGCCCGCGCGGGCTTCTTCCCACCTTTCGGATTCGGAAGTTTCAATCTGCGGTCACGATGTCCCGAAGTTAGAACCAAAAACGGCTTTTAGACGGCTAACTTTCTGGACTCTTGACCCCATTATAAAGAATTTGAGACATATCTACAAAGAGCATCCCGAATGGTTCGAGGTGCCGAAACCGAAGTCGGATAAAGGACGAAATGCGGTAGACTATTCAATCTAATTTTTACGTCTGTTGTAGGGGCTTTGATTTTTGGGATCAAGACTAACCCCAAGTTCAGAAGCCTTTGCGTATACTCCAGCTTCAGGGCGTCCAAGTTTCAGGCCGATCACTCTTGTCGGAGTATTGTCCTTTGCAAGCTCAGTCAGCTTCTTTTCCTCTTGTCCTGTCCAATGTTTCCCGGCGTTCCTTATGTATTTTGGTGTACTCATATTGTTGTAGGTTCTTTTATGCCATCTCGACCAGCAATGGCTTTTTTCTTCTCTTCTGGGATGACAGTTTCATATA
>CAYISA010000012.1:0-12176 GCA_964365955.1 uncultured Candidatus Saccharibacteria bacterium | reverse complement strand
CAATTTCTCCGAGGATGTTCTGAGTGAAGGGTGCCAAATGTCCGTGCCTAAAACACGGGAAAAGCACGGTAAAATAAAGCATTTTTGTTTCGGCGAATTAGAACAAAATCTTTTCTGTGTAGCCGTATTCAAGATGTTATCCCCAGTCATTATGAGAACGCTTGACAAATCAATGTCAATCGGCGAGTATTGACGGTACTGTTACCTAATAAAAACAGGTCGAATAAAGTTTGCCAAATAAACCAAACATAAAAAAACTATGGCAGAAAAAGAAAAATTTGTACGCACAAAACCTCACGTGAACGTGGGGACAATCGGACACGTTGACCACGGAAAGACAACCTTGACCGCGGCCATTACGCACATACTTCACATGAAAGGTCTCGCGAAGAAAGAAGAAGGAGTAGACGATATCGATAACGCGCCGGAAGAAAAAGCGCGCGGTATCACGATCGCGCTCCATCACTCGGAATATGAGTCCGAAAAACGCCACTATGCGCACATCGATGCGCCTGGTCACGCGGATTACATCAAAAACATGATTACCGGTGCCGCCCAGATGGATGGCGCGGTGCTTGTGGTTTCCGCCGCAGATGGTCCTATGCCCCAGACACGCGAACACATTCTGTTGGCGCGTCAGGTAGGGGTACCTTCCGTTGTGGTATTTTTGAACAAAGTGGATATGGTGGACGATCCGGAACTTATCGATTTGGTGGAGTCCGAGGTCCGCGAGTTGCTGAAAAAATATCAGTTCCCCGGCGACACGACCCCGATTATCCGCGGTTCGGCGCTGAAGGCGCTCGAGACAAAAGATGCGAATAGTCCGGAAGCAAAACCGATTCTGGATTTGATCAATGCGCTCGATACATTTGTCCCCGAGCCGGTGCGTGATATTGATAAGCCATTTTTAATGCCGATCGAAGATATTTTTTCAATTGAAGGCCGTGGAACGGTTGTGACGGGACGGGCAGAACGCGGTATCATAAAAGTAAACGAGGAAGTTGAGATTATTGGACTTCGCCCCACGGTAAAGACTGTGGTAACTGGTATTGAAATGTTCCAGAAGCTTTTGGATGAGGGTCGTGCCGGTGATAATGTTGGAATTCTCCTTCGTGGATTAAAAAAAGAAGATGTGGAGCGCGGACAGGTTATTGCAAAGCCGGGTAGCGTTACACCACACACAGAATTTGACGCAGAGGTCTATGTGCTTTCGAAAGAAGAAGGCGGACGCCATACCCCGTTTTTCAAAGGGTATAAGCCTCAGTTTTATATTCGCACAACGGATGTGACCGGCGACATTACGCTCCCTGCGGGCGTTGAGATGGTAATGCCCGGCGACACAGTGACGGTATCGGTTAAACTCATTGCTCCCGTAGCCCTGGAAGAAAAACAGCGGTTTGCTATCCGCGAGGGTGGAAAAACGGTCGGTGCGGGTGCGGTGACAAAAATTCTTAAGTAAGTTGTTTTATGGCACAGGAAAGCGAAAAATTTCCAACTTCAAACGTTCGATCGAAACAAGAGCAAGATGCTATTCAGAAAAGATTAAAAGAAATTATCCGCAAAAAGAATGAAGCCATGGGGGCGGACAACTTTGAAGAAGCGGAAAAAGAAGTAGAAAACCTGAAACAGAATTTATTGAAGGAAGGAGTTTTTATAAATGAGCGTGAATTACAAGGTGCTCTGGAGGACTTAGAATATTTTAAACCTTTAGAGGAAAATAATGTGTAAGTTAGAGTTTGTTCTATTATGCCGAAAAAAGACGAGCAACTTCAAAAAGAAAAACTGAGATTGCGTATTAAGTCTTACGATGCAAAGCTCATCGATAATTCGGTGCGGCAGATCATCGAAGCTATCCGGCGTCACGGCGGGGACGTGGTGGGTCCCATTCCACTTCCTACGGAATTCAAAAAGTACACGGTGAATCGTTCTACGTTCGTGCACAAAAAATCTGCGGATCAATTTGAAATGAGGGTGCATAAACGGTTAGTGGACATTTTGAATCCGCAGCAGAAGATTATCGAAGCGCTGACCGATTTGAATCTTCCTGCCGGTATCGATGTGGAGATGAAGATGAATTAACGCAAATTTTAAAGTACGTCGTATCGAGAGGAGTACTTGGCCCCTCCGAACCCATTATGGGTTGACGTAACTTCAGTTATTCGGTAGCATACCATCCTGGTCGGCCGATGCTGAAATTACGCGGAGCAACAGGGCCGAACCCTGTTGTTTTATTATTATGGAAATCCTTCAAACCAAAAAACTAAAAATGACTCAAGTGTGGAAAAATGATACGGTAGTTCCCGTGACGGTTCTTTTGGTTTCCGAAGGGGATAAAGAAAAACTCGGTAATTTTAAAGAAGGGGAATTGGTGAAAATAACCGGTACCAGCAAAGGAAAGGGCTTTCAGGGTGTGGTCAAGCGCCACGGATTTCACGGAGGTCCGCGTAGCCACGGTCAAAAGGATCGCCTTCGGGCGCCCGGATCCATTGGCGCTACGGCTCCTCAGCGCGTTATTAAAGGACGGAAAATGGCGGGGCATATGGGGATGGCGACGGTTTCCGTAAAAAATATCATGGTGGCGGAAATACGTTCTGCCGACGGCATGATTTTGCTTCGTGGTGCGGTTCCCGGGGCAAACGGAGGGAAAGTGGTTATTACAAAAATCGCATAATCTATGAAAGCCGATCTCGTAAATCATGAAAATAAAAAAGTGGGAACGGTGGAACTTTCCGACCGCGTTTTTGGCGTAAAATGGAATCCCGCGCTGGTGCGGCAGATGGTCGTCGCGCAGTTCGCGAATGCCCGGAAACCAATCGCGCATACCAAAGACCGGAGCGAAGTGCGCGGTGGCGGGAAAAAGCCGTGGAAACAAAAACACACGGGACGTGCGCGTCATGGATCGTCGCGGTCTCCCTTATGGTCCGGCGGAGGCATCACGTTCGGTCCGCGGAACACGCGTGATTACACGCAGAAAGTGAACAAAAAAATGCGGCGGGGCGCGCTTGTAAGCGTTCTTTCCAAAAAATTAGCGGACAAAGAGATTTATTTTATCGATGATTTAAAGCTCGCCGATCATAAAACAAAAGGTATGGTAGCGATTCTTAAAAACTTTTTCAAAACCAACGAAAGTGTGCTACTTATCCCCGCGCGCGGGAATAAGAATATTTTTATGGCGGGGAAGAATATCAAGAAAGTTGGAGTAGCGGATCCCGAAACACTGAATTTATACGATTGTCTGGCGTATCATTACATCATCGTCGAAAAGGCGGCACTTGAAGCATTGGAGAAATAAAAACCATGAGTATTTTTACAGACAAAAAAGAAAAGGAGGTAAAAAAGCCAGCCGAGGAAAAAGTGGCAGTGGTTCCGGAAGGCGGCAAAAAAGTTCTTACGCCCGCATCGACGCTCCGCGGTCGTTTAATGTTGCGCCGTCCGCATGTCAGCGAAAAAACGACGCGCATCGGAGCATTCCATCAATACGCTTTTATGGTAGACCCGCGCGCGAATAAGCGTCTTGTAAAAAATGAGGTGGAGCGACTATATAAAGTGGATGTGATCCGCGTGAACATGGTGCGCTTGTCCGCAAAACCGAAAAAATGGATGCGTACGGTGGGGAAACAATCCATTCGGAAAAAAGCGATCGTGACGCTCAAAAAAGGGCAGAAGATCGAAATCATCTAGAACTATGAAAAAGTTTAATCCGACAACCGCATCTCGCAGGCACATGACCGTAGTGGACTACAGTTCTTTGAGTGTATCCAAGCCGTACAAACAGCTGACGAAACGTCTGAGGGCAAACGCGGGCCGGAATAACCAAGGCCGCATCACAACGCGCCACCAAGGAGGCGGAAATAAAATCATTTACCGCATTCTTGATTTTAAACAAAACAAAATGAACGTGTCCGGACGGGTGGAGACCATTGAGTATGATCCGTACCGAACGGCGTTTATCGCTCTTGTGGTATACCGCGATGGCGACCGCCGCTATATTGTGGCGCCCCATGGTTTGAAGGTGGGAGATGCGATCATCACAAGCGAAGACGCCCCGTTCACCATCGGGAACCGGATGCCGCTCAAAAAGATTCCCGTGGGGACGTTTGTCTACAACGCGGAATTATTTCCCGGAAAAGGCGGGCAGCTTGCGCGTTCCGCAGGGTCTTCGGTGCAGGTGTTGGCAAACGAGGAAGGATATACGCATCTGAAAATGTCATCCGGCGAGGTTCGTAAAGTGCTGTGGGATTGTTTCGCGACGATTGGACAAGTGTCCAATCCGGAGCATAATCTTGAGACGATCGGGAAGGCAGGCCGTTCCCGCTGGCTCGGAATCCGCCCCACGGTGCGCGGTACCGCAATGAACCCCCGCGACCATCCTTATGGGGGCGGTGAGGGCCGACAGCCCCGTGGTACCAAGCGACCCAAAACAAAGTGGGGGAAAATTACTGGCGGAAGAAAGACCCGCAAGCGGAAGAAATGGTCCAATGTTCTTATCCTCAAACGCAGAAAATAATTATGTCACGTTCAACCAAAAAAGGTCCTTGGGTGGATCCTAAGCTCCTCAAAAAAATTCAACACACAAAGCCCGATGGGAAAACCTTGATTAAAACTTGGTCACGGAGTTCCGAGATTTCTCCGGAAATGGTGGGATATGCGTTTGCTGTGCATAACGGAAAAGATTTTATCGAAGTCCGTGTTTCGGAAGATATGGTGGGCCACCGCTTGGGGGAGTTTTCGCCTACACGGAAGTTCGTCAAACACGGAGGAAAAATGCAGAAAGAAATAGAGACCGCGGCAAAAACGCAGGCCGCTGTTCAACCTGGTAAAAAATAATTATGTCCACTACCGTAATCGCAAAACTGAATTATCTCCGTATTGCTCCGCGTAAGGTCCGGTTATTGGCGGACGTGGTTCGAGGTTTGCGGGTAAACGATGCCGAAGCACAGTTTTATCTTGCCAGCCGCCGTTCCGGAGTCCCCTTGATGCAGTTGTTGCGCAGTGCAGTTGCGAACGCCAAACAGGTTTTAAAAGCGGAACCTTCAGCACTTTATATAAAGGAAATCCGTGTGGATTTGGGTCCCAAAACAAAGCGCTATACGCCGCGCGCGCGCGGATCGGTTTCGCTTATTGAAAAGAAACAATCCCACGTAACGATTGTTTTGGGAGTGATGGACAAAGAAAAGGAAGCACTCTACACGTTCCGTCCGCGTCCCAAAAAAGAGGAAAAATCGAAAGTACATCCGAAAAAGACGGATGTGGCGAAAAAAGAGGCAAAACCGAATGAAGAAAAATCCTCGGGTGTAAAAAGCGAGTCGAGAAAACGGGGGTTCCGGAAAATGTTTCAGCGGAAATCAGTCTAATATATGGCACAAAAAATTAAGCCCACAACATTGCGTTTAGGCATTACCGTGCCGTGGTCCAGCCGGTGGTTTTACCATAAATCGCAGAGATATTTCCTCGAGGAAGATCATTTTATTCGCACGTGGGTGAAAGAAAAAATTCTTGAAGCAGGCATTGCAGGAATCGATATCGAGCGGACACCGCAGGTATTGCGCGTGATGATCCGCGCGGCCCGGCCCGGTCTGATTATCGGTCGCGGGGGGAAGGGAATCGACGAATTGCGTGAAAAGTTAACGCAGGCGATGGCCAAACTGCGCGTAAAGAATAAAATCGCTCCAAAGTTTTCCATCAATTTAACCGTTGAAGAATTGCGGCGCTCGGATGTTTCCGCGCAGGTGATGGCGCAGCAGATGGCATTCGATCTTGAAAAACGCCTTCCGTACCGACGCGCTATGAAGCGAGCGATCGAGACCGCTATGCAGAATCGCGAAGTGAAAGGAGCAAAAGTAAAATTGTCCGGTCGTTTGAATGGAGCCGAAATTTCTCGGTCCGATTGGCTTGCACAAGGGAAAATGCCTCTTTCGAGTCTTCGGGCGAACATCGATTACGGAGAAGCTACCGCATTCAATACGTACGGCACGATTGGAATAAAAGTATGGTTATATAAAGGCGATATTTTTGAAAAAGAAAACAAAAACCGTCGGACGGAGTAACAGCACACGTATATGTTGGAACCCAAAAAACAAAAACATCGAAAATGGCATAAAGGACGTTCGCGCTCGCGCGGCGTTGAAACGCGCGGGATGACGTTGAGTTACGGCTCATACGGCATTCAGGCAACCACGTCGGCATGGGTGACGGCCCAGCAGATCGAGGCGGTGCGCAAAACCATCGCGCACGCCATGAAACGCGAGGGTCGCATGTGGATCCGGATTTTTCCCGATAAACCGGTTACCAAACTGCCGCCGGAGGTAACTTTGGGAGGCGGAAAGGGAGAAGTAGATCGTTTCGTTTTTCCGGTGAAACCCGGTCGCATTCTTTTCGAGTTGGATGGCGTAAGTGAAGCGATCGCGCGCGAAGCGGTGCGCCTTGCGGGACATAAGTTACCCGTGCGGTCAAAATTTATTGCAAAAATATGACCGTATGAAACAAAAAGAATTGGAGACAAAAAAAGAAAAACCGATTGTAGACCTTGAAAAAGAAGTGCGCGAGCACCGCGCTCATTTGGAGAGCATGCAATTCGATCTCGCGGCGGGAAAAGTAAAAAATATCAAGGCGATCAAAGCCATCAAAAAAACCATTGCGCAACTTCTTACCTTACGTCGCGAAAAAACAAACATTGTATGAGAAAAATCGAAGGCACCATCGTATCCGATAAAATGCAGAAAACGCGCGTCGTCGCCGTGGAGCGCATGAAGATGCACCCGCGCTATTTGAAATACTATAAAGTGACACAGCGGTTTAAAGTGCACGACGAAAAGAATGAATACAAAACAGGAGATCGAGTCCTAATCCAAGAAGTGCGGCCTCTGTCGCGGTATAAGCGATGGACGATCGTCTCCAAGGTGGACCGATAACCCGAACATTATTAACTCATGATACAAGAACGAGCCATATTGAAAGTTGCGGACAATTCCGGCGCCAAAACGGTGCGGTGTTTTCGCGTGCCAGGAGGCAGCAAACGGCGTTATGCGCGCATCGGAGACATTATTATCGCGTCTGTCCAGGCGGCGGAACCTAGAAAGCAGGTCAAAAAGAAGGATATTGTGCATGCGCTTGTGGTTCGTCAACGGGCGCCCATGAGACGTTCCGATGGTTCTCACGTGCGATTTGACGATAATGCAGTGGTGCTCGTCGATAAAGGAGAACCTCGAGGTACCCGTATTTTCGGACCTATCCCGCGTGAAATAAAAGAGAAAGGGTACGAGACGATCGCGTCGCTAGCGGAAGAATTAGTGTAATTATTTATGGAAACCAGAATCAAAAAAATCAAGAAAGGAGATACGGTGATCATGCGAAAAGGAAAAGATCGCGGAAAATCCGGCAAAGTCGTGCACGTGGATCCTTCGGAGGGGCGCGTGGTGGTGGAAGGATTGAATCTTTTGAAAAAACACGTGCGTCCGAAGCGACAAGGAGAAAAGGGAGAAATGGTCCAAATTCCGCGCAGAGTATCGGTCGCGAATGTTGCAATTGTCTGTAACAGGTGCAACAAGCCCGCCCGCGTGGGATTTAAAGAAGAGAAAGGAATAAAAATTCGCATCTGTCGGCGATGCAAGGGCGAGTTGTAAACCAGTATTTATGACGAAAGAAAAACAATACACGGAAACAAGAAAGCTAGAAAAAATCGTCGTGAACGTAGGCGTGGGCAAATTGCGCAACCTCGCAAATTTTGACGACAAGGTGCTTCCTGCCGTCATGGAGGAACTAGCGCTCATTACGGGCCAAAAGCCGGCAACACGGCAGACAAAGCGATCCATCGCGGGGTTCAAAACGCGCGAAGGCGATATTGTGGGGCTTCAAGTAACGCTTCGCCGCCGGCACATGGGAGGTTTTTTGAGCAAAGTGATCCATATTGCGCTTCCGCGCGTGAAAGACTTTCGCGGCCTGGAACTTTCGAATGTGGATGAGCATGGAAATCTGAATGTCGGTTTTCGTGAACAATATATTTTTCCCGAAGTAAGCGCCGAAAAATCGAAAGTGATTTTTGGGATGCAAGTGACACTCGTCCCGCGAGAAAAGAACCGCACGAACGCAATTGATTTTTATAGGTCGATTGGGATACCATTAAAAGCCAAATAAGATAAATATTGTATGGCAAAAACGTCCGTCATAGCGCGTGCAAGAAAAAAGCCGAAGTTTTCCAGCCGTATCGTAAGGCGCTGTTTCCGGTGCGGACGTAAACGCGGTTATTTGCGCGACTTCAATATGTGTCGTATTTGTTTCCGTGAATTGGCGAGCCGCGGTGAAATCCCGGGCATTAAAAAATCTTCTTGGTAACCCTATCCATGTATATTAATTTGCTGATTAAAATTAAAAATGCCATGACGGCGAAAAAAACCGTGCTCAAAACGCGGTATTCCAAGATGGACTATGCAGTTGCGGAAATTTTGAAAGCCCGCGGGTTTTTGACGCATGTGGAAATCAAGGGCCGCGCACCGAAGAAAATTATCGAAATCGCATTGAACTTAGAACACCCCATCCAAGGATTGCGTTTTTTGAGCAAGCCCTCGCGTAAATTATACGGTGGGTATGACGATTTTAAAAAAGTGAAAGGAGGATACGGTTTTCTTGTGGTTTCTACGCCAAAAGGCGTGATGCCGGGAGATGCCGCAAAAAAAGAACGTGTCGGCGGGCAACTGCTTTTTGAAATTTGGTAATATGAGTAAAATCGGAAAAAATCCAATTAAAATTCCCGTGGGCGTCACCATCACCCTTTCTCCCCAAACGATTGTGGTAAAAGGAGGGAAATTCGAAAAAACATTCCCCGTGCTGGCGGGCGTAAAACCCGTGCTGAAGAACGACGAAGTTGCGTTTGAACTTTTGCAGAATACGAAGCAGGGTCGGAGTAATTGGGGAACAATCCGCGCACTGGTGGCAAACGCCGTGGAGGGCACCCAAAAAGATTTTTCAAAGACATTACTTTTGGAAGGCGTGGGATTCCGCGTTATGAAAGAAGGAAACGATCTCGCGTTGACGCTTGGGTTTTCTCACCCCGTAAAATACAAAGCACCGGAACAAATCCAGTTTGATGTGGAAAAAAACACGATTGTGACCATTAAGGGTCCGGATAAAGCGCTCGTCGGGCAGGTTGCCGCGGAAATCCGCGCGCTCAAGAAACCAGATCCGTATAAGGGAAAAGGATTCCATTACCGCGATGAGGTCATTAAACGCAAGGCCGGGAAAAAGGCGGCGACCGCCACGGGAGGGGCATAATTATTTACTACCATGGATCGCAGAAAAATTATCAATCATTTAAGAGGACGCAGAAAGCATCGCGTTCGCACAATCGTGCGTGGAACTTCGACGCGCCCGCGGCTTTCGATTTTCCGCAGTAATAAGAATATTCTGGTGCAGATTATCGATGATGCAAAAGGAAAAACGCTTGTAGCCGCTTCTTCGGGGGAGATTAAGGGACTGAAAGGGACCAAAACGGATTTTGCAAAAGCGGTAGGAACGGCGATTGCGGAGAAAGCGAGAAAAGCGAAAATTACCGAGGCGGTGACGGATCGCGGATCGTATCGGTATCACGGTCGCGTGAAGGCGCTGGTGGAGGCGGCGCGCGAAGGAGGACTTAAAATTTAAATTATCATGAGACCACAAGAAAGAAAATCATTTTCAAAAAGACCCAAAAGCGAATTTGACGATCGTTTACTTGAGATTCGGCGCGTGACCCGCGTTATGGCTGGCGGGAAGCGTTTCAGTTTCCGCGCTACTGTGGTCGTGGGAGACCGGAATGGCCGCATCGGCGTTGGTGTCGCAAAAGGCCTTGATGTTATGGCCGCCGTCACAAAAGGACGAAGGCAGGCAGAGAAAAAACTTATTATGATCCCCCGAAAAGAAAACCGCACGATTCCTTATGAAGTGGAAGCAAAATACGGAGCGGCGCGTATCCGCGTGAAACCGGCATCCAAGAACCACGGGCTGATTGCCGGAGGTCCCGCGCGCGTCATTTTTGAACTTGCAGGGATGAAAGATATTACGGCAAAAGTACTGGGGCGCACGAAAAATCGGCTCTCGAATGCCATGGCGGCTCTTGAGGCGCTAAAAATGATCAAAATTCCTCACGGCAAAAAAGAGGAGCCGAAACCCATTGTCGTTCCGGAAATAAAAGAATAATATCGCATGCGACTTCACGACTTAAAGCCAACCTACAAAAGAAAAGCGAAAAAGCATATTGGCCGCGGAGGCAAGCGGGGTACGTATTCGGGTCGCGGAGAAAAGGGACAGAGAAAACGCTCGGGTCATCGCATTCGCCCCGCAGAGCGAGATCTTATCATGCGCCTGCCAAAACTGCGCGGCATAAAACATAAGTCGCTCGAGGGTTCTACATCCGTCATTAATGTAGGGAATCTGGAGGCGATTTTTAACGAACCGAAGATCACACGAAAAATCTTATTGGACAAAGGAATCACCCGTAAATTGTGGGATCCCGTAAAAATATTGGGGAACGGCGAAGTAAAAAGAGCATTCGTAATTGAAGGAATCCCCGTTTCGAAGAGTGCGAAGGAAAAAATCGAAAAAGCGGGAGGTAGTGTAAAATAACTCTATGCAGAAATTTTTACAAATTTTCAGAGCCCCGGATCTTAGAAAGAAAGTCCTAATGGTTCTTTTTTTGCTTTTGGTATTTCGCCTGCTCGCTGCTATTCCCATTCCTGGGATTGATACCGCGCGGCTGGAACAATTATTCAGTTCCAATCAATTGTTCGGTTTTTTGGATCTCTTTTCCGGCGGCGGGCTTTCACAATTGTCGCTTGTGATGCTTGGGGTGGGGCCGTATATTACTGCGACCATCATTATGCAGCTCCTTACGATTATTTTCCCGAAGCTCAAGAAAGCATATTACGAAGAAGGAGCGGAGGGGCGTGCGAAGTTTAATCGCATCTCCCGCTATCTCACGGTGCCCTTGGCAGCGCTTCAAGGGTACGGATTTCTGAATTTGCTCGTTTCGCAAAAAGTGATCGGACAGCTTGCCCCGATAGAAATGATCAGTAATATCGCTGTGATCACGGCGGGGAGCGTATTTTTGATGTGGATTGGCGAACTCATTTCCGAGTATAAGATCGGGAACGGAGTTTCCTTGATTATTTTTGCCGGTATCGTAGGGAGCCTTCCCGCGGATTTGTTTTACAGCATTCAAAATTACACGCCCGGCGTGCTTCCAACGTATGTCGCGTTCGTCGTGCTTGCGATTGTTGTCATCGCGGGAGTTGTTTTTGTAAGTGAAGGTGAGCGCAAAATTCCTGTTTCGTATGCGAAGCAGGTGCGTGGGAATAAGGTTTACGGCGGCGTGGCGAGCTATCTTCCGATTCGAGTGAACCAAGCTGGAGTGATTCCAATTATCTTCGCCATCTCTCTTTTGCTTCTTCCGCAGTTTTTCGTGCAAATCGCATCTGTCTCGTCTTCCTCCATCGTCGCGGCGGTTTCTGCATGGGTGAATTCTTTCTATAACAACCTTTTTCTCTACAGTATCGCGTACTTCGTTCTTGTGGTTGTGTTTACTTATTTCTATACGGCTATCACATTCGATCCACAGGAGATTTCAAAGAATCTTCAAAGAAGCGGGGGATTTGTTCCGGGAATCCGTCCCGGGCAGTCTACCGCGGAGATGATTTCCAAAGTGGTGCACCGCACCACGTTTTTCGGGGCGCTGTTTTTGGGGCTCATTGCGATTCTGCCGAACGTGACGCAGATGGTGACCGGCATTAAGGCGCTCACCATCGGCGGCACCGCCTTACTGATTGTGGTTTCCGTTGCGCTCGAGGTGATGAAGCAGGTGGAGAGTCAGCTCACGATGCGCGAGTACGATGGAATATTTTAGAAACAGCCACCTTTTCATTCATAGCCTCATTCGCTAAAATTATCCTCGTTTGTCGTTCACAGAATTCATCAAACTTAACTTCTCCGCCAGCTGGCGGATTCGGGATTCAAACAATGATGAATTCCTACGCCTTTCCTTCGCGCTCGGTAATTTTTAACGCTCACTCGGCGATATTCACTCAAGAGCGGTTGTTTCTTTGGGTAATTTGACATTAATTTATGCATCCATTATGATGTGGGTAGTTCTTTAAACCTAAATTCGTACCTCAAGTGCAACTCTTTGCACGTTGTTTATAACCGGCATC
>CAYISA010000011.1:0-16045 GCA_964365955.1 uncultured Candidatus Saccharibacteria bacterium | reverse complement strand
TTTCTGCATATTTTTATCCTATGCAGAGTTGCACTTCAAAGTCGAATTTTCGAACTAATTTTACAATTCAATACAAGGAGTTTTTATGAAACAGGTTTTGTTTGCATTGATGGCAGTGATCACCGTGTTCATTTTTAACGGGTGTAAGGATGACAGAGGGACTCATTTTGTGGAGCCTACGGCGAATGTAAGAATTGAGGTTAATCGCAATATAGCGGGCTCAGTAGATGATCTTCTTCTCATATTTGCGGAAAGCGCAACGAGAAAAGTCAGCGGTGCTGGCGATACTCTTGTTGTAGTGTGTCCTTGTTACTTTGGGGAAGTGTATAGTACGTCTAGGAAAGAAGGATCTGTTCTACAAGTGATCGGTCAGGATACTTTACGAATGGTGATGCTCCCGGGGGCTGACTATGATGTGACGATCAGAGACATCAAGAAGTAGAGAGATTTTAGTAATATAAGTCGCAAGCCGGCGGGTTAGTGACCGGATAGCCCCTGACAGTTGTCGGGGCTTTTTATTTATCCGGATTGTTCGTATATAATGTACTTATGATTCCGTTATTTGGTCTCTATGACGATGTGGTGCTTTTAGTCGCGCGCGTGTTATTGGGCGCAGTGCTTGTGGCGCACGGATGGCCGAAGGTAAAAGGGTTTAAAAGTACGGCGGAGTGGTTGGATTCGATCGGTCTGAAGCCGGGTGTTCTTTTCGCGGGGATCGCCGTTTTTATTGAGTTTGTCGGGGGACTTATGCTGATTTTTGGTCTTTTCACACAACTGATTGCGGGACTCGTCGTGCTTCAATTTCTGATCATTATCGCGAAGATAAATTTCAAAAAAGGCCTCGTAGGTGGCTACGAGCTGGATCTTATGATACTGGCACTTGGGTTGGCGCTGTTTGCGCTTGGGGGCGGAGGGAAAAGCATGGATGCACTGTTTGGAATCGTGATTTTCTGGTAGAACGTAAGGGTAATGCAAAAAAGAAAAGAACGAATTTTGGAGCTTCTCCCCGGTGCTTTGGCGTGGGGGACGCTTATTTTGCTCACTTTATTTTCTTGGAAACGGCCGGGATTGGTCGCTATTTTTATCGTCTTCTACGATCTCTACTGGTTTTTGCGGATTTTATATTTATTCTTGCATCTCCAGCACTCGTTTCGCGAACTCCGGCGCAATCTGAAGATGGATTGGATGGGACGGATGAAAAAAGAAAGATTGGCATGGGAACGCGTGCGGCATTTGGTCATTCTCCCCATGTACCTAGAACCTTATGAAATGATTCGTGAAAGCTTGAAAAGTCTTGTGGCAACGGCGTACCCCAAAGAGAACATTTTCGTTGTTTTGGGGGTAGAGGCGCGTGGAGGGGCGCAGGACGCGGAGGTTGCGCAGCGCATCAAAGAAGAGTTCAAAAAGACGTTCGGCGCGCTTCTTGTCACCGTGCATCCGGAACATATTTCGGGTGAACTTCCGGGGAAAGGGTCGAACGAAACGTGGGCGGCGAAAGAAGCGGTAAAAAACATCGTGGACGCGGCACGCATTCCGTACGAAGATGTCATGGTTTCGGTGTTTGACGGAGACACGCGCGTGGCTCACGACTACTTCGGGATTCTTACCTATAAGTTTTTGACCGCCGAGTATCCCTTGCGTTCCAGTTATCAGCCCATCCCGCTTTTCATCAATAATTTGGAAGAAGTCCCTGCTTTCGCGCGCATGGTGGGGGTGAGTTCGACGTTTTGGCAGCTCATGCAGCAATCGCGACGGGAACAACTGGCAACGTTTTCTTCGCATGCCATGCCACTCGCGCCGCTTGTGGAACTAGGGTATTGGCACACGCACGTGGTTTCCGAAGATTCGCGAATTTTTTTTCAGGCATTTCTGCATTTCAACGGCGATTGGCGCACCGTGCCGCTCCACTACCCGATTTATATGGACGCGGTTGTCGGAAAAACATTTTGGGACGCGCTGAAAAATTTGTATCGCCAGCAACGGCGGTGGGCGTGGGGATCGGAAAACATTCCTTATGTGATTCAAAATTTTATCGGCAATAAAAAGATTTCGTTCCGGAAAAAATGGTTATGGAGTTACGTGCTTCTTGAAAGCTTCCACGCGTGGGCCACGAGTTCGTTCATTATTTTTCTTTTCGGGTGGCTTCCGAACGCGCTTGGTGGGTTTGCGTTTAAAGAAAGCATTCTTTCGTATAATATGACGGAAATTACGGGGACGCTCATCAATGCAAGCACAATCGGTATTATCTCTTCCGCTTTTTTCAACCTCTTTTTGATTCCCAGGGTATCACGAGGCACCGCATGGTTGTATTACACGCTTGCTGTGGCGCAATGGATTTTGATGCCGCTCACTGTAATCTTTTTCGGCTCCATCCCCGCGCTTGAGGCGCAAACGCGGCTGATGTTTGGAGGAAAATGGCGGCTGGGATTTTGGAAAACTCCGAAAGACAGACGCACCACATGAAAGAATACGTGACGGAAGCGGTAGTGCTTGCGGTGCGTCCGCGGGGAGAAGCGGACCGTGTGGCGGACATGCTCACAAAAGATTTTGGGCGCATCGAGGCGCGCGTGGTGGGCGGCCGTAAAATTCTTTCCAAATTTTCCCCGCATTTGAATCCGGGCATGCGCGTGGTGGTGCGCCTTGTGAAAAAAAATGTTTTTACGCTCACGGATGTCGTATCGCGCCCTTTTTTGGGCAGTCGCTCTCCACGCGCGAACAAAGATGTGCTCCCAGCGCTGTTTCTGGTCCGTTCCCTTATTCCGGCGGCGAACCCCGATCCAAAACTTTGGTACGCACTCGCCGTTTTTTTCGAGGGAGAGGAAAAAAGCATTTCCGCATTGCTTGCGGTTATAGGATACAATGCGCGTCACGCAAAATGCGAGGCGTGCGGCGATGTTTCCGTGCGTTATTTTTATATCCCTGATCAGGTGTTTGTATGCGTCGCATGCAGTGTGAAATTTCCGGAAGATGCGCTATTATATATAACACCTTAAGTTTTTAATCTACTATTCATGTCACTCGAAGATCTTGAGAGAAAACTGTACGAAAAAAATCCGGAGGCAATCAAACCGTTACCGGGGAAGCTTAAAAGAAAGGACTCCGGAGTTTCATCGGAAGAAATTCCCCGCGGGTGGGCAGAGGCGGGAATGACACCCATTTTATCAACGCCAGCGCCGGAGAAAAAAGATTTTTCGCTCAAAAAACTGATTTTTTTCGGGATCGGTTTTTTTATTCTTATTGTGGCGGGAACCGTCACGTTTTTGATTTTGACGGGCGGGAAGGGCGGAACCACTATCGAGTTATCTATTTTCGCTCCAACAAGCGTATCACGCGGCGTCCCGTTTGATATCACGGTGGGAGTTGCAAATAACTCGGAAACCCCGATTCGCGGAGCAAATCTGGAGCTCACGCTTCCCTCGGGCGTGATTAATCTGGGGGACACGGGGAGCGCTGGCACGCTGGTGCGAGAGGCGCTCGGCGACATCGGAACGGGGGCGGTGATCGCGAATAAGAAATTCAAACTGTTGCCGATCGGAGATGTGAACTCTATCCAAAAAGTGGATATTCAGGTCACTTATTCCACCGGTGGGAGTTCGCAATTCGAATCTTCCGAAACAAAAGAGATTACCGTACGGGAGCCAGGGATCACGCTTACGACCCGAACCCCCGATCAGGTGTTGCGCGGAGGGTCGTTTGAGTTCGAGATTCGATATAAAAACGAAACCGACTTTGATTTTCCAAGCGTCACGCTTGCGGCAAACTATCCCGGCGCGTTCAAGTTCGAATCCGCGAGCTTGAATCCGGACGCACAGAATAATTACTGGCGGTTGGGTGAACTGCGTCACGGATCAACCGGAACGCTCACCGTGCGCGGGCACTTGGAGGGCGTTGATGAGAGCAAGTTCGGGATTCCGATCAAGCTTTCCGCGAATTTTCTCGGGCAAGATTATGTGATTGTGGAAGACACCGTGAGTTTGACGCTTGCGCCATCGCCCATTCAAATTCGCGCTGAAGTGAACGGTGGGCAGGATTATATTGCGCATGCTGGTGAACCACTCAATTTTTCCATCACCTACCAAAACCAGAGCGGCATCGCGCTCGCGGACGTGGTGGTGAAGGCAAGTGTGGTCGGGGACATGGTGGAGCCGGGAAGCATGGTAACGGCGGGGTACAGCGATCCCGTGACCGGCGTGATTACATGGAACGCAGCAACGGTTCCGAACTTGCGCCTGCTTCAGCCCGGAACTTCTGGGAATGTCACACTCGCCGTAAAATTGCGCGACCAATTTCCTATTAAGCGGTTAAGCGACAAAAATTATTCGGTGCGGGTGAACGTAAAAATCGATTCCCCCACCGTTCCGTTTTACATAAAAGCGGACAAAACGTCGGCGGTCGCATCTTTCGACACAAAAGTAAGCGGGCTCATCACCGTCGATCAGAAAGGGTACTTCCGCGATACGCAGAGCGGGATTGTAAACCTCGGAACGTTTCCGCCCCGTGCGGGAGAAGCGACGGAATATACCGTCCATTGGATTTTGAAGAACTACGGCACCGACGTCAAAAATGTTTCCCTGCGCGGTTCTTTGGAGCCCGGCGTTGTATGGACGGGGGTTGTGAAAAGCAATGCGGATTCCGTTCCACTCTATAACGATCGTACGCAGGAAATAACATGGAATATCGAAAAAATTTCGGCAACACGCGGTGTTATTTCCGCTCCTCTCGAGGCAATTTTCCAAGTACGCGCCATTCCTTCCATTTCCATTGTGGGCCAAGCGCAGACCCTTTCGGGCGATGTGGCACTTGTCGCAGAGGACGATTTTACGGGAGTCGGACTCGCGGGGCAGGCAAAAACGATCACAACGAATCTTTTGGAGGACATCTTGGATGCGAATGGAGGAATTATCGTACAATAAGAACATGGACAGTTTTGACGCGATCGGAAATCTGGCAAAGCGAAGGGGGTATTTCTATCCCGGTTCCGAACTGTATGGCGGGCTTTCGGGAACGTGGGATTTCGGTCCGCTTGGCGTTGAACTGAAACGGAATATCAAAAACCTGTTCTGGAAGTCCACCGTCTACGATCGCACGGATGTGGTGGGATTGGACGCCGCCATTCTAATGCATCCGCGCGTTTGGGAAGCATCCGGGCATCTGGAAGCGTTTTCTGACCCTTTGGTGGAGTGCAAAAAATGCCATCATCGGTTCCGCGCCGACCATCTAAAAGGAAATTCGCCTGCTGGTGGATGCCCCGATTGTGGGAATAAGGATTTCACGGAACCAAAAAAATTTAATTTGCTTGTAGAAGCATTCTTAGGTGTTGTGGAAGGAGAAAAAACCAAAACCTATCTGCGTGGCGAGATCACGCAGGGCGTGCATGTGAATTTCAAGAACGTACTGGATTCATCACGCGTAAAAATCCCGTTCGGCATTGCGCAGATCGGGAAAGCGTTTCGGAATGAGATCACGCCGTCCCAGCTTTTGTTTCGTTCGCGCGAGTTTGAGCAGATGGAATTGCAGTTTTATGTGAAGCCGGACGATAAAGATTCGATGGGGTGGTTCGAGTTTTGGAAGAACGAGCGGATGGTATGGTACCGGTCGCTTGGCTTGAACTCTGCCCGTTTGCGATTTAAGGAGCACGGGAAAGACGAGCTTGCGCACTATGCGCGTGCTGCAGTGGATATCGAGTATCACGTGGAGGGCGAAGGATGGAAGGAGATGGAGGGTATCCACCATCGCGGCGACTGGGATCTGCGTCGGCACGGAGAATTTTCTGGAACCGACCTGTCTTATTTCGACGAGGAAGAAAAGCAAAAATATATTCCGTGGGTTATCGAAACATCCGGAGGCGTGGACCGCGCGGCCCTTTTTTTGCTGATGGACGCATATCACGAGGAAGAGGTAAAAGGGGAAAAGCGGGTTGTGCTGAAACTGAATTTCGCAGTTGCGCCGTATAAAATTGCGGTGTTCCCGCTTCTTGCGAATAAACCGGATTTGGTTGCGCTCGCGGCAAAAATCCGTGATGCGTTAAAAACGCGCTGGATGGTGGCGTGGGATGATCGCGGGAATATCGGGAAGCGCTATCGCGCGCAGGACGAGATCGGAACGCCCTACTGTGTTACGGTGGATTTTGACAGTCTGGAAAATCCGCCGGCTGGCGGAGACGTAACGGTACGCGATCGCGATACTATGATGCAAGAGCGGGTAAAAATTAAGAACTTGCCCGATTATTTTGAGAAAAAGCTGGGAATCTAAAAACCAAAATATTTCAAAGAATTTTAAGACGCTCTTATGATGGGCGTTTTTTAATTCGAAAGAAACCACGCATATTAGTGTGGGGAGAAAGTTTTTTAGATTTATGGAGTGGAGGTGGTGGCTACCCGTACTCTCGCACTACCACTCACTTCTGCGTTGCCGTGTGATGGAGAGATGAAAAATATAGGCGTTTCACAGCGCTTTTCCAGAAGATCGGAAAAGATGGGGTCTTCTTCCGTAACTGCCCGGATCGCCGGGTTTGGATCATCCGCCATTTCTTTCAGTTGTTCGCAGAAACGATCGTCCGAAGAACGATCCTCCGATTCCTCCCTATCTTTCCGTTCCCTATTTCTTCGGCTCCCTCCTTCCTTATCGCTTTCCTCGTCCTCTATTTTTGACGAAGAAGAAAAAGATAGGGGTGCGCTTTGGAATGCGGGCGCACCCATCGGTTCCGCCGCATTTTCCGATGATACGACTTTCGCCGTGATCATTGATTGTTTCAACTCCTGCGCGAAATCTTTCACGAGTTCTTCCAAACGCGCCTTCTCCGTCCCTGTTTCTTTCAGTTCCTGAAGACGCCGATTTGCGAATTCTAGATGCAAGGTCGGACGCGCGCTTTCTTTGGTGAAAGAAAGGCGGATGGATTCGCTGGTGCGTTTTAATGTATACAAAGGACTTGCGGAACCGACGTTTGCGTAATCCGCATAACTGGTGATCCCGCCCGTAAGCGCCACAAGCGTAAGCGCAGTCACAAAGCCGCGCGAAAAATAACGGAATGTCGAAGGCGAGAATTTTTCCGCGACGGTAGCCGAAGAAGAATAATGCGTATCCCACGCCGCCAAATAGAGCGTTCGCATTTTTTCGCGAAACTGCTTGCGCGGACGGTAGACACGCTGAATGACATCTTTGATTTTTTGTTCGAAAAGGAAATTAAACATGGTGAGTGGCGTCTTTTAATTTTTGTTTGAGCCGGCTTATGGACACGCGAAGCGTTCCTTCGGATCGGCCCGTGACTGCGGCAATTTCACTGTACGGGAGATCGGCGATAAAACGCAGTTCAAACAGTTCCCGTTCTTCCGGAGTCGCGGACGCAAGTGCCGCATAGACCGAACGGAGTGTCTCGTTTGTTGCGGCGGCATCTTCAAGCGCGGGAGCGTGGTCCGGATAATCAAATGATTTTTCCTCATCTCCGGTTTCGATATCTGAAAAAGAAACCGTCCGCGCTTTTCGTAAATGATCTGTGACCGTATTACGCGCAAGTTGCCAGAACCACACTAGAAACCCCCCTTTCGCGGAATCAAACAAATCTATTTTTTCTATGAGCTTCATAAAAATATCCTGTGTGATATCCTCGGCGGTTGCTCGATTTCCCACGCGGTGCATCGCAAATCCGAACACTTTATGAAACAGCTTTTTATACAGAAGTTCCGCCGCTTTGCGGTTTCCGCTCCGCATCTTGCGGACCGTCTCATTCCATTCGTTGTGGATCGGCGCATGCGGATTCTGCATAGTATATCTACGATGGCATAGGTATGTATGTTACGTCAAACTCATGCGGTAACAAAGATGGTTCCTCCCCGTATTACCTTGTGTTAGTTTAAAATAAAGTCGTATTGAACATATCCATACATTTATGAAAAAAGCATTTATCGGAGTTCTCACAGTCGCCGTCTTTTTTGGTGGTGTGGCGTGGTCGAATATAAGTCACGCAGAGGGGTCATCTCAAGGAAATAATCCGTCGATTTCGGAGATTTTGAGCATGCTCAAAACGCTTGAAGCACGGGTGAATGAGTTAAGTGGGCGAACGCAAATCGTTTTCCCGCAGAAAAAAGAAAAGGAATTCGAAAAGAAAGAAAAAGAGTCAGAAAAATCTGAATTAAAGCCGACTTTATATCCCATGCCGGTTCTGCCTTCGGGAGGATTTATCACGCTCGATGAATTGCAGGGGAATCCCCGAGTTTCTTGCGCTCTCCCTTCACTTGAACCGCGCGCAAGCGGAAACTCCGTCTATCTTTTACAGCTCGTATTGAAGCAGGAAGGGAGTTATCCGGAAGGACTCATCACCGGATTTTATGGAAAGCTTACCCAGCAAGCCGTACGCGCGTTTCAAGGACGCAACGGACTTACGGTAAACGGTGTGGTGGATCGTTCCACGGCGGCGATTTTGAATGATTATGTTAAAAAGTTTTATCCAAACGAATGCCGTGACGTTACGCCAATCCCCACGACCGATAAATTTTTCGGCACGCTGTATTCGGCAGGCGCGACTGCTCAAATGTGGGGAACGCATACGCTGGTGATCGAGGACGGGGATAGTTCTCCGGTCCCGATGATGTATGGGCAGTCCATGCCGCTCAAAGTAAAACCGAGCAACTATAAAAGATATTTAGTGAAAGCGGCGAATGATAGCGTGCTTGCGGACCTGAAAAACGCGGAAGGAAAAAAAGTAGTTCTTTGGGGTACGATCGCATATCAAAATCTTGAGGGAGGATTCTGGGGGATTGTCGCGGAGAAAGTATATCCGCAGGTTGTTGAACCTCCCAAGCCAGCCGAAATAAAAGTATATGCTCCGTCCGCGTGGGACACGTGGAAACCGGGGGAAACCTATGTCATCAGGTGGACTGCTCCTCCTGCTCTTCCCACCGTAAATCCGCAGTATTTGGAAACCGTCACGATTACGCTTCAGCCGCCGATTCCTGCGTGCGTGAATGCAACGCCGCCCTGTATGATCCCTATTCCCGTACCTTACAGCATTACAACTTCCACTATAAATGACGGTTCTTATGAATGGCAGATTCCAAGTAGTCTTATTCCGCTCTACCAAGGAAGACAGCAAATCACCGTTGCGGTGAACGGAAGAAATTTATCTGGAACAAGCGCCGAGTTCAATATCGCGAAAGAAAGTTCTTCGAACAAACCTCCGGTGATTATCGGAGTGGGCGGTCCTGCCACTATTTCACTCGGAACGGCTGGCACGTGGACCGTATCCGCTTATGACCCGGACGGCAACAATCTCGCTTACAACGTGAACTGGGGCGATTACATCCCGAACGCGTATGGGGCACCGGAATCAAAAAAAATGGATCAGACGGCAACATTTACGCACACTTACAGCGCCGCGGGATTTTACACCATTATCTTTACCGTCGTCGATGAAAAAGGGGCATCCGCTCGAAGCACGCTTACCGTAACAGCGATCGGAAAAGGATCTACCTCCACCTCCACAGTAAGCACCTGCGCCACTTCAACAAAAATTGTGCGCCGCTATGCGCTTAATACAAGCGAGTTTGGCGATCTGGGACTCGCGACAATCCTGCACCCCGAAATTGTACGCTACCGCATCCGCTGGTTTTCCGGAGGATGGTCCGATTGGTATACGCCGGGCGTGAATGATGTGGATTGGAAAGTGAATGACAACGGAACACAACGCCGTGTCTGGGCATACTTCGGAGATCACGAACATGAATTCGAACAATGCGGTGGGGTTTCCATGACTTCTATCCCTGCCTCCGCCGCGCTAATTGAGATACTGCAAAAACAACTGAACGCGATGGGTGCGCAGGCACGGGATCTTTTGGAAAGATAATCAAAACATCCAGGCGCGTTATTTCGACGAAAAACAAAAAATCCCCATCTTAACATAAGTTAAGATGGGGATTTTTTCTGACGAGGAATTACGAACTACCACATTCATAGAAGCACGGTAATTTATTTTGTAAACTAAACAGAAATCGGTTAAGATATATTCATCTCTTTATGAAAAACTTTGAACGGATTGTATTAAAAAACGGGATACGAGTGATTTTGGTTCCGCAAAAATCGAGTTTAGCAACAACCGTGTTGGTGATTGTGGAGGCGGGATCCAAGTATGAGGTCAAACAACTAAACGGAATCTCTCATTTTTTGGAACACATGTGTTTCAAAGGAACCACCCGGCGGCCCAACGCATCCGATATCGCAACCGAACTCGACAGTTTGGGTGCGCAGTACAATGCGTTCACTACCCAGGAATTCACCAGTTATTACGCGAAAGTCAGAAATGAATCGTTTGATAAAGCCCTCGATTTGGTGGCCGATATGTATTTGGATCCCATTTTTGACTCGAAAGAAATTGAGAAAGAAAAAGGAGTGATTACCGAAGAAATTAACATGTATGAAGATCTTCCGCAGAGGAAAGTAAACGAAGTTTTCACGGAACTTCTCTACGGCGATCAGCCGGCGGGGTGGCCGATCACGGGTCCGAAGGAAGCCGTCGCAAGGATTACCAAGGACGATTTTTTGAAGTATCGCGCGGAACATTATCAAGCGCAGGCGACGACGTTCGTGATCGCGGGGGGATTTGAAGAAAAGGGAATCGCAGAGAAGATCGAAAAAACATTCGCCGCGCTTTCTCAAGGAAAAAAGGGGACGAAACCGAAGGTAATCGAGGCGCAATCCGCGCCCGCGGAAAAAATCCGTTACAAAAAATCAGATCAGACGCACATGATCTTGGGGTTCCGCGCGTTCGACACGTTCGATGAACGGCGGTACGCGCTCGAGGTTCTTGCGGATATTTTGGGGGGTGGCATGAGCTCACGGCTGTTTAAAAAAGTACGCGATGAGCTCGGCGCCGCGTATTATGTGAATGCATGGCCGGACCTTTCTTCTGATCATGGGACTATTGCCATGACGGCGGGCGTAAACCACGAGAAATTGGAAACCGTGATGAAGGCGGGGCTTGAAGAATTTGCACGTTTTAAAAATGAACGAGTGGAGGCAAAGGAATTGCGACGCGCAAAAGATCATCTAATCGGGAATCTCTTCCTCTCGTTGGAAGGCTCGGACGAAATAGGATATTACTACGGTAGTCAGGAGGCGATGCATAAGGAACTGCAGTCACCGGAAGAACTGGCGCAAAAAATTGAAGCAGTAAGCACCGAAGAGATTCAAAATGTCGCGCACGATCTTTTCCAGAACAACGGACTCAATTTTGCCATGATCGGTCCTTCGGAAGAAAAATCATATCGGGCTATTCTAAAGGTGTAGATTTCGCAACATTTCTGCGCGCCGAACGTTCTACTTAAAGAGAGTAAAAAACGCATGATCGACAACAAAGTACATATTGATATCAGTTGGGCGACGCTTTTGCGCGTTTTCACGTTTTTTCTGATGATCGCAGGGTTGTATCTTGCGCGCGAGGTGGTAGGGGTACTGCTCATCGGGATTGTAATTTCTCTTGGACTTGACCCGGTGGTGGGGTGGATGGAAGAGAAAAAAATACCGCGTCTTTTGGGTACGATTTTCGCGTTTTTAACCGGAATCATTGTCCTTGCAACCGTCATTTATGTTGTGATTCCCGTGGTTGCTGCCGAAGCGGGTGGGTTTGTGCAGTTTATCAATAATACGCTTGCTTCGATTTCTGATATCCATCTTCCCAAAGAATGGGTGCAATCCATTAATGTTTCCGTAGGCGATGCGTTTGGGGTGCTTTCGGCGATTCCGGTCGCGAGCGTTCTGGGCACTATATTTTCAAGCACCGTTATGGTGATTGCCACCATTCTTGTCTCTTTTTATCTTACGGTGGACCACAACGGCACGGAACGCTTGTTACGGGTGATGTTGCCGGGTGTTTACGAAAGTTCCGTGCTCCATGTTTTTACGCGGTTCAAAATAAAAATTCGCCGGTGGTTTGCGGCGCAGCTTTTATTGAGCGTGATCATGGCGCTCATTGTTGGATTTTTGATGTGGATTTTGGGCGTAAAATATGCGCTGGTGATCGGGCTCCTCGCGGGAGTATTCGAATTGGTGCCGATGATTGGACCGATTGTAACCGGAGCGGTCGCGTTCGGAGTGGCAATCTCGGACTCCGCAGGGCTCGCGCTCTGGGCGATTCTGTCTTTCGTAATTTTGCAGCAGCTAGAAAATCATATTTTGGTGCCGGTGGTGATGGGGAAAGCCGTGCGGGTACACCCTGTTATTGTGGTCATTTCCATTTTGATGGGGGGGAGCATCGGCGGGTTTATCGGAATTGTGCTCGCGGTCCCGGTGGCCGTTTTGGCGCAGGAAGTTTTTGAGTTTGTCTCGGAAAAAAAGAACAGCCGTCCGGAGCCGCTTGGGGTATGAGAAAACCATTTTATATCACCACGACGCTTCCCTATGTGAATGCGGCGCCGCACATCGGATTCGCGCTTGAGATCGTGCAGGCGGATGTAATCGCCCGCTACAAACGTCTTTTAGGGTACGAGGTGGTTTTTAATACGGGGACAGACGAACACGGCGTCAAAATTTATCGAAATGCGCTAGAAGAGAAGAAAAACCCGCAGGCGTATGTGGATGAGAATGCCGCGAAATTCGATAACCTAAAATCCGCGCTCAATTTAAGTTACACCCATTTTATTCGCACCACCGATCCGCATCATATTGCGGCGGCTCAGGAATTTTGGAAACGATGTGATACAACGGGCGACATCGAAAAAAAAGTATATCGCGTCAATTATTGTGTGGGTTGTGAGCTCGAAAAAACAGATTCGGAGCTTACGGACGGGAAATGCCCCATCCATCCGAATCTGACACTCGAGGCGCGTGAAGAAGAAAATTATTTTTTTAAATTTTCGAAGTATGGCGAGAAACTTCTTAAGCTATACAAAGAGCGCCCGGATTTTGTTCTTCCCGCGTCCCGTCTTAAAGAAATTGAAACTTTTGTTCAGAATGGTTTGGCAGACTTCAGCATTTCGCGCTTGAAATCCAAAATGCCGTGGGGCGTTCCGGTACCGGGTGACGGATCCCAGGTGATGTATGTGTGGTTTGATGCGCTGATCAATTACATCTCAACACTCGGATGGCCGGAGGATTCCGCTAATTTCAGCGCTTTTTGGGGCGGTGTTCAGATAGCGGGCAAAGATAATCTGCGCCAGCAATCCGCCATGTGGCAGGCGATGCTTCTTTCGGCGGGACTCCCTGCTTCGCGGCAGATTATAATACATGGATTCATCACAAGCGGAGGACAAAAAATGTCCAAAAGTTTGGGGAATGTCATCGATCCGTTTGAGATCGTGCGGACCTACGGAACGGACGCGCTTCGTTATTGGCTGGTGCGCGAAATGAATACATTCGAAGACGGCGACTTTACGATGGAACGGTTCAAAGAATCTTATAATGCAAACTTGGCGAATAGTCTGGGAAATTTGGTAAGTCGCGTTTTGAAGATGGCAACTATGAATGGCGTTTCGACAACTGAAGAGCCGGCGCATGCAAGTTCGCTCTATACATACGGGGGTTTTCTTGAAATTTTCGAGATTAAAAAAGCGGCAGATGAAGTTTGGAAAAAAATCGCGGCGCTCGATAAAAAAATTCAGGATACCGAGCCGTTCAAATTAGTGAAATCGGATCCGAAAGAAGGGAAAAAAATAATTGCGGAACTTGTGGGCGGTCTTTGGACTGTGGCGCGCGAGCTCGAGCCGTTTTTGCCGGGGACAAGCGATAAAATTATTGAGATTCTTCAAAATCCTCCCGAGCAACTTCCGGCTCTTTTTCCACGCATAGAATAAGTAAAAATAAAATCCCCGCTGGTCCATGGACTGGCGGGGGGTGGGTTTATCGATTTCTACCGACTTCTTTCTGGATAATGTGCATAACGTCGGCGAGCGAGTCCCCGACATAGCGCGGATCCGGTTGCGCGGCATGAATGCGATCGGTCGTGTTGTACCCATGCGTCACGCCAATCGAGAGCATCCCCACGTTTTTTGCAGCCGTGAGCCCGTCGTATGTGTCATCCACGTAGGCGGCCTCATCGAATGAAATAGTCAGCTCGTCCAGTATTTTCCGGAGTTTTTCTTCTTTGTCCCAGGCATTCCCTATGACATGGTCGAAGAAAGGATCAATACCAAACTGTTTTATGCGCGCGATAAGTACGTTCTCGATTTCCGCGCTCACAATTCCCGTGAAAAGACGCAGTTGCCGAAGAAGCAGGAGCAACTCTTCCGCGCCATTATAAAGTTCCACGTCATTCCATCGCTTCTCGAAATATGCTTTACGGATTGCGTTCATGTCTTCGCGTAGGGCCGTTTTGGGGATTCCATGATCAGTATAGAACTTCATGTAGTCCGCGGTGATTTCCTTGCGGTATGTTTCAAGCGTTGGCGAGGGGAGATGGTAGTGTTCGAAAATCGCACGGACGGCTCCGTAAGAAAGAAGAAGATCGTTGATCAGAGTGCCGTTCCAGTCGCAGACGACAAGTAAAAGCGGGCGGCGTCGTTTTGTCATTAACCCATTCCTTTTTAAGTTGTGGAAGAGAACTGCCTGTATGGTAAGATACCCACACAATGAAATGCAAGTATTTCGACGCTCATACCCATATCCATTTTCCGGCGTTCGATAAGGACCGAAACGAGGTTGCGGTAAGGGCGATAGACCAAGGGGTGGGGATGGTAACCGTGGGAACCGGGCAAACAACCTCCAAAAAAGCCGTAGAAATCGCCCACGCGTTTATGAATATTTGGGCAGCGGTAGGGCTACATCCCATTCACACGGCCGATTCGCATCACGATGCGGATGAGTCAGGCAAGGTGGCGCAGGAAGGCGCAAAAGCCCCGGCGGAAAAATTTGACCACGCTTTTTATAAAACGCTTGGCGAAGATGCGCGCGTTGTGGCGATTGGCGAGTGCGGACTTGATTATTACCGTTTGGAAGGCAGTGCTGAAAAAGCAAAAAAAACACAAAGGGAAGGTTTGGTTGCACAAATAGCGCTCGCGCACGAAGTAAAAAAACCGCTTATGATTCATTGTCGGAGCGCATTCCCAGATCTCATCGAGATTCTTGAGGCCCAGAAAAAATATCTTGCCAAAAACGACGCGGGTGTTATTCATTTTTTTAGCGGCACGCCTGCGGAGGCGGAGCAACTTCTTTCGCTCGGATTTTCATTTACATTTGGCGGCGTAATAACATTTACACGGGATTATGATGCGGTTATCAAAATGCTCCCGATGGATCGAATTTTGAGCGAAACGGATGCGCCGTACGTCGCCCCGGCGCCGTATCGCGGCAAACGGAATCAGCCGGTTTATATTGTGGAGGTTGTAAAAAAACTTGCAGAATTGCGCGGAGTTTCAGAGAGTGATATGGCCGCGCAGACCATTGCAAACGCCGAGAGGATTTTTAAAATTCAACTTTCATAAAATAAAAACCCCGATCCGGTATAACCAGATGGGGTTTGTAAAAGACGTCGCTTTACTCTACCTTCCCTTCTCTACGATCATGATGGTTAACTCGGACCAGTAGTCGTGGGTGTTGTACTCGGAGTCTTTCTTTTGTTGGATCTTCCCGACCACCACCACTCTTTTGCCGTTCAGTAGGTCGAGCTCTCCGCGGTTGATCTTTCGATTCATCACGGTAAGTTTAGTATTGCCGTTGATGATGGCCGAACACGAACCTGGACATCCGATCGCGTGAACGTTCGGAGTACATTTCGAACTTTCATAGGAAATGTGTCTGTCGATCGTTACGATTGGAAGATCCATTGGGCCATCGTATTCCCAACCAGATTTGGGAATCTCGATCTTAAAGATGCCCTCGGCTCCATTGAACGTCGTTTTTACGACGGCTTCTTTGGTGACCGAAACTTTCGGTCCTCGTTCCTTATTCAGCGTCCACGTCTGTTGCGCGGGCAACGCGGTATTCGCTAACACAAAAAATACTGCAAGTGTGAAGTATTTCATACCAATTACTCCTTCTATGAAGTTATGAATAAAACTAGTTAATTAGCGAAAATTCGACTTTGAAGTGCAACTCTGCATAGGATAAAAATATGCAGAAACAC
>CAYISA010000010.1:0-19409 GCA_964365955.1 uncultured Candidatus Saccharibacteria bacterium | reverse complement strand
ATTGCCATTCACCGAGCATATTCCGCATGGTGCCAAATGTCCTTGCACATTACCCCCGACTATTGACTTTTCTGGTATACAGGTATATACTTATACACAGAAACTAAACAATTAAAAATCCAATAACTTTTCTCTGAAAGGAGATTTTAGATGGAATCGCTGTCTTTGATATCATTCATATTGCTGGCATTCATCATCGTCCTCTTCATCCAAAAATTCAGACAAGAAGAATCAGGACCAAAACCGAATGGTGAGTGGTACATGTATTCCCTTTATGGCAAGTTAACGAAAGATGCATGTGACGCTCGTCTTTTCACGCAACGTAAACTTCCTCACGTGCGAGGAAAATGTGCTTTTTGGTGCGAAGGCTTATATTCTGTGCCGGTTGGTACGGTGAACGACTTTGCGGCATGCGATCCGCTTCTGCTGAAAAAATACAGGCTGATCGATAAAAATACAGCTTTGCCTACAAAATTAGTGTGTGAGGAAACAAAAAATTCGGGGTGGGATTGGTTAAAACTTGAAAGCACCGTCACTGGCAATGTGGTGTATGTCACAAGGAATCTTATCACGCTTCTCAAAAACATCTGAAGCTTGAAGATGCCGGGCTTTCACTATCCCCTGCGCCAGTCGCGGGGGATTTTTTATGAAAAAAATCCGCCGGTGATTCCAGCGGAATGCGATTACTTTTTAGCCCGTCCCTCGATAATCGTTTGAACCACAATTCCCACGGGAGTAAATGCTTTGAGGGGTAGTAACTCTACATCGCGCAGAGTTTCAACAATGTGAACCTCCCCTTCCAGCAGTCCAATCACGCCATCCACTTCTGGGTGACGCCGCGCGCGCATTCCGATCAGTACAATCTGCCGGCCTTCTTCTTTAAGTACGCGCGCTGCTTTATGAAGATCTTCCACAATCGGACAGGTCATATCGAGTACTGTATCTGCCACCATACGGGCCGCCGCGATCTCATTTGGAGACTTTTCATGCGCGGTAATTAAAAGCGTTTCTCCACGCGCTTCTTCAACATTGCTGACTACATGAATATTCTGCTCCTCTAAATCCTCTACCGCATCACGATTGTGCACTAAATTGCCCAACACAAAAATCGGCTCCCCTGCTTTCCGTTTTTTCCCGATCGCGCCCGAAATTGCGCGTTTTACGCCCCAACAAATTCCGGCTGTCTTAGCAATATAAAACTCAAATGCCATGCCATACTCTCACGTTGTATTAGTGTTCTGTGCGGCAACCAAAATCGGCAAGATGAGCGCACTGATCAAACTAACCATAATGAGTTTTTTAACCATGCTTTTATTATATCACCACACTATTTCTTCATGCGACCCTCAATAATAGTTTGCGCAACATTATTCGGAACCTCATCGTATTTCATAAACTCCATGGTGTAATTGCCGCGGCCTTGTGTCATAGAACGCAGATTCGTAACGTATCCGAACATCTCGGCAAGCGGTACTTCGGCATCAATCACGCGCGTCGTTCCGCGTTCTCCCATCGCCGTAATTTTCCCCCGCCGGGAAGAAAGGTCGCCGGTCACATCGCCCAAAAAGTCCGCGGGCATGGTAACCTGCACTTTCATAATGGGCTCAAGCAGTACCAGTTTTGCTTTTCGCGTAGCTTCCTGCACCGCCATGGATGCTGCGATCTTGAACGCGAACTCCGACGAGTCCACATCGTGATACGACCCGTCAAACACGGTCACGTTCAAGTCCACCAGCGGATACCCGGCGAGTACGCCTTTTGCAAGCGCTTCCGTAACGCCTTTTTCGATCGGTGTAATAAATTCCTGCGGAATCGCTCCCCCTTTAATTTCGTCCAAAAATTCAAACCCCTTCCCGCGCTCCATAGCCTCCACCCGCAACCACACGTGACCGTACTGACCGCGACCGCCGGACTGGCGGATATATTTCCCTTCCGCCTCCGCTTTTCCTTTAATCGTTTCTTTGTACGCAACCTGCGGACGCCCCACATTTGCCTCCACGCCGAACTCGCGCTTCATGCGATCCACGATAATTTCAAGATGCAGTTCGCCCATACCCGCGATAATCGTTTCACCGGTTTCTTCATCTCCGCTCACACGGAATGTCGGGTCTTCATCCGCCAGCCGATGCAGTGCAAGTCCCATCTTTTCCTGGTCGGCTTTTGTCTTTGGCTCGATGCGAATCGAGATAACGGGCTCGGGAAAAACAATACGTTCAAGCGTAAGCGGATGCTCCGGATCCACCAAGCTATCCCCTGTTGTCGTGTTTTTTAGTCCCACAATCGCTCCAAGATCACCCGCGTAAATTTCCTCTACTTCCTCGCGGTGGTTTGCGTGCATGCGGACAATGCGCCCAATGCGTTCTTGGTTATTTTTTTTGACATTCAATACATAACTGCCACGTTTCAAGGTGCCGGAATAGACGCGCACGAATGTTAATGACCCCACAAACGGGTCGGCGGCAATTTTAAATGCCAACGCCGCGAGCGGCTCGTCATCTTTCGGGTGGCGCTCTTCTTCGGTGTTCGTATTCGGGTTGATCCCTTTCGTCGCCGGCATTTCATCGGGCGACGGCAGATAGTCCACCACCGCGTCGAGCATTAATTGCACTCCTTTGTTCTTTAGAGCTGAACCGCAAAAAACCGGAATTACTTTCACTTTAAGTGTTGCGGTGCGCAAAGCCGTTTTCAACTCGTCTACGGAAATATCCTGTCCTTCCAAAAATTTATGGATCAGCACATCGTCGGTTTCTGCGATTTTTTCAACCAGAATATGCCGATATTTTTCGGCTTTTTCTTTCATTCCCGCCGGAATTTCTTTTTCAACCACCTTTTCGCCTTTCTCGCCCTCGAATTCAAAATACTTCATCTTCAACAGATCAATCACTCCGGAAAATCCGTCTTCGATCCCCACGGGCAGTTGGAGTGCCACCGCGTAGGGCGTCAAGCGTTCATGAATGGACTGCATATCGGCATAAAAATCCGCCCCCATGCGGTCAAGCTTGTTCACGAAACAGATGCGCGGAACGCCATATTCGTCGGCGTACCGCCAGTTGGTTTCGGACTGCGGCTCCACGCCTGCCACCCCATCAAACACCACCACCGCACCATCCAGTACGCGCAAAGACCGTTTGACCTCAACGGTAAAATCAATATGCCCCGGCGTATCGATTAAGTTGATGCGATGCTCAAACTTTTTATCGCCTTTCTCATAGGTCGGCGTCCAAAAACACGTGGTCGCGGCGGACGTAATGGTAATACCGCGCTCGCGCTCCTGTTCCATCCAGTCCATTACGGTGTCCCCCTCGTGCACCTCACCGATTTTATGGGATACTCCGGTATAAAAAAGTACGCGCTCGGATACGGTGGTTTTCCCCGCATCAATATGCGCTACAATTCCGATATCTCTTACTTTTTCGATTGGGTATTGACGTGGCATAAATTTTAAATTATAATTATTCTAGTACCTGAAAACTAATTCTCTAAATAAATAAGAAGGGGCTCCATGGGAATTTTTCTCTTAATAATGTCAGGGCTAGTCATGGTGATCGGTATCGTCGGATATGCTGTATGTGATGAGAAAAAGAAATCATTTTCTGTATACATCGAGAACCCGGAAAAGGCGGCATTAGAGCGAAAACAAAAATTTTTTATATTCCTGCTTGTGGTATCACTCTTTGGAATGGGTCTTGTTATGAATAATTTTCGTTCACTATGAAATTTGTTAATAAAATCGGCTCTTCGTGAGCCGATTTTATTATTTTCTCGGCTAGGCACTTATTGAGAACCGATTGTTATTATACATAGAACTCTTCAAAAAGCTAATGCTGATCTTTTACTTCCTCGTTTGTAAGTGCGTTTATGGTTTTTTGAACTAAAAGATCTACGTCTTCACGAGCATCTTTTACATCTTCCGAATTTAATAGTTCGCGGCGCCGCAGTTCTATTGTATCTCCTTTTTCTCTTGGCTGAACTTTTTCAACACCACTGAACATATCTGACCCAAAATCTATTCTTGGGATCGAAACATCACGCTCCCGCTCTTCCCCAATAAAAACATCGCCAGTGCTTTCATTTGCGCCGTCTTTCCTTCGGTTTTTACTCGCCCACAAAACCGCGACTGCGAAATCATTGATGCCCTGCCCTTTCAAAAAATTTTGTATATTTCTAATGGTATCGCCGGTATGAACATGTTCTGTGATAATCAAAGGCTTATGAGCATTTTTTGCCGCTTCACTTAAATACCCCGCGAGCCTTTTATTCTGTTCCGATCGTAAAAAGCTTCCGTAGTCGCCCTTGCGTCTCGACGGAAAGAAAAAAGTCTGGGGGTTGATAGTAGAATTTAATCTCTGAATTATCTTTTTGAGCGCTAACGTTACAATACGTCCGTCTACATCATCGGAAATCAAAAAATCAAACTTTCCCTCCTCGATCCCCGTTCTTAACTTTCTTACCAAATTCAAAAAGGCGGGCTCAATCTCCTTGAATGCTTCTTGATTATAGTAGGTCTCTTTTTCGCGTGTTAACTCCGCCTGGAAAAATTTTTCGTAAGCCTCTGGTGGCATAACGGAGGTTAATCCTACGGCGCGGGACGCGGCCGGCGCATCAGCGACGCAAATGCGCGGTTTGCTTCCGCCATGCGGTGCATGTCCTGTTTCTTTTTGATCGCTGTCCCTTCGTTCTTTGCCGCCGCCATGATTTCTTCTGCTAATCGCTCTGCCATTGGCTTCCCTTTTTTAGCGCGCGCGGCCGTGATCAGCCAGTGCGTCGCAAGAAAAAACTTCCGTTCGGGCCTGACTTCCCGCGGAATCTGATAGTTCGCTCCTCCAATCCGGCGGGATGAAACCTCTACCATCGGCATGGCGTTTTCGAGCGCTTTTTCGAATATTTTGATCGGTTCTTCTTTCACAGCCGCTTTTACTTTTTCTAACGCCCCATAAAACACTTTCTCGGCGGCGCTTTTCTTGCCGTCGTTCATCAAATAATTCACGAACTTTTCGACATCCACGCGGTTGTACATAAAGTCGCCTTTAAATTCTCGTTTTTTGAAATATCCTTTTTTACGCATGTGATTTTATTTCTTTGCGCGTTTTGCGCCGTACTTCGATCGCTGTTGTTTGCGTGCCGTTACGCCTTGAGTATCCAAAATACCGCGCACAATATGATACCGCACACCCGGCAAGTCCTTTACGCGTCCGCCGCGGATCACCACCACCGAGTGTTCCTGCAAGTTATGCCCTTCTCCGGGGATGTAAGCGGTTACCTCCATGCCGTTCGTAAGCCGCACGCGCGCCACCTTGCGCAACGCGGAGTTCGGCTTCTTCGGGGTTGTGGTAAACACCTTTAAACATACGCCGCGCTTAAAAGGCGATGCGGAATCCACCGGCCGATTTTGAATGTAATTAAAATAAGTGCGGAGCGCCGGGGCCTTCGCTTTGGAAGCCGTTCGTGTCCGTCCTTGTTTGATCAATTGATGAATAGTCGGCATATCGCTAAAACGTGCTGAAACAGGAGTCAGTATATAGAATTGGCCTTCAATTTGTCAATTTTCACACCCCTGTCAAGAAACCGAACACAATCCGAATGAGGGGATATAAAATGACGTCGCCCAAGAAGAGCAAAAATGCCAGAACAAAGAGAAAACCGTACCGTTCGAGCATCGCCATCGTTTGCGGGGACAGTGCCGGCAAAAACGGATACAAAAGTTTGGAGCCATCGAGCGGCGGAATGGGGATTAGATTAAAAATCGCAAGCATGACATTAATATAGATCACGATTTCTGCGAGCGGGAACGCAGGCGAAGTAAGGGGTAACAATCCCGCCGCGACACGGTAGAAAACCGCCATCACAACCGCGATCGCGATATTCGAAAGTGGCCCGGCGGCGGCAATCATCGCCCCTCCTTTTTGGGGGTCTTTTAGGTTGTAGGGATTGTATGGCACCGGCTTTGCCCAACCGAAGACTAAGGGGCTTTTGGAAAAAATCAAAAGCAACGGCAAAATTACCGAACCCATCATGTCCAGGTGTTTCAAGGGGTTCAACGTCAGACGTCCGGCCAGCCGCGCCGTGGGGTCGCCCAATTTTTCCGCCATCACCCCATGCGACACTTCATGCACCACGGCAGAAAACACAAGTACCACCACCTGAAACGCGATAATCATTCCTTCCATGCACTCTATTATACCGTGTCGGGCGTGCATGTGCTAAAATGAAACACATGAATACCACCGACAAGGGACCCTATATTGTTTTACTTGTGTTTGCGATGTTAGCGCTCACCGGATTTTTCTTTATGTTCGATAAAATCGGAAATCTCCAGAGCGAAGTGAAAAATCTGGAGCTCGCCTTACAGCTTGCGGAACAAAAAAATACGGCCTCGGCACAACCGTCTATGCCCACCCTGCCCGCGCCGACCAATCCTCCTGCGCCTGCTCCCACATCCACCCCAACGCAAAGCACGGTAGAGATCCCGACCGCAATTATTTTCACCGCATCCTCGAGTCCACTTCTTGCGCCGCAGACATCACTTTCCGTAACGGTGGAATCCGCCGCGCGAGCGGAGGACGGCACGCTCACGCTCTCTATTAAAGTGTTCACCAGCCAGGCAAGTTCCTACAGCGCGCTCGACACAAAATCGTTTTTTGAACTTGTGGATCTAAACGGCGATAATCAATCCCCCGTCGCCATTACCGGAGCATTCAGCTCCATGCCACCCAAAAGCGCCATCACCGGCACGGTACAATTCCAAATGCTCCCCGCCAAAAAAACGGGGATTATCCAGATGCGCACCGGAGACGACATGAAGTTCTACGAATTTGATTTTGAAAAACGGACGTACCGGGAAACCGTGATCGGATAGGTTGCGAATAAAATAAAATTTCCCGCAAAAGACTGTTACAAAAATTCCATCTTAACATATGTTAAGATGGAATTTTTGGCTAATGGCACTTCTTACCTTACTCTTTCGTTCTACTCTGTTTCGCGCAAGAAAAAATATGCATCTTTTGTGAGGTCATCTCCCCATATGCCATCCGCGTAAGGGTTATCCACGGAACCGAGTACATGTAAACCCGCCTGATTTCCAGCCCCAATTCTTGGAATAATCCAATATGCCTCACCGGCGCGTAACAGAGTGGACGTACTAAACTCATAAATAGATTCCGCATCTTCCATATGTGCTACTTCTGTGCCAGACGTTACCCACGTTTTCCGTATCGGTTCACTACTCACCAATAAATCGCCCGGTGCGCCATCCCTGTCGGAATAAATATCCGCATACGTGACGGAAAATGTCATATAATTCAGCATTACCCCAATCCAAAATGTAACGCCGTTAATATTCGCATCGCGCGGCATCAAAATTTTTTGTCCGTATCCAAACCTACCAATATCGGTCCCGTGCGCGCGCTGATGCGGGAGCGGCACAAATCCATCCGGGTAATTCCAATCTCTTACAATCGGTTCTGAAATATTCCCATGTTCGTCAATTGCGCGAACCCCCGCATGATAAGTATTCCCCGGTTCCACGGGCACACTGACATTTCTATCCCAACTGCTACGAGTCGGTTTCCACTCTGCGACATCAAAAACAGAAGAAGTCGTGTGATTGAATTCATAGGTAAGATTCTCGTCACGCGAATCAGGGTCAGTCGCTACCGACCATGAGACGTCCAATACGGAATGAAATTCATTAAACATGAATTGAAGATCGGACGGCGGTGCGGGCGTACGATAGGGCGGTTTCGAGGTTTGAAAATGATAATGCGTTTTATCCACCGCCACGCGCTGAAATGCGGATGCGGGACCCGAATCCAAAAACGCATAAAACGCTACGGTTACATAATCATCCGGCGTGAATGTTTTATCCGGCAAAACAATCGAAAGCAACACGCGGTTATCTTCCCGTTCGTCACCGCTTACCGCGCCCGTGTACGGACCTCCGTAGCCGCACACTCCGCCGGGATCGGGAAATATGACGATATCACCCGGCGTGTAACTGTTATAACAGCGCTTGAAATTAAGCGTAAGAAGATGAGATCGGTCGGATGGTTCAAATCCTTGCATAAGGTTCACAAATTCGTCTCCCTCCGGCGGTTCACTATTTAGATAAAACATCACAATCTTATACGTCGTATTCGGTGTGTGCCAGTACAGATCCGGCACAAAAGGATACGAATCGTAGCGGATTTCAAGTTGACGCGCGCTGGTTGCATTTTCTTGAAAAAAATAAAGCGCGGATAGAAAACTCGGAACATGAACGGTGGCCTTAGAAGATGCCAGATAGATTTCGCCATTGCGAAATCCTTGGATCGTAAATGTATAATCGCGGCCGATTTCGTTAATTCGTTTTCTGAACGAAGTGTCTGTTCCTCTCCATACAACAGAATCGCTACTGGATGTTTCGCGAATTTCATATTCGACTGTTGTTGTGGCATCGTCATCTACGAATTTTTCCCAGTTAAAAATAATATCCGCCGTGCTTGAACTGTAACTAGCGTTAAAATTTTTTGCGGCAGATGGAGGCGCGGGCGGAATCGTCACAGGCGGAATCACTGACAACGTTTCGGGATTGGGACTCGAAAAAACTCCACCGCCACCATAAGTTATCTGGTGAGCAGGCGGGGGCGGGATAACGGGTGGTGTGCTTGTCGTTTTAGTTGTGCTGGTTGATAAAATTTTTTCTACCATACTATCCGGCGGTTCATTGCCAGCAAGCAAAACATCATAATTATTCGAATTTTGTCGCAGTGATTCCAACTGTCTCAACAGCAACGCGAGCTCTTGTTGTAGAGCTTCTGTCTGCGTCACATCAGCATCCGTACTGGACGTGAGAATCGCGATGCCGCTTACAATTTTTGCAAGCGGCACGGCAAATACGGGGCTCGCTGTATTATTGCCCACCATCAACTCCGCCAATTTTGTCTTCAGAGATTCTATAAAAAAACCGCCGGTTGCCACCCAAGCGCCGTTCACTGCTCCTTTTGCCGAATCATAAAGTTCGGCAAGCGCGGACTTTGGTTTTGTTTTTGAATAACTCGGATCGGTTTTTGCTTTCTCAACTTCTTTAAGAAATAAATCAATCACTCCCGCGGTATACTGCACCGCTTTTGTAGAAAGACGGGACCAGTAGGCGGACATGATTTCAGGTGCATTAAAAATAATTTCATCCCGATTTTTTATAACCAAACTAGTTTCAGCGCCTTGTTTAAATAATGGAAAACTGCCCTCCTCATCACGATTTAATGCAAAAAGAAACAAACCTTCTTTCTCATAATCAATTGGCTCTGGCAAATTGAATCCATCCCCGATACCAATAGAATCCTTACTATAAAAATTCTTATTTGAATAATTTGCTAGCCCATCGAAATAATGATTCAGATCAGAGGCAGAAACAGCGGTTTTGTTTTTTAACCTAGAAAGCAAATCACTGTCAGGGCTTGCAAGCGTGAACCGATCGGTCCAATTCTCGTACGGACTATCACCCGGATGCGGATCGTTGCGCGTGTGGTCGGGGACACTCGCGTCTTCCATTAAGTGCAAAATATGCCCCAACACAAACACTGCCTGCTCTTTTTCGCCCCAAATGTAGTACTGGATCGCCTGGCGCCACTCAAAGTCGCTTTCTGTAGTAAGCGTGCTTATTTTCTTCTCTTCTACAGCTTTCAAAATAGACGCGATTGCCGCTGGAACTTTGTATTTCAATTTATTCTGTTCGGTCCCCGTCTGTGCCCAATCTTTTGACTTCATCCAAGTCCCCAAGGTGGAATCGGTGAGCCCCTGATTATGGACGGGGTCGTAAAAATGATTCATCCAACGGGGCGTATCATCTTCGCGACGAGCACCATCCACCAAAAAATTACGCAGTCCCTCCGGAAGCTTACTCGCTGAAAAATTTTTATTGTAAAAATCGAATATGACGCTTGTTAAATACGCGTGCGTATCGATACTGTACGCAAAAGCGCGTCCCGCGGGAAAAACGCTAAGGATGATAAGAACGAGTATGATTCTTAGTCCTATTTTCATAAAATTCTCCTATAAGCTCTCTATTTTCCAAACACCAGAATATTTATTTAATTCCAAATCAATATACGCCACTAATTTCCCATGAGAATTAATTGATGTAAATTTATAATCGCTTTCATAAAGTCGGTCTTTCAAATACGGCTTTGCCTTCAAAATAATTCCTATAATTTCCACAATCTCGCCAGTTGTTTTCTGTGATAATCCCTTCTCCCACTCCTTCCTGGTTAAGTAATTAGGACTTTGTGTATTCGTGTCCAGCATAAAATATTTACTCGCCAGCTCCATATCACCTTTTTTAAGTGCGTCGGCAAACATTGCTAGGGTTTCCTCGGGAGTTTTGCCGCCATACATATCATTTCGCATGGCCGTCTCAAAATCCGCCATCGCTTGATTCACACGTTCGATTTTTTGCTCCAACTCCCTGTTTTCTTTCGCCCGCGGACTCCAGTACGAAACCCAGCCGAAATAGACGGCGATGATCAAAAGAAACGCCGCCATCGCGATAATATATTTTACCCTCATCGGGGACTTTGGAGTGATGAATTCATTCATACTTCGCAGATTAACAAAGAATCAAAAAATCTTCAACTTCAGCGGGAATGTGTAAATAATTTTAATTTTCCGTCCCCTACCTCCACTGTGACCGTTCCGTCATGATCCGTTCGGAAAATGCGCGCGCCGATATCTTTCAAGCGCCCGAGCGTTTCTTGCGTCGGATGACCGTAGTTATTTTTCCCTACTTCGATCACAGCGACTTTGGGCTTCAAGACATTCAAAAATTCTTTTGAGGTGGCGAATTTAGACCCATGATGCCCCACCTTCAACAGATCAATTCTATCGTGAAACATAGTAAGGAATTTTTGCTCCGCCTCGCGTCCCAGATCGCCCGTGAAAAGCGTTTCCGATCCGGCGCTTTTGAGCGCGAGCACCAGCACGTTGTCGTTCGGATCCTTCCCTCTATAGTTTGCCGGCGGCCATACAATTTCTCCTCGACTTTCTTTATACCGAATAGCGTCACCTCGGCCCAACACATACACAGGGGTTTGCCGTTCCCGAAGCACTCGAAGCAGATCTTGAAATCCGCCCGCCACCCCTTCTTCACCGTTCCACAAAAGCGCCCCGACACGATATCGTTTCACGACCTCAATGAGCCCACCAAAATGATCGAGCTGGGGATGAGACAATAAAACCAAATCAATCGTGCGATCCGTTGGCCCCAACAACGTTCCCACTTCTTCTAAAACGCGTCCGTTCGGAGGCCCACCGTCAATCAATAATTTTGCGCCACCGGGGAATACCACTAATTCGCCATCTCCTTGCCCTACGGAAAGAAAATGGATTTTAAGATTCTGCGCTCCGGGAAATAAAATCCCACCCCATAATACCGCGTCCAAAACCACGAGTGCGGCAAAAAGGAGTAACAACCTCTTACTATGTGGCGTGAGTTTTAGAAAAATGTCGTTCAGCATAGACAATGATTCCGATGAGAAGCGCGTAATAAATGACCGCTCCCGTTGCACCCATTCCGACATCCGCCGATATTCCCAAATTTCCGAAAAACTCTATCACCATGATTTGAAATTTCAAAAAAATCCACAAAAGCCAGCCGATTGATACCGCAACGACGTTGGAAAGAAACGAAAAACCGCCTGCGAGAAACCCGAGCCCCATTGTAAGTGGGACTACTTCAAGAACCAACAAATTAGAGAAGACTCCCACCAGCGAGAAATTCCCGAAGTTTAGGATAAGAATCGGGATCACGGCAAGTTGGGCGGCAACGGTGGTAAAAAAGTTATCTTGAAGAGATAGAAGCGTTGACCGTTTTGACTGCGGAATAAAACTCTGCAGTGCAGGCTTTAGATATACGATTCCCAGAAGTGCGAGGAACGAAAGTTGAAACCCTACATCAAAAAGCAGGACTTTCGGATTCTGAACCGTCATCAAAAGTGCAGCGAGCATCACCGCGTTCCGGATATCATATGCCCGCCCCCATTCCCCCGCCAAAAGCACAATCGCGCCCATCACTGCGGCACGCACTACCGAAGCTTCCGCGCCGGTTGCAAGTACAAACGCACACATGACCACAAACGCGATGACGACCGCTACCCGTCGGCGCACGAAAAAAACCATAAGCGAGATTGCGGCCCACAAAAGAATAGTAATGTTATATCCCGAAAGCGCCACAAGGTGGGTGGTTCCGCTCTGCTTCATGGCATTTTTAAAATCGGCCGAAAATGTACTTTGATCGCCGAGTGTAATTCCACTAAGTAGCGCCGCCTCTTTGGCGGGAAGGATATCCTGAAACGAATCCAGAATTTTGTGTTTGATCTGGAAAAGAGTCCGAAAGAACGGAAGTCCACCTCCGCTCCCGGTACGTTCTATTTGGGGACGCTGAACGCTTGCCGAGATACGCTCCTTTTCAAGATACAGCGCATAGGACGAAGAATTGGGAATCAATAATTTTCCTTCTACGCGTACCGTATCGCCATACTCAAACTGCGGATACCGTGCGGTCTTCAAAAGTACGCGGCCCGAAAAAGGTTCGGAAAGTCGAACTACAAATTCCTGCGCGTCTTCTTTCACTTTCGGATCGTTCGCAATGATGCCGGAAAAGCCGACTAATCCTCCTTTCGGGAGCTGTACCGAATGAAATTTCGCATCGTCCAAACCATAATATAATGCCCCCGCAAGAATAAGAATCGAAAGCCCCGCAAGCCAAAGCCATTGTGTTTCTCTTTTTTTCATAAACACGCCGGTCGCCGTGGTAATGAAAAGGAATGTTGCAAGCAATATGAAAAATCCTCCGTGCAAACTCGCGCCAAAAACTCCGAGAAGAAAAAATAGGGTTCCGAAAAAGAAAATATTATGTGCGAGCATGGATTATAAGCGTATGACGCCGCCTCCTAAGACCTCTCCTGTTTTTGAATACAAAACTGCGGACTGGCCGGGCGCCACAAATTTCTGTGGTTTTCTGAACTCCAACACAATATTCTTTCCGTTCTTTTTGAGTTTTGCGGGGAAAAGCGGCTGACGATAACGCACGCGCGCAAAGACGCTTAATGTTTTTTTCTTCCGCAACGGTTCCGCAACCGCCGGGGAAAATAGAGTTGCCGTAAATTTAACGTTTTTTTGGAAAAGCGCGGCGTTCTCCTCTCCTTCCGCAACCACAATGATATTTTCTTTTACGTCTTTTGCCACAACATAATGTGGTTTTGTTTTTACATTTCCGTGAATATTAAGCGCGCCTTGTTTCTGGTTCAAATTCAAACCATGGCGCTGGCCAATAGTGTAAAACCACGCGCCTTCGTGTTCGCCGATCTCTATTCCGTCGGTTGTAAGAATTGCCCCTTTCTTTGCCTTTATCTTCTTTTTCAAAAAATCAAAGAGCGAGATATCACCTAGAAAACAGATTCCCTGTGAATCCTTCTTCTCTGCGGTTCCGAGCCCAGCTTTTTTTGCGATTGCGCGAACCTGCGGCTTTGTATAACCCCCGATCGGAAATAGGCAGTGCTGCAACTGTTCCTGCGTGAGCGTCCACAAAAAATAACTTTGGTCTTTCTTAGCATCACGAGCAACATAAAGCGAAGCTAGACACGTTTGCGAAGGGTAAGACTTGGGCGTCGCCCCGGAGACACTCTTCGCAAACTTGTTTGGCGAGCGTGTAATCCGAACATAGTGCCCCGTCGCTACATAATCCGCACCAAGAGAAAGTGCTTTTTTAAGAAATAACCCGAACTTGATCTCTTTGTTGCACATCACGTCGGGGTTTGGAGTAATGCCCTTGCGGTATCCATCCACCATGTACTTCACCACCCGTTTTTTATATTCGCGTTCAAAATCCCAGACATAAAACGGGATCCCGATTTTTGCCGCCACGCGCTGCGCATCCCGCGCATCCCGCTCCGCGCATCCATCTAAGTTATAACAGCGCATAAATACGCCCGTCACGTTGTATTTCTGCCGTTTTAAAAGCAACGCCGCAACGGATGAGTCCACTCCGCCAGACATCGCCACGAAGACCTTTCTTTTAAGAGGGGCGTTTATTTGTTTGTGTTTATTCCAAATTCTAGCCATATTGGCGGTTTTTTATTGCATCACTTCACGAAGCGCGCAAAACTCACAATCTTTTCCCCCACACCGTTTGTCCCAAAACGCGAGGTTTAAAATTTCGTCACCTGCTTTTTTAATCGTCTCTTCCAATTCCGAAACTTCCGACGACAGTATCTCATATCGCTCTTTGTGGTATCTCCCCTTCTCATCCGGCTCCACAAAATCCACATCCGCCGAAACCATTTTAAAACGCCTTCCCTCTTCGTACCGGTCAAGCAGGATGTTATAGAACACCAGTTGTCGTTTTATATTTCCTTCTGAATCTTTTGTAGATCCTTCAATCTCTCCGCGCGTTTTCGGCCTTCCAGTCTTGTAATCCACCACATTCACTTCCGCTCCCGCGCCCAAAAACTCCAGCTTATCGATAATACCCGTAAGCCGGATCTCCGGCGTTAGCATAATCCCGTTGAATCCTTTTTCGCTGATAGTAGAACGCGGCCACGACGCATAATAAAAATCGTAATACCCCGAAAGCGCGTGCTCGCCTTTGCCTAGCGCCTCTTTGAAATCGCTCTCCGAAATCGGTTCTTGGTTCAGATAGTGGTGGAATTTCTGAAGCAAAAAGGTTTTTCCTAAATCCCGGTCTTTTAGATTCTCAAAAAAATCCCTAAGCGCGGCATGCACCGCCGTCCCGTACATCTGATGTTTGTCCTTCGCTTTCGGAATGCGGATTAAATTCGTGTAAAAATATTTCCACGGACAGGTCAAATAATTATTCAGCCCGGAGACGGAAAGTCCATTCCGTTCAAACAGCTCGCGGATGAATTCTTTCTCTTTCAAATTCCCGCCCGCACCCGCAGGGGCGCGGTACATCAGTTCTCTCTGCTCTCCAAACTCTTTTTCGATCGCCTCCGTTTCTGCGCGTAGAATCAAATCAGGACGAATTTCTTCTATGAACTGCGACGGCAGCATCTCTTTTTTGGTATCGCTCTCCCGCGCATAAGTTACGATCACTTCTTTTTTGGCGCGCGTCATTGCGACATAAAAAAGCCGTCGTTCGTCGTCGTTATCCGCCCCCTCACCGAACCCTGCGGCATCAAGGGCAAAAACCGAAAGCGGTAATTTCAGGAGTTCCCGGCGACTCTTATTCCCCCAATGCCCATCCTGTGCGTTCACAATATACACATACTCAAACTGCTGTCCTTTGGACCGGTGCGCGGTCATCAGGCGGATATTTTTTGCAAAGCTCCCGATCGCGCTTTTTTTAATCAGCAGGTTGTGCGCGCTAAGCGTATCCAGATACATCAAAAAATCATGCAGCCTGTATTCCTTGTGCTTCTCCATCAAAAATTTCACCTCGTCGAAAAGTCCATTCAGCTTGTTTATTTTATCGATGGCGTCCGAAAGCGAAAGCAGATGTGCCAGAAAACCGGAGTCGCGGACGATTGTCTCGAAAAAATCAGTGAAGCCACGATTCTTAGCCATGCGTGCCCACTCCGAAAACTTCTGAAACAGGATCTGGATTTTTTCTTTTTCGTCCACGCGCGCGCCTACCAGCAACGGTTCGGATTTCATGATCTCCAAAATCGAAATTTTCCCGGCGCGGGCATTTTGGATCAGTTTATACACATCAAGCGGATAAAGCCCCAAAAAATCGACATGGAGCGCTTCGGCTATTTTTTCGTCTGAACCGAAATCGGCAATGGCGCGTAAAATCAAAAGAAGTTTCCGCACATCCGCATCCTCCGTAACGTCTTCATCGGACTCGATGGAAAATGGAACGCCTATCTTTTCGAGCATCCGCACGAACGGGAATGCGTCGCGGTTGTCGCGGTACAGAACCGCGATATCATGGGGCGCAACCCCCGCGTCAAGCTTTTTTTTGATATCCTGCGCCACAAAATAACTTTCGACGGCGGCGCGCGAAAATGCATAGAGCATAATCGTTTTTTCGGGATGTCCCGCCATCGCTTTCAAGCGTTGCGGCGTCAAAAGCGCGCTTTTTGTTATCACATCATGGGCGGAATCCAAAATGGACTGCGTCGAACGATAATTTTCTTCCAAAACAATTAAAGTCGCCTGCGGATACAATTTTTTAAAGTGTAAAAAATTCTCAAGGGATGCTCCTTGAAAACGGAAAATGGCTTGCTTTTCGTCCCCTACCATAAAAATATTCGGGTTTGGATGAAAACTCGCCAAAAGTTCCATCACGCGATTTTGCGCGTTGTTCGTATCCTGATGCTCGTCCACAAGAATATACTGGTGCGTTTCCTGGAGCATCCGCAATAAATTTTCGTTCGTTTCAAGCGCGCGTGCCACTTCCATAATCATGTCGCTCCAGTCGTAGAACCGATTGCGCGTCAGCTCCTCTTCATACTGGGCGTACACACGGGCAAACTCCCGTGTTTTTTGGATATGTTTAAATGCTTTCACGTGCTCCCCTTTCATTTTTCCCGCGTGGGGTCCTTTTACGTGATGGAGGTCCTCGCACGCCTCAAACCGCACTTGTTCTTTTTGTATCAGTTCCGAAAATTTCTCCGGAGTGATATTTTCGCGCTTCAGGTCGCTTACGCGCGACAAAATTTCACGGACATAATAAAACGTATCACCAAACGGTTTTATCTCCTGAAGCGGAAGGTTTCCGATGACGTTCTCCAAAATACGAATCTGATCCACTTCCGTGATATTCTGCGAACCGATAATGCGGGGAAATTCTTCCGGATAGTTTTTAATAATGTCGTTGCAAAATCCATGGAAGGTGTTAATGGTGACGGAGTAGGCGGGCGCGCCAATAGCTTCCAAAAGCCGGCGGCGCATGGATGCCACACCGGACTCGGTAAACGTGAGCGCCAAAATACTTTCCGGCTCCGTGTCCGTTTTCTTTAAGATATTCGCAATCCGGAGCGTTAAAATTTCCGTTTTCCCCGTCCCCGGTCCCGCGACCACCATGACGGGACCTTCAATGGTATCCACCGCGCGTTTCTGCGCGGTATTCAATTTTGCGTACATCTCCGGAAACTTTGGCGTGATCATCTTTTTTATCGTAACAGAAAAACAAACTCCCTGCTTCAGCAGGGGTTTGTTTTTGCAAAAGACAAAGTTGATTAGTTCAGTTGAGAAAGAATCTGAAGAAGCCTCTGTTTGATCCCCTCTAATTCACTCTGGAGCGCCTCATAAAGCGATGCACTCACCATCGCGGGCGAGGTTGTTGCATTGATCAGATTAAATCCAACCGCTACGTTGCGATTTGCATACATTCGAACCATACAGTTTGTCCCGGTTGCAGAATCGCACCCTGCCCAACCTGCAAAACGGGAAAATTTATTCGGCGATGCATTAAGGGTAGCCGTCGTGCTTGCAACATAACGTTCCGTACAGTCCGTCCCGCAATAAATTCCGGGGCCTGTCGCAGTTCCGCCTCCTGTCCCAAATTTTTGAACCGTGAGAGTGTATAGCGTTGATGTTGATATCGGCGTAGAAGTGGATGTTATTTGGACCGTCCGCGTGGTTGTGGCAGAAAAACCTGCCGTGTCATACACACTGAACAAGATATATTTTGTCCCTGGTGTTCCATACCTATGCGTGAATGTGCGAACTGCCGTGCTTGAACCATATAATGTGGAGGTGCTATAGGTGCCATCGCCCCATGAAACTTTCATTAATGAAAGACCGCCCCACACATCATAAGCGCTCACATTCCATGTCCCCGTTTGCCCAATCGTAAGAGTGGCTGGGCCTGTCACACTAATAGTGACGGGAGGCGTTGTGGTAGCTTGCGCATGAACCTGCGCTACAAACCCGCCGAACAAAACAAGGATCGCCATAAATCCTGCAGATAGATAGATTTTTTTCATTTTTAATTTGAATTATTTAGTAATTTAGCAAATCGACCTTTGAATACTTAAGTATCCTACCCCCCCCCGCTCCAAAACAAGCAATACTGTGGATAATTAAAACCCCGCTTACGGCGGGGTTGTATATCGTTGGTAGAGTATAAGAAACCAAATAGGGGCGGCTGATAACGTAAACCAAAAAACGGGCCACTGATCCGCCCAATATGAAAAAGCGGCCCAACAGGCGCCCGACAACAGCATGGTCAAAATAAACGAAAGCTCCAAAACGCCGGGACCGTTTTTCCATACTTCATACCCCTGCTGGATCAGAAAAATATAAGCGGCGACAAAAAGCACCGTCAATACGGCATCTTTCGGAAGCCAAATCATCGCGGGGATTACCGTCATACTGATGCCAAGTGTTTTCCACTCCATTTTTGTAAAGATCTTATATCGCCAGAGTCCCGCAAAAATGAACAAAACGGGCATGCATAACAAACAATTGAACATCATGGCGATGCTCGGGACATAAGACGCATAAATGAAAAACGCGCAAAAGTAAATGAAGTAGAATCCGGTCATCACAACAGAAACGGATTGCCCTGAACGTTCCCGCCAAATAGCGCGGCCCTGCTCCATAAAACTCCACCCTTGAATGATTGTGAAAGGAACAGTTGCAACAGCTCCTAAGGTCGCCGCATTCCACCCCCATTTTTGGTATTCTACGGTACTCTGAAGAAATTCGATCAAAAGACGCTCCTTCCAGTTTTGAGCTGTTAAATTTCTGGTACTACTCTAACGGCTAATAAGAGATCGGTCAAACTTAGACGCGGAGTTTTGTAAAAGCAAAATACGAATACGAAAGAAGGTAAAGTGAGGAAAGAATCAGCGGGGCAAGAATCAACCAGATAGCCCACTGCGGAAACAGCACCCCGAAAAGTGCCAAAACTCCCGAAATCTTAAAGAGCGTTCCCCCAATTTTGTGCGTCTTTTTCCAGACCACTTCATTCGAGATCGTCCACGGCGTGCGAATACCAAGCGTCCAATTCGGCTCCGTGTGCGGGAGCGCTACGCCGAAATAAAAAAACATTGCGCCGAATGCCGGCGCGATAAAGCGCAACAGATCGAAGTTGTATCCGAAATTTTCATAAAGTGTGAGCGTATAAAGATAAAAGAGGAAGAAAAATACAAAAAGAATAACATTGTCGTAATAAGGTCGGAACTTTTCGATATTCTTCCGCATCGGGTCCATGCGCGGGACAAATAGGAACAGAAGAAAAAGTGCGAGCGCCACGAACGGCTCAAAAAAGGTGCCCCAAAACCTCGACATAGAACCATTCACCTCTCCCGACGTGTTCCAATGCGACGCAACCGTATCCGGCAGTTGGCCATATGCGGCGAGTCCAATTAAAAATGAGAACGCGACTAAAAGAAAAATGAAGGTCTCACTTTTATGTATTTTTCCCATGTGTATTGATTATAGCGTATCAAAATTCCAATTGGCGG
>CAYISA010000009.1:0-20667 GCA_964365955.1 uncultured Candidatus Saccharibacteria bacterium | reverse complement strand
GTGTTTCTGCATATTTTTATCCTATGCAGAGTTGCACTTCAAAGTCGAATTTTCGTAAAAATTAACTATAATTTCACAATTTCATAAGGAAGGAATTCAGTCATGAAGACGCTATCTCTTGTGGTAGTAGGCATGCTTGTTTTGTCCGTCTCTGTGTTATCTGCACGCGGGGTGGTGGATGAACAACAAAATGCGCGTGACATAAGATTTATGCTCGCCGGAACCATTCTGAAAAACGAAGCGGAGTCCACGCTCACAGCAAAAGCGGAGTATGCTTCGCAGTATTTCACATCGATGGTTCCAAGACGCGGTATCGCAATTGGGAAACCATCGTTTGTGGAACTCGAAAATCGTGTGAACGATTTTCTTGAGACGAAAGAAAGTTACAATGAACGCTTGGGTTTATACGGACTTTACACAACCACGGAAATTGACTCTGATTTGGTTCGTATTGTTCGCGTTTATTTTCGTAACGAAAAATTTTTTTACGGAGATGATTATAGAGAAACGATCCGAAAAAAAATTTCTGAAAAAACAGGCTCCAATGTTTTTATCAAAAATGGTTTTTCAAGGCACATTTTCCCAACCCTGGCTTATCTTGTTTTTTCTTTTCTCCTCTCCCTTTTATTTTTTCTGATTGGTGATAGTATAAAAAATGATTTAGGCAGAAAACTGATCAGCTTTGGTTTGCCTGCGTGCATAGTGAGTGCTTTCTTGATCTTTTATTTCTTTGCAGGATAATTTCCTATTCCTCCTGTTCCCACACCCCGATATTTATCGGGGTGTTTTTTTATTTGCACATTCACTGGTTTTTTTCTACTATTAAATGGAAATACTTATGCGCCAATCACAGTTATTTTTGCGGACCGCGCGGGAAGCGCCAAAAGATGAAGAAGCGGTGAACGCTCAACTTCTTTCGCGCGCTAATTTTATCTATAAACTTATGGCGGGGGTGTACGCACTTTTGCCATTAGGGTATCGTGTAAGAGAAAAAGTGATGGGGATCATCCGGGAAGAGATGAATGCGCTCGGGTCCCACGAAATGTTGATGCCCGCGCTTCATCCGCGCGCGGTCTGGGACGTGACGGGACGTTGGGAGGGACTCTCAAAAATCATGTATCAGTTCAAGGATTCCTTCGGGAAGGAACTGGGACTCGGACCCACCCACGAAGAGGTCATTGCGCAGATTGCCACACGCGTTATCACTTCGTATAACGATCTGCCGCTTTCCATCTACCAGATACAGACGAAATTCCGAAACGAGCCACGCGCGAAGTCCGGCCTTCTACGCGGCAGAGAGTTTACCATGAAGGATTTGTACAGTTTTCACACGGATGAGGCATCACTTGACGAATTTTATGAACGCGCAAAAGCGGCTTATGCGCGCGTATTTGAGCGCTGCGGGCTGAAGGCGTATGTAACGCAGGCATCCGGCGGAGACTTTTCAAAGCAGTATTCGCACGAGTTTATGGTGGTGTCGGAGGCGGGAGAGGACGAAACGGTGCTTTGCGAGGCGTGCGGGTGGGCGCAAAACGCCGAAATTTCAGAGTTGAAGAAAGGCGACCCGTGCCCCGCATGTAAGTCCGCGCTCGACAAGAAATTTACGATCGAAGTAGGGAATATTTTTCGGCTGGGAACGCGGTTTTCGGAGCCGAATAAGCTGTTCTATAAAAACGCGGCAGGTGCATTGAAGCCCGTTGTGATGGGATCCTACGGCATCGGCATTGAACGCCTGATAGGAACGGCAGTGGAAGTTTATCATGACGAGAAGGGGATGCTCTGGCCCGAAAGTATTGCACCCGCGCGCGTGCACCTATTATGTGTGGGAGAGCAGACGGAGAAATTGAAAAAATTTGCGGATCGGGTTTATAATACGCTCACGAAAGAAACAATCGAAGTTCTCTATGACGACCGGGAAGGCGTCCGGGCGGGAGAGAAATTTGCGGACGCGGATTTAATCGGTATTCCATGGCGTATGGTAGTGAGCGAGAAAACGCTCGACGGAGAAAAAGTGGAGGTGAAGCGGAGAGGGGAAGGAACAGCGCGCCTTATTGATCTCCATGATTTTTTGAAAGCACACGCGTTAAAATAAAAAAACTATGATTTTCAGAAAAAATTTCGGCATTGACCTCGGAACGGACTCCACGCAAATTTATCTCAAAGGAACGGGAATTGTGGTCAGCGAACCCTCTATTGTAGCGTTCAATAATCGCACGAACCGCATTGTGGCGGTCGGGACGGAGGCAAAACGGATGCTGTCGCGCACCCCCGCGCATGTCACAGCGCTCCGCCCCATCGCGAACGGCGTGATTGCCGATTTCGATATGGTAAAGGAGATGCTCGGCAATTTTTTGAAAAGCGACAAAATGCCGTGGTCATGGACGACGCAGGCGGTGGTGAGTGTCCCCACTAGTTTGACGGAAGTGGAGAGGAAATCAGTAGAGGATTTGATGCACGAACTCGGGTCATCGCCCGTGTATATTGTAGAACAGCCCTTGGCGGCCGCATTCGGAAGTCATCTCGAGATTAAACAGCCGACCGCTTATTTAATCGTGGATATCGGAGCGGGCACCACGGACGCCGCGATTGTTTCCCTGGACGGCATCGTGATATCAAAACGCCTTAAGATCGCGGGAGATTATCTGAATCACGAAATTATCAAAGGAGTTCGGGAAGAGTTAAAAATTCACATCGGGGAACCGACGGCAGAGGAAATTAAAATAGCGGTGGGGTCGGCGATTGCGACCGGTGAGAAACTTGAGATCACGGTGCGCGGGCGCGATGTGGGGACGGGGCTGCCACGCGAAATCGCGATTAAGGATTCGCAGGTTAGATTTTGGATCGTCAAACCTCTGAAGGCGATGATCGAAGTGATCAAAGACTTGATTGAAAGCACTCCGCCGGAGCTTGTGGGGGATATCTATAAAAATGGCATTTATCTTTGCGGAGGCGGGAGTTTGTTGCGCGGCATTGATCAGCTGATGGAAAAAGAGATCGGCGTGCAGGTACGGATGGTAGAGGAGCCGCTCACGTGTGTGGCGCGCGGCACGGGGCTTATCTGTGAACACCTCGAGGACTACCGGCATCTTTTAAACAACTTCGCGAGTTTTAAACTCGGGTCGTAAAAAGACTATTTCCGATCAAATATGAAATCACTGCGCATGATTTCGGGCAGTGTCGCCCTAGCGTTGGCGATTCTGGGATTGTTGGTGTATCGCACCTCATTTGTGCGTGTCTTGGGTACGGTAGGGGATTTTTTTCGCCGCGCAACCGACTCGTCGTTTTCTTATGCGGAATTGAAGCGTTTGAAGATCGAAAACAAGAGTCTTTTGATGGAAGTTTTAAAATCGCGGAAAGCGTTGCCCTTTATTGCCGCTAGTCGGTTCCTTGAAGGAAGCGTCTATTCGCGTTATCCGTCGAATGAACGCAGTTTGGTGGTGATCGATCGGGGCGCGCAGGACGGTGTAGTGGTAGGCATGCCGGTGTTCGCGGATGTGGAAGGCAATTTACTTTTCGGAAAAATCTCTTCTGTTCGGGATTCCCAGAGTGAAGTCCGGACGCTCTCGGATGCGACGTGGAAATCGAGTGTGGAAATTGGCGACAAAAAAATCAAAGCGCTGTTTGTGGGCGGGAACTTTCCCCATCTCGAACTTGCCCCGAAGGAGGGCGAGTGGAAGGAAGGGGATGCGGTGAGGAATGTGAGCCCCGATTTCCCGCTCGGCGTTCTATTGGGAACGGTCGGAAAAGTCAAAGAAGAGGCGAATGCGATCTGGAAACAGGCGACGGTTGTTCTTTCGGTTGCACCATCCGATGTTACGCGCCTCTATATGCTTACCCGTTTCCCTTAACGTATGATGCACGAGACGCCCAAACTTTTGCTTTTCACTCTCCTGTTTCTTATATTCATTTTTTTCCAAACCGGAGGATTTTTTAGAGCGGGGGGCATTGAACCTAATTTTATTTTGGTTTTCGCAATTTTTGCGGCATTTCTGGCGTTCCCAATGAAATTTTTTATCGCGCTTTTAGCATTACAGGTTTTACTTGCGTGGGCAGGAATGCCATTCTGGTTTTTTAGTTTTTTGCCGCTCGTCGGTGTTTCTTTAGTCATGCGCATTTTGCGTTTTCGGCTCACGGGGAATTTATTCATTGATTTTATGCTTGCGGTCGCCTTCATAACTCTGTTGCGATATGTTGTATTCGCCTACCCGTTTCTTTCCTGGGGATCCTGGATGCTTGTCGGTGGAGAGGTGGCGTTGAATCTTCTTTTCGGCGGGCTTTTGTGGGTCGTACTGCGTCATTTTCTTATTCGTCATGCCCAAACCAAACCTTAATATCGAAGAGATACTCGGGGATTACACAAAAGAAGAAGATCTTTTGGAGGTTCCCCTTCGCGACCGCGTTTTTTCCGCATTTTTTGTCGTAGCAGGTGTGATAACGCTTGTGGTCGCGTTGCAGATCGGAAATTTAGGGATCGTACAGCACGGATGGTACGAAAAGCGCGCGCTCACGAATATGAGCGACGTGAAAATAACACCCAGTCCACGCGGCGTGATTGAAGATCGCTTCGGGAAACCGCTCGTTAAAAACGAGTCTTCGGTCAATATCTTTTTGGCGGCACGGCGCCTTCCGCACGACAGTGGCGAGCGTTCCCGTATCATTTCCGAAACAAGCAGATTGCTTGGATTGAATGAAACGGATGTGTTTTTGTCGCTTGAAACCACTGACTGGAATATCCGCGATCGGATATTGCTTGCAAGCGATGTCACGCAGGATGCGCTGGTCGCGCTTTCGGAAGCATCGTTTCCTGGCATTGAAATCGAGCCAGCATTTCGTCGCGCGCATGTTACTCCGCTTGCGTTTGCTCATGTGTTGGGGTATGCGGGGTTGGTGAGCGAGAAAGATCTTCGCGACGATTCTTCTCTGGTCCCCGACGACGTAATCGGACGCGACGGTCTTGAAGCATTTTATGATTCCCTTTTGCGCGGTAAAAACGGCCGGGATGTTGCGTATACCAGCGCGCGCGGGGAGGTTAAAGAAGAGCGCGTGACGGAATCTCCACAATCCGGCGCGACGCTTAAAACTTTCATCGATAAGGACTTCCAGGAATATTTTTACGAACGGCTTACGGAAGGGCTGAAAAGTCTCGGGCGCACCACGGGCACAGGGATTGCTTTGAATCCGCAAAACGGTGAGGTACTCGCGCTTTTTGGAATCCCAAGTTTTAAACCGGAAAAAATAAAAGACTATTTATCGATGCCCACCGAGCCGCTTTTTAACCGGGCGATCTCCGGCTTGTATAATCCCGGGTCTACCATAAAGCCGCTTGTTGGGATCGCGGCATTAACCGAGGGCGTGATCGGCGCCACCAAGCAGATTTATTCTGCGGGATATATTGATCTTCCAAACCCGTACCATCCGGAGACTCCCACCCGTTTTGTAGATTGGAAACCGCACGGATGGGTGGACATGCGTTCCGCAATTGCGCGATCTTCAAACGTCTATTTTTATGAAGTCGGGGGAGGATTTGAGGAGCAGAAAGGACTCGGTATATCGCGGCTCAATGCGTGGTGGAATAAATTCGGCATAGGAGAAAAAACCGGAATTGATTTGATCGGAGAAGAGAGTGGATTTTTGCCGACGCCGGAATGGAAAGAGAAAAAAACGGGAGAGCCGTGGCGGTTGGGGGATACCTATCATGTGAGTATCGGACAGGGCGATGTTACGATTACACCCATAGAACTTTTGAACTATATTGCGGCAGTGGCGAACGGCGGTATTTTGTATAAACCGCGCGTTATGGAATCCGTGAATGACATCGAAGGAAAAGAGTTAGAGCGCAGCAATCCTATTGTGTTGAAGGATTTAAGCGGGGAGATCAAGAATTTCATCGGCGAGATACAGCGGGGCATGCAGGATGGCGTTGAAAAACCGTATGGCACATCCTACCTCTTGCACGGCCTCCCATTCAGTGTCGCAGCGAAAACGGGCACCGCACAGGTGTATCTAAATGAGCGTACGAATGCGTTCTTTGTCGGATACGCGCCTGCCGTAAATCCCAAAATCGCGATTTTGGTTCTCATTGAAAATTCCCGCGAAGGGAGCCACAATACCATACCGGTGGCACGAGACGTTCTCCTATGGTATTATGAAAATCGATTAAAAGGAGCGCGATAAACAAAATAATTTAACTATGGACACCACCTACATTTCCCAAGAAGGATACGATGAGCTCATAAAGGAATTAAATAACCTAAGAGGTACGGGTCGAAAGGGTATCGCGGAACGCTTGAAACACGCCAAAGAGCTAGGCGATCTTTCGGAGAATTCCGAATATCAGGAGGCGCGCGAAGATCAGACGCGTCTTGAGCAGCGCATCAGTCAGATGGAGGAAGCGGTTCGACAGACTGTGCTGATCAAAAAAACAACGGGTTCCGCTACTGTACGGATCGGTTCGCAGATCAAGGTAAAAAAGAACGGGGACATAATTCATCTTTCGATCGTTGGTTCCCACGAAACCGATCCCATCAAGGGGCGCATTTCGAATGAGTCGCCGCTTGCGCGCTCTCTTTTGGGAAAAAAAGTAGGAGATGAAGTAGAAGTCAAAGCGCCGAAAGGATCTATCACCTACAAGATCATTGAGATTGAGTAACGCGCTTTCATGTTAGAAGATATCATTGCGGAGCGCAGACATAAATTAGAACGGTATCGGAAAACGGCGAATCCCTATCCGGCAACGGTTGCGCGGAGTTTTTCGCTTCAGGAAGTAAAAAAGAACTTCGCGCTGCTTTCCAAAAAGAAAAAGTCCATAACAGTGGTGGGGCGTATTCGTGCGTGGCGGGACCAGGGGAAAATCGTTTTTTCCGACATTGAAGATGGCACGGGAACGGTTCAGCTGGTCATCGACCGTGAACGCGTAAAAAATATGGAGTTCATCAAAGCGACGTTCGATAGCGGAGATTTTATTGAGGCAAAAGGGACTCCATATGTTACGAAGCGCGGCGAAAAAAGTCTTCTGGTTTCTTCCGTTCGTCTCATCGCAAAAAGTTTGCGGCCAGTACCGCAGAGTTGGTATGGATTGGAAGATGTAGAAACACGCCTGCGCCGTCGTTATCTGGATCTTTTAGTACATTCGGCAGCGCGCGAATTATTTGTAAAGAAAAATCTTTTTTGGAAAACTCTGCGAGGCATTCTGGAAGCAGAACAGTTTCTTGAAGTTGAGACACCGGTTCTGGAGGCAATTCCAGGGGGCGCAGAAGCGGAACCTTTTGTGACTCATCATAACGCGCTGGATACGGATTATTACCTGCGCATTTCACTCGAATTACCGCTCAAAAAACTGTTGGTTGGGGGATATGAGAAGGTTTTTGAGATCGGTCGCATTTTCAGAAACGAGGGTATCGACCGCGAACACTTGCAGGATTACACGCAGATGGAATGTTATTGGGCTTACGCCGATTATGAAGACATGATGCGATTGGTGGAAAAAATGTATAAAGCGGTCATTAAAAAAACATTTGGACGTCTCGAGACGACGTACATGGGAGACACGATCAAGTGGGGGAAAAAATGGCCGAAAGTGGATTATTACGCTGTTTTCAAGAAAGAAACGGGCATCGATTTGGAGAAAACCATTTTGGTTGCGGATCTCTACCAATCCGCAAAAAAGTTGGGATTAAAGCCGGAAGTGGGTCTGGGACGGGGAAAACTCATCGATTTTATTTACAAAAAATTTGTACGGCCGAAACTGATTACCCCGTGTTTTCTCATAAACCCTCCCGCGGATGTAGAACCGCTTGCAAAACGGATAGAGAAAAACCCCAATCGTGTGGAGCGCTTCCAAGTGCTTGCGGCGGGAACGGAGTTGGGGAAGGGTTTTTCTGAATTGAATGATCCATTGGATCAGCGGGCACGTTTTGAAGAACAAATGAAGTTGCGCGCGGCGGGAGACAAGGAAGCACAGATGCTCGATGAAGATTTTCTGGAAGCGCTGGAATACGGAATGCCGCCGGCGGCGGGGTTCGGTATGTCTGAGCGTCTTTTCGCGGTCTTGGCCGATAAGCCCGTGCGGGAAGCGGTATTTTTTCCGCTTATGAAAGACGAAAAATAATTTTATGCTTGATATTAACGCATTGCGCAAAAATCCGGAAGAAGCGAAAGTAGGACTTAAGAAAAAAAATGTCGATGTAAAACTTGTCGATAAGTTTTTGCGTCTGGATGAAGAATGGCGCGGGAAGACAACGGTAATCGATCAGCTAAAAGGCGAACAAAATACGCTTTCCAAAGAACTTTCCACGACCAAAAGTGAAGATGTGGTCAGTAAAGCGCAGCTTCTCAAAAAGCGCATCGCCGATATTTCCGTGGAGCGCGACGAACTCGAAAAAAAACGCGACGAAATACTTTCGCGTCTCCCGAATGTTCCGTTCGCGCATGTTCCGATTGCGCCGGATGCGTCAGGGAACAACGTGTTGCGGGAAGTAGGGGAAAAACCGGCATTTGATTTTGAGCCAAAAGATTATATGACGCTCGCGGAAACGCTTGGACTCATAGATGTAAAAAAAGCCGCGGAAATTTCCGGAAGCCGCTTCGGGTATCTTTTCCGGGAAGCCGCGCTCATGGAGTTCGGACTTCTGCGGCTCGCGTTTGATACCGTATTGGAACATGGTTTTATTCCGGCGATTCCGCCCGTCATGATTCGCCCCGGTGTGTATGAAGGGATGGGGCGTCTTGCCGCCGACCAAAAAGAGGAACGCTACTATTTCGAAAAAGATGATCTGTATCTTGTGGGAAGCGCGGAGCACACTCTGGGACCACTTCATATGAACGAGATTTTTGAAGAGAAAGACCTGCCGCGCCGCTATGTCGGGTTTTCCACCTGTTTTCGGCGCGAGGCAGGAACGTACGGAAAAGACACGAAAGGGATTTTACGCGTGCATCAGTTCGATAAGGTAGAGATGTTTTCATTCGCGCATCCGGAGCATTCCGAGAAAGAACACCAGTTTTTGCTTTCCATGCAGGAGAAATTAATGCAGAAGCTTGAACTGCCTTATCGCGTGGTAGAAATCTGCACGGGTGATATGGGCTGGACCGATGCACGACAGTTTGACGTGGAAACATGGATGCCGGGGCAAAAGGAATACCGCGAGACGCATTCCTGCTCCAACACCACCGATTTTCAGTCGCGGGGGATGAATATAAAATATCGCACCAAAGAGAAAAAGAAAGAGCTGATTCATATGCTGAATGCTACTGCGTTTGCGATCGGACGCACGCTAATTGCAATCATCGAGAACTATCAGACGAAAGAGGGGACCATATGTGTTCCGAAGGCTCTTCGGGACTATGTCGGAAAAAACGAGATAAAAAAATAATATAAAACCCCGTCTGCCAGCTAGCGGACGGGGTTTTTGGTGTATAATCAGATTAATCATGAGAGAAAAAGCAAAGCGTTTTTTTGGAAGCATCGTCTGGATTGTGGTTGTCGGGGCGTTGTGTTATGCGGGGTATGTGGCGTACAGCAGATGGCTTGATACCCCGTTTTTTAGGACAAAAGTCACAGAGGTGAAAGATGCCGTGATGCAAAAAGCGGGACAATTTTTAGGGCTCGTTACGGAAAAAGCCCAAAAAACCGTCACTGACGCGGTCAAAAAAAGCACCGGGGACGTGATTATTTCCGCGGGTGACACCATCCGCTCTTACGGAACCAACCTTACGGGCGGAACCCCGATTCGGAATCTTCCGGCGACATCCACCCCGTTTGCGATGGTTCCTCAATCATCGGCGGCTCCTCAATTGTCATTTGCCGCACTGATTGTGAAAGTAAAAACTTCGCTTTCATTCGAAATTCTTTCGAGTCCTTCCTACTCCATCGATTGGGGTGACGGAAAAAAAGAAAAAGGATCTTCGGTGGCCGCGAAGCCAGTCGTGGTAAGCCATTTTTGGGAAAAACCCGGTTCCTATACGATTACGACGGTTGTACAGCAAAAAGAAAAAATGATCGAAGACATGTTTATGGTAAAAGTCGAATAACGGCATGACGCATATTATCCCCGAGTCCACGTATCGCGCGACGCTTGCGGCGAAACACACGCATGCGCGGCGACGTACTTTTTGGATGGTGTGGGCATGTGCATCTGGTGTGGTTTTATTACTCGCAGGATTTTTCTGGGCGCTTTTTTACAGCTCATTTTTTAAAGTGACAGCGGTGGAGATTGTCGGCACGGGAAAACTCTCCCGTGAAGCGGTCTATCAAACGCTCGCATCGTCGCTCCAGACATCTGGATTTCTAGGTGCACTTGGACCCGACAATATCTTCTTTTGGGAACTGGGGCAAAAATATCCGGATACGAAAATAAGTATGCCGGTTCTTGCGAGCGCGGATATCAGCGTTGATCTATTTGCCCGACGCGTGAACATAACGGTGAACGAGCGCAAAGTATTCGGCGTGTGGTGCGTCAAAGAAGGAAAGGAATGTTTTAGTTTTGATGAAGGAGGAGTCGTTTTTGCGCCGGCTCCGAATACATTCGGGACTCTTCTTTTAAAGATCCAGAGTGAAGATGAACGCGCTCCCGTTCTGGGTGAGTCCGTGTTTCGAATTCCCGAATGGTTGTCACGGATTACCGAAACGCTTCAATCGCTGAATCATGCGGGTACCCCCGTTTCCGTTGTGCGGGTGAAAGAACTAAGTTTGCGTGAATGGGAGGCCGTTTTGCCTTCCGGCGCGGCACTCTATTTTAATTTTGACTTTGTGCCGATTGAGCTTACATCCGTGCTTAAGGATTTTATAGCTCGCATAAAAATTGAGGGGCTTACGTATATTGATTTTCGGGTCCCGGGGAGAATGTATTATAAATAAATGAAACTCCACGGCCGTAAGGCCGTGGAGTTTCATTTATAACTTATAGATAAAAATTGATGTTCCCGCGCGATAGTCCGGTGGCGGAACCTGGCCAATTCCTTTTGCGGACGGACGAAGCTCCGTAAGCCACGTGTATTCATCTTCCGGATTTCGAACCACGGTTCCATGAAGTGTCCCTAGGGCACTCTCAAGCGTTCCAACAGAAACCGCGAGCCACTCAATTCCTTTTTCTTTTGGATTCCCGAGCGCCGAGGACCAGCTTTCCGCGACATCACTTCCCAGATAATATGCAGGATTTCCTCCGCCGAAATAATCCACGGCGATTTTTGATATACGGTTAGCTTTTACGAATTCCTGAAGCCGTTTCATGTCCTGTCCCCAGTCGTAATTGGAGTCGGTTACGTATCGATAACCGTTCCATGTTCCTCCGCCGATTTCGTTAAAATAGGAGAGAAAGTAAGGATAAGCGAGGAATGCTTCCGCGGCATACCAAACCAAAAGCGCGGAAAGGAAGACCGTTTTTATTATTCTGCCCGTTTTTTGCACGGACGGCGCATTCCACCATTGCTTCAGTCCGGTTGTGAGAAGGATATAAATCAGGGGAATCGTGGGAAGAACGTGCCGGACGCCGATGTTTAAGGGGCTTCGCATGCTATAGACCCAATAAATAATAATAAAGACCCACATTCCGAATTCATGAAAATGCGTGCCAAGATAATCCAAAAATCGTTTCCCGAAAGGCAGTTTTTCTGTTGTGCCGTTTTTCCGGATCATTCCGATGCCGGCGAAGAGTGCGGAAAAAAGAAGCAAAAGCGAAGGAAGGGGTTCTTTGATCAAAAATACGACCGGAAAATAGTACCACCACCCAAAGTTCGAGACATCTCCAAAAAAGTATCCCGTGTTTCCGCCCGCGGATCGTTGGAGCACCATGAAAAACCCAAGCAGATAATCGCCGAAGGGGCGCAGAATGGAATTCTTTGCAAACGCGATCACGATGGTCGCGATAATTTTAGGATTGTACATTGCCAAGATATTTTCTGTGTCGGCAATTTGTTTCGCAGCCGGATAATTTGTTACAAGAATTGCGTAAGCAACATACACAAGCGCATACCCGATCGCGAAAATGAGAATAAGACCTGCAATAAGACGCCATGCCTTTTTTGAAATTCGTATCCCGTCGGTTATCGCCTCCGGGTTATATTTGCGGCGGCGCCACTTGGCAAAAAGAAACACCGCAAGGAGAATGAAGAAGAAGGGGACGAGCAGAACCAGCGAAAATTTTGAAAGCTGCGCGATGCCGAAACCGATTCCAGCGGCGGCAAGCTTTCCTTTGGAAGGAGCCAACATCCAGCGGAGAAATAAATAGGTTGAAAGAAGAAGCCCGAATGTGGCGGCGATATCAGTTGTCACAAAATGGCCATGTTCCAAAACGGTTGGAGAAAGCGCGAAAAGTCCCGCTGGTAGAAGCGCCCACCAGCGTCCTAGAAGTTCCGCTCCCCAGATGTAAATTAAAATGATAGTGAGGAGCGTCAAAAAGATCGCGCCCAGCCGGGCTTGTTGTAGGATGTCGTCGGCATTATTCCCCGAAAAATACAGAAACGCGTCCCCGGCGTTCCATTGTCCATTTACGTCACTGGTCCAGCTTTTGTCCGCGGTCGGGAAACGGGGGTTCAGGGGGATAAGGGAAATGCCCGCGAGCACTTTCAGTAGAGGCGGATGTTCGGGGTTCAGGCGGTAGTCCAAATAACGTGCGTAACCATATCCGGCGGGGATATGCGCCTTCTCGTCCATAATGGCGGATTCGCCTAGCGAAGAACCGCGCATTAAAATAGCGGAGATGATCACTAGAATACCAAGAAAAAGATATGCAATGCGTGGGCGAGCGGTCATACGAAAAATGCCGTGTATGGTAGTATTATAACAAGAGAATGAAAAAAGACCTAAAAAAAGGTTTCACAATGATAGAATTCGTGGTGTTTGTGGCAATTTTTGCCGTCACCGCCATCTTTATGGTGAGTATTTTGACGACTGTTACGCGCACGCAATTGCGGCAGTCATCGGTAAACGAAGTGAACGGACAGATTGCGTTTGTTTCGAATACGATCCAACGTTTGGTGCGGGAGTCGAGCCTGATTGCGAATAACGATGGGGTAGCCTCTACCACGCTTGTTCTGCGTCGCTCTTCTTCCGCGCTTGACACCACAAAAATCTTCGTGGATTCCGGAATGACCGCGATTTACCTCCAGGAAATCGATCAAAACGGTGTGACGAGCACCACGGTGCCGCTTACAAGCGACAAAGTGAAAGTCACGAACTTTTCCGCGACAAAATATCAAACGCCGGGCGGAGCGGCAATCGCACAGGTGGATTTTACGCTGGATTACAACACCGTAAACCCGGCGGCACGCATTTCACGGAGTTGGAGAGGAGCAATCACACGCGTTTCCGCTGCTACATTTGATTCCGGGCTCATTCCTACGTCCGATGGAACACTGAATTTGGGTTCCGCCGTCACAAAATGGAACAACGGATATTTTTCGAACGATGTTTCTATCAAAAATGGTAATCTGATTGTAGGAACACCTTTAGTAATTCCACTCCCCACGACCGTGCGCGTTTTTTCAGCAGGTGATGTAGGATTTGCTACTTCTACGAGGGGTATTATTTTATGGACCCCCGATGGAACTAAGTGTTTCCGTATTGGAGTTTCCAATACAGGAGCTCTTACCACTACCACTCTTATTGGACCAGCGTGTCCTCAATAGCGTTTCTACACCGAGGCTATTAGCACTTGACTCATGCGAGTGCTAATACTATATTGGAACTAACCCATGAAAGAGCGGACGGAATACATTTTAGAGACCGCAGTAGAGGACTTTATCCATACTGGGTTTCCTGTCACTTCGGAGATTCTTTACGAGAATCATGTATTTGGCATTAAACCCGCGATGATCCGCTTAGAATTAAGTGCGCTCTCGGATGATGGGTTTCTTTTCCAGCGCCATCCATCCGGCGGAAGATTTCCAACCAACAAAGCGTACCAATTTTTTGTGGAGCGTCTTTTGGGGAGAGAATAGGAAGACACGAAAAATGTCGCCGACCTTATGGATGGTTTTCTATGTGGAGAGAGAAGATCGCTGGTGGAAGAACTCGCGGACTATTTAGGATTATTGAGTGTGGGATATGTTCCGCGCGACAATCAGGTATACGAAAGCGGACTCCGTGTATTGCTGAAAAATATTGAGGCGGATAAAAAAGAGGAGTGGATGGAAGTTGTGAATGATTTCGAAGCACTTCCTGAACGCTTTGAACGGCAAAAAGCATGGTGGGAGAAAGAAACAAGCTGGCCGCGCGTGTATATCGGGGGGAGTCCCATTACCAAAAGCAAACATCTTTCCGTAATCGCGAGTTCCTTAGGGGAAGGGAAAGAACGATTTTTGCTTTTAGCGATCGGTCCCAAGCGTATGGATTACAAAAAATCGTTAAAGCTGATGAAGTCGCTCGCAAAACGCATCGCATCTTAATTTTATGGAAGACGATCAAAAGAAAGAAACAACGGTAAAAAAGAACAAAAGTGAGATACAAAACGAAACGTCGACTGCAGAAGCCGAAAAACTGAAGCAAGAACGCGACGAATATTTAGACGGATGGAAACGGGCAAAGGCGGATCTGATTAATTACAAAAAAGAGGAGACACAGCGCCTTGAGCAGTTCGCAAAATTCTCGAATGAAGCGTTGGTTGCGGAAATGCTGAACGTGCTCGACAGTTTTGATCTCGGGCTTGCTACACTTCCCGAAAGCGATCCCGGACGCAGAGGAATAGAGATGATCAAAGCGCAATGTTTGGAAATTTTAAAACGGTATGGGCTTGAAGTCGTTCAAACGGCCGTAGGGAAGATGTTTGACCCCGCACAAGAGGAAGCAGTAGGAGAAGTGGAGTCTGCCGCGCCTCCGGGTACGGTGGCGGAGGTGGTGGGGAGAGGATACGCCCTCCATGGCAGAATAGTGCGCCCGGCACGGGTAAAAATATCGAAACAACAGTCGAAATAAAAAAATCAACAAACAAATCATATGCCAAAAATTTTAGGAATCGATTTAGGAACAACCAATTCCGCCATGGCGGTCATGGAAGGTGGCGAGCCGCGCGTGCTTGAAAACCAAGAAGGAAATCGTACCACGCCATCGGTCGTCGCGATAAGTAAATCCAATGAACGTCTTGCGGGGCTCCTGGCAAAACGACAGTCGGTGGTGAATCCCAAGAACACCATTTTTTCGATGAAGCGTTTGATCGGGAGAAAGTTTTCCGATCCGGAAGTCGCGCGCGACAAATCGTGGTTGCCGTACGAAATGAAAGAAAGCGCAAGCGGAGGAGTGGAAATCAAGATGGGAGATCGGTGGTATACGCCGGAGGAAATTTCCGCCATGGTTCTTCAGAAACTGAAAGCGGACGCGGAAGCGAAACTGGGAGAAAAAATAGAAGAGGCGGTCATTACCGTGCCCGCTTATTTCGACGACAGCCAGCGCCAGGCGACGAAAAACGCCGGTGAGATTGCCGGATTCAAAGTCAAAAGAATTCTGAACGAACCTACGGCGGCGGCGCTTGCCTACGGCTTGAATCGCCAGAAAAGCGAACGCATCGTCGTTTATGATTTCGGTGGTGGGACATTCGATATCTCGCTTTTGGAGGTGGGTGACAACACCGTGGAGGTGAAAGCAACCGGCGGCGACACTCATCTGGGAGGCGATGATTTTGACAAGCGCATCACGGAGTATCTGGCAGGGGAGTACAAAAAACAGGAAGGGGTGGATATTTCTAAAGATGCCCTGGCCCTCCAGCGCCTCAAAGAAGCGGTGGAACGTGCAAAACACGAGCTTTCGACGGCTGTGGAAACAGAGATCAATCTTCCATATATCACGTCGGACAACGCGGGACCGAAGCATTTTTTGATGAAATTAAGCCGCGCAAAACTGGAAGAGCTCGTGCAGGATCTGATTGATCGCTCGATTAAGCTCATTCAAGAGACGGTCACCGCGCCGGTGCCGAAGGGGGGAGGAATAAAATTGTCCGAAATTGACGAAGTCGTTTTGGTGGGCGGTCAGACTCGTATGCCTGCGATTCAAGAAGCCGTTAAAAAATTGTTTGGGAAAGAACCGCATAAAGGGATCAATCCCGACGAAGTGGTGGCGGTGGGCGCGGCGGTGCAGGCGGGAGTGCTCCAGGGCGACGTAAAAGATATTCTGCTTCTAGATGTTACGCCGCTTACATTGAGCATCGAGACGCTTGGAAGCGTAGCAACGCCCATGATCCAAAAAAATACGACGGTTCCGACCTCCAAAACGCAGGTATTTTCGACGGCCGCAGATAATCAGACATCGGTGGAAATTCATATCGGACAGGGGGAGCGTCCCATGATGGCGGACAATAAAACGCTCGCGCGATTTATTCTGGACGGCATACCGCCTTCGCCGCGCGGCATACCGCAGGTGGAAGTCGTTTTTGATATCGACGCGAACGGAATTTTGACGGTTTCCGCAAAAGATAAAGCAACCGGAAAAGCGCAGTCCGTTAAAATTGAGGCGAGTACGGCGCTTAGCAAAGACGAAATCGAACGGTTGAAGAGGGAAGCGGCGGAACACGCTTCGGAAGATGAAAAGAAACGTGTGCTCATTGAAGCTCGGAATCAGGCGGAAGCGCTTGTATACGCTGCGGAAAAGGCCGTGAAGGATGCGGGAGATAAGCTTCCGGAAGATATAAAAAAGTCCGTGGAAGAAAAAATCGCAGGTGTCAAAGAAGTGAAAGAGAAAGATGACAGCGAAATTATCAAAGCGCGAGTTAGCGAACTTTCCGCAGAGCTTCAAAAAATAGGCGAAACATTGTATAAACAAGGTAATGGACCTGAACGCGCAGATCGGCCCGAGTCCGACCGTCATCAGTGAATCAAGGGAAGCCGAGGCGGACAATAGCCTCTGGAAGCTTCTTATTCTCTTGATATTGGGAGGGCTCATAAATGTTTTAACCACCTATGCGTTTTTGGGATTTTTGGTGCAATCCGATTACGCGTATTTGTGGTATACATTGATTTTGGGGGGATTGTTTCTCGCGCTCGTTATTCTTCATGCGTTTTTTATCAAAAATCGCATGAAGCTTGGGTGGATCTTATTATTGGAATGTGCCGCGCCGGTGGGGTTGCTTGCGGGGGACATACTTAAGAATCCCTCGCTTGTGTTCATCATAGGAACGACGGTTGCGGCGGGGCTCGTGATTGCGGGCGGCATGCGTGGGGCACAGGCGCTTGAGGACACTCTAAAGATTCGTTTCTTCAAGATTGCAAAAGTGGTTACTCCGAAAGTGGCCACAGGGATCGCGCTATTTTTGAGCGCGGTATTTTACATGAACTATTTTGAATTAGGACGTTTAAATGAAGCGACGGCGCAGAAAATACTGAATGAAACACTGAGTGCGTCCACTCCTATTCTGCATATTTGGTTTCCGGATACTTCTTTTGATCAGCCCGTAAAAAATTTTTTGGAATCTTCCGCTGCGTCGCAGCTCGATAAACTTGAGGATACAGCGAATGCGGGGGAATTGACTGCCTCTCTAAAAACAAAAATAATGACGCAGGTTACGGGCCAGCTTCGTACTGCGCTGGAACGTTACACTGGACCACTTACGATGGACGCTCCGCTCAAAAGCGAATTGTACGCGGTTCTAAAACGGCAGGTACAGAAATTTTCAGTCGGGACACAGCTTGCGGTTGGAGCAGGGGTCGCCTTTTTATTCTTCCTAACATTAAAGAGCATGTTTGCGATCGCGTACTGGTTGATATGGTTTGTAGCATTTCTGTTGTTTAAGTTTTTTCTTACGATCAATTTTGCACATATCTCGCTGCAGACGCGTAGCCGCGAATTTATTATTTTAAGTTAACCCATGAAGGATTTTTACGAAATTTTAGGAGTACCGCGAGAGGCTTCGGAAGAAGAAATAAAAAAAGCGTACCGAAAGCTAGCACACCAGCATCATCCAGATAAGCAAGGCGGCAACGAAGCGAAGTTCAAGGAAATCAATGCCGCGTACCAAGTGCTCGGGAATAAAGAAAAGCGCGTTCAGTACGATCGGTTTGGGCACACGTTTGAGGGTGCGGGACCGGCAGGGGCACAGGGGTGGAATCCGTTCGGCGGGCAGGCGGGTGGAGGATTCGAGTGGAATGTGAATATGGGCGGAGCTGACATGGGAGATTTTTCCGATGTATTTGAATCGATTTTTGAACAGTTCGGTGGACGTCCGCGGCGGCAGACGTATACAGGCGGAAACGACATTGAAGTCACGAAAGAACTTTCGCTCGAAGAAGCGTTTCGCGGAGTTCGCGAATCTTTTGATTTAAAAACATATGTGGAATGCAAAACATGTGGCGGAGTTGGGCACGAGAAAAACTCTGCGATGAAGACATGTTCTAAGTGTCAGGGCCGCGGAGAAATCAAAGAGCAGAAAAGAACTTTTTTCGGAAATTTTGCGCAAGTTCGGACCTGTCCGGATTGTCGCGGGCGGGGACAGATCCCGGAAAAAGTTTGTAAGGAGTGTAAGGGATCGGGGCGCAGTATGGGAGTGCGGCACATTCCACTGGACATCGCCGCGGGCATAGAAGACGGACAGATTATCAAGATCAAAGGAATGGGGGAAGCCGGTGAACACGGTTCAGGCGCCGGAGATCTGTATGCGGTGGTGCGCGTGCGGCCTCATGCTGTTTTTGAGCGCAAGCGGACGGATTTATACGTGACGAAAGATCTTACTATGATTGAGGTCATGCTTGAGCGGAAAATCAAAATGAAAGGAATTGGAGGCGAAGAGATCATTTTTGCCGTTCCTCCGGGATTTCCGTTGCGAGATAAACTTAAAATTGCAGGCCACGGCATGCCGCGGTTCGGCGGGTCCGGACGGGGCGATTTGTTTGTTTCCTTCCACATAAAATCTCCGCGTTCACTTTCCCAAAAAGCAAAAAAATCTCTTGAAGAGTTAGAAAAAGAAGCGTGATACTTTCCGGCAGGCGATGATTAACGCTGGAATTTATAACTTACCTCCTTCGTATGGGGGATATTTTTGATCCGCAGAAGAATTTTTTCGATCCTTTCCTTTGGGAGCACGTCGCAGTGTATTGTAATCGTCCCGATCAGGGAGTGTTTATCCAAATGCGTGTTCAGATGCGTAATCGCGACTTTCAGTCCGGGGAAGATCCCGGTGATGTCTTTTAAAAATCCCCGTGCGTCGCGGTACACAATTTTGAACTCCATATGCGGTTCCTCTTCCGCTTCTTCGCGATGTTTCTTGAGGAAAAACGACCGGATATATTTTTTTGCAAATGAGGTTTTTACGAACTGGAGCCACGATTCCGAAGGGAGTTTCCCGCGCTGTGTTAAGATCTCGACTACATCTCCCGAATGAAGCGGATGGCTTAAGGGTACGATCTTCCCGTTAATTTTTGCGCCCACGCAAGCGTTCCCTAGCTGGCTGTGGATGCGGTAAGCAAAATCCACCGGAGTTGCGCCGACGGGGAGGTCAATCACGTCGTTCTGCGGTGTCAGCGCAAAAATACGTTCCTTAAAGAAGTCTATTTTTAAGGATTCCAAAAATTCCTTCCCGTCCGTGAACGTTTTTTGCCAGTTGCGGAGCTGTTCCACCCAGATGAGTTCACGCCGCGACGTGACGCCTTTCCAGTTCAGTGCGTGGTATTTTGAACTTTTGATTTGCTGATAGGCCCAGTGGGCGGCGATTCCAAGTTCCGCTTCTTCGTGCATTTCTTCAGTGCGGATTTGGAATTCCGTGATTTTGTTATCCACGCAAAAAACCGTAGTGTGCAAGCTACGATAGCCATTCGGTTTCGGACGTGCGATATAATCGTCGAATTGTTTGGGAACCGGTTGCCATAGTTTGTGAATGATTCCAAGCGCTGTGTAGCATTCTTCCACGGTATGCACGATGATGCGTAGTGCCACCAGATCGTGAATTTTATCGAGATTCATGTCGTAACGGAGTAGTTTCTTATACAGACTTGCGTAGTGTTTTGCCCGAGCGTCTACGCGGACGGGGCGCACGCCGTTTTCATTCAGCAGTTTTTCAATCACCGGCCGCAGTTTTTCCGCATACGCTACGCGGTCGGCAAAAGAATCTTTCACCGCTTTCATGAGCCATGCGAATTCTTCCGGGTGTACATAGGGGAACGCGAGATCTTCCAACTCTCCGGAGAGGCGCTGCATGCCGAGCCGATAAGCAAGCGGGGAGTAGATTTCACTTGTTTCCCAGGACATTCGAATTTGGCGCGGTTCTGGCAAATGTCGGATGGTTTGCATGTTATGCAAACGATCGGCCAGTTTGATAATCAGAACGCGCAAGTCTTTGCTGAAGGAAAGAATCAGCTTGCGGAGATTTTCAATGTCCCGCTCTTCTTTGGGGTATTGAAGCGAATCCAGTTTGGTAAGTCCGCCCACTAAAAATGCGATCTCGGCACCGAACCGTTTTTCAATTTCTTTGTTAGTGTAATGGGTATCTTCTACGACATCGTGCAGAAGCGCGGCGGCGATCGACGCTTCATCCAGGTGCCAGCCCCGCACGGTTTTTGCGACCGCGATGGAGTGGGTAATATACGGGTCTCCGCTTTCTCGTGTCGCATCCCGATGCGCCTCTTCCGCGAGTGCATATGCTTTCCGCACAACGCTTGTCTCTGAGTAGCTTGAGATCCAATCCGGCATAATGCTGTCATTGTACAGGATTTTTGATGTTTTAGGCACGGACATTTGGCACCCTTCACTCAGAACATCCT
>CAYISA010000008.1:0-28252 GCA_964365955.1 uncultured Candidatus Saccharibacteria bacterium | reverse complement strand
GGAACGAACCGCCTCATTTCCGAAAAAATTGTTTCTTGGGATTTCGTCCCGCCGTATGATTTTACCGCCCAATTCCTTGCGAGCCGCGCCAGCAGGCGCGGCGAGCATTCCTTTGCTTCCCCCCACAAAAAATCACGAAGTCCAATTTGGTGCCCCCGAGAGGATTCGAACCTCTAACCCGTTAAGGACAGCGTCCTAAGCGCTGCGCGTATGCCAGTTCCGCCACGGGGGCATCTCGGTTCGACTATAACCCGTAAGTATAGGGGGCCGCAAGAACAAATCCTCCAAGCGTTAAAAGAAAAATGCCCGCGAGAAGAATTTTTTGTTTTAGCGGAGAGAGCTTTGTAAGCAGAACGCCGACCCAGTGTGCCAGAAGAAGGATGCTGAAAATGAGCGCTGGGAAATAGTGATACAGAAAAGACGTGCGACGCACAATTGAAACGAAGGGCAGCAAGGCAGCTACCCACCCCGCAAGAAGAACGGCAAGGCCTGCGAATTTCTTTGCATTGAATTTTGAGCGGACAGAAAACCAGACGCTCCAGAGCACTGCGACAGTTCCCGAAAGCCAGACAAAAATATTTCCCACAATTCCCATCTGTCCGGCGTTTGATCCGAATAATACGCGCAATGGAAAAAGCGGGGCCGTTTTAGGAACAAAAAGCGAGTAAGAAAACCCCCCGCTCATAAACGGCCAGGCATACCACGGACTCATGGCGACGTGGGTCGGGGTTCCCACAACGTATCCGGCGACCATTCCATTGAATTGCTCGATCGACGCCTTAAAAAAGAGTGCTATTTTTTGAAAAAAGAGCGGTTCCGTATTCCAGGGCGCTGGCAGACCGGGCGTCATTTGAGTTCTCAGATCTCTAAGCACGGAGATCTGTTCGGCGGGCGAGACGATTAAAATATGGATAGCGACAAAGAATCCCAACACAAGCAGAGCAACCCCCCCGACAGTTCCCAGATCCCGGTCGTATGCACGGAAAGGTTTTTTAGGAATTTCGAGCATAAAACCGAAAAACAGGACGATGGCGAATACGAATGCCGAAAGTTTTACCGAAAGCGCCAACCCCAAGCAGATTCCGGAGAAAACGACTCTCTGTTTTTTACCGAAAAAAAATATCAGCGCAAGGATTCCGAACACAAGCATCATTCCGTTTAGCAAGATAAGGCGCGTTTCCATTAAAAGCGCGTTTTCAAAAAGAAGGAAAAACGCCGCAAGAGGTGGAGCAAATGGATTTTGAGTCAGATTTTTGAGCAACACATATCCAAGAATCGGAAGAAGTGCGCCAAAAAGCGACGCGAGAATTCGGAGCGCCACATACGGATAATTTCCGAATGGCCGATCGATTGCGGAGTACTTTAATTCTCCTCGTGTGTTGATTGCGATAAAATTCGCGTCTTGGTAGGCGGAAGAAGGGTAGAGCGAAAGAACCGCCGCGTAGAGCAGTTTTCCAAGCGGCGGATGGATATCGAAATGCGCTTCGTGGCGGGCGTACTCGGCCGCATAGGTTGCAAAATGCACTTCGTCGAATGCTGGCCGGTTTGGTTTTTGGATATTGAAGAGATGGAACGCGAAACTGATAAGAAAAACAATAAGAAGAGAAACAACCTCTTTTTTGGAACAGAGCGGCATATAAACGTAATTGTACCACAAGAAAAACACCCTCTCTTTTGGGTGTTTTTCTTTTTCAGATTTTGTTTATGCTGCTACTTAACCAAAGATTCCTACGATAATTGTCGACAGACCAAGCTGTGCGAAGAGAGCAACGATGCCCGCGATAATTCCATAGGTCAAAACTTGTTTTGCTTTTCCGACCTTCTCTTCGTTTCCGGCTCCGGTCAAGTACAGATAAGCCGCGTAAAGAAGGAAGATGGTGGTGAGACCCCAGAACAGGACCTTAAACCAGCCAGACACTTTTACGAGATAGGACGTGAGTCCCGAAAAGCTTGTCGGCAAGGTTCCGGGAGCGCCAGGAGTGGTGATCTGCGCTGCTACCAACAAAGGAGCCACTATCGCCGTCGCGAGTACCACAGACGCAAAAATTTTGTTCATTTTCATGTTGTTCAGGTATTTTTACTATGAATTCGAACTCGGTCGACCTTTTGAGTATTTTAGCAGGCAGGGGTTACTCCCGTGCCTAGCAAATCCGCGATAATATACACAATAGCCGAGCTTCCTACAAGTATAGCATATCCGACAACAGTATACAAGATGGTCTTTTTACCCGCCTCTATCTTTTTGGGGTCTCCCACCGCGAACAGGAACTGAAATGCGCCCACCAGCAACATAATTCCCCCAATAGCAGCGCCCACTTGAATGAGTCCCGTTGTGATTGTTTTCAGGAGCGAACAGATGGTGGCGTCCTGTAAGGGGTCTACGAGTCCTGCGGCGAATGCTTTCGGGATCACCCATTCCATGAAGTACTTAAAAGTAGGCATCATGTTCATGTTAGCATTTTTTATTCATTTGCCCACAAGGGAACTAGCGAGTGTCACGCCCGCCCAAATCGGGAGGGGATGTGCATTCAATGGTGTTCCACGGAAGGTTTGCGCCGCCGGTAATAATTTGAAGCAGTTCATTTACCACTACCCAAGACAAAAGAACAATTACAAGTCCCACAACCGCGCTTGTGATGATCTGCTTTCCCTGCCGGAATTTTTCTTCAGCCCCCGCCGCAATGATCATTAAAAAAGCTCCGTAAAGAATCATAACGGAAACCAAAGGAAATATAATGAGCGTTCCGAAGTTGGTAAGGTTCACCATTACATGTACTGCGTCACAGGCGCTGCACGGAGTGTCGCCGGCATTGCAGGTGACGGCATACCCGCCGAACGAGCTTCCGTCCCAGATGGGGTTTGAGATGTTAAGCGCCGCATGCGCGGGGAACGCGACAGTAAAAAAGATGAAAGCAGTTACAAAAAAGGAAATACGGACAATATATTTCATACGTTCGGATTAAAACGGTTTCGGGGCAACGGGTGGCGGTGTAAGACGTTCGATGATTTCGGTTATTTGATTCTGCGTTTCTTGCGCCGCTTGGCTTGGTGCCTGAATACCACCCGTTACTGATTCTATCATGCGCGACACGAGCGCGTTAAAGGCGGAAGGATTCCCTGAAATCCAAGAATCCGCGATGAATGTCTGGTTTGCGAATACCGAAAATGTCGGATCGTTCAGATACTCTCCGATCACCGAAAGCAATGCGGGGGGGTGTCCGGTGGTCTGAACATACGCGCGGGCATTTTCCGCCTGTGTGGTCATCTCAAGAATAAAATCCCACGCAAGGTCTTGGTAATAACTCTGGCGGGAAACCGCAAACCCAAAATAATGCGGGAACGCCACTTTTTTCGCGGTGTTTTTTATCTGCGGCACCGCTACAACACGAAGATCCAAAAAGGGCGCGGCAGTTTTGATGCGGGCAACATCCGACGCGTAGGCGAAGATCATCGGAAGTTTTCCTTGGGTGAAAAGTTCCGTATCTCCGGGAAGCGTGGCATTCCACGTGTAGGCAGAGCTCCCAGCATCCGCAAACTGTTTATAAAACGTGATGGCCCGGATGCTGTCGGGAGAGGTAAGGGTGGGTGGTTTTCCGGTTGTAGCAACCTTCCCCGCGTCCATCTGCGCCATTAAAAGGTAGAGAATATCCACGGCACGGGTAATATTTTTGTTACTTCCCCCGATGCTCGTTGCCGGCACGAGAATCTGCCTGCCCTGGCCGTACACCGCAAGTTTAGGAACAAGCGCAATCAACTCGTCCCATGTCGTCGGAGGGAAGGCCGCGTGTTGATCGAAAATCTCACGATTATAAAGGAGCGCAAGCGTGTCGAGCGAAAGCGGGAGCGCGTAGATATTCCCGCCGCTTGTAAAATCTTTCCCCACCACTTTCGGGAACGATTGCGAGAGTTGGAACGTGCTGAATTTTTCCGGAGGGACGGGAGCAAGTTTATTCGCGTATTTCAGGAGCATGTCGTTTTCAATCATGAAAATGTCCGGTCCCGCTCCGGTCGCGAGCGCTTCCAACACCGCGGCTTCGTACTCCTCGAGTGTTTCGAAGTTTTTGTAATTCAACGTGAGCCCCTTAAAACGCTGCAGACCTAACAGAACCGTTTGGAACGATTCGGACGTCTCGTTCATGCCCCAGACTTCAAGCGTGTCCTTGATTCCGGGTTCCACCGGTTTTTTTACGCCCGGAATAACTCCTGTTAGAAGAAGTATAAATAGAAGAAAGATCGCCGCGGCGACTCCGATAAGAATGATGCGATTCGTTGGAATGTTCATGAGTTGAACGTGAATTCGCGCGTGGGTTTAAAGGCAGACAATGCCGATGAGGCGATCTTCTTCTTCTAGGTTCATGATTCTGACGCCTTGTGTGGCGCGTCCGGCAGTGCGGACGGCGGCAAGTTTTGTACGGAGTGCCTGGCCCTTAGAAGAGAACGCAAGAATCTCTTCCGTTTCATCGTCCACGATGCGTGCGGCGATGACGCGTCCTGTTTTATCCGTCACCTTTGCAGTGAGAATCCCCCCTCCTCCGCGGTGCTGTAGTTTGTATTCTTTGAGCGGCGTTTGTTTTGCAAATCCTTTGTCCATTACCACCAGAAGACGTTCATTATTTTTTGTTGCCACTTCTCCTTTTATTATAGCAAGCCCCGCTACTTCATCTTGTTTTTTGATTCGGATCGCTTTAATGCCGGCGGCGGTGCGACCCATAGCACGCACGTCGCGCTCTTTAAATCGGATTGAACACCCTTTTGCGGTTACCAGAATAATCTGATCGTTGCCAGTAGAAAGTTCCACCCATTTGAGCAGGTCGCCTTTTTTGAGTGAGATAGCGATGATGCCGCTTTTACGCACGTTTTCAAAATCTTTGAGTGCCGTTTTTTTGACGATGCCACTTGCGGTTACCATCGCCAAAAATCCCTTTGTTTTTTGGCTTTCCTCGTAATTTACGATTGCGCGCACTTTTTCTTCGGGCGGAAGGGTAAGAAAATTATGGATTGATTTTCCCTTCGCGGCGCGGCTTCCGACCGGCACCTCATATGCTTTGGTCTGGAATACTTTTCCGCCATCCGTAAAAAAGAGTAGATTATCGTGAGTGGTGGCGCCGATAATCTGGTGAATCTGGTCCTCGTCTTTCAGATCGAAACCGATAAGACCTTTCCCTCCGCGGCGTTGAGCGCGGAACGCGGCGGGCGGAAGCCGTTTAATGTACCCGTCTTCGGTCAGAACAATCACCGCGTCTTCTTTCGCGATCAGGTCCTCTTCATTGAATTCTTTTAGACCGCTCGCCACCAGTTTCGTTTTGCGGGGGCTCGGAAATGCGGTGCGGAGTTCTTTCAATTCTTTTGTGATAATCTCAAGAATCTTTTTTGGGTATTTCAAAATAAACGTGAGTTCGTCAATGATCTTTTTCTTTTCTTTCAGTTCCGTGTCGATTTTTTCGCGTTCGAGTGCCGCAAGCGTTTGCAGACGCATTTCCAAAATAGCGTTTGCCTGCAACGCATCAATTTTCAGAAGTTTGATAAGATTTTTTTGCGCATCGTCGCGATCATTCGATTTTTTAATCGTCGCGATCACTTTGTCGATAAGGTCGAGTGCTTTCGCAAGTCCCTCCAAGATATGCGCGCGTTCCTGCGCTTTTTTAAGATCAAATTCGATGCGCCGGCGCACGACAACGGTACGGTGTTCCAAATACTGTTCTAAAACTTCCCGGAGCGACAACACCTTCGGCTGAAGACCTCCGACGAGCGCCAGCATATTGAAGTAAATATTTTTTTGGAGCTCCGTGTATTCAAAAAGCTGGTTCAGGATTTTCTGCGGCGCGGCATCGGATTTGAGTTCGATCACAATGCGCATTCCGTCGCGGTCGGACTCGTCCCGCACGTCGCGGATTCCTTCTATTTTTTTTTCCTGAACCAGATCAGCGATTTTTGAGACCAGATCCGATTTATTCACTTGGTACGGAATTTCGGTGATGACGATCTGAAAACTTCCTTTTTTGCGCTCTTCGATTTCCGCAACGCCGCGAATCGTAATGGAACCTTTTCCGGTACGATAGGCGTCCAGAAGCGCTTTTTTGTCGTAGATCATGCCGCCCGTCGGGAAATCGGGCCCCGGAATAAATTGCATCAGATCCTCCACGCTGGCGTCTGGATTTTCGGCCAAGTGTACGGCCGCGTCTACCACCTCGGTTAGATTGTGGGGCGGAATGGATGTCGCCATGCCGACGGCAATTCCAACCGTGCCGTTCAGTAACAGATTCGGAAGTTTTGCGGGAAGATAACGGGGTTCCACGCGGGAGTTGTCATAGTTTGGAATCCACTCCACCGTTTCCTTCTCGATATCCAAAAGCAGCTCTTCGGCAATTTTAGTAAGGCGCGCTTCGGTGTACCGCATCGCGGCCGGCGCATCGCCGTCCACCGACCCCCAGTTCCCCTGCCCGTCTATTAAGGTATAGCGCAACGAAAAATTCTGTGCCATGCGCGCAAGCGCGTCATAAACGGCCATGTCGCCGTGGGGATGATATTTTCCGAGTACTTCTCCGACCACATTCGCGGATTTTTTGAATTTTGCGGCATGTGTGAGTCCCGTATCCCACATGGCCCACAGGATGCGGCGTTGCACCGGCTTCATTCCGTCCCGCACATCGGGAAGCGCGCGCGCAACGATCACCGACATCGCATAGCTCAAATACGACTCACGCATCTCATCCGTGATTTCGCGTCTTTCAATTTTTCCGCCGGGGATAATTTCGTTTCTCTCTTTTTCGCTCATAGGTGTATTAAGGGTTGGTGGATGTTGGGGATGATGTGGTCATGTCGATGAAAATAGGCGCGGAAGAAGACGGAGGAGTTGAGGTCACGCTGTAGGTATGGTTCGTGCCGATTTTTTGGGTGAATGTTTTGAATGTGGAGCTGAATGTGCTGCCGATCGTTTTAAAACCCGCTTTCATCTCTTCTCCGATATTTTTAAACCCGCGTCCGAGTACGGAAAAAAAAGAGTTTGACGATGGCAGGGAAGGCGTGGATACGGGAGAGGCATCGCCGGGAGGGGGAGGTAACACAGGGAGAGTGAGATTTAGATATGCAACCCACAAGAAAAGAATAAGGACGGAACTGATGCCGGAAACCACATACACCCATTTCTTTTTTGTCGCCTCATTGGATCGTCGCAGTGTTTTTAAAAATATCCCGCCTTTTTTTAACAGATTCCCCATGTTGATGCAACGCTATGACTGGATTGGGCGGAGGATTAGTGCGCCGGGGGCAAGACCTTTCTTTTTGAGGACAATTTTTTCCTCTGTGGTAAAGGATGTTTGTCCGAACGCTTTTGCGAACAGCTTCAGATCTTTAAACAGCGTCGGAATTACCACGGACGGCTCCAGTTCGCGTGCCAATTTTGCGGCGGCAGTTTCCGAAAGCCACGGCTTTCCACCTGCGGGGACGAAAAGAATGTCCACCCCCGTGAGCGCCTCGCAGACATCTTCCGGTAGATCTTGCGTTAGATGTCCAAGAACTCCAACGGTGATTTCGTCCATTCTAAAACGGTATGCCGTGTGTTCTACGTTGCCGCTGTACCCGGTACTCCATCCCTGAATTTCAATTTCTCTCACCTCGTACTCTCCCGCGTGATTGATCCAAACCGGTCCGCCCGTCGCTTCTTCCGACGGTTCGGTATGTGCGGGCAGCGTGGTGTTTAAAACCACTGTTGTTCCGCGAAACGATCGCTGGTCAAGTGGATCAATAAGCACTGAAAGCTCCCCTGCTTGAAGTTTCAGATAATTGCCGCCGTGATGTGTAATAACCATAGAGTAGAAAGTAAGACAAAGGTGATTATAACGCGCTTTCGCTTGCGTTTCAACGCGGGGGTGTGGTACCATCCTCCCTGTATGATGGCAGTTAAAACAAGTGGAACGCCTCTAACGGACCTCGCGCGCCGAGATCTGTCGCTCATCTCTCTTCCACGTGTGGGGGATTTAGTGCAGGGCACCGTGCTTTCAAAAAGCGCCCGCATGCTGGTGGTGGATTTAGGACGGTTTGGAACGGGCGTGGTCTATCGCGGAGAACTAAAGAACGCATGGCAAGCTGTGAAAGCGCTCGAAGTAGGAGGCGAAGTCAGCGCAAAAGTAATCGATACCGATAACGAAGACGGGTATATCGAACTTTCCCTTGCGGAGGCGGGCCGCCAAAAATCATGGACGGAAGTCATGGAGCTTAAAGAAAAAGACGAGCCGTTTACTGCACTGGTAAAAGGGTCCAATAAAGGCGGGCTCACGGCGGATGTTTGCGGACTTCCCGCTTTTTTGCCAGTCTCCCAGCTTTCCACAGAACATTATCCTAAAGTCACGAACGATGACAAAACGCAGATCACGACCGCGCTTGAAAAACTCATCGGCAAAGAACTGACGGTAAAAATTATCGACGTGAATCCGCGTAGCGAAAAACTCATTATCTCCGAGCGCGAAGCCACGGAACTTTCTTCCAAAGAACTTTCAAAAAATTACACGGTGGGTCAGGAAGTAGAGGGCATTATTTCTGGCGTGGCGGATTTCGGCGCATTTGTTCAGTTTACCGACAACCCGTCGGTGGAAGGATTGATTCACGTGTCTGAACTCGCACATCGCATTGTGCAAAATCCGAAAGAAATCGTAAAAGTGGACGACGTGGTGCGCACGAAAATTGTGGACATTCGGGACGGAAAAATTTCTCTTTCGCTCAAAGCGTTACAGTCGGATCCGTGGGTACTGGCCGCGGGAACCTATCGAACGGGAGAAGAAGTGACGGGAAAAGTATATATGTTTAATCCGTATGGTGCGGTCGTTGCGCTGGATTCGAATATTCAAGGTCAGATCCACGTGACGGAATTCGGTGGTGTGGAGGAGATGAAGAAAGAGATAGCGGTCGGGAAGGACTATGTGTTTGTGATAGACCAGGTAAAACCGGAGGAGCGCCGCATTACGCTAAAGCGCAAGAAATAATAGAGAGCAGAAAAAACCCACAGGCAGAAAACACCCCCCTAGCGGGGCGTTTTCTGTAGACTTGCATTCAGAATCGTAACGGTATATAATATAATCAGAACTTAAATAACAAATGGGCCAATTATCAAGAAGTGAGAAATGGATACCGCGAAGAATATAAAAGGGAGAATACTCACGAGTTATGAAAAACGTTTGCGCATCAGGATGCTCGAGAGCGAAAAAAATCTGCGCGCCGCTCTCCGGGATTTTAGGGAACGCGGGGAAATTCAGGGCTATTTTATGGGTGAACGGGGAGTGACATGGGTACGGTACGGTGTGACGCTCATTCCTGATCGCGGAGATGGATTTGCTACTCCCAAGATGATCATTAATGTAAGAGCTACGCAAGGATTCATAAGAAAACCGTACCATGTCGGCGGAAACGCCACCCTGGTAAACGTTCTTGTCCATGACATCTTGTGTGTGAAGGACTGGACGGATATTCTGAAAAATCAGATTGCCGTGCGGTTGAAAGGGTGGGCAGCAGAGGAGCGCCTGTATGAACTTTGCAAGCGTCTTGCTAAAAGAGACGATAACCCGATTGTAACCGCAATTCCTGTTTCCGTTCATGACGACCGGATTCAAGGGATTGATCTCTATCTCGTGTGCACGATCGAAGGAAAAGGAAACGAAAAAATTCCCCTGCAGTGCAAAAGTAGCGTGATGGGGCAGCAGAAACATCAGGAACAGGCCCCGAAAATTCCATCGATTGTGGTATCTCCCTATTTTTCGGATGAAATGATCGAGGAAAAAATACTCCGGCTCATCAGCGCCTTCAAAAAAGGTCAGATCGTGAATCTGTAGTACGCCCCCCTCCGCCGTTTGGTGGACGGGGGTTTTTATTTGACGTCCCCAACTTTTTTTGTAACGATGGATAGGAACTATGAAAAAAATGACAAAAAATATCTTCGGAATCGTGGCGATTTTTATTTCGCTGATTCTTTTGTTTTCTCTCGCGTGGGATACGGGGAGTACTACCCCGCAGATTATCAGCTTGGATAAGGTGGTGAAGATGGTGAATGCGGGTGCGGTAAAAAGCATCACCGTAACGGGGAGCGATATCACTATAGAACTGAAAGCGGGCGTGAAGATGGTTGCACAGAAAGAGTCCGAGGCGGGGCTGACGGAAACACTCAAGAATTACGGCGTGGATTCCGCCGCGCTTGCGAACGTGGAGTTCAAAATAGAAGAGCCCAGCGGGATGAAATATTGGATGGGGGTTTTGCTCCCGATCCTCCTCCCTATTCTGGGGATGGTGGCGATTTTTTGGTTTTTATTCCGACAGGCGCGTTCGGGCGTGAACCAAGCGTTTACGTTCGGAAAAGCGAACCTGAAAATGTTTTTTGCGAACAAAGACAAGATTACGTTTAAAGACGTAGCAGGACTCAAAGAAGCAAAAGAAGAACTGATCGAAGTGGTGGATTTTTTGAAAAATCCAAAAAAGTTTTTGGAAATGGGCGCTAAAATTCCGCGCGGAGTTTTGCTGATGGGACAGCCGGGAACGGGAAAAACGCTCATGGCGCGCGCAGTCGCGGGCGAAGCGAATGTCCCCTTCTTTCATATGTCCGCCTCCGAATTCGTCGAGATGTTTGTGGGCGTGGGTGCGTCGCGGGTGCGCGATCTGTTTCTGACCGCAAAGAAATCAGCCCCCTCCATTATCTTTGTGGATGAAATCGATGCCGTAGGACGCGAGCGCGGCGCGGGTGTGGGAGGTGGACACGACGAGCGGGAGCAGACCCTGAACCAAATTCTTGTGGAAATGGATGGGTTCGAACGCGACACGAACGTGATTGTTATCGCGGCAACAAACCGTCCCGACATCTTGGATCAGGCGCTTTTGCGTCCCGGCCGATTCGATCGCCGCGTTGTATTGGACATGCCGGACATGAACGATCGCGAAGAGATACTCAAAATCCACGCGAAAGGAAAGCCGTTCGAAAAAACGGTGGACTTAAGAACCATAGCGGTTCGCACTCCCGGATTTTCCGGCGCGGATTTGGCGAATCTATTGAACGAAGGAGCGATTTTTGCCGCGCGGCAAGGAAAGAAAACAGTGGCGCAAAACGATATTCTGGACTCCATCGAAAAAGTAATGCTCGGGCCTGCGCGCCGCACCCGCGCGATTACGGATCACGAAAAGAAAGTGACCGCCTATCACGAAGCGGGACATGCGCTTGTGGCAGCATCTCTAAAAGATGCGGATCCGGTTCATAAAGTTTCTATTGTAAGCCGTGGTATGGCGGGTGGGTACACCATTAAACTTCCGACTGAAGAACGCCGCTTGCGCACCAAGACGCAGTTCTTGACGGATCTTGCGGTTGCGTTTGGCGGATTTGCGGCCGAGAAACTTATTTTCGGCGACGTGACGACGGGCTCTTCGAACGATATCCGTCAGGCAACGGATTTGGCGCACCGGCTGGTAACGCAGTACGGCATGAATGAAAGGTTAGGTCCCCGTTCATTCGGGAAAATGGAGGAGTATGTATTTTTAGGGCATGAAATCGCAAGCCAGAAAGATTACTCCGAAAAAATCGGAGCCCTAATCGACGTGGAAGTAGACACGCTCATCAGAAAATCACTCGAGATGGCGCAGAAGATTCTTTCGGCGAACCGAAAGTTGCTTGCCGGGATTGCTGAATCGTTAATTAAACGCGAGACGCTGGAACACGAGGAATTTTACAAAATCACAAAAAGCTTTAAACTGAAGCCGGTTGCGATCAGCATTGCGTAATCGGGTGGGGGCCAGCCCCCACACCAATTTAAGTTCCATGTTTTTCGTGTACGTTTTGAAAAGTATCAAGGATGATCAGTGGTATACTGGTTCTACGAATAATCTTAAAAGACGAATTGTAGAGCACAATAGTGGCAAATCTCGATCAACGAAGTTTCGATTGCCATTTACACTTATCTATTATGAGGCATATATTTCAGAGAAAGACGCTCATAAAAGAGAACACAATTTAAAACTTAGGGCGAGAGCACTAACTCAACTTAAAAAGAGACTTGAAGATACTAGCAAATCTTTTTAAACTCAATTGGTGTGGGGGCCAGTAGCTTAGTGGCTAAAGCACCGAGCTTATACCTCGGCGACCGAAGGTTCGAGTCCTTCCTGGCCCACTAAAACATAAAACCGCCTAAGTTAAGAACGGTTTTATGTTTGTGTTAAATCAAATCAAAAAAATAAAAACCCCGACAGAATTGTCGGAGTTAAAAACACCTATCCTTATCATTGTAGGGAGATCTTGTAGATGACACGAGGATTAGTTGGTCCGTCCGTAAACGGACTTGCTGGTGGATGTACCCACGTTTTCCTCTGCACTTCCCAGTTAGCTTTCGCCTCCACAACTTTCTCTTCCCACTTCGACTTCGCTTCCGCGATTGCCTCATCTTCGGTAATAGCTTTCAATGGAATTTCCTTATCTTCCCAAGTGCCACCAAGACCACCTCCAAAGGTGTCATTCCAACTGTACACGAGGTACCATTTTCCGTGATTCATACTTAGCTCCTTTCAAGTTAAGTTTCTGAGTCTATTATGGTACACTTTATATTCACCTGTCAATAGTTGAAAAATACAGGTAAATCATGGCTTAATAGTCCAGAGGGACGGTTAGCTCAGTGGCAGAGCATCTCGTTTACACCGAGAGGGTCGCAGGTTCAAATCCTGCACCGTCCACAAAAAATAAAGCCAAGCGGTTGCTTGGCTTTTGCCGGTGCTTTACATCAGTGATAGATCTGAACGTATACGTTCGTGAGTTTGGTGTGATACTGCCACCCCATTCCGATTAATACCCCCATCCCATCCGGTCCCTTGTAGGTTTTTGTCCATCCTAGTTCAAGGTGATCGAACGAGTGATCCACCTTGTTATAGTTCGCGGTGACGTAAGGTGTGCACCATTCAGTTCGATACTTGCAGAAACCAGTAGTGACGCTGTCACTTGCGATGAAGCATTTTAACGTCAATTCTTTCTGTTCGACGCCAAACGCGATGCCTTTCCGGATATAACTTCCGAATCCCGCAACGTTTATGTTGCCCCACACAGTAGTGTAGGACAAACCCGCATTCGCTTCGATTGTTTTTCCGGAAGGAAGATAAAAAATACCTTCTTGAAACGCAAGGATCGAATTTTGATAAGACAAAACGAATCCCGTTCCGCTCCCAGGCATAGCTGCAAGAGAAGGCGGTTCAAAGTGTCCACCGGGTGTAAATGGGGCAGGACGTAAGAATGCGGTAATGGGGCGTGAAATTTGTCCGATGATGAACTTGCTCAAAGTTCCTTGGATATCCCGTTCGATTCTAAGTTTTCCGATAGAAACAAATCCACTTGGGGATAAATCCATTCCCGCTTCCCCGCGGAATACGAATCCGGAAAAAGCCGGAGCAAGAATTTTCCCGCCAAGGCGAAAACTAGTTGCGTTAAGTACCGCGCCGTTTTCGGGGCGATAACTTCCTGTGTAAAGGACCCCACCGTAAGAGGTTGAAAACGTAATGGAGTCTGTCACAAGTTGAGCAGAAGCAGTTGGGACGAGGGTAATAAGAACGATCAGGAAACACAATACGGTTTTCATACGCGGAAACCTTTCAGATGAGTGAGTAAAATTGTTAACTTTCTGTCTATAATTATACTCCTATACTTATCATCTGTCAACTGTTCACGTAGAAAACCACAAACTATTGACATTCATAGCAGTTTTGGCTAACTTTTACACTAGTACTTTTGAACTGATGGGGTGGCCAAGGGGCAAGGCGCAGGACGGCAAATCCTGTAAACGGCGGTTCGAATCCGTCCCCCATCTCGATTCTGATTCCGGGCATGTAGCTCAATTGGTGGAGCGTCACCTTGCAAAGGTGAATATTAGGGGTTCGAATCCTCTTTCCCGCTCTTCCCCCCACAATCTTGTGGGGGATTTTATTTGACAGTGGGCACATGAGCAGAGTATCGTGAAAATCACTATGCCGCTTACGTTTTTAAGCTCGATGGGACTTACGCTTGATCTCCATCAGATTGTCGGGGAGATTGTACGATTCATGAAAGCGGATACCAAGCGCGCGTACACGATTATCATCGGAACGGATTCCATGGGACTTTCTACGGGGCACGCGGATTTTGTAACCGCGATTGTGATTCACCGGCGCGGAAACGGCGGACGATATTTTTGGAGGCGGATTGAACTGGGGAAATTCCACACCTTGCGCGACCGGATTATCAAAGAAGTGATGCTGTCGCTTGATGCCGCACAGGCGCTCCTTGCGATTTTGAAAGAAGAAGCCAAAGACATCGCATGGGATTTTGAGATTCATGCGGACATCGGTGCAAACGGGGAAACCAAAGTGTTGATCCAAGAAGTGGTGGGCATGATCCGCGCCAATAATTTCGAGGTAAAAACAAAGCCGGACAGTTACGCGGCGTCCAAAGTGGCGGATCGCCATACGTAAACCCCATGCAAGATAAAATCGTATTCGATATCGAAACAAAAAATTCATTTGCGGATGTCGGGGGACAGGCAAACATCGATAAATTGGAAGCGTCCGTCGTGGGCGCGTATTCCTATAACCAGGACAAGTATTTCATGTTCGAGGAGCATGAGTTTCCCGCGCTCGGAGACCTGTTCAAGAAAGCGGGACTGCTCATCGGATTTTACAGCAAGAAGTTCGATATTCCGGTCATGGAGAAATACTTCAACTTCAAGATTGGGGCGATCCCCCATTACGATATTCTGGAAGAGATTGAGAAAAGTTTCGGGCGGCGGATTGGACTAGGACTCTTGGCGGAGGCAAATCTAGGCGTCGGAAAAAGCGGCAAGGGAATGGACGCAATCGATTTTTGGCGAAACGGAGAACTGGAAAAACTGAAAGAGTATTGTCTCCAAGATGTAAAGGTGACCAAAAGCGTTTTTGACCTCATCCGCACCCAAGGGTATCTGTGGATTCCGAAGCGCGAAACGGCGCAGATGGAAAAGGTCTGTCTCCAATTTATAGAACGCACCGAACCGCAGGCGCAGCTTTTATAATTCATTTTTTAAACCATGCAATTTTTCAGAAAGAAATTCTTTGTTGTGACATTTGTAAGCCTGTTGGTTATTGGACTCGTGGCCGCCTACGTGCCGCTCTTTTTTGGTCCGCAGAAAGTTAAAGAAACACCGGAGCAAAACGTGCCCGTTCCTTCTGTTCCCGCACCGGTTGCAACAACCTCCCCCGTACCAGAGAAACCCTTGCATGCGCCCGCAGAGATAAAACTCGAACCTGCGCCGCAACCCACTCCGCCACCTCCCGTGACCGGCGGGAAGTCCTTAGAAGAGCTCCAAAAAATCTTGAATCGCTAAAAACACCCCAATTTACAGGGGTGTTTTTAGCAAAAACGTGCTATTGACTTTTTAGATAGATAGGTATATACTTACCGACAGTATAAATTAACAATTTAATCTCAACTTACAGGAGAATAGTTATGTTTTGGATCTGCTATCTACCAATTGTGGTAGTTGTCGTTTTGTATATAATCATATCGAACAACAACAGAGATTGGGGCGTGGATTCTGTGTGGTCTGCGCTTGTCGCTGGGTTCTGGACTTTGATTATCGGTGCTATTATTATGCTTGTCATCGGTATTGTCGTCAAAACTAATTATTCGGATGATGACTATATTAAGACCACCGAAGTACAACATCTTTACGCGTTTAATGACCGCTTCTCTACCAATGGGTCGTTCTTTTTGGGAAGCGGAAACATAGGGCCGACCGCTTACTACTATTACTATGAAGCGCTGCCTAATGGCGGGAAACGTTTACGGAAAGTGAACGCCGAAGAATCCGGTGTCGAGATCTATGAAGAAAACAGATCCGATGGTGTGGTGAATATCCGACACTTCGATTGCGAAACAGAACTTCGGTTTTTCTATTTGCGTTTTGGAGGTCATCAAACACCGGCTCAAAAGTTCTTTGTTCCTAAAGGAACTATTTTGAACGGTTTCTCCGCGGACTTACAGTAACCTTGCCACAACGACAAAAGCCCCATTTATTCGGGGCTTTTTATTTTGCGTGGCAAGCTACTTTAAGATACATTTAAATCTGTGAAGGATACGAAAATCGAAAAACTAATCCGTGCGGAAGAAAGACGCCAACGTGAGACGATTGATTTGATTGCCTCCGAGAATTTTGTTTCAAAAGACGTAAGTGTGGCGCTCGGGTCAGTATTCACCAACAAATATGCGGAAGGGTATCCGGGCAGACGATATTATGCGGGTGTTTTAAATGCCGACGCGCTGGAGCTGGAGACCCAGCGTCGCGCGCTCGAGTTATTTGGTCTGTCGCCAAAAAAATGGAGTGTAAACATCCAACCGCTTTCGGGTTCACCCGCGAATTTGGCGATCTATTTGGCGCTGGTGCCAAAAGGGGGGCGCATGATGGGGATGCGGCTTGATGCCGGCGGGCATCTGACGCATGGATTTGCAGGGAGTATCTCCGGCAAATTCTGGGATTGGAAACACTACGTGCTTAATTCAAAAACAGAACTTTTGGACTATACCGAAATAATGCGGACGGCAAAAAAATGGCAACCCAAACTGATTGTTGCAGGCGGAAGCGCGTATTCGCGGGTAATTGATTGGGATGTTTTCCGTCGTATCGCGAATGGTGTGGGAGCGATTTTAATGATAGACCTGTCGCATTACGCCGGATTGGTTGCCGGTCGCGCGTATCCGTCACCATTCCCCTACGCGGACGTGGTGATGACGACTACCCACAAAACCCTTCGGGGGCCGCGCGGTGCGATGATTTTCGTGAAAAACGAGTATGCGAAAGCCATCAACCGGGCGATCTTTCCCGGTGTGCAGGGTGGCCCGCATCTAAATCAAATCGCGGCGCTTGGTATCGCGCTCCACGAAGCTGGTACGCCGGAATTTAAAAAATACGCAAAACAGGTAGTCAAAAATGCGCACATGCTTGCAAAGGAGATTCAAAAACGAGGCTGGCGAATTGTTTCTGGTGGCACGGACTCCCATCTTTTTACGGTAGATGTTGGTGCGCGTGGTGTGCGTGGGAATGATGCGGAAAAATTGCTGGAGCGCGCGGGAATGATCGTGAATCGCGAAGAAATCCCGAATGATACAGGCGGCTCGCGCGATCCGTCGGGTATTCGCATTGGAACGCCTGCCGTAACCACGCGCGGAATGAAAGAAAAAGAAATGAAAACAATCGCCGCATGGTTCGACTCTATTTTGACAAAACGTAACGACGCTGGTATACAGAAAGCAGCGAAGAATCTTTGCAAAAGATTCATCTTAAAAAACTAATCAGAAAGGAACTCGCTGTGGCGAATAAAACAGCAGGAGAAGTATTTCAGCAAAACGTAACAAAAATAGATGAGATTAGCAAGGCACTTTCCGAGATGCAAGTCGCCGAACTATTCTCCTTCATCGAGGAATTTATTGCGTGTTTTGCAAACCTCTCTATTAAAGATCAGAAAACCGGACCGTTGCATTATTCTTATTTTGCAGATGTGAAAAATGGTGTCGTTCATCTTTCAATTGTTTGCGGTTCTAAGAAAAGACGCGTCGGACGCTTGTTTTTTACCGTTGATCGTGCTTTGTGGTGCATCATGGAAAAAAGCGCGGAGCAGACGCTTGGAAAAATCAACCATGATTCTTTAGTGAAAGCTTTGCGAAAATTCGGTTTCGGCGTGTACGAAGATCAGTAGTTGTTGCAGTGCCCTCGTGATTTACACGGGGGCTTTTTTATGTAGGATTAGGGAATGGTAATAGACGGAAAAGAACTCGCGCGGGGGGTGCGGGAAAGTCTCAAGGAACTCTTATCCGTTGGCGGCTGGGCGAAACGTTTTTTGGCGGTTGTTAGAGTAGGGCAAGATCCCGCGTCCGAAAGTTTTATTGCGCAGAAAGAAAAAGTGGCGCGCGAACTCGGCGTGGACTTCAGGATGTACCGATTCCCCGAAACCATCGCACAGGATGCCTTACGCGATGAGATTGGGAAAATTGCGGCGCATAAAACGTGTGGTGGCGTGATTGTACAGTTGCCGTTGCCCGCGCACATCAAAAAAGAGTATGTATTGAACGCGATCCCGCGCGAAAAAGATGTGGATGTATTGGGTGAGCGCGCGCTCGGTGCGTTTTATACGGGCCGAAACCTGATACCCCCGCCAGCGGTAGGAACAGTCCTTAAAATATTGGGAACTTCCCCACTAATCCGTGGAGAAGCTGTCGGAGGCGAAGCGAGCTTGGTCTCCACAGGAGTCGCGAGCCGAGGAAGCAGAGCGGCTTCGACCGCTGGAGCCGAAGAACGCTCGGTTCTCTTAGAATTAGAGGGGAAGCGTATTGCAATCATCGGAGCTGGTTTTTTAGTGGGAAAGCCCATCGCAACGTGGCTTATGGGCAAGGTACGGGAAATCCATCTTTTGGATAAAGGGAGCGATTTTGGAGTATTAGAAAATGCGGATGTAGTTATCTCTGGAGCGGGTGCGCCGGGGATTGTAAAACCGGAAATGTTGAAAGAAGGTGCGGTTGGTATTGATTTTGGATACGGGACAAAAGACAGCCATGTGATGGGGGACTTTGATCCGGCATGTGAGCGCGTCTGTTCCGTTTTTACGCCAACGCCCGGCGGAACGGGGCCGATTTTGGTGGCGCAACTATTCCAGAATTTTTATACGTTGAACCAAAAAAACGATAGAGTAAAAATATAAATACCACCATGATGCATCGTTCGGAATATTTGAATACAGAAGATGAAATTTTACGCGAACCGGAAGAAGAAATTCTGATACGCGGAAAAGACGATGAAGAAACTTTTGTGATAAGCGAAGTAGAGGAATTGGCATTGCGAAATCCAAAGTTTCATATTGAAGATGCGGAGGTGTGGGCAAAGAAAAGCGAGAAAGAATACAGTAAAAAGAACGAAGTTCCGGAGAGAATCAAACCTTTATTAGGACTGCGTCTTTTGAATGATTATGTGGAATCCGCTCTGCAGAAGAAAAAACCTGAAATGGAGCGTCCGGAGCGCTTTCAAAAAATAGCGGAAAGCGAAATTTGGGGAGAAGAAGGCCCTTATCTGCCGACCATCGGGACCGAAATAGAGATTCCGCACTCACTTCCCATCCGCGGTACGCGCGCGGAATTATTTCGTGCGACAGAGCGTTTGGGCATTCCGAAAGCGGGCACGCCCAATGAAGAATGGGAGTTCGCGATACCCTATACCTACAGCGCGGAAGCGCAAAGCGCCTACGCGCACGAATTGATTCGTGGCGGGTTTATTGAAACGGAAGAAACCGAAGAAGGAAAACAAATTCGAGGCGGTGGAAACGGGATGTTTTCACTCCATCTGAATATTGGAATTCCGGACACTCTTTGGGAGGTCTTAGATGCGCTCATTAAAGAAAAAGGCGAAAAAGATGCAATCTCGTTTATCAAAAAAGATACCGCAATTTTTACATATGCATTCACTACGGGCTTTTCTTCTTCTTCTCGGATTGAAAAAGGAAAATATGGACGACCCACATATTTTGGGATTTGGGCCGAAAAAAGCAAAAAAAGTGAAGAACATAGGAGTTCAGAAAACATTTCTGAGGATTCACGACGTATAGAATTACGAAGTCTTGAGGTGCGCGACAAGACACTCTATCGGATGTTCAAGGAAGCACAGAATCTCTCTTCAGCACTTTTTGCGGAACACGCACCACAACGAGATAGAAACCAAGAAGCTCTATCAAAAATATGGGAACGGTTTCAGAAAAACACCATTAAATTATTGGAAAGTTATAGCATTGCCAATAATTTAGACGAAGAACAAAATCAAGAACGGATAGCCGATGCAGTTGGCAAGACGAGCATCCAAAAAGAGATGCGCGCGCTAATTACCGCGACATCGCTTGAGATTGAGAAAGTTTTGAATGAGGCGCGGAAGAAGCGATAAAAAGGAAAATAAAATCCGCATCTTAACCTATGTTAAGATGTGGGAATTCTATTTGACCTCCGTAGTCTCTTTGATTTGGACCGCCTCGACCACTTTCTTTTTTATCGTCTCGGTTAGTTTTTTGTCTTCCTTCATTTTCTGTACTACATTATCGAAACCGACACCCAGTTTTTCGTTCTCGAAACTATAACTCGCGCCCGCCTTTTTCATCACTTCGTAAGCAAGCGCGGTATTTGCAACATCGGATTCATAGGAAATTCCGCGGCCGAACATAATATCAAACTCCGCGATTTTAAACGGTGGTGCCACTTTATTCTTTACCACCTTGGCTTTTACGCGGTTTCCCACGCTTTCCTCTCCTTTTTTAATCTGTGCAGAGCGGCGAATATCGATGCGCACGGACGCGTAGAATTTTAATGCCAACCCGCCTGGTGTGGTTTCGGGATTCCCGAATACAATGCCGATTTTCATGCGTATTTGGTTAATGAAGATAACAATCGTGCCGGACTTTGCGCAAATCGCGGTTAGTTTTCGAAGCGCTTGGGAAATCAACCGCGCCTGAAGCCCCATGTGTGAAGCCCCCATCTCGCCTTCGATTTCCGCGCGCGGAGTCAGTGCCGCAACGGAGTCCACTACCACAATGTCGATGATGTCCGAACGCACCAGACTTTCTAGAATGTTTAAAGCTTCCTCTCCGTTATCGGGTTGGGAAACGATCAAATCTTTCACTTTGACGCCGATACGCCCCGCGTATTCTGGGTCCAAGGCGTGCTCCGCATCAATGAATGCGGCTTTTCCGCCCCGTTTTTGGACTTCCGCAACAGCATGGAGCGCAAGCGTTGTTTTCCCCGAACTTTCCGGTCCGTAGATTTCGATTACACGTCCCTTCGGAAGTCCGCCACCGAGCGCCAAATCCAGTGAGAACGATCCTGAAGAGACCGTCTCCACTTTTGTATTGTGACCTTCGCCCAATTTCATCACTGCTCCTTCCCCGAAACGGGATTGGAGTGATTCCATGAGCGAATTAATGTCCTGCGCCTTACCCTCTTCTTTTTGTTCCTTCGGTTCTTTTGGAGTTTTTTTGAATGCCATTTTTATTTTATTGTGCGCTCGGTAGAAGTTGGGATTTCGTAAAAGATCTGTTTTGTGATCGTTGTTTCTTTTCCAAGAAAGCGCTTTACTTTGAATTCAATCGTATTGAATCCTTTTTGGAGCTCTACCGTGTGTTCAAAATCGCCGTTTTCTTTAGGATAGACAATGTCACCGTTGATTGTCAATGTGTCTTTATTGTCCACAGAGCCGTGTACCACGAATGTTTGTTCGCGAACAATCATGTTGGGCTCCATATTTCCGATGGTAAGCGATGCGCCCCCGAAAAGAGCGGGGATTTTCATAACCGCGATTACCAAAACGACGAGGATCGCGCCCAGAATAAATATCGGTTTCGATCTTAATTTGGAAAGGACAAAACGGTTTCCGGGTAACGCGTCCTGCGCGCCGGAACGGCGGATGGCGGTATCGTGTTTTAGATACGCTGACCACAGATCTTCGCCGTTTAAACCGAGTACGTCGGCTATCTTCATTAAGTATCCGCGCACATACGGAGCGGCGGGAAGATGTTCGGTGTGCCCCCCTAAAAGAGCGTTTAAGAAGCGTTCGGAAATGCCCGAAAGCAACGCGAGTTTTTCAAGCGATATATTCTTTATGCGCAGGGTTTCTTCGAGTAATTCGGCCAATGTCCGAAGTTCGTTTTCCATATGATTATTGATCGTCGCCTACAATATACACCTCGCGCGCTTTTGCGCCATCTCCGGGGCCGATCACATTCCGTTCTTCCATGATGTCCAGAAGGCGCGCCGCGCGGGCGTACCCGACTTTCAGCCGCCGCTGAAGCAATGAAGCCGACGCCTTTTGTGCCGATTTTACGACTTCCACCGCCTCGTCGTAGAGATCATCGTCATTGTCGCCCACGTCGTCAAAAAGCGGAGCGCCCTCCCTCCCGTTGTTTTCCGGGCCCAGCGGAATCATTTCTTCCGCGGGCTTGTTGTTTTTTACAATAAACGAAACCACTCTTTTTATCTCTTCTTCCGTCACAAAGCCGCCCTGGATGCGCGCTGGTTTCGACATCTCGGAGGACACAAACAGCAGGTCACCGTTCCCCAGAAGTTTTTCGGCGCCGGATGTATCCAAAATCGTGCGCGAATCAATTTGGCTCGCAACTTGGAGCGCGATCCGCGAAGTGATATTCGCTTTAATGAGGCCGGTAATGACTTCCACCGAGGGGCGCTGCGTAGAAACCACCAGGTGAATTCCCGTAGCTCGCGACATCTGCGCCAAGCGGATGATAAAACCTTCCACCTCTCGCCCATGGGACGTCATAAGGTCCGCGAGCTCATCGAACACCGCCACGATATAGGAGAGCGGATGCTGTGCGTAGGTTTTATTGTAGCTTTTTATGTCGCGCGCTCCCGCCTCCAAAAGGATTTGATAGCGCCGTTCCATTTCCTGCACCAGCCAACGCAAAGCGGCCATCGCCTTTTTGTTTTCTGTGACAACCGGAGCGATCAAATGCGGAATGCCGTCATATACAGAAAGCTCAACGCGTTTCGGATCTACAAAAATCATTTGAAGCATATCCGGTGAATTCCGATAGAGGAGCGCCAAAATAAGTGTGTGGATAGAGATGGATTTTCCGGATCCGGTAGCTCCCGCGATCAGTAAATGCGGCATTTTTTCGATGTCCGCAAATACGGGGTCTCCGTTCAGATTGCGGCCGATGACGAATGCAAGTGCGCCTGCTTTTTGAAATTCCGGATACAACAGCAAACTTCCCAAACGGACAATCGCGGCGGATTTGTTCGGCACTTCGATTCCCACCAGCGATTTCCCGGGGATCGGCGCTTCAATGCGGATGGGATGCGCCGCAAGCGCGAGCGCCAGATCTTGATGCAAAGCTGTGATGCGCGACAGCTTCATTCCTTCAGCGGGTTTCAGAGTATAGCGGGTGACGGTGGGACCTACATTGATTTCCCCCATTTCCACAGAGATCCCGAAACTCTCCATGGTCCGCTTGATGATATTTGCGTTCGCGCGTAGGTCGCCGATTGCCGGCTTCTCAACAGAAGAAACCAAAAGATTCAGGGGCGGCGGAACATAATTATGGATTGGTTTCTGTTCCGTTGGTTTTAACGGTTCGTCTTCCATCTCGTTTTTCTTTTTCAGCAGTCCTTTTATTGTCCCCTCCTTTTTTTCTTCGGAATTGGTGGATGTCGCTACAGGGACAGGCTCGGCGGGAGTGCTAACGCTTAAGGTTTTTTCCGGTTCTTTTTTGGTTTCCTCTTCGGCATCGGAATGAAGCTTTTTCCATGTGAGCCGTAGCGGTTTATTGATGGTGATGATAAACGATGCCACAAGCGCGGTGAAAGTGAGAACAAGCGAGGCGGGAACGTCAAAGAGATTTTTTATCGAACCGATGAGTGTTCCGGTAAGGCCGCCACTTCCGGGTGAGAGAATATCGATGAATCCGAGTCCCGCGATAATAAAAATACCCCCGCCGATTGCCGTAACACCGAAAAATCGTTCGCGTTCCGGCGTGAAAAAGGAAATCGCAAACAGAAACGTGACTACCGGGAGAAAGAAATATCCCCAGCCGAAGAGAGCATGAAACGCCTTGTAAAATGTTTCCCCCCAGGGGCCCGCTTGGGAAGCAGCCGCGAGAATTAGGATAATCGTAATGCCCAAAAATGCGACGACCCAGACGCTTTTTTTTATGTCCGGGTGGAGATTGAATGAGTTCGCGGAACGATCCTCCGTTGCGCTTATTTCCCGATCCCTCTTTTTTCTCTTTTTCGCCATGAACGATTTCATTAAACGCCAAAATGCTCTAAAATTCAAGGTAATGAAGGATGTAATTTTTCGCGCGTATGATATTCGAGGACGATACCCAGAAGAGTTGGGCGCAGATGATATTCGAAAAATCGCCGGAGCGTTGCAAACACATTTTGGAAAAGGAAAAATCGTTTTGGGGCATGACGGCAGAAAAAGCTCGCCGACACTTTATCGCACACTTTGTTCCTGTTTCAAAGCAAGCCAAAAAATAGAGGCGGGACTCATTACAACGCCGATGCTGTATTTTTTAGTAGAGGACCTGAAAACCGCGGGAGGAATTACGATCACCGCCTCCCATAATCCAAAAAACATCAACGGTCTTAAAGTAGTCGGACGAGACGCAGTTCCGATAAGCGGTCTCGAGATTAAAAAAATGCTCCATTCCTTATGAATTTCATCCCCCGCTACACTTCATTTTTAAAAAAGTTTTTGGACGTAAAAAAACCACTCCGCGTTGTTTTTGACTTTTCAAATGGTCCAACCGCGCTCATCGTTCCGAAGCTACTCGCGGGCTCAAAAAATATCGTTCCCATTTATGTGGACCGATTGCAGAGCGGAAATTTTCCGGCGCATGGTCCGAACCCAATAGTCAGGGTGGCAAAACTTCATCTCTCGCGGGAAATTTTGCAGCATCGTGCCGACCTGGGCGTTATTTTTGACGAGGACGGCGACCGCGCATTTTTTATGGACGGGCGCGGTCACTCCCTTGAACCGCAGATGATAGCACACCTCTTTTTTGTGGATCGCCAAGCACCGTTTGTGGCGGATGAGATCGTGTACACACTGCTTCGCAAAGAGGGCTTGATAAATAAGGAGACACATATCTGTCGTGTGGGTTCTATTTTTATCAAACGTCTCATGAAAGCGCAGGGCGCGAGCGTGGGAGTGGAGTACTCCGGTCACTGCTATTTCAAAGAATTTTTCTATGTGGATTCGGGCATTATGGCCGCCATTCAAGGAATCAACGCAGTATCTCGTCTTCCGTATTCGCTTGCGGATTATTATGATTTCTTCCCCAAGTCCGAATTTCATTTATGGAGTTTGCCCGCTAAACATCCTCGGGAAAAATTGGAGCGGATGGCGAAAAAATGCAGCGCCGAGGGCTGGGGGGTGAATCGCTTGGATGGAGTGTTATGCGACGGTGGAAACGCCTGGGTGCATGCGCGTGCCTCGAATACGGAACCTCTCGTGCGCATTTTTCTTTCGGGGCACGATAAGAAGGAGCTCAAAAAACTTGCACGTTGGGTGAAACGCGTTGTGAAGTAACACGGCATTAAAAATGAGCAAACAAAGGGCCTCTCTTCCGGGTTTTTTGTTGCGAAAGAAAGGAAGAAAATAGATGGTAGTATTATTGATATGGTAAAAACGGACATTTTAATTATCTCGGATATTCATTTAGGAACCCCGGTCAGCCGTTCCCGGATATTGTTGGAGTTTTTAAAAACCGCTACGTTCAACAAACTGATTCTAAACGGCGATATTTTTGACGATCTGGATTTTGACCGACTCTCAATGGATGACTGGGCTCTTTTTGAATATTTACGAAAACTGACAAACACAAAAGAAGACCCCGAAGTGGTTTGGATTGCCGGAAACCATGATGTGTCGGCTCGCGTCCTTTCGCGCATCATCGGCATTAAGGTCCTTTCTGAATACGTGTTTCTCTGGAAGGGCAAGCGCTGTCTCGCGATTCATGGCCATCAGTTCGATCGTTTTATGAACAAAAATCCCGTGATCGGTGCGGTAGCGGGTTGGATTTATCTATTGATCCAGGAATTCGACAGCCGCAAACAACGCTTTAGCAGGTGGATTAAGCGAAAAAGTAAATCATGGCTCCGCCTCTCCAAAGAAGTCGCCCAAGGAAGCAGCGCTTATGGAAAATTTTTGAAGCGTGCCGAATATGTTTTTTGCGGCCATACACACCAGGATTATGAAACCGATGCCTACGGCGTTCACTATTTGAATAGTGGCTGTTGGACGGATATCCCCTCTACTTATCTGACCCTCGATGAAAATGGCGCGCGGGCACATCACGTGAATTAATTAAAAAATCAAATAAATCAAAAAAACCTGATAACTCTGAAAAAGTTGATAAATTTGAAATATTTGATAAACCTGTTAAATCAAGATAACCTGTAAAACCTGATAAACCCGATAGTGTTGAAAAACCTCATTTTCCGTATAAGAAGACGTTTATAAACAAAGATGTCACAGGTTGCTTAACAAGCTGATAAGCACGCCAAATATAGACTTTCGATTTTTTTGACCATAAAAATGTTTGCCGACAAACATTTTTTGCATAATTTTTTAGAGGCACTTTTAATAAAAACCCCCCGACAAGAGGGGGATTGAAAAAAGAGAAATTACTTCTCCAGGTCTTTGAGGAGACATGTATGCGTTCTATCCGCCCATACGCGACCGCCCCGATACAAGAAGACAATAATTGTACTCCCCCAGGCGTTCATGGAGTCAGCAAATTTTTTTGGTACCGGATTTTCTTCAAGAGACAGTATTTTGCACTCTCTGACGACAATCGGATCACACATAGCGAGATCAACGATGGCTCCGGTTTTAAGCGATAGCAGGCTTCTCTGGGCGCACGGGCATTTTTTGTCGGCATATTCTTTGTCAAGCTTCGGGAGTGACACCTCTGAAACTACGCGTGTTGTGATTGCATTAAATTTAGTGGTTTGCAAACCGTTCAAAAACGAGTAAAAAAACAGCCGTTTCTTTTTCATGCCGGATTTCCTTATGGTGTTTTTGGACGCAGTGATTTAATTTGCTAGAAGCAGTCTATCAAAATTTCAAGATTATGTCAAATAGGCGTATACTGTATTTAATATGCCGACAAAACGTTCAGCATTAGGAAAAGAAGGTGAGGATTTTGCGTGTGAATATCTTACAAAAAAAGGATATGAAATTTTGGAACGCAATTTCAGAAAACCGTGGGGCGAGCTTGATATTGTTGCGCGTGCGCCCGACCGAACGCTGGTTTTTGTGGAAGTGAAAACCATGCGGGATTCCGGCCCCGAAGGGCTAAAACCAGAGGATCAAATGTCGCCTGCAAAGCGCAAAAAATTCACTCGCACGGCGATGCTCTACGCCGGAAGCCACGAAAATTTTATGGACGACAAAAAAGGCTGGCGGATGGACGTAATAACGCTTCTAAAAAGAGAGGAGAAATTTGAAGTTCAACACTATGAGAATATATGAACCAAGAAAAATATTGTCTTTTTTCCGAATCAGCATAGAATAAAAAATAATTCGTTTACTTTCCCATGACTCAAGAACAAAAATTAAAAACGCTTGCCCAAAAAATTAAAGACGGGTTCGCTACGGAGGCAGAAACACTGGTTTTTCTGAAAGAAATCAACGTTCTTTTGGCAGAAATTAAGAACGATCTAAAAAATTCTGGAAAAAATGGAAAAATTTGAATTCAAAAAACAAACTGGTGAATGGGATGAAAACACTCTAGAAAAAAAGGATGAGATTGGAACGGAATTACTTACGGCAGGAGAGCAGTTGGAGGAAATCGTGGAATTGATCGAAAAGGGCGGATTTGCAGAGAGCGATGATGCCGCAAAAGAGAGAATTAAGCAGAAAACGAACATGGTTTGCGGAACCATTCTTACGCTCGCGGGGCTGTGGGGAGCAAGCCACGCGGATGCGTTTGAATTTGTCCCGCGCATTATTCGAGGCGAGATGGCGCCGGCAGAAACTCTTTCCGTGCTTGCCATAGGCGCCCTAAGCACATTGGCGCTGAAAGGAGCAGAGTTGTTTTTCAAGGGGAAAAGAGATGAAATTTTAGGGGCGTTTGGGGAATTAAAAGACAGACTCTCGCGTCTTCAGAGAAAGAAATTCCATGGACAAACCGCAGGAGAGATGTTGAACATTGAAGAAAAAGGCGCGCCTTAAGCGATGACAAGAGCAAGACAGGGAGGCATTGCGACGAGTCGTTTGACAGCCATTTTAATCCATTTAGTATGGAGATAGCTTTTTATCATCGCTTCAGAATATCTGAAAGGGAAATGCATGAAGAAAAAAGGCAAAATCGACCACAGCCGCGGTCTTTGCGGGAAGCCGGATATATCCGGTACGGTATTTCAGAAAGAAGTGGAGAAAAACCCGGCGCACTGTTTGTGTTGCGGCACGCAGATGCGGATTGTGCCCCCTGTGAGCATGTCCTTACAACAGTTAGACACGTACGCGCTTATCTGTCCGTTCTGTCCGAAATGCGAAGATCAAGAACTGGGCGGCAAAGGGTAAGGGAGTTTTTAGATTTTTTAAAGACCGCTGGGCTTTACCCGGCGGTTTTTTTTCGAGTTTTTGGATGTTGACAAACGCAGCATAGTATGATATACTTACAGAGCTCTTTAATACCTAAATTCGTACCTCAAGTGCAACTCTTTGCACGTTGTTTATAACCGGCATCA
>CAYISA010000007.1:0-36659 GCA_964365955.1 uncultured Candidatus Saccharibacteria bacterium | reverse complement strand
TCGGCACCTCGATGTCGGCTCACCACATCCCGGGGCTGGAGAAGGTCCCAAGGGTATGGCTGTTCGCCATTTAAAGTGGTACGTGAGCTGGGTTCAGACCGTCAACAAACTGAATCCTGGTCGAATTGAACAATCGGCCGAAAGATAATCGAGAAACGGCGGCATAGAAAAGTAATTTTCTCTGAATAAGCTGACTCATATCGGTGAAGTCCTAATGTATGTTGTTAGAGCAACCTATCGTATGTTAGGATAATACCGAGGGAAGTCATGCATAGATTATGAAGTCTTTTTCGTCTATCAAGCGAGCATATCTAGCGGGATTTCTGGATGGCGACGGCAGTATTTATGTGCGCCTGAAACCAAGTAACGATTATCGATTTGGCTTTCAAGTTGCACCGTATATTGTACTGTTTCAATCCGCTAAAGAGAGATCACGATTTGAAGAAATTTGTTCTCTGATCGGTCTCGGTTATATCAGGGAACGGAATGACGGAATTTTGGAATACACTATTAATAAGATAGATGCCATTCAAGAATTCCTAAAACTCGTAAAACCATTTGTCATCTTGAAAAAGCGACAAGTGGAATTGATGGAACGGATTCTCGAATCAAAAAAGAACGTCGAGACAAAAGAAGATTTTAAGACTCTCATGGAATTAATTGATTCCTTTCGCGAATTGAATTATTCAAAAAAGCGAAAAAGACGTGCATTGACCCCGTAGAGACTCAACCATCGGAATGGTTGGATTCGCCGGTTAGGCGAATAATACGTCAGTCTCCTAAGCTCAATCGTGAAAAGCGATTTGAGACGGATGGTGGTATAGTCCAAGCATTTGGCAACAAATGATAATTTGCGTGAGACAGGTCGGTCTCTATCTGCTATCGGCGTGTGAACGCTTGAGGGAAGTCGACCCTAGTGAAGTTCGCTACTTCATGGAGAAATTCATGTTGAAAATATGGCTTATAACGGTGAAGTCTGTGTCACTCTCGGTTTTAGAGTTATGTGCGTAATGGTCCAACGCGCGCATAACTCGCTTGAGGACCGCGAATTTGATATGATAATACCGTGGGAAGTCGATCTAATATAAATTTGGCATACGTTGCGGGTTTTTTGGATGGTGATGGAAGCATTATGTTGCAAATAAAGACGCGTCGCGATACTCGTCGCGGAACGCGCTTTATGGCTACGGTTTGTTTCTATCAAGATACTCGCCACGCGAAACACCTTTCGTGGTTTCGTAGTGTGTTTGGGGTTGGTTATATCTCCCATCGAAGTGATGGCATGACCGAGCTCCGAATCAATGGATTTGCCGCAGTACTCGAATTACTTATTTTACTTATTCCATATATTCGCTTTAAGCGAGAGCAGGCGCATTTGTGTATTCAGGCGTGTACGATTCTCGAAAAGAAGAAAATATGCGAATTAAGTAAAAACGAGTTGCATAAGCTTGTGAATATGGCTTTTGCGATCAAAGGGCATAATTATAAAAGTAAACACGCTCTTACAAAAAAAGAAGTACTTAATAGATTAGATTTGACCCCGTAACGACTTGCGCGATGAACGCGCGGACGCATATGTAGAGGAATCATTTCAATGAAAATGACAGCTCGTATGTGTAAAATGCCATCGCCCTAACCTAAGTATGGAAGGGTGAAGATATAGTCTGCGCTCCTGGAAACAGGGGAATAAGCGACGAGAGGACCGGGTTGAACGAACCTCTGGTCTACCGGCTTTGCCACCAGGTGAAGCGCCGGGTAGCTATGTTCGGACGGGATAAGCGCTGAAAGCATCTAAGCGCGAAGCCTCTCCCAAGATTAGGCGTGAGAATTCCTGGAAGACTACCAGGTTGATAGGTTCTAGGTGTAAGCACCGTAAGGTGTTCAGCCAAGGAATACTAATAAATTCGTACGTTTGCTCCGTTCGCTCAATTGCGAATGGGTACTTGAAAATTTCGTTTCCATTCTTTAGAATTCGTTTGCCGGTGTTTAACCGTGATGTGTACCACCTCTTCCCTTTCCGAACAGAGAAGTGAAAGCATCAGGGCCTGATGATACTTGGACCTTCGGGTCTCGGGAAAGTAGGGTACGCCGGCATTTTTTTATAAAAAATTTGACTGTCTATGAATTCCACGGATGGGGTTGACGAATAGAGCGGCAGGGAATATCTTGAAAGAAGTTTAATTCACAATTTTCCCATCATTATTTCATAAAAGGACCGGATGAATAGAAAATCTAAAAGAGATGTTCTATCCCATATTGCGGCGTTTTGCTCCTTCTCCCCCGTTTTTTCAAGTGGAGAAGGAAATCAGCAGACCTGTGCCAATCCCACCAATTGCCTGGGATGTTCGGGATATACACTCGCGGACGAATTTCCGGGCTCGGATGATCCAGATACCATTTTGGAAAATGTGGATCTCCAGCAACGAAATGAAGGTCGCGCACGCGGTTTTCGCGTGATGAGCCGGCCTCACCGCAAAAGTATACGATAACAAATCGTTGTTCCCCGCCCCCGCGGGGATTTTTTTGATATGCAGGGGTATTCACGACAAACGATAAGGTCGGGGATCCGAGTTTCGAATTCGGCCCTCGATTGCCCGAATTACCCGAATGATAAAAAGCCCCGACACTGTCGGGGCTTTTAAAAAAAACCTACCTATTCTTTTCGGCGCGCGTCTTTGGCAAGGCAGGTCTCGTGACCTATTACAAACAGAAACGACCCATCCGGACGCAGAAATGTGAGCCATCCAAATTCTCGACCACGCTTTTTGTCTTGTCGCGCCATAGCGGCAATTTTCATCGGCATGTATGTTGTTCTGTCTGTGATATAGGTGCAGATGCCGGGGAATATCGGATCCAGAATTGCGACCTCGACTTGATCCCCACGTTTTAGATTAGTAAGACGTGGCATGTGACGCGCACATCGCCCCGAGCTTCTTTGCGGGAGTGGTGTTTCGGATATAGCAGACGCTCTTTCAGGATCGAATCTATCACACACCACACCAAACACATTATAGAAATATAGGTCTTTTATGGACGCTAACCTTTTGATCTTCATTTTTTCCCTTCATTCATTAGTGGTAGAAATTGTGAATTAAGCTGATAAGATGATAGCAAGGTCTTGCATTTTTGTCAACTTTTTGGAATCCCGCTTTATGTTCCGTCCCAAAAAATGTATAATGAATGCATGAAAATCGCATTTTTTGAGATTGAAGGGTGGGAGGAAAAACAAATCAAGGCCGCGCTCCCCAAATATGAGCTTTCTCTTTTTAAAGAGAGATTAACGGCTGATATGATTCCTGAAAAACGCGGTTTTGACGTGATTTCTATTTTTGTGGACTCCCGCATCGACGGTGAGGTGTTGAATTATTTTTCCGACCTTAGATTCATCGCGACGCGTTCTACGGGATATGACCACGTGAATGTGAAAGTCTGTAAAGATCGCGGTGTGACTGTCGCTTATGTGCCGGGGTACGGAGACAACACCGTCGCGGAATTCGCATTCGGACTGATTCTGAATCTGACGCGAAAACTATATCAGGGGATCGACCAGATGAAGGAGCGGGAGTCATTTGTGCTGGATGGGTTGCGCGGGATGGATTTAAAAGGAAAGATAATTGGTGTGGTGGGGACGGGACGCATCGGGCGCGAAGTCATCAAAATCGCCAAAGGGTTTGGCATGCAGGTGGTGGCGTCGGATGTGTTTCCGGACGAGACGTGCGCGAAGGAACTGGAGTTTACCTATGTGCCGTTCGAAAAGTTGCTCGGACTAGCAGATGTGATTTCTTTCCACTGTCCGCTCACCGAGAAGACCACGCATCTTCTGAATAAGAAAAATATCAAATTTATCAAAAAAGGCGCTTATTTAGTAAACACGGCGCGCGGCGCGATTGTGGAGACGGAAGCGCTGATTCAGGCCCTGCAGGACAAAACGCTTGCCGGAGCGGCGCTCGATGTACTGGAAGAAGAAGGGAAAATTAAGGACGAACTGAAGTTTTTAAGCAAAGAACGAACGCGGGAAGGAGAAATGAAAATTGTGCTGCAGGATCACGTGCTTATCCGCATGCCGAACGTGTTGGTGACGCCGCATAACGCATTCAATTCCCAGGAGGCCCTTGAGCGGATTTTGGATACCACGTTAGAAAACATTAAGGCATTTACGGAGAAAAAGGAGAAAAATCTGGTCCCCTAATTCTAATGAAAATCGATCGAAGCGACATCCGCGAAATTTGGGATTCACGCGGAGAATCTACCCTTGAGGTGTGCGTGACAAACGATCGCGGAGAAAGCGCGTGTGCGCAAGTGCCGTCCGGCAAAAGTTGCGGGAAAAACGAGGTGGAAGTTTTTCCGTTCGCCAAGGCGAAAGCCGCATTCGAAAACTCCGTCCGGAAAATAATCGAGAAAAAGAATTTTAACTCTATTCAAGTATTAGATCAGACGCTTCTTACCGCCGATGGAACAACACGCAAGGAACGCTTGGGTGGGAATGTGATTCTGGCGACCTCAATCGCGTTCGCACGCCTTTTGGCTTCAGAACGGAAACAACCGCTCTGGAAAACGGTAGAGGAAGCTTTTTTTGATGCCGCGGCGCCGGTGATTCCGCCTTTAATTTTTTCTAATTTTATTAATGGTGGCGCACACGCCAAAAATTCTCTGGACATTCAAGAATACTTACTTGTAGCGAAGCCCGCTCCATCGCTTGAAGTTATTATTAAAAAACTGATTGTACTCTATAACGACTGCGCTGACATTCTGCGCAAGCAGTTCAAAATCGGGAATATTCCAATAGGGGATGAGGAGGGATTTTCGCTTGATTTTAAGAATAATTTCGAACCGATCGAGATACTGGAAAAGCTCATTATAAAAAATAAACTCGGCGACACTTTTTCGCTTGCGCTCGACGTAGCCGCTTCAGCTTTTTGGAAAAAAGGAGCGTATCAATTTGAGAGCAAGCAGCTAAATACTACGGCGCTTTTGAATATATATAAGAACTATCTCAAAAAATCGAAATTGCTGATGTCGATTGAAGATCCGTTTGCGGAAGACGATCATGCCGGGTTTAAGGCGATTTTGAGAAGTTTTAAAAAGATCTGGATTGTGGGTGATGATCTTACCACTACATCACCGGTACGGATCGAAAAATTTGTGCGCGAGGGTTTAATCAACGCGGTCATCATCAAATCGAATCAAATCGGCACGATTACGGAAACGGCCGAGGCAATCCATGCGGCGCGCGCGGCAGGCGCAAAGTGCATTGTCTCTCACCGCTCGGGCGAAACGGAGGATACGTTTATTATTCACTTGGCGCGGGCGGCACGGACGGAAGGCCTGAAAATCGGAGCGCCCATGAACGAGCGCATCTCCAAGTTTAACGAACTGGTGCGTTTGTATGGTTAGTGGATTGTGAAAGTTGATGCATTTGCTATAATAGGATTACAATTGACTCCTTAGCTTTTTCTGTCTAAAGAGCAGCAGAAATAGTGATTGCCCATCTTGCCCGCGGTGTGAGGCCGAGGGGAAGCAACAATCAAAAAGGGTCGGTTTTCAAAAAGCTTCTTTCAATCGAAAGGAGTTTTTTGTTCTAAAACCAGCGTAGCTATGTCATGGACAAAAGTTAGAGGTGGGGGTATTCTGTCATTATGACACGAGGATTTGAAGATTTCTCTTTGAACACTTCTGAAAAACCACCCGAAGAAGAAAAGAAAAAAGTTGAATTGGCGGAAGAAATTCCTGCGAAAATAGTTGTTGAAGAACCTACTGTATTTGATACAACAACACCCGACGGATTTTCCCAAAAACGATTTTTCGAGGAGTTTAGTATTAAACCAGAGGAATTAGATAGCATCGAGGGGTACAACGATCTCGCGGGGGGACAGAAATATTTGGTGCTCGACAATCTTCGGCAAATAACATTGGGACGTATTAAAGAAGAAGCGATTCAGAAAACTCGTGATGAAACCGAAGACGCCGGATTTGGGACGCGGATGTGGCATGGGATATTTAAAAATTACTATACCGCAAGGGCAGAGAAAGAATCGGCGCAAGAACTCATGAAAGGAGGTATTGAAACCCACGGAGAAATGCTCGCGGATCTTGTGTACAAAACAAAAGAAAGTGGGGTGAGCGCGTTTTATGACGACAACAAATTTATACACTACACATTTGGAAACAATGTTTTTCAATTCATAGAAGAAATTCAAGGAATTTCTGAGGAGACTGAAACAAGTGCTGAAGGTGCGGTTTGGAATTTTAACGAAGTAGCACACAATCTTGCAACTAAGAAAGAAACGGATTGGAAATATAAAAACAAAGAAGGGAAAAAAGCTGAAAAAATAGAGGAACAATATGAAAGTGCTCGATCCGAACTGATAGAAAAGCTGAAAAATGTACTTGGAGAAGAAGAGGCAATTGCGGCAACGTATGATATGGACCGAAAAGTGCGGATGCAGCAACTTTTAAATGAAAATCCTGAAGCAAAAAAAGAGCTTCAAAAGATCTCTTCTCAATCCGTGTGGTGGAAAGCATTGCGGAACACCACATATGAGAAAGGTGGTTATATGGCAATGGGTGCGGCGGCGCGCACGGTTACCACTGCCTTGTGGGGTGTGTTTGCCGCGCCTTTAGCTGCAGCAGGCATGGGGGCTTGGGTCGCACGGCAACGCGCTATCGCTTCCCTAAAAGAAGAAGCGGTGCTTGCGCGGGGCGGGAAAATAGATACTGTGGCGGCAAAAACTTTTACAAACGAGGAGCTTATTTTATTGAAAAAGAAAGAGATCTTAGCGCGGACTGGGCAGATGGGCGGGGCCGAATTAAAAAGTTATGAAGAAGAACTTGCAAAGGCGGAAGAAAGCAAGAAAGAAAGGGAAGTAGGGAAGAAAGTTGAGAAACCAAAACCAGAAACCGTTCTTAATTTTGTGAAAGCAGATAATTTAGAAAATCGCCTCGAGACTCTTATGCGACAGATTTATGAGCCGAAGGATGAAGAAGAGACTAGGAAGCGAGATGAATATCTAGAGATGCTTCGGATGCGCCTGAATTACACAGAAGCAAAAATACAAGGAGGACTTGTAAGTTACGGAGAAACCAAGGGGCAACTCGGGAAGAAATATAATCTTTTGGATACCATAAGCCGCGCAAATACGCTTGCAGTGTTAGAAAACGCAGAAGTAAAAGAGGAAGTGGAAGAACGTTTGAACGAATATCTATCTTTTAAAGGAAAGAAAATATCAAAAAAAGTGCACAAGCAGATGCTTGTGGCCGCGGTCGCGGGTGAATCCTAAAACCACCCTTTCCATGTTGCACATTTTTGTAAAAGTAAAACCGAAGGCAAAACGGGAGTATGTAAAATGTGTCGACGGAACTCATTTTATGGTTGCTGTGAACGCACCTCTGGTGGAAGGGAGGGCAAACCAAGCGGTTGTGAAAGCGCTTGCCGATTATTTAAAGGTAGCACCCTCGCGGCTTATGATCATAGAGGGTCGGACGACAAAGGATAAAGTAGTACAATTGGATTAAGATGCAAAAACTTGTGTTTGATATCGAAACGGTAGGGGAAAACTTCGATGCGCTGGATTCAAAAACGCAGGAGGTTCTTACGGACTGGATTCGCCACGAAGCGGAAAATGACACGACATACGCGAAAGAACTGGAAGATCTAAAGGCGGGGTTGGGTTTTTCTCCGCTCACCGGAGAGATCGTCGCAATCGGGTTATTGGATGTGGAGAAAAACAAAGGCGCGGTTTATTATCAAGCTCCGGATGCCGGTGAGAAAGAGAGTGAAGAAGGTGATATCAAATTCAAGCCGATGACGGAACGGGAAATGCTAGAAAGTTTCTGGCGTACCGCAAACGAGTATGATGAATTCGTCACATTCAACGGCCGTATGTTTGATGTACCGTTTCTCATGATTCGCTCCGCTATTCATCACATCCGGCCGACGCGGGACCTCATGTCGAATCGCTATTTGGAAAGCCAGCGTGGCGCAAAGCACGTGGATTTGCTGGACCAGCTTTCGTTTTACGGAGCGATGCGCGTAAAACGCGGACTTCATATGTGGTGCCGCGCGTTTGGGATCAAAAGCCCCAAAGAAGACGGAGTGACAGGAGACGATGTTAACCGCTTATTCCACGAAAAGAAGTTTTTGGATATTGCGCGTTACAACGTAGGCGATATTCGCTCAACGCGTGAGTTATACTTGGCGTGGAACTCCTATCTAAGAAACGCGGGACGTTAAAAAATATCCCCGCGACAGGCGGGAATACTTTTTAACGGTGGCGGAGACTTACCTTTTTCCCCGCTTTTTTCCTGTGTTTTCGGCGCACCACTTTATTGCGTTTGTTCATACCTTATCATGATAAAGAGTTTCAGGCGGATTTCAAGTAGAACGAACCATTCCTGCCCCTCTATATTATTCGATGGCCAAAAAATGCTAAAATATAGGAGAAAGGCCGCAATGAATTTATACGGATATGCCCAAGCATTATATTTGCACGGGTGGATGCGGAGGAATTTCTGCAAAACCCGGCATGTGCGCCGCTCCCGACTGCCCTCGTCATGGGAAGCCGCTCGAGGCTTGCGATTGTACCGACGGAACGCATGGTTGGACGAAAGATGAGGATGAGGTGATTGAGGAGCTGGAGGAAAAGTCCGGAGAAGAGTAATCCCGCCAAAACGGTAACGATCGTGGTGGGGTTTAGAACTTCGCTGGTTTGCTATGAAAAGAAATTCTTTTGCCAAGCAAAAAAAGAAAGCCGCAAAAATAATTCGGGTGCTCCGGAAACTTTTCCCGCGCGCCACGATGATGCTCTGCTACTCCAACCAATTCCAACTTTTAGTAACGGTTGAACTTTCCGCGCAATGTACCGACAAACAGGTGAATAAAGTTACAACTACGTTATTCAAAAAATATAAAACACTGAATGATTTTTTACATGCCAATCAAAAAGAATTTGAGCAGGACATACGATCTACGGGATTTTATAAGAATAAAGCTAAAAATATTCTTGCCGCGGCACGGGTGCTAAAAGATAAATTCGGTGGCAAATTGCCCAGAACAATGAAAGAGATGCTCGCGATTCCAGGGGTAGGGCGAAAAACCGCGAATATTTTATTAGGAAATGCCTACGGCATTGTAGAAGGGATTGCCGTTGATACGCACGTATGGCGATTATCCCGTATCTTGGGGTTATCCAAAAACAACACGCCCGAAAAAATAGAGCGGGATTTGATGAATTGCATCCCGCAGAAACACTGGTTTCAGTTCACTTATCAGCTGATTGAGTATGGGCGAAAGTATTGCACAGCGCGACGACATGATCATAAAAACTGTCCGTTAAGCAAAGTCCACTAGTATGGGAAAACACATTTTTGCCGTCTGGAAACCGAAAGGACCGACATCACATGATATGGTGGACGTGGTGCGGCGCGCAACAGGGGAACGGCGCGTGGGGCACGCGGGGACATTGGATCCGCTCGCGGAGGGCGTTTTGGTCGTCGGTGTAGGGAAAGAAGCAACGACCTCGCTTTCGGTGGAAGTTGCCAAAGAAAAAGAGTATGTTGCAGAGATCATGTTCGGATCGGAAAGCTCAACTGATGACGCAGAAGGAGAAAAAACAGAGATTTCCACATCGCACATTCCAAGCGAAAAAGAGGTGCGGGAAGCACTCGAAAAATTCAAAGGCATCATTCAACAGGTTCCGCCGATTTATAGCGCGGTGAAAGTGAAAGGGAAAACAGCATACATGCTTGCTCGGGAAGGGGAAAAAATAGATTTGAAACCGCGCACGGTAGAGATCAAACAATTAGAATTTTTGGAGTACGTGTGGCCACGTCTTACGCTTAGAGTGGTTACCGGTCCGGGAGTTTATATCCGTTCGCTTGCACGCGATCTTGCGCGTGCACTCGGTACGGGAGGGTATATCTCGGAGCTCACGCGAACTCGCGTGGGAGAGTTTAGTATGGATAGCGCTGTTCCCGTAGACAAACTCAATGAGTTCTGGAATGAAAATTTTGGTACAATGAAAGCGTGAAGCACCAACTGCCAAAACTTCCGTATGCATATGACGCGCTCGAACCGTTTATCGATGAGCGCACCATGGAGATCCATCACGCAAAACACCACGCGACCTATGTCGCAAAACTAAATGAAGCGCTTGATAAATATCCAAAACTGTTCGAGTTGTCGCTTCAGGATCTATTGTCAGATTTAGATAAGGTGCCGGAGGATATTCGTATGGCGGTCAAAAATCACGGAGGCGGACACTATAATCACTCGATGTTCTGGAAGTTAATGTGTCCCCAGACCGGCGAAGGCGGTAGCGAACCGCAGGGCAAACTCGCTGAAGAAATCCAGAAGCATTTTAATCATTTCGCAAAGTTCAAAGAAGAGTTCACAAAATCGGCTACCGGCCTATTTGGGAGTGGTTGGACATGGCTTGTGCGCGACGGGGGAAAACTCGCGATTATAACAATGACGAATCAAGATAATCCATTAAGCGTCGGGAAAGTTCCAGTTCTGGGGCTTGATCTCTGGGAACATGCTTATTATTTGAAGTATCAAAATCGCCGGGCAGAGTATATCGAAAGTTGGTGGAGTATTGTGAATTGGGAAGAAATAAATAGATCATTTTAATATGGAGCAAGACGAATTTGAGGAAGAGTTCCCGATAAAGAAAAGGGAAATGATTATCGTTTTAGTCGCAATCTCTGTTTTCGTGATCGGCGTGGCAGGATATTTCGGGTGGACACAACCGACGGAAGTTCCACTCGCAGAACAAAAGCCAGCCGCTACGTCTACGAATTCTAATCCAAAATAACGATCTCGGCTCGGCGGATACCAAATGCCAGCGCATCGTCTTTTTCGGACATCCAAACATCCACAAAGTTGCGTTTTCGGACGTGCATCCGATCAGTGACGGTGAAAACCTTATCGCCGAAAACAGCGGGAATCTGCACTTTGGTGCCAAACGGCAAAAAGTTAGCCGCAATAATCCCGTCTTCCACAATCGTGTTATTTGCCGTCAAAAACGGGGTTTCATCCGTTTCCTCGGGTGTGCTGGTGTAAGCCGTTACCCATACCCGTTTTACCTTACAAAAAGGCGCCTCGGCGGCGTGTGCAGCCGAAATTCCGCCATCGGGACTCACCGCTGTTTTGTGCAGGAGACTATTGGTAATCGCGGAAGGGTATCCGGAGAGGATCAGCGTAACCAAAATTATGAGAATATGTTTTTTCATAGTGTCTCTCAATAAAAAACCCCCTTTACAGGGTGTCCTTATTGTTGGTAGTATTCTACCATACGGCTTTTGAAATTGCAAGTAAAAGAACTAAAACCCCTTGTTTTTCAACGTTTTTATGGAATTGACGGATATAAAACCCATTCTTGAAGAGCCCGGTTTCGTAATACTCGATAAACCAGCGGGTGTTTTGATTCACCCTGTTGTAGAAGGCACGGAGCAGGCAGGAACCATAACAGGGTGGCTCCTAGAACACTATCCGGAGGTAAAAACCGTGGGGGACAAGCCGAGTGTCCGGCCGGGGATCGTTCATCGGCTGGATAAGGGCACGTCCGGGGTACTTTTGGTTTGCCGCACACAGGCATTTTTTGATTATATGAAAGCCCAGTTTCAGACCTATACCGTCCAAAAATCATATCTGGCGTTGGTATACGGCGTTCCAAAGCCCGAGGGGGTAATTGATCGGCCGATTGGGTTGCGATCGGGGAGCATAAAACGGAGTGTTTCGGCCAAAAAAATGAAAATGATAAAACCGGCGGTTACGGAGTACAAGACGCTCCAAACGTTTGAGTGCGACGGAGAGAAATATTCGCTGGTGCGGCTTGTGCCAAAAACAGGGCGTACGCACCAGTTGCGGGTGCATATGGCATCGATTGGCTGTCCGGTTGTCGGTGATCCACTCTACGGGCGCGAAAAGAATACATTAGGACTTGCCCGGCAGTTTTTGCATGCGGAACGTATAGAGTTTTCATTGCCGGATGGGCGAAAAATTTGCGCAGAATCCAAATTTCCGAAAGAATTGAAGATCATTTTGGATCATTTTGTAAAATAAAACCCCCACGAACAAACGTTGTGGGGGCAGCTCTTCATTTGAAACGCAGGTCTTGGGACGAGAGCAGATCCTAAGGCCCGACACCGGAGGTGGCTTAGTGCCATTTCTCCGAAACTTGTTACGAACAACGGAGACACTGACGCGATATCCGGATTGGCTGACCCTTTTCTCCCTCCGCGAGAGCAGAGCCATTCGAGAAATGCCTTTCCAGAATGTTGGTTACGGGGTGCATTTTCCCGTCAGCACCGCGCCGCAGAAATCTTGTAGGGGGTTTTGTCTCTGACTCACCTTCCATTTCTTCCGCGGTTGGCATGACCGTGGGTCGCAATCCCTCACCGGGGATTGAGAATGGAATACCACTTTGTTGCTGCTTGCATTTTCGTTCTAACCATCTAATGACACGACCAGCAAGAAAACTGACAAAAATGATCGCCACTATGATAATAAGATAGTCACCAAAACTCATCTGACTCATACAAAACTCCTTTCAAAGAAACGTGAGAAATATGTGATTTGTAAGTTTCTGGTTCAATTATAGCATACTGTACTAATTTGTCAAGCGCACAAAACCCTTCATTTTATTAGGCTATTTTACTTGCATTCTTGGGGTATATAGGTATACTATCTTGGTTATGGACCAAGCAGTTTCAGCAAAAATTAAACCCGGCGCGAAAGTGCGCGTTTGGGAGCGGATCAAAGAGGGAGAAAAAGAGCGTCAAAGCGCGTTTGAGGGTGTTGTGATTGCACGGAAGCATGGGAACCAGCCGGGCGCATCCTTCACCGTGCGTGCGGTTTTGCAGGAAGTCGGGGTGGAAAAAGTATTCCCGTTGCACTCGCCGACCATCGCAAAAGTGGATGTGATCTCGAGCCCTAAAAAAGTTCATAAATCGAAACTATATTATCTTCGCGGTTTTTCGACCAAAAAAATAAAAGAACGGCTGAAAACAAAATAAACAATCCCCTTATGCCAACACAAGGGGATTTTTGTTTCAGAAACACGAGATCTCGTTTATACTAAAATAGCCATGAAACAGCATTCCAAAGTGGGGAATCGTCCGGGGCGGCCAGCGTATCGCACATCGGCGAAGTTTCGTTATAAACACTATTTGAAAATTAAGTATATCAAACCAAAACAGGGGAAATAACATGGGGACGCTTTTTATCGTAGGAACACCGATCGGAAATTTAAAAGACATCACGCTTCGCGCGCTTGAGGTGCTGAAAAGTGTGGATTTGATTTTGGCGGAGGATACGCGCATCACAAAAAAGTTATTGAGCGCATACGCCATCCAGAGACCCGTCTGGAGGTTTGATGAAAACGCGGCGGAAAAAAGTTACACGGAAGTTGCGGAGCGTTTGCGGACGGGGGAACAGATCGCTTTAGTGACGGATGCCGGAACGCCGGGTATCGCAGACCCCGGGTGGCGTCTGGTGCGATTTTTGCAGGGCGAACTTCCGGATCTCAAAATCATTCCGATTCCCGGCGCCTCCGCAGTTGCAGCAGCGCTTTCTGTGTCGGGCATTCCTGCCGATCACTATACCTTTTTAGGATATCCGCCGCACAAAAAAGGACGTAAAACATTTTTTACGAAACTTGCGACGTTTGAGATACGTCCCGTGGTACTTTATGAATCTCCGCACCGATTTCAGAAGACACTCACCAATTTGGCGGACGTGTTAGGTGCTGATGCGAAAATTATTGTGGGGCGGGAACTCACAAAAATGTTTGAGGAAATTTTCCACGGCGGCATCGCGGACGCTACGCAATATTTTGTCGGAAAAAAAGCGAAAGGCGAGTTCGTCGTCATCATCCCGTAAAGCGGAGAAAATAATGAAACGAATCGTTGATATTATGGGCGCGGTTTGTGGGCTTCTTTTTATCGCTCCGTTTGCTCCATTCATCGCGCTTGTGATTTTCCTTGAGAGCGGCTTCCCGGTGTTTGTGAAATTAAGTCGCATCAGCGAAGGGCGTGCCATAGGCGTTTATAAATTTCGCACCATGATAAAAGGCGCGGAGGCGATGAAAGGAGACCTGACTGACCTGAATGAGCGAAAAGATGGAGCTTTTTTTAAAATCAAAAATGACCCCCGACTGACACGCGTAGGAAAGTTTCTGCGCAAGTTGCGGCTCGATGAATTTCCGCAGTTTTGGAATGTCTTGCAGGGCAACCTATCGCTTGTGGGTCCGCGTCCACATGAACCCGAAGAAGTCGCGCGCTATCCGAAGGAGTTCAGAAAAATCGCGGAGCATAAAGCGGGGCTCACGGGGCTGTCACAGGTAAAGGGCGCTTCCGCGCTCCCGTTTCTGAAAGAATTGAAATACGATCTTTATTACGTGGAGCATCAATCATCTGCGCTTGATCTTAATATTCTGTTTCAAACCATCTTTATTTTTTTTACCGATCCGACGGGAGTTTAATCTATCCCAACCGGTCGTTTCGGATAAAAATGACAAGTCCTTCCGTCCAAACAGCAATGGCGCGCCAGAAGGGGAGGATCGAAAAAAAATAATTCAACTCCACCAGTCCTTTTGCAATCCACGCGAAGAGTCCGTCAAAAATAATGGGTCCGAATTTTGCGATGGCATATTTCCCGGCAACCGGAAGAATATAAGGATATTCAAACGGATAAAACTGCGGACTTAAGACTGATTGTCCTTGCTCGCGTCGCAAATCCGCAAGAATGGCGTCTGCGGCGATTTTCCCTTGCAGGATGGCGGGTCGCGCGACCTGGGGTACGGCGTATCCCGTGCGTGAGTTTAAGAACACGGCCCCGTCGCCGACTGCAAACATATGGCGCTGCGCGTCCCCGGTAGTTTCCCTAGAAACGGATGTATCGGGAGCGATGTTGATCTGCCCGCGTTCGTTTTTTTTGAGTGCTGTCAGACTCGCCGTAGCGACGGAAGGATGATTTCCTCCGGCCCAGATAAGAACAGACCACGGTAGCGTCGCTCCAGATTTTAATTCCAGCACCCCCGATCGAACGGAGATGGCCGTTTCGGAGGTCCGAAGAGTAATATTGAAACGGACAAGGCGGCGTAAAGCAAGCGTGCGCATCCGTTCGGGAAACGATCCAAGAATCCGGGGTGTTTGTTCCATAAGCGTAACGGAAGATTGGATGGCGGAGCCCTTTTGCTTGTCGAACTCATTCAGCCACGAGCGCAGTTCTCCGGCTAGTTCCACCGCGGTTGGCCCGCCTCCAAGAATGACGATCTGGAGTTCGGGATTTCCATTTTCAATTTTTGCAAGTACGACATCGCGGATGAGCATCGCGTCATTAAATGTTTTGATGGGTAATGCATATTCTTTGAGCCCCGGAATGGGCGGAAAAACTGTTTCGGTTCCAAGGGCAAGTACCAGATAATCAAACGGAAGCGAACGGGAAGAAAGAAAAACGGTGCGGGCGTTAGTGTCTATTTTTTTACTGTGTCCGTAAGAATCTCTACCGATGGCAAAAGAAGCGTCCGCAACGGGAACGTGACAAGGTTTTTGAGCTGGCGACGGCCGGCAATCGCATCCGACGTGGTTGCAATTTCATAAAGAAGTGGGGTAAATGTATGGTAGGAATTTTTGTCTACAAGTGTCACGGAAACGGCGTTTTGAAGTCCGTATTTTTTGATTTTGCGCGATAGTCGCAATGCGGTTTGCAAGCCGCCAAACCCACCGCCCAGTATTAGCACCTGTTTTTTTGCCATCGTTATTGATTATAGAGCATTTTAAGGAACCGATGCGGTATAATAAAACCGATGCGGAAACTTTCTGAACTCAACCTACAAAAGTACAGGGACAAAGTATGTCTTTTGCGAGTGGATTTGAATGTCGAAAAAGAAGAGGAAAAGGACAATTTTCGCCTGGAGGCGGTTTTACCAACCATCCGTTATTTATTGGCACATGACATTCGTGTCGTGTTATTAAGCCATCGAGGGCGTCCGACAGGCAAAGATTTTGCCTTGAGTTTGCGCCCTTTCGCAAAAGGCATAGGAAAACGTATTCGCGAGAAAGTTGAATTTATTCCTGAATTTAATTTTAAAAATATCAAACAAAAGGTTGGGTTCACCAACCAGCGGACAAAAAATCATCTTTTTTTGCTTGAAAATTTACGATTTCTGCCCGGAGAGGACAACAATGACAAACGCTTAGCGCGTCAACTCGCCTCCATCGGAGATTTTTACGTAAATGACGCGTTTGCCGTCTCTCATCGCTCGAACGCTTCTATAGACGCGATTACGCGTTTTATTCCATCGTATGCCGGTTTATTGCTTGAGAAGGAAGTGGGATGTTTGAGCGTTGCGGTGGAGCGCCAGCCGCATCCGTTCATCATTATTTTTGGCGGCGCAAAAGTTTCGGACAAACTTGATGTCATGAAACGTTTTTCGAAAAAAGCGGATTGTTTTTTGATGGCCGGAGGGGTCGCGAACACGTTTTTTGCGGCAGAGGGATTGCCGATGGGAAAATCGCTGGTGGACTGGAACCGGATCTTGTTTGCAAAACAAATGCAGAAAGAAGCAAAAATCCTATTGCCGATCGACACCGTGATCAACCATGAGTGTGTTTTAGATATTGGCCCGAGCACCATCCAACGGTTTCAAGCGCAGATCGTGAAAGCGCGCGCCATTATTTGGAACGGCCCGCCGGGATATTTCGCGATTAAAGGATGTGAAAACGGCACGCGGGAAGTGTGGAGAGCGATTTTGACAAACAAAAGGGCGCGTACGATTGTGGGCGGCGGCGAAACAACGGCGGCATTGCACAAGTATTTTAAGAACGCAAAAATCCCGCCAAATATTTTTATCTCAACGGGCGGTGGAGCAATGCTCCAGTTTCTAGCTGGCAAAAAACTACCGGGAATTGAAGCGTTGAAATAATCCGCAGTTCCCGATACAATAGCTTCTGTGAAGAAAATCCTTGTTTTGTATCATTCTCGCTGTGCGGACGGAACGGGTGCGGCGTGGGTAGCTTGGAAAAAGTTTGGGGGGAAGGCGCAGTATCTGCCGATTGAGCCACGGAAAATTCCACACGTTTCTTTCAAGGGGCGGGAGGTTTATGTTTTTGATAATAGCTTTCCGGCGGAAGCCATTAAAAAGATTGAACGCGCCGCGAAGAAGTTGGTGATTATTGATCACCATGTTACCAGCAAAGAAGACGTGGAAAGTGCACGGGAACATGTATTTGATAACAATCACTCCGGAGCCGTGCTTGCATGGAATTATTTTAATCCTCAAAAACCTGTTCCGAGACTTTTACTCCATATTGAAGATTTTGACCTATGGAAGTTCAGATTTCCGGATACAAAAAAAATTTCGGCGTTTTTCGGGTGGGGTGGTTTTGAGATTTCAGAATTCGACAAAATCATGAAACAATTCTCCTCACCCAAAACCCGAGTAAAAGTGCTGGAGCAGGGGAAGCTGCTTTTGGACTACGAAAATTACCTTGTAGAGCGGCTTATCAAGAATGCCGAATTAGTGAGTTTTGCGGGTTATAAGATTTTAGCGGTCAATTCGCCGATTTTGAACTCACAGATTGGGTTTCGGCTCTGGCATATCAGAGAGCCGTTTTCGGTTGTTTGGCACGAACGGAACGGATTCCGATATTTTTCTATGCGATGCGATAAAGATGGTAAATTTGACGTCTCAAAAGTTGCCGCGCGCTATAACCATGGCGGTGGCCATCGTGCGGCAGCTGCTTTTACACTTCCGGCGAATAAACCATTCCCATGGAAAGTAGTTTTAGAAAAATGAAACCGCTTGTTCTATATACGGATGGCGGCGCGCGTGGAAATCCAGGACCTGCGGCAATTGGTGTAGTAATTCAAGATTCGGCAACTGGTGGAAAAGAATACGGTGAGCGGATAGAAGATACCACCAACAATGTAGCTGAATACAAAGCGATGATTTTTGGGCTTAAAAAAGCCAAGCATTTACTTGGCGGAGATGCGGCGATAAAAGCAGAAGTTGAAATCCGATCGGATAGCGAACTGATCGTGAGCCAGATGAACCGGAAATATAAAATAAAAGATCAGGATTTACAACCGCTTTTTGTGGAACTATGGAATCTAACACTTGATTTTAAAAGTGTGCGTTTTGTGCATATCCCGCGGGAAGAAAATAAAGAAGCTGACGCATTGGTAAATCGAGCATTGGATGTGCTCTTATAAAAAACCGCCCAAAAGATGGGCGATTCTGAATGAAAAAATCAACGGGCGAAAGAAACTTGAATAACAAGCATTCCTCTGGAACAATGCGCCGCTATGCCGTTTATCATGTCCGTTGCATTGAATGGAAACTCGGGGCAGTCCGGGTTTTCGCGTGGATGATTCTTTAAAAATACAAGATGCTTTCCAATAAAGCCTCCGTGTCCGGAATTATCTCCAGGAAGAGGAAATGCGATAAACATATCATCAACTTGTAACTCGCCAAATGTAAGCGATTCGAAAAAATCGCTTGGCATTGCGATAATCTTTGATCTTAACTCAACAGCACGGATAGAGGCCATACAGCTTTTCCTTAGATTGTGATTGCATTTGTGAATGATGCTGGATACATATTAACACCATTTAAAAACTTGTCAATACGATTGTTTCTGGTATAATCTAAGCGGCACATCAAGCGACAGCTCTCTTACGTTTCGCGTGAGGGGGAGGAAAGTCCGGACACCTGCTAATTTTGTGAAAACAGAATCGGCAACGCAGCGGCTAACGGCCGTCGTCCGTAAGGATAGAGGTGCGAACAGTGACGTCCTGAAGCGAAAGCTGAAGGAGGGCCCGATCCCAAGCTAGACGGCCCAACTCCGTAATGGGGATAAAAACGCGGAGGTGAAACGGCAAAATTCCTTGTGAGGTGCAAGACCGTACTTGTTCGCCATCGGGTGGACATTTGAGTCGCTCGAGTCCGCGAGTAATCAATGACCCAGAGAAATTGTCGCCTAAACAGAATCCGGCTTATGATGTGCCACCAGCCCCGCCCTAAAGGCGGGGTTTTGGTTGCTCCGCCCAATGTCTCTGCTTAGAGTGTCTCCGGGGCGACGCCCAAGTCTTACTCTTCGCAGAGACATTGGGCTACGCATCCACATTCGTATTGATTTTAGTGACTTTTTGTTGTAAATTTTTAGTTATCAGCGCCAGTTTAATTAAGCCACCTTAGCTCAGCTGGTAGAGCAGTGCTTTCGTAAAGCAAAGGTCCCCGGTTCAAATCCGGGAGGTGGCTCCAATGGATTTTTCAGAGCTAAAAAGTAATTTAGAACTAAACGGTGAAACCGAAAATTTTGTTTTATACGGAGTGTCAAAAACCGACTTTACAGAGGAACTTAAGGAAGAGCTAGAAAATCATGTCAAAAGAATACGGATGGTGTTTAGTTTTGGAAATCTGCCGCACAAAATTCAGTATTGTTATGTCAACTCGGAACAAATGGAACGATACTCCGGGAATAATCATTCAAAGGGAAGAGCAAACCTTGATGAGAATGGGGTGGTTTCGGTGTACAAATTTCACCCCCACGAAATTACTCATGCAATTATGTTTCAGAATTTGGGCAGACCTCACCCGTTTTTTGAGGAAGGAGTTGCCGTACTTTTTGGCTGGTCCTCAGTTGACGGCATGGCGTTGTGGAAACAGAAACCTCTCGAGTATTGGAAAAACAAGAGGAATGAGTCTGAAAATCTGAATTTCGAAAAAATATTCGATTTATTTAGCACCCTCCCTCAAGACATTTCCTATCCTTTTGCAGGAAGTGCGGTAGAGACAATTATTAAGCAAAATGGGGTAGAGAAATTTAAAAAAATATATATGTCCTTAAATGCTGTGACAAGATATATGCAAGTAAGTAAGCTGATAGTGTCTTAAAATGAATTCTAACCCTAACATCACAACTGTTTCGGTCTTGGCGGGTGCGGGTGGTGACGACGCAAAAGATTGGGCACAGATCCTTTTGCGTATGTATGTGCGGTTTGCGGAAAAAAAGAGCTGGAAGGCGACGCTTGTGAGCGACGGAGTCATTGAAATCCGTGGCGAGAGCGCCTATACACGCCTTAAGGACGAATACGGGGTACATCGTCTGGTCCGTATCTCGCCCTTTGATGCAAAAGGGTTACGGCACACTTCGTTCGCACTTGTGGAGGTTTTACCCGAGTTACCGGCGGTAGAGGCATCCAAAATTGCGATTCCCGAGCGTGATCTAAAAGTGGAGTTTTTCCGTTCCGGTGGTCCGGGCGGTCAAAATGTGAACAAAGTTGAGACAGCAGTACGGATTATTCACTTGCCCACGGGGTTAGTGGCATCCGCACAGGCGGAGCGTGCGCAGTCGGCGAACCGAGAAAAAGCGCTCGCGCTTTTGAAAGCCAAGTTGGTTAAATTGATGGAAGAAAGACACGAAAAAGAACTTTCCAACTTACGGGTGAAGGTAAAACCCGAATGGGGGCACGAAATTCGTTCGTATGTGCTCCACCCCTATAAACAAGTGAAAGATCATGCCACGGGAGAGAAATTTTCGCGCGTCGAGGAGGTTTTGGAGGGCAATTTAGATCTTTTGCTGAAAAAGAAGTGAAAATTTGCCTTAAATCTGCTAACATAACTACAGATAACGATGATTATTTTCCAAAACGTTACAAAGACGTACAGTCGCGGAATGGTTGCGCTCGATAAAGTAAGCTTCAAAATCCAGCCGGGAGAGTTTGTTTCTGTTGTGGGTCGGTCCGGAGCGGGCAAGTCAACCGTGGTGCGTCTTTTAACTGCGGAAGAAATGCCGACTAAAGGGCAGATATTCTTCGGGACATACGAGGTGAATAAATTGAAGTCCAGGGACTTTCCGGAGTTCCGCCGCCACATCGGCGTTATCTTCCAGGATTTTCGGTTAATGGCAAAAAAAACCGTTGCGGAAAATATTGCCTTTGCGCTTGAAGTAGCGGGGCGCCCGCAGAAGGAAATTGTGGACTACGTCCCACAGGCACTCGAGATGGTAGGGCTTAAAAACAAGGAGGGGAGTTTTCCGGCAGAATTATCAGGTGGAGAAAAACAGCGTGTTGCAATCGCCCGCGCCATGATCAACCGGCCCGACGTATTGCTTGCAGACGAGCCTACTGGAAACCTCGACCCGTTTAACACCTGGGAGGTGATCAAACTTCTCACAAAAATCAACGAGCTGGGCAGTACCGTGATTTTGGCGACGCACGATAAGGAAATCGTGAATACTCTGGGGCAGAGAGTTATTACGCTTGAAAACGGAATGGTTATAAAGGACGAAGCGAACGGGCGATTTATTATCGGCTAATATGATCGTTACTCTATCACGCATCATAAAATACGGCTGGCAAGGGTTTTTACGAAACGGACTTTTATCCTTTTCCACCATTAGCATCATGTTTTTATCGTCGCTGGTATTCACCGGCTTACTGCTTTTGAATGTCGTCGGAAAAAGCGCCGTCGTCTCCATTCAGGACAAGATCGATATCAGCGTTTATTTCAAAAGCAATGTATCCGAGGATTCCGTTCTGAATATCAAGCGTACGATTGAAAATCTCTCCGAGGTTAAAAATGTGGAGTATATCTCGCGCGATCAGGCACTTGTGTTATTTAAAGAGAAACATAAAGACGAAGCGGATGTGACGCAGACGCTCGATGAATTAGACACCAATCCGCTTTTGACATCTTTGAACATTAAAGCAAAAGATCCACACGAATACAACACCATCGCGGAGTATTTGAATAATGCGAATCTGAAAGAGATGTTGAATAAGGTAACCTACGCTCAAAACCAAGTCGTCATCGAAAAGCTTGTCGGAATTATCGACACTGTAAAAAAAGGTGGGATGCTGCTTACGCTTTTTCTGGCAATCCTTGCCGTCACCGTTATTTTCACGACGATCCGCTTGGCTATTTATTCAAACAGCGAACAGATCGGGATTATGCGTATGGTGGGCGCGTCGAATAGTTTTGTGCGAGGGCCCTTTGTGCTCGAAGGAATTCTGTACGGCATGATCGCGGCGGTTGTGAGTTTCGGGGTGATGGTCCCCATTGTAAATTTCACCTCGCCGTATATCGTGCGATTTATTCCCGAGATGAATTTGCAGGCATATTTTCAGGCAAATCTCTTTTCCATCCTTTTTTATCAGATTTTGTTCTCGGTAGGGCTCGGCGCTTTTTCAAGCATCGTTGCTATCCGCCGCTATCTGCATATCTAAAAAAATTGACATCATATAGAGGTATTTTATACTGATCAAAATAATGGGATTGTTTTCAAATTCAAAATTAATTCACGGCTTTAAGATTGAAGGAGATCCACAAGGTTTAAAAGCATTGCGCGCAATGACGGAAAACGAGGTTAAGACGCTTATTAAAGAAGCACACGAACACAATGTGGCATATTTCCAATACAATAGCAGGCATTTTCAAATTGCGCGCATTGAAGAAAACCGAAGCAACTTTGTGGATGAGATCGACCGCTATTTAGTTGCAGAAACCAAGCGGCATCCTACGGCTTGGTAGTTTCTTTTTTCTTATCGAGAGTTACGATAAAAAAAGTTCCGATAAAAGCTCCAAGAACCGCGGGGAAAAGATACCATGAATTTTCAACGTAGCCGGCAACCGCAAATGCTCCAAGAAAAACAATAACGCCCGAAAAGATAGCAGATTGTAGCGCCTTACCTTCCGTAGTACGCCGGATATAAATCGCCCAAAGGAGATCGGCTACGAGAGTCGAAAAAAATACCAGCATCGCCTCAAACCATTCAAAAGTGGAATTATCGAAATGGAACATTGTAGTGCTACTCTAACAAACTATAGCAGTCAGGACAAGAAGCATTTTAGTGTACAAGTGGAAAAAGTGTGGTATAGTGCGGGTATATGAAGGAACCGCAGGGTTTTTACGGACTCGGAATTGCACCGAATATTCTTTCGATTTTATCGAAACTTAATTTTGTTATCCCGACACCGATTCAGGAAAAAACGATTCCCGTTGCGATTGAAGGGAAAGATTTAATCGGCATTGCGCAGACAGGGACGGGAAAAACCCTGGCATTCGGGATTCCCATGATTCAGGCCTCGCTTTCCGGTAAAAAGGGGCTGATTGTTCTTCCGACCCGGGAATTGGCACTGCAGGTTTATGAAGCACTTCACAAAGTGGGTCTTCCGGTTGGATTGCGCGCCGCGGTACTCATCGGCGGAGAAGCGATGGGGAAACAGCTCGCCGCGCTACGGAGAAGCCCTTTGATTGTTATCGGAACACCGGGCCGGATTATAGACCATCTGGAACATAAAACACTGCGCCTGAACGAGATTTCCATGTTGGTGCTGGATGAGGCAGATCGGATGCTCGATATGGGTTTTGCACCGCAGCTGAAACGCATTCTGCAGTCGGTTCCGCACGAACGGCAGACCATGCTGTTTTCCGCTACGATGCCGGACAATATTGTCGCGATCGCGCGCGCTTATATGAAATTGCCGACACGGGTTGAGATTGCGCCGTCGGGAACGGCTGCAAAAAGTGTGACGCAGGAAATATTTTTTGTGGAGCGGCATGACAAGCCCCGTCTTCTTGAAAAAGTGCTTTTTGAGTATCGCGGATCCGTTTTGGTATTCACGCGGACAAAACATGCCGCACGAAAAATAGCCGCGAACGTGCGCGCTATGGGACACGCAGGCGCAGAGATTCACTCCAATCGTTCGCTCTCACAGCGGCGCGAGGCGCTTGAAGGGTTTCGAAACGGAAAGTATCGCGTGTTAGTAGCAACCGATATCGCCGCACGTGGCATTGATGTGAAGGGGATTGAACTGGTTCTGAATTTTGATCTTCCCGGCACCGCTGAAGATTATGTGCACAGGATTGGCCGCACGGGCCGCGCGGGCGGCGTAGGGCACGCCATATCGTTTGCCACGCCCGACCAGCGAAACGATATTCGGGGGATCGAGCGTCTGATCCGTTCCGTATTGCCGCTTTCAAAACTTCCGGAACTTCCTCCGGCACGTGAACAGGATCGTATTCCGGAGGATCGTCCGTCCCGGCATGTGTTTGGGCGGCGTCCGCCGTCGCGTTCCGGGTACGGCTCGCGTTTCACGGGCGGAAGATCATCTTTTGGGCCACGACACTTCCCGTCACGCGGAGGTAGACGCTAAATAACTGGTTTCGCTAGCCACTTTTGCTATATAAAACAACGGTTTTTTGTGCTATTGACAAAATAATGTGGCATATGCTACACTTATTATAGTTATAAATTAACAATTTAAACCACTATAAAGGAGAAGGTTTATGTTCCCGATTATCATTGGATCCATCCTTGTTGTGGCATCTCTTATTGCCACGGTTGTTTTTGCGGCGACTCTAGGACAAGCCAGCTTTCCGCGTATTGTAGCGCGGTATCTGGAAAATTGGGATTCTGTAGTCTTGCTGGGTGCCTGCTTCATCCTCGCGGGATCGCTCACTCTGCTGTCGTTAGCTCCGGCAGAATGGATTGGCGATTACAGTAAAGCTGGCGTAAGCATCGTCGATCAGATCTTTGTTCTGATGACGTTCGCATACGTTGCCACCGCTATCCCCGGGTTGATTTTGAGTAGCTGGTGGGAACGAAGCAAGCTTCCCCATCTTGTCGGTTAACTTCAGTTTGAGCAGACTAATTATTCCTCCCGCCACATTTCTGTGGTGGGTTTTTATTATGTCTCTGGAGTTTTATTTTTCCTGTCGCTTTGCTCGAGAGCGGTCCACTTCAGTAAGATATTGTTTCCGGAGTCGCACACTTTTTGGTGTGATCTCCAAATATTCATCGTCGCTCATGGTTTCAAGCCCGCGCTCAATCGTAAGCGTGAAAGGCGGCGTTAGATCGATTGCCTCGTCGGCGCCCGACGAACGCATATTGTTCAGTTGCTTTCCTTTTGTCGGGTTCACTTTCATTTCCTCGCCTTTCGCGGTATTTCCGATCACCATCCCCTCATAGACTTCCGTACCGGGTCCGATATAAAGGACGCCGCGTTCTTGAAGCGTCCAGAGCGAAAATCCAAGAGCTTTTCCGGTTGCCATCGAAATCATGGAACCCACTTGGCGTTTTTTAATCTCACCTGCAAACGGTTGAAATCCTATCATGCGTGATGCCAGAATACCTTCCCCGCTTGTATCAATGATAAACTGGTTGCGGTAGCCCAATAGTCCGCGCGTAGGGCCTTTAAACATCAGCCGTACAGCGGTTTCGTGGGAATGGGGGATATCTTCCAGCACAAAACCTCTTGTCCCCAAACGCTCGATAATAACGCCCTGATATTCCTTCGGAGTATCCACCAGAACTTCTTCAAACGGTTCCAACTTTACCCCCTTTTCCTCGCGAATAATGACTTGCGGCTGTGAAACCTGGATCTCGTATCCAGCGCGGCGCATATTTTCAAGGAGTACCGAGATATGCAATTCTCCACGACCGTACACACGGAAACTGTCAGGAGAGGCAAAATCAATTTTAAGACCAACGTTCACTTCGAGTTCGCGTTCCAGATATTCGCGTACCTGCCGCGACGTAACATATTTCCCTTCGCGTCCCGCAAACGGCGAGTTGTTCACCAAAAAATTGAGCGCGATTGTGGCCTCTCCGATTGCAATTGCGGGAAGCGGCTCTGCGTTTGCATCGGTCGTTACGGTTTCGCCGATATCGATATCCGGGAGTCCTGCGACCAGAACAATGTCTCCCGCAATCGCTTCCTGTGTTTCCACGCGTTCCAGTCCGTTAAAGGTAAAAAGTTTTGTGGCTTTTCCTAAACGCGTTTCTCCGCTCGGTTTTTTTATAAATACATTAGTGCCCGTTTTCAGAATGCCTTCGTACACACGCGCCACCGCGAGTCTGCCCAAAAAGTTGTCATACCCTAAGTTGAATGGCTGTAGCCGGAGCGTCTTTGTGGTCAGCTCTTCCGAGGATGCTGAAGGGATATGCTTTACGATTGCATCTAATAAAGGTGAGAGATCTTTTGACTCGTCTTCCATTTTTAATTTTGCAATGCCGGCTCTACCGTTCGCATAGACCACGGGAAAATTTGCCTGATTATCACTAGCACCCAGTTCCAAGAAAAGTTCTAACACATGTTCCTCGCATTTTGCGGGGTCTGCCGCGGCTTTGTCGATTTTATTGATTACCACAATCGGTTTTAATCCCAACTCCAATGATTTTTTGAGCACAAAACGTGTCTGTGGCATCGGCCCTTCCTGTGCATCCACTACCAACAGCACGGAATCGATTGAGCGCAGAACGCGTTCCACTTCGGAGCTAAAATCCGCGTGCCCCGGCGTATCCACAATATTGATTTTCGTGCCCTTGTACATAATCGATGCGTTTTTCGCGTAAATCGTAATACCGCGCTCTTGTTCAAGCGTGTTGGAGTCCATGGAAACACCCTCTTTCGCCGCGCCGGTTTGGCGCATGATGGCATCAGTCAGGGTGGTCTTCCCGTGGTCTACGTGTGCGATAATTGCGATATTTCTAATCTCCATAAAAAAATGGCCTTCGCGGCCAACGACAGATACATCATACTATACAAAAAATCGTGCGTCAACCAGAAATTTTTTGATGATCAGGATCCCAAGTCCAACTCTTGAGTTATTTTTATTTCTTTCACAAATTCCGGCATATGACTCACCAAAATCATTGCACCGTCGTACAGTTGAAGCGCCTTGGCAATAACAGGAAGATGGCGAAAATTAATGTGATTTGTAGGTTCGTCAAGGATTAATAACCCCGGTCTTTGGAGGACAAGTCGCGCGAATGATAGAAGCCCTTTCTGGCCTTCGGACAGGTGATCCACCCGAACCTGCATCATCTCGGGACCGATCAGAAATCCGGCTGCCGTTGACCGAAGGTGCTGTTCGGTTACGTCGTGCCGATCGGCAATGACGTTCGTAAGCGACTGATACACCGTTTCTTCATAATCCAACGTTGAAAAATCCTGCCGATAGAAACCGATTTTTGTACCAGGTGCAATTTCCATACCCTTTGTTTTTCCGGACGCAAGTGCTTCTAAAAGTGTTGTTTTCCCGATTCCGTTCGGCCCTTTCAGCGCCAATTTATCCTTCCGTTTCAAATGGATAGTCACTTTCTTCGCCGTAGGTTTATGGTTTCGCATGACGGAAACGGAAGTGAGTTTTACGATGTCGCCCGTGATCTCGTTTTGGCAGGGGATGACGAATGAACGGATGATTTTGTCCTCCTGCCGCTCTTCGATTTTTTCACCTTCGATGAACTCGATTTTTTCGCGCATTTTCTTCGCCACATCGCGCATATGTCCTCCTTTTTGGGCGAAAAAGTTCGCCTGTTCTTTCCGGTGTTCCACCTCTTTTGCTTTCCGAACCGCCGAGCGGCGTTCCCGTTCGATGCGCTCCGTGATTGCTTCCACCACTTTCAGATAGTTTCCCGTATATTGTTCGATTTTTTGATTGAAGGAATCTAAATACAGCACCCCGTGTGTGAAGGCGTTTAAAAATTGAGCGTCGTGCGAAATAACAAGACAGGTTTTCGGGTACTCGATTAAGAACTTCGTAAGATGCTCGATACCCGCCTTATCAAGGTTGTTGGTAGGTTCATCAAGCAGTAGCAGATCGGGGTTTTGAATAAGGGCGAATGCCAACAACAAACGAGCTTGCTCGCCGCCGGAAAAAGCGCGGATCTTTTTTTCAAGTGGAGCATGCAGATTTACCACCTCCAGAATATTTTCAATCCGTCGGTCAATGTTATAGATGGTTTGCCCGGGGAATGCCTCCTTAAAAAAATCGCGGACAGGGATATCCATCTGATCGCGGGGAATTACCTGACGCGCAAGCGCAATTGTGGCGCCTTCCTTATAGATCACCGATCCCTCTTCTTGTTTTACCTTTCCCGTAATCAACTTAAAAATCGTCGTTTTTCCGGAACCGTTCTGACCCATCAGCGTGAATTTCGCTCCTTCACGCAAACCAAAAGAAGCTTCCTTGAGAAGCGGTTTTTTGTGACTGAAACCGAATGATACGTTGTCAAAACGCAAAACAACGTCGCCGCGCGTCTGTGCCATAGCTTAAAGATAGTAAACGTTTTAAGGTGTTTTGTATAGCGTTTCGCTATTGTTGGTTGTGCGATAAAGCGGCGATGCGTATGCTGAACGCAACAGGAATCGTTGGTAAAATAGTAATGGATATCTTACTCACAATTGGTAGCATATTATACTACTTTTGAATCGATAGAATTCTTTCATGTGCGTTTGAAATAATCAAAATTTCTTGTATAGTGGGGACGTTCGTGCATTTGCGGGATCATCTAATGGTAGGATACATGACTCTGAATCATGTCATCTTGGTTCGAATCCAAGTCCCGCAACCAACTCGTGATAGGTTATCCCGCTCGAGATGCTTTGTTCAGCAAATTCTGCCGGAAGCGATATAATAAAAAATAATGAAATATTACTCAGGCGAACAAGTCGCAAAAAAAATTATAGATTTCTGTTTAGGAAGATATAAGTTCATTTTTATATCTGGCAATGGAGGGTCTGGGAAAACGACACTGAGCAATAGCCTTGTTTCAGAGATTAAATCACATGCTTTAGAGGCCAATTGTATCGATATGGATGAATTTGTCCTTGATACAAAGATGCGAAAAAGTGGCAAAAAAGCGGAGGAAGGAATTTACAGAAGCGTTGACCTCATTTTTGAACGAGACGGGAAAACTTATGTCGTTGGAATTAAATCTGGCCCAAACTGGGGTAATTCTGATCAGGTAAACACGATGAAGAAAAATCTTCGTAACGCAAAGAAACTTCTTCGCGCGGCAGGCAAGAAAGACATTATATCCGTAAATGGTTGTATGTACGGACGAGATAATGTCCCCCATAAAGTGAACAAAAATCCGGATTTGAGTTATTGCAAAATCTGCGGACAAGCTTTTTGGGAACTCGTTTCCGGCGATGACCAACTATACAAGAAAATAATTCAACCTCTCGATAAAGAGGCAAAGAAACGGGACGAGGTATTTAAGGAATTATATGTAAAGAAAATTAACGAGATGACGAAGGATGTTGTTGATCGTTTTTACACGAAAGATAATCTCGATTGGGATAAAATAATTGATTACGTTTCCAAAAAATAATTATGGACATCCAAACCCTCTCAAAATTTCTAAACGAGGCAAACAAGACGACTTATGCCAACAAGACCGCGCCAAAAGTCGCGCCCTCTCGCTTGAAATCAGAGGATTATCATTTTGAAAAAGACGGACTTATTTATCACGACTCTTATTTTGGTGGACGCGACTTTATCGGCGAGGAAATCGTATACGAGGATGAGAAACCAGTATGGGGCGCAAATTATTTTGGCTTCGTGCTCGACGAAAATATTAGCGAAAAAGATGTGTACGATTTCCTACGCCGTGCGCTCATGCAGGAATACAGCGATATTATTCCAGTTCGAGGACCAGCAAAGTTTTCTGATGGCGAATGGGCATACCAATTTACAGTCAAAGGTGTTTTAGAAAACTTTGCTGGTCAAGAGGAAATTTTGCTAAAATCAAAAGTTGTATATCGCTGTTTGATACACGGAGGATTTATTAGATAGCCGCCGGATTTTTTCGCCGAAATGCCAGAAGCGAGGGCGCGGCGGAAGGGGGGTGTGGGGGGAATTCCACCGCGCCCGAGCGTTCCGCCGGAGCGAAGCGGAGGCGGTCAATTTTCGTCAGGATTGGTTTGGTAAAAAGTTCGGATTTCATTCAGGAGACACAGCTATGAGGTTTTTAGGGAAAAAGTATTTCCTGGTATGCGTAAGAACTTTACTTGTTTTCTTCCTCCCTTTTCTGGTTTCTATTTATCTCTATAGTCCGTTCACAAAGACTGACCTAGGAAGCTTTGGAAGCAGCCCTTTTTCTTTGAGCGATGCGCAAATAACAGGCACAGACCAACATCCGTTAAAACTATTAATAGCAGATATATTACAAGTCCCTCTGCATATCCGGTTTTATGAAATACATATAAAACTCGATTTCATCCCAAAACCAGTAATCTATGAAAACCCCACTAGCACCGCCGCATTTAGCGTACTAAGTAGTGACGAAGAGTTAGAGTTCGACTGTAACTTTAAGAAATTGAAAGAGCGTCCTGAATTTGTTTCGGGTTGGGGCGTGAGCGGGAAGCAAAATTATGAGATAATTCCTGGGAAAGATTTTTGTTTTTTGTATGGTACAGATCAAGGAATTGCATTCAATGCATTTTTTGGATCTAACTTTTCCTATAATGACACAACTTTTCATGCTTATGCCAAGCAAAATTTAATGCTATTTTTCGTAAAATATATTATTTTATTTTTCATTCTAAATGGAATTTGGCTTTTAATTTCGAACATCCTAAAAAACCTAATATTAGCCAGAAAATAAGACCGGGACGGGCCAGAGCGACCGCTAGAACAGCCTCAAAATAACGCTCATACTGATTGAAACTGGTTGGTACTGAACCGAGGAACACAGCTGGTAATCTTTTGATGGAGCTTATATCATCAAGATTATGGAATCGAACCCAATAGAAAACAAACATTTGGAAACCTCGGCTTGGAGGGCAGAATATGATCGAGCCCTTGATGAACTTTTTAAGAATCCTGAAGGGTTAACATTGGATAAAATACTTGACGTTGTTTTAAAGCAGGGCATTCTTGCCAGAATAGCTCCCAGTGATAACGATGTTAAACAGAGCAGAATTGATCAAGACAAAGATGTCTGGAGTGGAAATCAGGAAGACAAGAATTTATACGCGCAATTGTTTTATGCGGTAGAGAATTCAAAAGAGGCTATGCATCTAACGGCCGATTTTTCCTGGATTAATTCCGTTTATGCGGCATTGGGAAGGATCTTTCGGGATGAAAAAATGGTTAGAAGATTTTTTAATCCGGTAAAAAACATGGACGAACATGATAGTGCAAAGCTCATTTTTTTTAAGAAACTGCAGGGTCGCATTTTAGACGAATATAAAAAGCACGGAGGAGAAAATGATTTATATGTCATTCCACAGGGTAGTTGCGCTATTTTTCACAATATCCCCGTTGTTATCGACGGCTATAATCCGAATGGAACAATCAGAATCAAGGCTGAATCTGAAGAGGGACACAGAAATTTGTATCAATACACCGGGGGATTAGGACTGAAGCCAGCAGATATTTTTTCAAGCGATTTTAAACTTGTTGAAAAATAGAGGAAGGAAATTCTTATGTTTTCCATGCAACACCTGCAACCGAAAGATCTGCATTGCGTTCCATTCAAGACGGCCAGCCACATTGTATGAAATTTTCAAAAAACATTTTATGTATCGATTTTGAAGGAAAAACGGAACCCGTTCAGATTGGGGCTATTCTTTTGGATAAAGAAACGTTGGAGGAGAAGGATTCTTTTTCTTCGTATATCCTTGCCGATCTGAAAGGAAAAATTAAATCTGCCTCGGGCATTTCCGAAGAATTATTGAAAGGCGCTCCTTCCCAAGCAGAAGTGGGGCGAATGGTGTTTGAAAAATTTGGGACAGATGTCCTTATCGGATCTTGGGCGGCGACCCTGGACATTACCCACTTCAAAAAGATCATACATGCGGCGGGAATAGACTGGGGACAGTATGATTATCACGTACTGGATATTTGGCCTGTTGCTTATATTCATTTATTAAAACAAGGGTACACGGGGAGTATCCGTTCGGAGGAAATTTTTCAGCAGTTCGGGGCAAAACCAAGGGGACTTCATAACGCCCTAGAAGATTGCCGAATTGCAGCGGATGTTTTACGAAAGATTGTCTTGTGATTTTGAACACCCGCTATACGAGGAGTGATTGTGGTTTTTTCCCTTCGTACTGAACCGTTAAAAGTTTTAGTTTGCCATTTTCGATTTTGGTTTTTAAAATCTTCATCCGCTTGGGAAGTCCACCCTGCGATGGATTCAGGGTAAACGCACTCGGTTCCGGATTAAATGCGCGTACTTTTCTGTTAATGTCACGAGCAATGTCGCCACCCTCCTTCTCCGCCCGTTCAAGCGCGTCGAACGGAATAAATCCGTCTTGTGTCGTAAATTTTTTGGTAAACGTCGCCGCAGATTCATCTTGCGGTTGTGGCGTCACCAAGCCGTCCGCAAATTTCGGTAGAAACTCCACAAGCGCATCTGCACTCAATTCGGCGAGCCGTTCTTCCAATTCAGGATAAGTAATAGCATCCAGTTCGGTGTTTTCTGGCGTCTTTTGAACCAAGATCGATCCATGATCCACTTTTTCATCCATCAAATAAAGTGTGGTTCCGGTCTGACCCGCACCTTCCAGAATGGCACTTTGGATGGGGGACGCGCCCCGCAGTTTCGGCAGAAGCGAGGGATGCACCCCAATTACACCTTTCCGTGGAATTTTAAGGACGGCCTTTGGAATGATTTTCGAGAACGCCGCAACGATAAAAAAATCGTAGTGGTTGAGCGCAAGCAGAAACTCCGAATCGAATTTTTCCGGCTGGAATACGCGGATGGTTTTACGAATATCTTCGGGTAAATCCAACACTACTTGTTTGGCGGGCGGCGGTGTCAGTATTTTTTTGCGCCCTAGCGGCTGATCGGGGTTTGTCACAACGGTTTTGGGAATAAAGCCTGCTTGAATCAAGCGCTTTAAAATAACCGCGGCGAAATGCGGAGTTCCCAAAAATGCAAAAGTGCCGATGGATGCCATAGGTTTATTTTTCTTTTCTTGCCACGCGCTTCGTAGACGTTGCCCGGTCAATAAAGAGCTTTCCATCCAGATGATCCATCTCGTGCTGAAACACGCGCGCCAGAAGTCCCCATGCTTTTATCTTTACTTTTTTTCCGAGCTTATCCTGTCCGTTCAAAACCAGCTGATAATGTCGCGCCACTGGTCCGTAGGTTTCCGGGACCGAAAGGCATCCTTCTTCCAACGTTTCCATTTTCGTGGATGGTTTTTCAATTTTAGGATTAAAAAGCGCGTAAAATTTCAGGTGCCCTTGCGCGTCCGGCACCTGCGCCACAAAAACGCGGTAGGGAAGTCCGATTTGGTTTGCGGAAAGCCCCACGCCGTTCGCTTTATTCATCGCGTCGCGCATGCGCCTCAACAGTTCCTGTATCTCTTTTTTCGTGGAATTCGAAAAATCAAACGCCGCCGCTTTCTTGCGGAGGAATTTTTCCTCGTCCTTCCGTTCAACGACCCAAATTTTGTCCATCATCTTTTGAAAATAGAACGCGCATAAAGTACGCGCCTTTATTTTTTACCTTTGTATTCTCCGCTACCAATTTTGCAAGCCCCAGCAGACGCTGTTCCCCGTGGCTTTTCGCCAACTTGATATACAGCGCTTTGTGTGCATTGTCGTGTAAAATCTCCGCAAGCATCAACCCCGTCATCTGATGTTTTTGGTAAACCCGCGTGTCCTTCTTCCGTTTTCTCAAAACCTCGAGATATTCCTTATCAATCACCACGCACTCATTCTACGATACGATGTAGGGAATAGAAAGACGCGCGGAAGCGAGTTGCGCGGCGCAATGGAACCTGATTAAATTAAACCATTATGGAATTGAAACCGAAATGGCCGAAGATTGTCGGTGGGATTTTCTTGGCAATTATTATTTTGGGCGCGGCGTTTTACGGCGGCGAGCGTTATGCGAGCGAACGGAAGGTAATCAACATCACCGATAGCAAGCAGCTGATCAACGAAAACTTTCCGCTCTTCTGGGAAGCTGTGAGTATCCTGAAAGACAACTATGTGAGCATTAAAAACGTGAAGGACAGGGACTTGTTGGATGGCGCGATTAAAGGAATGCTCGCGGCAACCGGTGACCCATATACCACTTATTTCCCGCCAACAGACGCGAAAAAGTTCCAGCAGGAGCTTGCCGGGAGTTTTGGTGGAATCGGAGCCGAACTGGGATTTAAAAATTCCCAAGTGGTGATTATCACCCCCCTCAAGAAAAGTCCTGCCGAGCGCGCGGGTTTAAAAGCAGGGGACTCGATCATAAAAATTGGCCCGACTTCCACCGAAGGATTTATGGTGGACGACGCGATTAAATTAATCCGCGGCGAACCCGGAACCAAAATTACGCTTTCCATTTACCGTGAGGGATGGCGCGACACGAAAGATTTTGAAATCGTCCGCGAAGTCATTCAGGTTCCGACGGTGGATTCGGAGATCAAGAATGGGAACATCGGATATATCCATCTCTATAACTTTAACAATAACGCGCCGCAATTATTTTATGACGCTTCGCTCGCGCTTTTGATCCACGGAGCAAAAGGTATTGTGCTGGACTTGCGGAACAACCCCGGTGGGTACTTGGATGCGGCCGTAAACTTGGCCGGCTGGTTTGTGAACCGCGGCGACGTAGTGGTAAAAGAAGCTATGCGCAATGGTGATACCGCCGAACGACGCGCCAGCGGCAACGAAGCATTCTTGAAAATGCCGGTCGTGGTGGTTGTAAACGGCGGATCGGCTTCCGCGGCGGAAATTCTAGCCGGGGCTCTCCGCGACAATCGGGGCATTCGATTGGTCGGCGAACGGACGTTCGGAAAGGGGAGTGTACAGGATATCCTGTCGCTTTCGGATAATGCACAGGTAAAGGTCACTATTGCAAAATGGCTTACGCCGAAAGGTACGGAGATCGACAAAAAAGGACTGGCGCCGGACGTGGAGGTAAAAATTTCGGACGAGGACGCGAAAGCAAACCGCGATCCGCAACTTGAAAAAGCGGTTGAACTGATGAAAATAATGTTGAAATAATGCGGATTATTTTACTAAAAGACGTAAAAGGACTCGGAAAAAAACTGGAGGTAAAAGAGGTTAAAGAAGGTTACGCTCGCAATGCCCTTATTCCGCAAAAACTGGCGGAAATCGCGACACCCTCGGCGCTGGCACACCTTGCCGCAAAACAAGCGGAGGCAAACGCAGAGCACGCGGCGCTCATCGTGCTACTCCATGAAGAAGTGGCACACCTTCAAAACGAGACGTTGGAGTTTAAAATGAGAGTCGGCGAAAAAAACGAGGTATTCGGTTCAATCACGGCGAAAACAATCGATCACGCACTCGCCGAAAAAGGATACGTGCACGCAAAAGCGCACCTGCCGCACCCCATCAAATCACTGGGGGAGTTCAAGGTGGACGTAGATTTGGGCGAAGGAATCAAAACCGCCCTCACGGTCAGGGCGGTTAAGGAATCCTAAAATTTAAATTACTTAGCTGGCACAGGCACTACGTTTACAACCTTCACGATACGCCGTTCCCCATCAAAACGCGTGCGCCGTTTATTCGCAAATTTAATGGTGCCTTTTTTAGCCGCATATAATGTGTCGTCACCGCCGCGGCGTACGTTCAAACCAGGATAATATTTTGTTCCGCGCTGTCGGATAATTACCTCGCCCGGAAGCACCGGCTCGCCGTCAAACAGTTTCACGCCCAGACGCTTAGATTCTGATTCACGGCCTAATTTAGTTGACCCCTTGGCTTTGGTATGTGCCATAGAATAGAATTATAGAGTTATGGACGAAAAAATGTCAAATCCAATCGATTCGAACGCTCGGCGCAAACAAATCTGGATCGTTGCAATCATACTTTTGATTTTACTGACCCTTGCTTTTGCAATCGGTTTTACACTCGGTGGACAAAATGTAAAAACACCGATTATTATAGAAAAAAACACTCCGTAGCGCCTGGTTTGCATAATTAGTTTATTTGCGATACACTGAACCCAGTTCTTCTCCTATATGTCCAATAAAGGGGATTCGTATGCCATATCAACTGGTGTGTGTTTTTGCATTTGTGTTTGTCTTCGCCATGCTTCTGATTGAGAAAATCCTGCGTGGGTTTGAAGCAAAAGAAGGGCAGGTGTTTTCACGCGAGGAGATACGATGGCGGAAACGGATTGCTATTGTTGTAGGATTTGCGATTTTTCTTGGTCTCTGGTTCTATCTCGCAGTAGGACATGAATACTCTCTAAGCCCATTCGGACTCTAAGCCGCCTCGCTTTGAGGCGGTTTTTTATTCTTGAAAATTCATATAGATGCGATTATAGTATTCCCACGCGCGGGTGGCGAAACGGCAGACGCACTACCTTGAGGTGGTAGCGCCCGCAAGGGCATGCAGGTTCAACTCCTGTCCCGCGCACCAGATAATACTTTCACAATTTTGGGGGGAGGTTGCCTCGCCGCCGCTCGCTAACGCTCGCCACACCACAGAAAAGTTTTGTTCGCATTTTTTGATTTGCGCGCGTCCGATTTTTTCTTCTAAAAGGAAAACAAAACTTTTCTTTGGTGTTCTGCTCTCAACGAGCAGGGCGGCGGGGCTGGCCTCTGTTTGATTTCGCTCGGGTGCGGCGGAATTCCCCCCACACCCCCCTTCCGCCGCACCCTCGCTCGGACGGACGGGATTTTTGGCGGCGACAAGATTCTTTTCCTTGCCCCTCCCTCCCTGCGCGGAAAAGGCTAAGGAACTCCCTGATTTGGCACTTCTCAAATTTTCTAGTATCATGGTAGTAAGTAGGGCATACTGATACTCTAATTCTACTACCGCGATACTATATGTCAAATATATCAAAAAATTTGAGAAAATTGCGGGAATCCAAAGGGCTTTCGCAAGAGAAACTAGCCCGCCTTTCCGATGTTGCCAATAATACCATTGTCAAAATTGAG
>CAYISA010000006.1:0-46990 GCA_964365955.1 uncultured Candidatus Saccharibacteria bacterium | reverse complement strand
GTGTGAGCGCGACGACACAAGGAACACCACCACCGCCTCCGGTGAGCACGAGTACCTTTTCCGTGCTTGCTTACTATCCCACATGGGACGTGGGTCTTGGGTATACGCCGCAGGATGTTGATTTCTCAATTGTGACGCACGCGATTCAATTTTCGATGATTCCTACTTCCACCTCTCCCTATTTTATTCCTAGGGCGAGCGATGAGGGAAATGCCTACATCAATCCGAAAACAGGACAAGTGGTGCAAAGTGTTCAGCGCGGATTGATTGACGAGTCTCATCTCTATGGCAAAAAAACGTTGCTGGGGATTGCGGATGTGGCGTTTTTCGGTACCGCGCATGCGCTCGGATGGATTATTGCCGATCCGGTGCGTACCGATACGTTTGTGAACGCGGTCGTAAATTATCTGAAAGTAAAAGGGTATGACGGAGTGGATATCAATTGGGAGTACCCGGGTGCGGCGGATCGCGATAACTTCACCATTTTTCTCTCAAAACTCCGGACAGCACTCGATACGATGGTACCGCGCGGCGTGCTTACAATCACCGTGGACTTGGCACAGTACAATACGGCACAGCGCGGCGTAGACCCGCTCGCGACCAGCCCTTATGTTGATTTCTTCATCTCGGAAAGTATCCCAAAGGTTGTAGGTGTCGGGAACGGGTCCACTGATGTTCCGAACGCTCTCTATCATCCCGCCTGCACGCCGTTTGATGCTCATACTTATATGGACGCAACGTCGAATGGGGAACAGGCCTATGTGACGGTAAACGGTTGGGCGCAGTTGGGAGTCCCACGATCGAAACTTTCCATGTATATGGCCACCTATTTTGAACGATATACAGGAACGGACGGTCCCTGTCAGTCGTATATCGGTGTCGCAAATCAGACCTATCTTCCGATGACGTTAGGGCAAGTGTTGCGCGATTATTCCACTAAGCCGCTTGTAGTGGACTCCGTGGCAAACGCAAAATATTTTGCGTGGACGGATGCGAATGGAAAGCAAACCGTGACCTATTGGGACGAACAGACCGCCGCGGACTTTATCCATTTCTTAAGAAGCCGTGGGTTTAGTTCTGTGGCGCTCTATGAATTGGGAACGGCGTATGTGAACAAAACCTATATGCCGACGTTTACGAAGCCACGCGATTACTTATTGAAAGCCGTTGGTGCCGCGGCAAGCGACGTAATGCCGCCTCCGGTGAGTACACTCTTTGCGATTGGTGGCAACGTACGAACGACTGCAAGTCTGAATGTCCGTGGAGCTCCCACAAGTTTAGGAACTTTACTCGGTACGCAAGCGGCAGGAGTGTTGGGTTCTGTGATGGGAGGACCGATTGCGGCGGATGGGTATATTTGGTGGCACATCAACTACAATACGGGCGTGGACGGATGGTCTGCTGAAAACTGGCTTTCATTGGTTCCATAAAAATGAATCCAAAAACCGCTCCTCTTGTGGGGCGGTTTTTGGTTTGGTAGTATACCCATTAGCACCGTCAGCCCATTAAATATTCCGGCGTAGCTCAGCGGTAGAGCGGCTCCCTGTTAAGGAGATGGTCCCTGGTTCGAATCCAGGCGCCGGAGCCACAAAACTAGATACGAACTCACTTTTTGAAGATGAGACTGTTCCCTCGCCCAGCCCCGCCAATGGCGGGGCTGGGCTTCGCTCCGCGACGGCTTCGCCGTCGCTTTTGCGGGAATCAGAATAGGAACTCGCATCTGTCGAATGCGCGCTCAATACCAGATCCCAGAAACGCCTAGGTTGAAAAACACCCCTAGAAGCCATGGGTGTTTCCAGGGTGGTGAGACATTATGAACGTTTGACAAAAGGTTCCTTCTTTGATATGATTGACAGATACTACTAATCAACCCAGAGACGAGGTCGGGTTTCTAGGCAAATAAATAACAACAAATGAACGGAACAATTAAAACGCTCGTCACAGCAAGAGGATTTGGATTCATTGCTCGTGAAGGCGAACCGAAGGATCTTTTCTTTCACTCCAAGGAACTGAAAGGAGTGACATTTGACGAACTCAAGGAAGGCGATGCCGTCACCTTTGAAGTCGTGAATAGCGAAAAGGGCCCGAGTGCCACGAACGTATCGCGCGCGTAATTTACGCCAGCGTCTGAAACCACCCCGCGAGAAATCAAGGGGTGGTTTTGTTTATACGAAAGCGGGAATCCATTTCAGTTTTGAGGTGCATAATAACAACATGCACAGGTTTTTAAAATCGCCGTGGTCGTCAAAGCCATCGACGGGATCCTGGAATTTCTTTTTAGTCTGGTATTGTATGTCGCACCACCCGCGTTACTCAGCGGTTTTTTTCCGCCATGGTGGAAGGAGAATTATTCGAAGATCCGAAAGATTTCCTTGCGAATTTTTTCATGCGGGGCGTTAGCACCGTTTTTTCTGAAGCGCGGTTCTGGATCGTCCTATTTTTTATCACGCATGGAGCCTTGAAACTATTTTTGGCGTGGGGATTGTTGAAAAAGAAGGTCTGGGCGTATCCCGTTTCCATCGCGGTCTTTCTTCTGTTCATTACTGTCCAGAGTTATCGTCTTTTTTCCCCATCCGTCCATTCTGTTGGGGGTCGCTACTGTTTTTGACGCGGTGATGGTGGGTCTTATCGCGCATGAATATAAACATGTCCGGGAAGGAAGAGTGACGTGGACATAAAGCAGAAGGACGAGTATAGTCTAGCCAGTTCATTTTTGCATAAATAAAAGAGAGGAGTTCGGAGAATGAGCATTATCTTGGCGACGCGGAACCCGAGTAAAGCGGAACAGATTCGGGGGATTTTTGAAGCGCTCCCAGTTGAGATTCTCACCCTTACCGAAGCGGGGATAGAAGGAGGGGCAGTAGAGAACGGGGCCACGCTTTTTGCAAATGCATTGAAAAAAGCCACGTATGCACGCGATCATATTAAAGGTGATATGCGTTCTTGGGTGATAGCGGATGATACCGGGCTTTTTATCCCGGCATTAGGCGGCGCCCCCGGAGTACACTCTGCACGTTGGGCAGGGGAGAATGCGGAAACGCATGATATTACACTTTTCACTTTGGAGAAGCTGAAAGGAATTGTCGATCGGCGCGCAACTTTTGAGACAGCTGTAGTTGTGTTCGCGCCGGACGGATCCACCCACTTTTTCGAGGGTTCTCTTGAGGGATGGATTTTAGAAGAAGAGCGAGTTCCACCTCAACCCAAGATGCCCTATAGTGGAATTTTTCTTCCTGCGAACGGAGCTAGAGTTTTAGCGGAAATGTCCGTGGAAGAAGAAAATCTCATTTCGCATCGGGGAATTGCATTTCGGATGGCACTTGATTTTCTCGAGCGTTGTGCCCGGCTTCGGTTAGATTGATTGTAACCCCCCGCTACCTGGCGGGGGGTTTATTTTGCTGGCAAAAGCACGACAACGCGATACACTGAACGTATGTTGATTGACGACGTTACCATTAAGGTGAGCGCGGGGAAAGGCGGCAAAGGAGCCGTGGCGTTCAGCAATGTAAAAATGACGCTTGGTCCTACTGGTGCGTCCGGTGGCAAAGGCGCCGATGTCTATCTGGAAGCGGTGGCGGATCTGGGAGCGTTCCAGCAATTTCGCACAAAAAAAGTTTTTCTTGCGGAAAAAGGAGAGGACGGACGCTCCGCGTTTCGGGACGGGCATCGCGGCACCGACCTGATTTTGAATGTTCCGCGGGGCACATCGGTTACCAACAAGGATACGGGTGCGGAATACGAACTTACCAAACTTGGCGAACGCGCGCTGGTTGCGCGGGGCGGAAAAGGCGGAAAGGGGAACTTTCATTATCGATCAGCACGGAATACGACGCCCAAGGAGTCTCAGCCGGGGTTGCCCGGCGAAACGTGCGTACTGCGGTTGGAGTTAAAACTCATTGCGGACATCGGGCTTGTGGGGTTGCCGAATGTGGGAAAATCGAGTTTTTTGAATGCCGTGACAAAAGCGAAAAGTCCGGTTGCAAATTACGCTTTTACCACGCTTGAACCACATTTAGGTGCCTATTATGAACTCATTCTTGCGGATATTCCGGGGCTTATTGAGGGCTCATCATTGGGGAAGGGATTAGGGATAAAATTTTTACGCCATATTGAACGCACACGGATTTTGTTCCATTTTATTGATGCCACAACAAAAGATCCGCTCGCGGACTATCGAACGATCCGGAATGAACTCGGCGAATATAACCCCGCGTTGCTCGAAAAAGAAGAATATGTCTTTCTTTCGAAATGCGATGAGGTAGACGAGCCGCGGATCAAGAGCATGGTGCGGGCGCTTGTCTCCACCAAGCGTGTCGTCCTTCCGGTCTCAATTCTGGACGACAAACGCATGCAGGAGGCAAAAAAACTCCTGAATCGGATTTTAGAAGAGCAGAAAAAATAAAAACCCGACTTACGTCGGGTTTGATATCTTTTCGATTTTCCAAAGAAATGTGTCCTGCATGGACGGGTGAAAATTGCAGTTCAGGCAGTAAGACCCTTCTCCTTCGGTCACCGCAAGCGGTTTCTCGCATTCCACACAGCAGAGAATAAATTCAGCCGGATTTCCAGAACTCGTTTCGTTACACTTCGGGCAGTATAATCCACGCCCTTCTATCATTTGGAGGAATATCTTGTGTTTTTTGCAGTGTAAAAATGTATGGCGGCAATTGCAGAGTCTGCAATCGCCCACCAATCGCGCTGATGGTTGTGGAGCGCTACGTTCTTCGTATTCCAATCTCATCGTATCTCCTTCTCTTGTTTGGGTGGAAAATAACTAAACTTATTATATCTTTGCGATAGGGTCAGTGCAACTCACCGAAATTTAGGGGCGTGGCAATGGTATGATAACTATATGGATGCATTTTGTTCGAATTGCGGTGTGGCTCTTTCGGTAGATGTGAATTTCTGTCCGCAGTGCGGAAAGAAAATTAAAGAGCCCGGTCCATCCACCGATGGCATGACGCAGGCACGCATTTATTTTTTGAGCTTCGCCATTCCCGGATCAGGATTCTGGTACGGCTATCAATACCTAAAACACGGAGGCGAGAGGGAAAAAAAGATCGGGTATGTAGCAATGGGTATTACGCTCGCCGCTATTCTTATCGGAGTCTGGAGCGTCGCGGCCTTTCTGAATCAACTGAGCCAATCGTTACAGAGCGTGCAAGGAATCGGCATCTAAATGCGCATACAAAATAGCTCCAACAACGCGATACTCGCGGAACAGGCAGTGGTTGCGCGTACGCTTTCGGAAAAAGTAACAGGGCTTCTTGGCGCGCGCAAGCCGAACACGATTGTTTTCAGAACGCGATGGGGGATTCATACCATTGGAATGCAGTTTTCAATCGATGTTGCGGTATGCGATGGCAAAGGACGCGTGGTCGCGGTGCGCGAAGATTTGTCTCCCGGGCGCCTCTTTTTTTGGAATCCGCGGTATGCCACGGTGATCGAATTCCCGGCGGGGACGTTGCAGAAAACAAAAACCGGAAAAGGTGACACGTTAGAATTTTCAGAGATGGTGTGATAGGATTCTATTTATGTCGGTAACCAAAGAAAGTATCATTATTGTGGGAGTCGTTGCAGTTCTTGTGATTGTTTTTTCCATTGTCAGTACGCCCAGTTTTATGTCATCGCGCAAAAATAATCAGTCGGGAGCGCCGGTAACGCCCGCGAGCCCGACAGCAGGACAGCTTGCAATTTATGACGGAACAATCGGAACCGGGGCAGAGGCCGTGTCCGGCAAATTAGTAACCGTGCAATATACGGGAACACTCGCGAACGGAACAAAATTCGATAGTTCGTATGACCGTGGCATCCCGTTTACGTTTCTGTTGGGTGGTGGCCAAGTTATTCCGGGATGGGATAGGGGTGTGCAGGGGATGAAGGTGGGAGGGAAGCGGCGCCTGGTTATTCCGTCCGAACTTGCGTATGGTCCGAACGGAATAAAAGACGCAAGCGGAAATTTTGTAATTCCCCCGAACGCAACCTTAACATTTGAAGTTGAGTTGCTGGGCGTGAAGGACGCCACGCCGACAAAAAAATAAAATGGTACCGCAAAAAATATTTTTGACGAAAGGAGTGGGAGTGCATAGGGAGCAACTCACCTCGTTTGAAATGGCGTTACGGGATGCGGGAATCGCGCCTTTTAATTTGGTTACGGTTTCGAGTATTTTTCCGCCCGGCTGCAAGATGATCAAAAAAGAAGAAGGACTCACGTATCTTGCACACGGAGAAATTGTGTACTGTGTCATGTCACGGAATGCCACGAATGAGCCGAACCGTTTAATTGCGACATCAGTCGGGCTTGCGATTCCCGCGGACGCCGCCGCGCATGGCTATATTTCAGAGCATCATAGCTTCGGAGAGACCGGCGAAAAAGCAGGAGATTATGCGGAGGACTTGGCCGCCTCCATGCTCGCATCCATTCAGGGAATTGAGTTCAGTCCCGATCAGGCATGGGACGAACGGGAACAGTTATTCAAAATGAGCGGAAAAATCGTGCGCGCGATGAACGTTACGCAGTCGGCCGAAGGAAACAAGAACGGACTCTGGACCACGGTGGTTGCGGCCGCGGTTTTAATCGGTCCGTAGAATTCAAGCTCTGTTTTACATAGTTTTGGGCGGACGCCGTGTTTGGTAGTCCGCTTTTTATTTTCTATAATAAAGGTATCTATGGAAACACTATTTGGAGCGCATCCGTTTTTGTCGGTGATGCTGGTTTTATGGGTTTTGCCGTGGAAAGGGTTCGCACTCTGGAAAGCGGCTCATAAAAAGCAGAAATGGTGGTTTATCATCATCTTGGTCGTGAATACCATGGCGGTGTTGGATATTTTATATATTTATTATCTAGGCGATCGTTTTCCTTTGAAGCCGAAAAAGAACCCCGATCATCCGGAGTCGTAATTTCTTTTGATGGATGCGCTCTAAATTTTTTTCCCCGTTGATTAATTCACTGTGGCTTTTTCGTTCGTGGATTTCCAAGGTATAATCAGTGGTGATGACAAATTTTTTTATTGGTCCTTTTCTTGAGTGGGTTCCTTCCGTGGTGTGGGTAGCGGTTATTTTTTACGCGGCATTTCGATATGTGACAGAACGGGGGGGAGAAAAACCCGCCAACAACTTTTTCCTGCGTTTTTCCTACCGCCAGCTCGCATTGGCAGTGATCGTATTTCATCTGGTCTATGCCTTTTTTTCCACCGTTGGGCAATATTGGGTATGGCGTGCTTCCGCGTTCACACAATCGTTCCTTCAGTTTCCGCTTGATTCCGTTGTGATATCGCCGCTCGCGGACTTTTTTGCGGGGATTTTTAAAAGCAAGCTTGGTTATTTCCTTTTTTACTCGTGGGGACATTTTTGGGCATTCGCGTTCCTTTCGATTGCGATGGCGTGGGTTTTTCGTGTCTATTTACGGTGGCTTGAAAAGCGAAACAGCAGGTTTTTTTACGAAGGGGAGGTGCAGCTCGGGTTTTTGTGTGCGCTGGTCGTTGGGTGGCCAAAGATTATTTTGTTCATTCCGGTTTTATTTCTTTCTGTTCTTACGGTATCACTCTATAAAATATTCTCTTCAAAAGAGTCCTACACGACGCTCGGGTACCCCTTTCTTCTTGGAGTCGTCTTGACCGCGCTTTTGTGGGATCCATTATCTTCCGTTTTTTTTCTCGCTCAATGGAATCCGTAAGATGATATACTGAACGTATGGATACCTTACCGGTCGTAGCCAAAGAACGTCCCAAAGCGTCTCCGAAAGATGTATTTTTGCATTTACTCGGGATTATCACGCTCTACGCAAGCGCGGGGAGTCTTATTTCACTTTTCTTCGCCTATATCAATCTGGGAATGCCGGACGCGCTCGAAGGACTGCGGACTTATCAGGCGGAAAGCGCGCGCAATGCGATTCGTTTTTCAATTTCCGCACTCATTGTCGTTTTTCCTGCGTATCTTTTCACGATGCGGTATCTTGGAAAGCAGTATGTACGCGAGACTTGGAAACGAGAGTTGCGTATCCGAAAATGGCTTGTGTATTTTACGCTGTTTGTCGCGGCACTCATTTTAATCGGAGATGTCGTATCGCTGGTCTATAATTTCTTGGGCGGAGAACTTACCACGCGCTTCGTCTTAAAAGTGTTTTCCGTCTTTTGCGTTGTAGGTGCGATCTTTGTTTATTATTTCTGGGATGTGAAGGCAAATACAACGGAGTAATATGCGCTATTTCATTATCGGAGTCATCACTTTGATTGCATTTGCAGTTGTCGCCGGTTTTTTTGTTGCGGGTTCCCCGACAAAAGAACGCATGCGGAAATTTGATTCGCAGCGCCTTGAAAATTTGCAATCATTGCAAAGTTCGGTGATTTATTATTGGCAAAAGCATAGGGCGCTTCCCGCTTCGCTTGACGTGTTGCAAAACGCGAATCTGGGCCAGCTGTTTTCTCGTGATCCAGAAACCAACGCGGAATACGAATACGCGCCCGGAGGAGGTGAAACCTTCACACTCTGTGCCACTTTTGCGCAGTCGGGGAATGTATCTGGAATAATGTCTTTTCCGAAACCTGTCCCAGTAGGCGCGGGAGGGGATGCTGGGATGTGGGATTGGGAACATGGTGTCGGGCGCACCTGTTTTACGCGGACGATCGACAGAAACGCGTACGAGCCATTTCCAAAAAATTAATTCGTATTTTTCTTGTAAAACAAATTTTCACCGCATACAATATATATGCGTTCTATGAAAAAAATATTCAGGTTTTTTTGTCGTCCATGGAGAATTCTTCTTCTCGCGGTGGCAATGGGCATTATTCTCTATGCAAGTGGTGTATTCAAAAAAGCACCGAGCGAAGATTTTTTAATAGTTAAAAAAGGAACGGTAATCCAGCAGGTTCGGGTAACGGGCCAGTTTAAACCCGCGGAAAGTGTAGAGTTGGGGTTTGAGCGGACTGGGCGCGTGGTTCGGGTTTCGGCGAGTGTGGGCGACACAGTAAGCGCGGGGCAGACACTTGTGGTATTGGATCAGAGCGAGCTTTCGGCACAGTTTTCGGAAGCGAGCGCCACCGTTGCCAGAGAACAGGCAAAGTTGGATCAGCTGCGGAAAGGCACACGTTCGGAAGAGTTGAATGTTTTCGTAGCCGAGATCGCGAGTGCACAAGTAACACTCACGGAAGCGCGACAGACATTTCGAGACACAGTGCAGGATGCGTATGCAAAGGCAAATGATGCGATACGCAATAAACTGGACTCCTTTTTCTTAAATCCGCGTACATTACCCCAGCTTCTTTTTTCGGTTTCGGATTCTCAAATAAAAGTTAATATTGAAGCAAAGCGTCTCGCGCTCGAATCCCCGTTCGTTCTGTGGGGGAGTTCTCTTCAGACATTTATGGAGACGGGTGATCTTATGGCATACGACACGACGGCGCAGAATAATCTTGTATCCACGCGGGACATGGTAAGCACGGCCGCGTTCGCGTTGAATACCGTGGTGCCGTCAGGGTCTTTGACGCAGGCAACAATTGATGGATGGAGAGCGAATGTATCATCCGCTCTTTCTTCTGTAAGTACCGCCATCACGGCACTTAGTGCGGCGCGCGAAGGGTTCAAGTCCGCGGAAGCGAACTTAAAAGTTTCGGAAGACAAATATGCGCTCTCCAAAGCGGGGGCTACACCAGAAGAGATTGCCGCCGAAGAGGCACAGGTGGAACAGGCGGCGGCAAATGTCAGGACCATCGGCGCACAGATGGCAAAAACGGTGTTGCGATCGCCGATCAACGGTATGGTGACGCGGCAAGACGCGAAAGTTGGAGAAATTATTTCTCCGAACAGCGTCATTGTCGCCGTTATGTCCCAAAATAATCTGGAGATCGAGGCAAATGTCCCCGAGGTTGATGTGGGAAAAATCGCCCTTGGAAACATTGTGTGGGTTACCGTGGACGCGCTTCCGGGAAATACTTTTCAAGCGACGCTTTCCCATATCGATCCGGCGGAAACCGTGATTGACGGGGTTGCAAATTTTAAAATAAAGGCAATTCCCGGCAATGCGGACGCGCGCTTTAAAAGCGGACTTACCGCGAATCTCGCCATTGAAACGCTCCGGAAAGAAAACGTGCTTACGCTTCCGCAGTATGCCATTTTGGAAAAAGATGCGGGAACGTTCGTGAAAATAAAAAGTGGGAAAGAAACACTGGAGATTTCTGTAACACTGGGTGTGCGAAGCGAAGACGGCCTTGTGGAAGTCCTTTCGGGGGTCAAAGAAGGGGATGCGGTTTTGAATATCGGGCTGAAGAACGGTAAATAATAATGATTGCAGTAAAAAATATCGAAAAAACATACAACGTGGACGGCGTGGAAACACAGGCACTCCGTGGTGTTTCGTTTGAAATCCAAAAAGGGGAATTCGTGGCTATTATGGGTCCTTCGGGATCTGGGAAGTCCACGCTTCTGCACGTGATGGGTTTTCTGGATCGTCCCACAGCGGGCTCTTATGTTGTGCTTCAGAAACGAATGGAGGAATTATCGGACGACCAACTGGCTTTTTTCCGCAACAAAGAGATGGGATTCGTGTTTCAGTCCTTCAATCTTCTGTCACGTTCAAGTGTGTTCGAAAATGTCGAATTGCCGCTTTTATATTCGGACGTTCCCCACGGCAGGCGCAGACATCTGGTTGAAGAAGCGGTGCGCGCGGTAGGGCTCGAAGAAAAATTATGGGTTGAAGCAGGGCGTCTTTCGGGCGGACAGCAGCAGCGCGTCGCGATTGCGCGGGCATTAGTGAATGACCCCGGCATTATTTTTGCGGATGAACCGACGGGAAATCTTGATTCGCAGTCGGGGGCGCAGGTCATGAGTATTTTAAAAACTTTGAACAAAAATGGGAAAACGGTAATTTTAGTGACGCATGAAACCTACACTTCAGAGTTTGCGCGCCGCCTCATTAAGCTACTGGACGGGAAAATCGAGTATGATGGGCCGATCATGCATCAGCGGAATTCCTCGGAAGAATTTTTCAAATAGCATGCGGTTTCGCGATTCATTACGGACGGCTTTGTTGGGGGTTCGGCACGCGCGGCTTCGTTCCGCGCTTACCATGCTTGGCATCGTGATCGGAATCGCGTCCGTAATCCTGTTGATGTCCTTGGGGGACTCTGCGCAGAAGTTGATTTTGGGGCAGATCAAAGGCATCGGTTCCAATCTGGTTTTTGTCGTTCCGGGCGCGAACAAAAGTTCCCGGTTCGCTCCTCCGCCTTCGGTGCAGGGCATCGTCATTAAAACGCTTACCGAGCGCGATTTGGAGGCGCTTCGGCGGGAACCCTCCATCCTGCGGGCGGCCGCGGAAGTGCACGGCCAGGCGCGCGCCATTTATCTGCAAAATGACGTAAGCGTTGTCTACGGCGGATACCCGGAGGAATTTTTCTCGATTATCAATCTAGAATTTTCAAAAGGACGCGCGTTCACGAAGGAAGAGGTAGATTCGTTCGGCCGTGTGGCGGTCATGGGTTCGAATATCGCAAAAACGCTTTTTGGAGAGATGGACCCGATTGGGAAATCATTTCGCCTGAATACCATTTCATTCACTGTGGTCGGTATTTTGAAAGAAAAAGGGTCGGGACCGCTTGGCGTGAATTATGACGACCTGGTAGCCGTTCCGATCACTGTTGCGCAGAAACAGCTGCTCGGAATCAATTATTACAACGCCTCTATTTTTATGGAGGCAGACAGCGCGTACAACACAGATTACGTAAAGTCACGCGTGACGTCCATTTTGCGCCAGACACACAGCATCACCGATCCAAATAAAGACGATTTTACCGTGCGCTCGCAAGAAGATATTGTTTCGCTTCTCGGGGACATAACTTCTATTCTTACGATGTTTCTTACTTCCATCGCGTTTATTTCGCTTGTGGTCGGGGGAATCGGAATTATGAATATCATGCTGGTATCGGTTGTGGAGCGAACGAAAGAGATCGGTCTGCGCAAAGCGGTTGGGGCAACGGACAAGGATATCTTGACGCAGTTTTTGTGGGAGTCGGTTATTTTGACAAGCGCTGGCGGTATAGGGGGTATTTTGATCGGCGGAGGATTGGTCGTGGCGATTTATTTCGCGCTCTCGCGGTTTCTTTCAACCGGTTGGGTCTTCTCGCTCCCGCCGAATGCGATCCTGCTTTCCGTTGCGGTTGCGACGTTCACGGGCGTTGTGTTCGGGCTTTATCCAGCGCGGCAAGCGTCAAAAAAGAGCCCGATTGAGGCCCTGCGCTATGAATAGTACTATATCCTTATGGTTGAGTTCGAAGATTTTAAAAAATTGGAGTTGCGGGTTGGAGAAATAGAATCAGCTGAAGCTGTATTGGGCTCCGATAAATTGGTAAAACTTATGGTTGATATCGGAACGGAAAAAAAGCAGATTTTGGCAGGGATCGCAAAGCAGTATTCACCAGCAGACCTTGTGGGGCGGCAAATTATTATTGTTGCAAATCTTGCCCCGCGCATGATGGCGGGACTTGAAAGTCAGGGGATGCTTCTTGCCGCACATAATACAGAAGGCGGGGCGGTGCTTTTAGTGCCGGATAAAGAGGTGGCGCCGGGCAGCCAAATAACTTAATAAAAAGCGCCACATAAAATGTGGCGTTATTTTTCATTAGGAAGATTTTTTGGAAATTTTATAAAAGTATACCCTTTACAAAAAGTTTTTTTGAGAGCGTTCATAACTTCTTCGTGCATGTACTGAACTGACGGTAAATACGTTTTTCCCGATTTCCAAGTTTGGATCACTTTTCTTAAGAGTTTCGGGTCTACATGAACCGCTTTGCATCTATTACAAAGAAAGTATGCAAAATCCAAGCTTTGAAGCGAGTAGTTTGTCGCACCCATATAGACAAACGTTGAACATTCTTTTCTCTCTCTGCATTTTGGGCAGTATCGAACTTCTGTTGGATTCATATCCTTTTCCTATCCGTTGGTAGAGAACTATTATCAGTAAAGCATGTGCGTTTTCTTTTCGCAATTTTTCTATTTGATTTTGCATCGAACTCATCTTAAGGTTGAATGATCCATGGAATTTAAATTGATTTCAAAAAACAAACCAGCTGGAGATCAGCCGAAAGCTATTGAAGCGTTGGTCCAGGGCCTCCGCAAAGGATATACTCATCAGACGCTTTTGGGCGTCACGGGTTCAGGGAAAACGTTCACGGTCGCGAATGTGATTGAGTGCGTGCAAAAACCGACGTTGGTGATTGCACACAACAAAACGCTTGCGGCCCAGCTTTGCAACGAATTCCGCGAACTGTTCCCCAAAAACTCCGTGAATTATTTCGTATCGTATTACGACTATTACCAGCCGGAGGCGTATATGCCCACGACCGATACCTACATCGGCAAGGAGGCGATGATCAACGAGGAAATCGACCGTCTGCGCCATGCGGCCACGACCGCGCTCCTAACGCGCAAAGACGTGATTGTGGTCGCGTCCGTTTCGTGTATTTACGGCCTGGGAGCGCCGGAAATCTATGCCGAGAATATTTTTCATTTCAAAATCGGAACTTTCATTCACCGAAGCACATTCATCAAAAAACTTATTGAGTTGCAGTTTGCGAGAACTACCTCGAATTTAAAACGCGGCACGTTTCGTTTGAGAGGCGATAATTGGGAAATTATGCCGTCGGATCGGGAAGTGATCTATGTCTTTAAATTAAAAAACAGTCCGGGGGGTTCCATTCAAAACAAAATCATCGAGGAGATCTATGAAGTCGATCCCGTGAAAGGATTCCAAATCGGCAGAACCCCGAAGTTGAAAGAAATTTATATCGCGCCCGCGAAGCATTTTATTACGCCGCTTATGAACCGTGAACACGCGGTAAAATTGATTGAGACAGAACTGAACCATCAGCTCGTCAAATTCGAACAAGAGAAAAAATATTTGGAAGCGGAACGGCTGGAGCGCCGCACGCGATTTGACCTGGCGATGATTCGTGAGGTGGGATACTGCCACGGCATTGAAAATTATTCACAGCCACTTTCAGGCCGCACCGCCGGAGAGCCGCCGGACACCTTACTTGATTATTTCCCCAAAGATTTTTTGACCGTCATTGACGAGTCCCATGTCACCATTCCCCAGCTGGAAGGGATGTATGCGGGCGACGCGTCGCGCAAGAAAACCCTTATTGAGTACGGTTTTCGTCTGCCTTCCGCCGCGGACAACCGCCCCCTTCGCTTCAAAGAGTTCGAAGAAAGAGTGGGTGCGCGCATCTATACGTCCGCAACGCCGAGCCATTACGAAAAAAAACATAGCGAACAGATTGTAGAGCAGATTATTCGTCCTACGGGATTGGTAGATCCGAAAGTCACGGTGCGTCCGGCACGCGGGCAGGTGGATGACTTGATTTTCCGTATCAAGGAACGAGTGGAGCGGAAAGAGCGCGTATTAGTAACTACGCTTACCAAAAAGATGGCGGAGGACCTTTCCGCATATTTGGAAGAGTCAAAAATGAAAGTGGCATACCTGCACAGCGATGTAAAAACCATGGATCGAATTCGTATTCTCACAAACCTCCGCAAAGGCACGATTGATGTTTTAGTCGGCGTGAATCTTTTACGCGAAGGACTAGATCTGCCGGAGGTATCCCTGGTGGCGATACTGGACGCCGACAAAGAAGGATTTTTGCGCAGTGAGACATCGTTGGTACAGACGATCGGCCGTGCGGCGCGCAATGTATTCGGAGAGGTGGTTTTGTACGCGGATACAGAGACAGGTTCTGTGAAGCGCGCGATTGATGTGACGAACCAGCGGCGCACGATCCAGCTGGAGTACAACAAAAAGCATCACATCACTCCGAAAACGATCGAAAGGGCGATTCAGGATATTTTGCCGGTTGAGGAAATTTTATCGCTTGAAATAAAACCAATTCCGAAATCGAAAAAGGCTTTGAGCGATTTACTGAAAATCAAAGAGCGCGAAATGCGCGACGCGGCGGCTCGTTTGGATTTTGAATTGGCGGCTATTTTAAGGGATGAAATAAACCTGTTACGGAAAGGGAAGCCGAAAAAGGAGATTCCGAAAGAAAAATAAAATCCGTCCTTCGATACATTCAGGACGGTTTTTGGCTATAATGAAAGCAAGTGAAAAAAGCGTGGGTGGTGACGGTGAATATGGGCTATGGACACGAGCGCGCAGCATTGCCGCTTCTTCCGATTGCGTTCGACGGCCAAATTATTATCGCGAACGATTATAATGGGATTCCGGAAGCGGACAGAAAGCGATGGAAAAGCATGGAGTCCGGTTATTATGCGATTTCACGCATAAAGGAACGTGGAGGGTCTGTCGGCGAAGGACTGTTCCGGATTTTTGACCGTTTTCAGGCGATTCATGATATTGACGATCCGCGCGATGAACGAAAAACAACGTTTCAATTGCGTCAGATTTACCGGTACGTTCGTTCGGGGTTCGGCAGACATTTGATTCAAAAACTCTCTAAAAATCCTGCGCCGCTTGTGGCCACTTTTTTTACCGTGGCGCATATGGCGGATGTTTGGAAATATCCGGGACAGACGTATGTTGTGACGACAGATTCTGATATTTCCCGCGCATGGGTTTCTCAAAATCCGTTGGTTAATCGTTTTATTTATTTTGCGTCCACAGGGTATGCGGCACGGCATCTTGAAAAGTACGGGGTGCCGTCGAAACGTATCGTCATCAGCGGGTTTCCTCTTCCCGTGCTCCTTACTGAAAACGCGGAAACTGATTTCAAATCTCGCATGACGCGTTTCACGGAAATAAACGGGCATCCGATTACTATTACCTTTGTCGTAGGTGGGGCGGGGGCGCAGGTGGAGACCGGAGAAGAACTGATCGAATGTTTTGCACCGTTGATCCGCGAAGGTCGCGTAGCGGTGAATTTAATCGCGGGGAAACGCGAAGATGTCGCGCGAAAGTTTGAACGGTTGCGCGACCACGAAGGATTGACGTCAGCGCGGGTGGCGGTCGTGCGCGCTGACCACAGCATGAATTTCTTTTCGACGCTCAACGATTTATTGCGAAGAACGGATATTTTATGGACGAAACCATCGGAACTTTCCTTTTATGCCGCGCTTGGGCTGCCGATTGTTATGACGTCTCCCATTGGGGCGCAAGAAATCCGCAACCGCGAGTGGCTTTTAAAACTGGGGTCAGGCATGGATCAGCCGGGAGGTTATACTATTAAAGAGTGGTTCCTGAAGCAGCTCGACAGCGGAAGTTTTTCGCGGGCCGCGAAAGCGGGATTTGAAAAAATGGAACGGAACGGAGCGAAAAATATTATGGAGTATGTGGAATCCCATTAACGCATGACCTGGCTTTTTTTTGCAATCGGAGCGTATCTTTTGTTTGCCATCGTCGCGATGGGGGACAAAGCACTTTTGGTGGGACCTCTAAAAACGCCGGAAACGTACGCGACGTCTGTCGGGTTATTGGGCACTTTATTGCTATTAGGGATACCGTTTTTGGGTTTTCCCGTTCCACAGGGAGCGTGGTGGATTGCTATGATCGCGGGCGCGAGTTTTATTATTGCACTAATTCCCTATTACCGGGGGATCCGGGATTTTGAAGTCTCGCGTATTGTGCCGGCGACGGGTGGACTGGTCCCGATTGCCACGTTTTTATTCGTTTTTTTGATGCTCCCAGAAGCACGTTCGATTGATATTCTGACGGGCGTTGCATTCGTAACGCTTGTTTTTGGCTTGGTGCTTTTGAGCAAGGAGAAAGGCATAACCTTTTCCGGGGCGGTGCTTTTGCGGGCGTTTCTTGCATCACTTTTTTTCGGGGGATCATTTGCGTTGCTTAAAGTCGCTTATTCTCTGATGTCGTTTTGGGGCGGGCTGCTTTGGTATCAACTTGGCTCAATCGCGTGCGCCGTGGTCATTTGGATGTTATCTCCCGTCGTACGTGGAGATATAAGATCCTTTTTCGGAAAGAAAAACGAAAAAGCGCAGAGGTCACGGGCCCCGTTCCTGTTTTTTGGTGTTCAGGGGTTGAGCGCCGGCGCGTCACTTCTTCAGAGTGCAGCGATTTATGTCGCACCACCCAGATACTCAGCGTTTGTAAATGCGCTTCAGGGAGTCCAGTACGCATTTATCGTGATCCTGGGATATTTATTCTCAAAATACCTTGCGGGAGCGTTTCGCGAAAAGATCACGGTCAATAAAATAATAGGTATAGTTCTGATTGTCGTCGGTGTGGCGATTCTTGCGTTCAAATCGGGAGGAACATCGTGATGAAAACTATACTGAAAAAAATAGGCATCACACTCGGTATCCTATTGGTTCTACCTTTTTCCTTCTTTTTTGTCGGTCGCGCTCCCATACCCGCTAAAATAACGTGGGGCGTTAATTTTTCCAAGGAACATGCGGAAGGGTTTGGACTGGACTGGCGCGCAGCGTATGCGGGGCTTTTTGAAGATTTAAAGGTGAAGCACGTGAAAATTCTCGCGGCATGGAAAAATTTGGAGCCGAAAGCAGACTCATTTTTTTTTGACGATTTGGATTTTCAACTTTCGGAGACCGAAAAAAATAAAGCGGATGCAATCGTGGTCATTGGGATGAAAACAGGCCGCTGGCCGGAATGTCATCTGCCGGAGTGGGCGAAATCGATGGACAAAACCGTCCAGCAGGAACAGATTCTAAAATTACTCTCCACAACCGTGGAGCGGTATAAAAATTCAAAGGCACTATTGGCATGGCAGGTGGAAAATGAGGCAATGTTCGTGTTCGGTGATTGCCCGTGGTATGACGAGGCATTTTTCAAGCGTGAAATTGCACTCGTAAAACAACTGGATCCCGTGCATCCGGTCGTCATTACGGATTCCGGCGAAGGATCGTTATGGTGGAAAGCGGCACAGTTGGGCGATATTGTAGGAACGACGCTTTACCGAAAATTATGGTTTGAGCCGCTCAATCGCTATGTGACCTATCCCATTCCGGCGATTTTTTACGGACGGAAGGCGTGGTTGGTGGATATATTATTCGGTAAAAAAGTAATTAACGGAGAACTTCAGGCCGAACCGTGGGGGCAAACACTTTTATATTTTTTGTCGCGCGAAGAACAAGTTAAAACGATGACTCCCGAGCAGTTTCGGAGTGTTATCGATTATGCGGAACGGACGGGCCTCGACACTTTCTATCTGTGGGGCGCCGAGTGGTGGTATGATTTGAAAATGAAAGGGGAGTCGGAAATGTGGAATGCTGCAAAAGTTTTATTGGAGTTAACCGATAAATAATCAATATTATTAGTTAAAATAAACGATATGTCTCAATCACAATGAAGGTCGTTTTATACATGGGAATTTCTATTAACGGTTATATTGCCAAAAGCGACGGTAATTCCGAATGGACGTCCGAGGAAGACATCCAAGGTTTCTTTGAGCAGAGTAAAAAAGTTGGGAATATTATTATGGGTAAAAATACGTTTCGCGAGGCATCAAAATACGGTTATTTTCCCTTTTCTGGCGCACTTAATGTTGTTGCAACAAAAGAAAAAATCAAAAACACGTGGGGAGAAAAGAGAGTGCTTTTTACAGATCGTGCTCCTTGTGAGATTTTAAAAATGTTGGAAGCAAAAGGATTTGAATCTGCTTTTCTTGCGGGAGGCGGGGAATTAAATAGCTCTTTTATGAAAGATGGGCTGATTAATGAAATATATCTCGATGTAGAGCCGCTCGTTTTTGGTCGGGGAATAAAAGTTTTTGCCGATTCGGATTTTGAATTCGAATTAAAATTACTCGGTTCGCGCATGCTCAACGCGGACACAATTCAACTCCATTACGCGGTAGTGAAATGATCAAAGCGGTAATTTTTGATATGGACGGGTTGATGTTTTGGGTTATGATATTTGACTAACACGCCCACTTTCCCTAATGTTGGATACATACCCCCAGGGATTTGAACCTCGGGGCATTGCTGTTATGCAGGATCCTTCGACGGGCTCAGGACGGGCAAAATAAATAGTATGCAAGATAAAATAATCATAAAAGGCGCTCGGGAGCACAACCTGAAAAATATTTCCCTTTCCATTCCGCGAGGGAAAATGACGGTCTTTACCGGCCTTTCGGGGTCCGGTAAGTCGTCGCTCGCGTTCGATACTATTTTTGCGGAAGGGCAACGCCGCTATATCGAGTCGCTCTCCGCCTATGCGCGGCAGTTTTTAGGCCGTTTCGATAAACCGGACGTGGATGAGATCGAGGGATTATCGCCCGCGATTTCCATAGATCAAAAAAGCCACTCCGCAAATCCGCGCTCTACGGTGGCGACTATCACCGAAATTTACGACTATCTTCGTGTTCTGTTTGCACGCATCGGCAAACCCCACTGCCCGAGATGCGGACGTGAGATACAAAAACGAACCAATGAGGAAATCGTGGATTTGGTCGCCGAACTTGCGGGAGAAAGCACAAACGACAAAAATTTGGTGATTTTAGCGCCGGTCGTGCGCGGGCGGAAAGGGGAATACTATCAGTTACTTTACGATTTTCTGAATTCCGGTTTTTCGGAAGTACGCGTGGACGGCATCTATTATTCGTTGCGCGATCGTATGGAGATTTCCCGTTATAAACAGCACACGATTGATTTGGTGGTGGATCGCATTCCGGTCCGGATGGATTTTAAGGATAAGGAAAATCGCTTGCGTCTTTCGGAGGCGGTTGAAACGGCCTTGAGGTATGGACACGACGTAGTAACCATTCTGACCGACAAAGAAGTTTCACTTTCCGCGCAGTTCACCTGCCCGAATGACGGGTTTTCGTTTCCCGAGATCGAACCGCGACTCTTTTCGTTCAATAGTCCATTTGGAATGTGCCCCGCATGCAATGGGCTCGGTGTAGAAACTATTTTTTCCGAAAAAATTTGCGGTGCATGCGCCGGAAAACGCCTCAAGGAGGAAGCATTAAGCGTTCTGATTGCCGGGAAAAATATCGCTTCGGTAACGGCACTATCTATCGCGGAGGCAATCAAATTTTTCGGTGCAGTAGCGCTTTCGAAACAAAGCAAGGAAATCGCCGAAGCCCCCTTTCGCGAGATAAAAAGTCGGCTCAAATTTATGCTGGACGTGGGACTGGATTATCTGACGCTCGAGCGCCGGGCGGGAACATTGTCGGGCGGAGAGGCACAGCGCATCCGCCTTGCCTCGCAGATCGGTTCGCGGCTTACGGGGACGCTCTATGTTTTGGACGAGCCCACTATTGGACTTCATCAACGTGACAACGCAAAACTCATTCAAACGCTGAAAGAACTTCGGGATTTAGGCAATACGGTTTTGGTGGTGGAACACGACGAAGAAACCATTCGCGAAAGCGATTATCTAGTGGACATCGGTCCGGGCGCAGGAATTCACGGTGGGCATATTGTGGCGGAGGGGCCGATTCCGGAGATCTTAAAAAACACCAAAATAAAATCACTGACGCTCGATTATCTGCGTGGGGAAGAATTTATCCCGGTTCCGGAGACGCGACGGAAAGTCAGTCGCGACCATGAGCATATAAAGTTGCGCGGGCTTACCGCGAATAATCTTCAGAATATCGATGTGGATATTCCTCTGCGCCGCTTTACCGCCATTACGGGTGTATCCGGTTCTGGGAAAAGTACACTTATCTATGACGTTCTTTATAAAATGCTCGCGAATAAATTCAACGGTGCTTTGTATAAAGTGGGTGCCCATAAAGCGATTTTGGGGCTGGAGTATATCAATCGCGTTATCAACATCGACCAGTCCGCAATCGGTCGAACGCCGCGTTCCAATCCCGCAACCTATGTTGGTGCGTGGGGGTATATCCGTGATTTGTTTGCGGCAACCGAAGATGCTCGCGTACGCGGATACAAGCCGGGCCGGTTCAGTTTTAATGTTCGTGGTGGACGCTGCGAAAACTGCGAAGGACATGGAATGATTGCGATTGAGATGCATTTTTTACCGACTGTGTACGTGACCTGTGATATTTGCAAAGGGAAACGTTTTGACCGCGAAACTCTGGAAGTGGATTACAAAGGCAAAAACATTTACGAAGTTTTACGGATGACGATCGAAGAGGCGGTTGAATTTTTCCGTGAAATTCCGTGGCTCTATGATCGGTTGAAGATTTTGGATGAGGTAGGTTTGGGATATCTGACACTCGGGCAGTCCGCCACGGCGCTTTCCGGCGGGGAAGCGCAACGCATCAAACTCTCGGCGGAATTGGGGAAACGCGATACGCGCAAGACGCTTTACTTGTTGGATGAGCCGACCACTGGACTTCACTTTGCGGATGTGCAGAAGCTTATTGATGTGCTTCAGCGACTGGTGGAGCGTGGGAATACAGTTGTCGTCATCGAACATAATCTGGATGTCATTAAAACAGCGGACTGGGTAATCGATCTAGGCCCCGATGGCGGGGACAAGGGCGGTGAGGTGATTGGCGCGGGTACGCCGGAAGATATCGTCCGCAAAGCGCGGAGCGCTACAGGGGCATATTTAAAGAAGGTTTTATAACTTTTCGTTGACAACTTTAAAGAACAGGATTAAGCTAAATTTAGCTTTTTTGTGAATTCATTGGAGGAATTATGTCCAGCTTAATTTGTTTTCTGTCAGGCCCAGCTCGTTTTGTGTGGTTCTTCGTGATTTTGCTCGCGCTCTACCTTTTCTCTTTTTATCTCCTTCCGCTTATTTGGAGAAAAAAAGCGGGGGGAGACACGTCTAACAAGCAAGGACGTATTTCTCTATCGGATGAATCTTCTCCAAAAAATCAGATGAGGAAAATGAATCCCAAGGGTAGTCCGCAGGATTGAATAAAACCCCCCACTAATATGGGGGTTTTTGCTATATTGGAAGATCATTGACGTCCGGGTCGGTATCACTGCGGTCTTTTTCTTGGATTCCACCGATAAAGCCGGACCAAACAAACAGAATAGCGCCTATCACAACGCCAGCATAAATAATATAATTCATAATTCAACACCCTCTGTTTTTAAAAGAATATCTGATACTCTGAAGCTGGTTATAGTATTTCCCCCGAGTATAATTATGTCAACCCAAATCGAAACGCTTTACGAAAGATTTCCGGAAACCCCCGGCGTGTATTTGATGAAAGATGCGCGGGGCGGCTTGTTATACATTGGGAAGGCGGCGAATTTAAAGCGGCGAGTTTCCAGTTATTTTTTACGGCCGCACGATTATCGTGTCAAGAAGATGGTGAGTAAGATTCGCTCCATTGATTACCAAAAAACCGACACAGCACTCGAAGCGCTTATTTTGGAGGCGAAGCTCATTAAAAAATATCAGCCGCCGTATAATATCCTCGAAAAAGACGACAAAAGTTTTTTGTTTGTGGAAATCACCAAAGAGCCGTTCTCGCGTGTGCTATTGGTGCGGGGGAAGGAAAAAAAAGCGGCGAGTGGGATCCATTACGGCCCCTTTATCTCCGGAGCGAGTATTCGCGAGGCGCTCCGCATTCTGCGGCGCATTTTCCCGTGGAATATGCATCCCGATGCAGTCGTTAGCGCGCTCTCAAAACCCTGTTTTGACCACCAGATCGGACTCTGCCCAGGTACTTGTATGGGGACGGTTTCCAAACGCGACTATGCAAAAACGATACGCGGCATCCAACTTATTTTCGAGGGCAAAAAAGAACGAATTATAAAAATACTGGAGGGAGAAATGAATCGTGCAAGCAAAGCATTGGAATTTGAAAAAGCCGCAAAACTGCGCGGACAGATTTTTTCACTGAAACATATACAGGATGTTGCGCTTATCCGTGATGCGGACATCAGACTTCCCGGAGCACTCCCAGAGCCTTCCCGCATTGAAGGATATGACATCTCAAATCTTTCGGGAGATTCCGCGGTTGGATCCATGGTTGTGTTTACAAACGGGAAAGCGAATCAGGAACAATATCGAAAATTCAAAATACGAACGTTCAAAAATGCGAACGATGTGGGGATGCTGAAAGAAGTGTTTCGGCGGCGTTTCCGGCATAACGAGTGGCCGCTTCCCACTTTGATGTTGATTGATGGTGGCAAGGGACAGGTGAATGCCGGTCGCGAGGCGCTGGATGAGGCGGGATTTCGGATTCCGATCGTTGGTATCGCAAAGGGTCCCAAGCGGAAGAAAAATGAGTTTATCGGGACCATTCCAGGGGGAATTTCCGAGAAAACACTGATTCGCGCGCGTGATGAGGCGCATCGATTTGCAATTACTTATCACCGCGCGCTCCGTGGCGCGCGTTCTCTACAATAAAAAAACCACCGCATGACAGCGGAGGTTCTATGCTTCGGTTCCGTTGTAATATTTTTTGAGATACTCGCGCGTGGCTTGAGTGGCTTCTTCCGGGAGTAGGTCCGCCATACCACGTTCCAAATCGTCTAATAGATAATGCGCTAATTCTTGTGCCGCCGGTTTTCCACGCCCAGATTCCGTAACCGCAATTGCAGTTGCGATTTCTGCGCTAAAATTCTGGCCGATAATTCCGATATCTGCAGGATTGATTCCCTCCGCCTCTATCTTCTTTTTCGCTGTCTCTAGAATTCCCCGTGATATGTCACCCATGGTGATCTCCGGTATTTCATGGCTCATAATTCCACTATATAATGAATACGATGCTCGCACAAGAGATACAGAAATTTTTAGAAGGAGAGATGGCAGAAGATAACGCAACCCTTGAATATTACAGCCGTGACGCGAGCTTGTTTGATATCCGGCCCGCTGTTGTGGCATTCCCGAAACATAGCGGAGATGTAAAGAACTTAGTGAAGTTTATGGCGTCGCATAAAAAAGATGATCCCACCCTTTCGCTTTCCGCACGTTCTGCAGGAACGGACATGAGCGGCGGTCCGCTTACGGAATCCATTGTGATGGATTTCACACGGCACATGAATTCAATAAAAGAAGTGGGAGATCGTATTATCACGATGGAAGGGGCTGCGATGGGATATGCGGTTGCGGAGCCCGGTGTTTATTATCGCGATTTCGAGCTGGAGACGCTGAAGAGGGGGTATTTGCTGCCTTCCTACCCTGCGTCCCGGAATCTTTGTGCCATCGGGGGTATGGTTGCGAACGACTCGGGCGGCGAAAAATCGCTGATCTACGGAAAGACGCACCATTATGTGACAGCGCTGAAAGTTGTGTTTACGGATGGTGAGGAGTATGCAGTGAAACCGATGAACGCAGAGGAACTTAAAAAGAAAATTGCGGAAAACACGTTTGAAAGTGAGCTGTATCGGAAGGTGCGCGAGCTCTTGGAAAAAAATTACGATACGGTAAAAAACGCAAAACCGGACGTTTCTAAAAATTCTGCCGGATATAATATCTGGGATGTATGGGATCGGAATACGTTCGATCTCACGAAGCTTCTAGTGGGTTCCCAAGGGACACTCGGGGTAGTCACCGAAGCGACATTTAAATTAATTTCCGTGAAGGAAAAACCTTGTTCCGGAATGTTGGTGGTATTTTTAAACGACCTGAAAAAAATAGCGGACATTGTAAACGCGGTACTTCCGTATGAACCTTCGAGCTTTGAGTCGTTTGATGATCATACGCTGCGCTTAGCGATGAAATTTTTATGGGGTTTCGTGAAAATCTTGGCAAAAAATCCATTTTCGCTTGTTCTCGCATTTTTGCCGGAGTTTTGGATGGTAGTGACAAAAGGTATGCCAAAATTAGTGATGATGATAGAGTTTGAAGAGCGTACCAAAGAAGAAGTCGAGAAAAAAATCATGGAGCTTGAGGCAAAGCTAAAGTCATTAGGCGTGAAAACACGAGTGGCGCTGACAAAAGAAGCGGCTGCAAAATATTGGGCGATTCGGCGCGAAAGCTTTAATCTACTCCGCCAAAAAGTGAAAGGCATGCAGACGGCGCCCTTTATCGATGATATTATCGTAAAACCGGAGTATCTTCCGGAGTTCCTACCCAAGCTTTATGCGATAGGAGAAAAATACCAACTACTCTACACCATCGCGGGGCATGTAGGGGACGGTAATTTTCACGTGATTCCGCTCATGCGGCTTGGGGAAGCATCCGAACGCGCAAAAATAAAGCCCGCCATGGATGAGGTGTATGATTTAGTCTTAAAATATAAGGGGTCGATCACTGCAGAGCACAATGACGGACTGATTCGTAGTCCGTACTTGGAACAGATGTTCGGAGCGGAGGTTTATAAAATATTTCAAGAGATAAAAAACATTTTTGATCCGCAGAATATCTTTAACCCCGGCAAAAAGGTGAATGCGAACATGGATTACGCATTGAAGCATATTAAAAGATCATAAATAAAAAAGTGCCCCACTGTGGAGCACTTTGTATTATGAACAAAGCTCAAATCGGTTAACATCAAAGGATGGCTCTTGGAGCCCACCTTGATCGTGATAAAACCTACTGTTTATTACCTCGACAAGCCGAATACCAAATCCATAGTCAGTTTCAACTTTTTGACGTACGGTGTAGACTCTCCCATTTTTGGGAAGATTTAGTTGTTCTTTGGTAAACGGATCTGTCTCGCGCGATTCAAATTTTCCGTTCACGCAGATTACTTTATCGCCTTGTTTCATTTTCTACTCCTCTCAGTTGTTATTCTTAGCTACTGAGCGAATTATGGCACAGTAGATTTAATTTATTAATATCCCATCAATACTTGAAAATGCTTACATTTTTCATACACTTATCGGAACTATCAGATAATACATGCATCGATTTGAAGTAAAAAAACACGATTCAAAAACGAAGGCACGCTTGGGTACCTTAACAACTCCGCATGGAATTGTTGAGACCCCGGCTTATGTGGTTGTTGGGACACATGCTGAAGTGCGCTGTCTTATGCCCCAAGACATAACACGCTCTGGAACCCAGATGGTGATTTCGAATACGTACCACTTGTGGCGGACGTTAGGAGATGAGCTTCAGAAATTTCCCGGGCTTCATACAAAGCTTGGCTGGGACGGCGTTATTATGACCGATAGCGGGGGATTCCAGGTATTTTCTATGGGGTTCGCGCGTGAACATGGCATAGGAAAAGTCGGGAAAGTTGGGTTGGCAAAACAGGAGAGTCGACCGAATCTGGTTCGTATCACGGACGATGGCGCATGGTTTCGTGAAATGCCGGATGGGCCAGAGTTTTTCTTAGATGCGAAACTTTCGATTGCCATTCAGGAAAAATTGGGCGCGGATATTATTTTGGCATTCGATGAGTGCACATCGCCACTCCATGATAAGGAATACACGCGCCGCGCATTAGGGCGCACGCACAAATGGGCGCGCATATGTTTGGATGTAAAAACACGCGATGACCAAATGCTCTACGGAATTGTGCAGGGTGGAGCATTTGAGGACTTACGGAAAGAAAGTGCGCAGTTCATCGGAGCGTTGCCATTTGACGGATTTGGAATCGGCGGCGCATTCGGAAGTTCTTTTGGTGATTCAAAGGAAGCGAGTTTTAAAGAACTCGGCTGGGTTATTCCTTATTTACCGGAAAACAAGCCGCGCCATTTTTTAGGCATGGGTCGCATTGACGATCTGTTCCTTGGAGTGGAGGCGGGAATAGACACATTTGATTGTGTGATACCAACACGCGAAGCGCGGCACGGAGGTATTTGGACGTTAGACGGACGCTATGATATAAAACGCGCAAAATGGTTGGGGAACGATGCTCCACTTGGAGAGGGGTGTATGTGTTCCGCGTGTGGCAGATGGAAAGTTACACGCGGATCCTTATGCGCGCAGTTCAAAGAAAAAAACCCGGAAGCGGCGCGAGCGGCCACTATCCACAATGTGTTCTTTTTCAACAATCTGATGAAAAAAATCCGCAAAGCAATTATTGCAGATACATTTACCGATTTTAAGAAAGAAATCCTGGCGCGCTTGAATCGTGCAAAATTATAGTGGCTGTTTTTTTATTTCGTAAAATAGAAAAATTCAAGCACAATCAGTACGAGCCAGCCAATCTGCAGAATAAAAAACGCGATAATTTGAATCCACTCGGCGCGGTCTTTGGTTGAGATGGTAAGATTTTCCGCCACCATGTTATAGATGCCTTCAATGGAGTCGAGTTTTTCGCGGATGGAATTTCTCCATTCGTTCAGTTTTAATTTTTTAGATGTCATGTCGTAAAGACGCGCGAAGTACCAGTCGCCAATCAGTTTAATGTCGCGTTCGATCGCTTGAAACTGTTGGATAGATTCCATACGGGATTTTATAATGCCACGAAGGCCATTTTCCACTTCTTTATCGCGACGCAAAGAGAAACGTTTCGGCGGAGTTTTCACAAGATGTTTCATTTGTTCCAGACGGTCGTCCAGATGACGATCTAAAATGCGATATCGAAGAAGCTGGAGATTAGCGAGCGTCAGAAGCTCAATCGAAGCCTCAATGTCGCCTTCTGGGTCGAATAAGAAAGCGCCGTCCCAATCCAATACAGCCGCGTCGTTGTTGCCGTATTTAATTTGAGCAGACATGGTATAAGCGACCTCTTCGGGGTCCAACCGCGCCTTTTCGGATTTTAGAAGCGCAGCGATGACGTCCGCGTGTCCAGCAAACTGATCTGGATCTCCGGAGTAGCCGGTGACGCAAAAGATAGAGTAGGTTTCACTCGCTTCTTTGCGGCCGCCGCGTTCTTTTAAGATTTTATAGGATTCCTCAAGAATATGGTCTTCCAGTTCCGAAACTTTTTTCTGATCGAAAATATCGGGGACCTCAATGGTGGTTTGAAGTACAAGAATATCCGGCGGGTATCCTTTTAGTTGCATAATGGCTTCTGCGCCATCCGCAAAAATTTTTTCCTCGCTGATGACTACTTGGTTAGGGACGGAAATTTCGAAGTAATGAGGGGCGCTTTTTAAGGGTTGGCGCTGAAAGATTTCACCGCGCACCGCACGTGATACTTCCCCCAATACTAGGAGTGTGAGTTGTTGTTTCATTATTCTTATTATACACTAGATGCTATGCCAAAACGTGGGAAGATAGTTTTATTGTTTGTTGTGGTTGTTTCGCTTTCTGTGTTCGCGGCCGTGTTTGATTATCCGCCTGCGTGGGAAAAAATAAGCGACGCGCGTCCGTGGAGTTTAGGGCTCGACGTAGCGGGAGGAAGCGTGCTCACCTATGAAATTGATTTAACCGGCGTGGACAGCGGGGACAAAGATTTTGTAGTGAAGGGTTTGCGGGACGTGATCGAGCGCCGCGTCAACTTATTCGGCGTGAGTGAGCCGCGGGTGTACACCGAAACAGTCGCGGGAACGAATCGGTTGGTGGTGGAGCTTGCGGGCATTCACGATATTTCGAAAGCGGTAGGACAGATCGGGCAAACTCCGCTTCTGGACTTCCGCGAACTAGTGGAAGAAGGGACTAGTACGGTGCGGTTCGTTCCTACGGAACTGACGGGGCGTTATGTGAAGTCCGCGCAGATTGGGCAGGGGGATGTGGGTGGAACGCCGATGGTGCTTCTGGAATTTACGGACGACGGCGCAAAAATTTTTGAGACCGTTACGGAACGCAACATCGGAAAACGGCTCTGTATTTTTTTGGATAACGAAATTCGGAGTGTGACCGCAGACTGTCCTACGGTTCAATCAAAAATCAGCGGAGGGCACGCTCAGATTTCTGGAAATTTTACATTCGATGAAGTCAAAAGCATCAAGGAACGGTTTAACGCCGGCGCACTTCCGGCGCCCATCAAGCTGGTCAATCAGCAAACGGTTTCGGCGGATTTCGGCAACACGTCTTTGAATGAAGCGATGTTCGCAGGTTTAATCGGTACGGCGATTGTTATGCTTTTTATGATCGCGTTTTATCATCTGATGGGAATTTTTGCCGCAGTTGCCCTTATTATGTATGTGGCACTTACGCTTGCGGTATTTAAGATGGTCCCGGTAACACTTACGCTTGCGGGCATCGCAGGGTTCATTTTGTCGATTGGCATGGCAGTGGACGCGAATATCCTTGTATTTGAGCGCACGAAAGAGGAGTTAAAGAAGGGGTTAAGCCGGGTGGCCGCGATCGAGGAAGGATTTAAGCGTGCGTGGCCGTCTATCCGGGATTCAAACGTCAGCACCATGATCACGTCCGCGGTGCTGTATTACTTCACCTCCAGTTTTGTGAAAGGGTTTGCCCTCTCGCTGTTTTTGGGAGTAGTGATGAGTATGTTTTCCGCGATTACGATTACGCGCACCATGCTCCGGTTATTTCTAAAAGACAAAGGGACGACAACGGTTCAATCACAAAAATAAATTTATGCAATTTGATGTCATTGGAAAGAGAAATTATTTTCTTGGATTTTCGGGGGCTTTGGTTTTGGCAAGCATCGTGTTAGTGATTCTATTTGGTCTTCGTCCCGGTATCGACCTTACCGGCGGCACACAGTGGCAGGTCAGGCTGGGCGGTAATGTCATGGAGGAAGCGCTTAAAAATGTTTTAAGACCCGTGCAAGGAATGGATGTCTTTGTGAAAAAAATGGATGACGGAACATTCTTACTCCGCCTCCCGCATCTTGAGGAAGGCGCTCGGAAAGCATATCTCGCGGCGCTTCAGACGCTGGGAACGGTGGATGAAAAAAATTATTCGAATATCGGTCCTACAGTGGGAAGCGAGTTGCAGCGCAAATCGTTGTGGGCGATCGGTGGCGTGCTCGTGATGATCTCGCTCTATATTGCGTGGGCGTTTCGAAAAGTGTCTCAGCCGATCCAGTCGTGGAAGTATGGCATTGTGACGCTCGTCACTCTGTTCCATGACGTTGCCATTCCGACAGGACTGTTGGCATTTCTTGGGTGGACGCATGGGATAGAGATCGACACGAACTTTATTGTGGCGCTTTTGGTGGTGATGGGATTTTCCGTGCATGACACGATCGTGGTGTTTGACCGGATCCGCGAACATTTGCTACGTGGGCAGAAGCGGTTGCCGCTCGTGACCGTGTTTAACGAGAGTGTAAACGAAACATTTACACGTTCGGTGAATACCTCGCTCACGCTTATTCTGGTGCTCATCGCATTGCTCTTCTTTGGCCCCGCTCCGCTTTTCTATTTTGTGCTTACCATTCTTGTGGGAACCATTTTTGGTACGTACTCTTCGATTTTTGTCGCAAGCCCGCTCTTGTATCTTTGGGGTCGAGAAAAGCAAGGAAAATAAAGATTTTTCATCTTCCAAAACTAGAGAGATTTCTAAGCGGCATTGCGAGGGCTGGGGGTCTATTGACAGTAAAATAACAAACGTGCTAGTCTATAACCATTATGAAACATAACCTGAAAAACTTAGATCAGTTCGTCGAGGCGTTGTTTGATGGATTCACTCCAAAACAGCGCAGAGTAATTGCGGGCCGGTTCGGCTTGAAGATCGGACATCGCGTTTCGCTCCAAGCGATTGGGGACGAGCTTGGTATCACGCGCGAGCGTGTGCGTCAGATTGAAGAGCAGATGCTCAAAAAACTTCGCGGGCGCGTAGAAAGCGGCGCGGGAGATTTTCTGGAGGCAGTTGCAAACTACCTGGATAGCGTAGGCGGCGTGCGTCGCGATGACGCGCTGATCGCCGAAGTGAAGCACTCGTTTCCGAATGCGAACACGCTGAAAAATGCGGAGCAAAAACTCCACCTGATGTTTGTGGCGGCCGGAAAACCTCTTTTCAACAAAGAGACCGATGACACGAATGCGTTTTGGTACACAACGGAACAATCCAAGAAAAAGTTTTTCGAGTTTTTAAAACAGACACTTCAATCGTTTAAGAGCGCGGACAAGCAGGAGTTCTTGGACGGAAAACTGTATCTGGCACATTGCAAAGATTTTACATCCAGCCACTTTCTTTCGATCTCGAAGCAGGTCGGAACAAACGTGTTCGGCGACGTTGGACTTCGCGCATGGGCGGAAATTGAACCGAAAACCGTCCGCGACAAAGCCTATTTGGCGCTCAAGAAACACGCTAAGCCGCTTCACTTTGAAGATGTGGCGAAATATATCGCGAAACTCGGCATCGACAAAAATTCTGCGCATGTGCAGACGGTGCATAATGAACTCATTAAAGATGGGCGTTTTGTGTTGGTGGGACGCGGCGTGTACGCGCTTCGCGAACACGGATTCGAGCCCGGTACCGTGCGTGAGGTGATTGCTCGGCTTTTGAAAAAACAGGGACCCTTGCACGCAACGCAAGTGGTGGACCACGTAAACAAGCAGAGAATTTTGAAACAGAACACGATTTTGTTAGGCCTCCAGAACCGGCGTTTTTTCAAACGTCTGGATGATGGACGCTACCACGTGAAAGAGGCATAATAGGAGGGATGCTCTCCCATTTAATCTCGGAAATCTGGATTATCTTTCAGGAGCTTCTCCAGAAAGAGGAGGTGATGTTGTTTTTGATCCTTTTTGGGTTTGCAGGACTGTTTGTCGCGCTTCCCGTTTTGAATACATCCGCATTTATAGCGCGGATGTTGGAATATTTCTACGCTACATGGTGGTTGTGGCTTTTTGTAATTTTACTGCCACTCTTCGAGCATTTGTGGATTTTCTGGCGGCAGGAATTATATATGCGCAGCCGCGAATATATCCTTTTAGAACTCCAAATGCCGCGCGAAATTTTGAAAAGCGCGCAGGCGATGGAACAGGTTTTTCTCACGCTTCACACCTTCGGATCGGCGCCGGGGAATTTTCCCGAAAAATATATCGAAGGAGTTACCACCACATGGAACGCTCTTGAGATCGTAAGTTTCGGCGGTGAAATTCATTTCTATGTCCGCTGCCAAAAATCCCAACGCAACATTATCGAGGCGGCGTTTTTTTCGTATTACAAAGACGTGGAGATCGCGGAAGTGAAAGATTATACCGAAATGTTTCCGCATTCCGTGCGCGAGATGTACGAAAAGGAGCAGGATATTTGGGGCGCCGAAATGGTGTTGGCGCGCGAAGATGCGTATCCCATTAAAACCTACACGTCCTTTGAATCCGATGTGGAAGAAAAGAATGTCGATCCTTTGTCGGTATTTTTGGAATCGTTTGCGAAAGTACGCCCGGGTGAAACGGTCGGAATCCAATTTCTAATCGCGCCTGCTACAAAAGATTGGTTCAAAGTATGGACAAAATTTTTGGCAAAACTAAAAGAACCGGAAACCATCAATGTGGGCTCCGGAGAAGAAAAAAGAAAAGTAGCGGTGGCGCGCTCGCCGGGGCAGTCCGATGTGATCGAGGCGATCGAAGGAAATCTTTCGAAACCCGCATTTCGCACGATTATCCGTTCCGTCTATCTGTCGCCCAAGGCCGTGTTTTCGAAAGACATCGGAAAATCCGTGATGACAGCTTTCAACCAGTATACGGAACTTTCGCTGAATTCGTTTAAATCTAATGGTCGTGCGGGGACACGTGCCGACTTATGGACATGGCCGCACGTGATGACTTCGCAGAGAACGGAGTATCGAAAACAGCGGTTACTGTGGAATTATATTATGCGGGAAACCCCGCCGGATTCTCCGATCGGGCGCATCTTCACTTCCTATCTGCTCAATTGGAATTTTGCCACGCGTGATTTTACGCTGAATGTGGAAGGATTGGCGACGCTTTTCCATCCGCCGACGGCGGTGGTGCTTACCGCTCCGCATCTCAAGAGAGTCGAAAGTCGCAAAGCGGGACCGCCCGCAGGGTTGGCGATTTTCGGCGAAGAAGGGGAAATCGAGCGGTTTAAATAAATTATCATATGCCCCTCGTTTCTCTTCAAGATTCGTTCGCCGTTGGTCCGTGGCACGCGTTGTTTGTCACCGCCCGTTTTATTTTCATTTTTTTGGACCTCGTCCTTTTTGCGGGCATTATTTACGTCATCGTGCATATTCGCGAATTGCGCGTGCGCCTTCCCGAGCCCACACCCCCCCCGCTTCCTGCGGCTGTTTTTGATCCGCAGCTTAAAGTAAAATGGAAAACGATTTTGGCGAACGCGGATTCCCAGCCGCCGCATTCATATGTCACCGCGATCATAAGCGCCGATAAATTCGTGGACGATATTTTGAAAAAAATGGGATTAAGTGGCGAGCACATGGCCGACCGTTTGGAATCCCTCACCGACCGGAATTTTACCCATCTGGAACGCGTGTGGCGCGCCCATCGCATCCGTAACGAATTGGTGCACGCGCCGGATTATGAGATTACACGTGCGGATGCGGAAGAAGTACTGCGCGCGTATCAAGGATTACTCTCGGAGATCGGAGTGTTGTAGCACGGATTTATGCGCAAAGACAAAAATATACAGATTCAGAAAGTAAAATCCGCGCCTCCGCCCGCAGATTTGCCGATCTTCGGACGAGGGGATCCGGCGAACGCGTCGTTTATGGGGCGCACGAATTATGTTGCCGCACTCGAAGAAAAGCGGTTTATTTTTGGCATCAAACGTGTGGATCGGCGGCGGCATATTTACATGATTGGGAAAGGTGGCGTGGGGAAATCAAAATTGCTTGAGTTATTATTGCGCCAAGATATCGCGTACGGATACGGAACATGTCTGATCGATTTGCAAGGGGACGTTATCTACTCTCTTTTGGATTTCGTTCCGGAAAATCGAGTTAAGGATGTCGTATTGATGGATTTTTCCGCAGAAGAAAACTACGTCGCATTCAATCCGTTCCGCGATGTCGACCTAACCTCTCGGCAGTCGTTCGCGCAGGGGATTCTGGATTCCATGAAGAAATTATTGGGGGTGCATTGGGGGTCGCAGACAGAACACGTGTTGCGTTTTGCAATCCTTGCCCTTCTGGATTATCCACACGCTACCGTGCGCGGGCTCCTTTCGATATTGACCGATCCCGAGTATCGCGCGAAGGTAGTTGAATCCATTCGCGATGATTTGGTTAAAAAATTTTGGACGCAAGATTTTGCCCAAGGAGTGGACAAGCTTCGTACAGATGCGGTGGTGCCGATTGTCACGAAGTTAAGCCAAATTTTTTCCGACCCCATGTTAAACCGCATTTTAAGCGTAGAAGATAACACCATTGCGTTTGATGCGTTTATCCGTGACCATAAAATCGTTTTTATTAATCTGGCAAAAGATAAGATCGGTGAAGAAAACGCAAGCTTTTTGGGTTCTCTCTTCATCACTAAAATCAAGCAAGCGGGAATGGCGCGAGGGTCACGTGACGCGCTCCGAGATTTTTATATTTATATCGATGATTTTCACGCGCTTGCTACCGATACGCTCAAACAATTATTTTCGGACGCGCGAAAATACGGAATCTGCTTGACCGTTTCGCACCAATATCTGGGACAGTTGACGCCGGAATTTCGGGTATCCGTTTTGGGGAACGTCGGTACCATTATTATTTTCCGTGTGACGGGCGAAGATGCGTCCGCGCTCCGTTCCGAAATGGCACCCGTGTTCGATATCAAAGATATGACGAATCTCGGTGTTCAAGATTTTTACATCCGCATGATCATCGATGGAGAGGCGCAGGATCCGTTTTCCGCCGAAACACTGAAAGTGCTTCCGCCCCCCACGGCATCACAGAGCGATGTGATCCGACGCGCATCGTCTGTCACATATGGCCTGGCGCGCACTCCGAATCCCGCCCTGTGATATACTTTGAATAAGTGAAAAAAGGTTTGTGGGATATCGTAAAAAACGCGTTTCCAAGGAAAGGGGAGGAGCGTTCCGTTGTCGTGGAAGAGCTCAATCACGGAGTGGAAATCACGGAGGCGAAGGTGAATCGCGTAGAAAAGTATGTTGAGCTTCTTTCGCGAAAAGCACTCCCCAATCTTTCGGCTCTTGGAAAAGGGGGCGGCATTCCGAAAAGTGACCGCCTGGTTATCGCCGCATCTTCGCGCCATGCCACGACCATGGAAGGGGAGGTCCGCGTGAAGCGCCAAAACCCCGAAGGCGCGATCGACGAAGGCGAACTCGACGGATTATTATTCCGCGCTCTTTGGGAATTTTTAAATCATTATCGCGGATGGGTTGCGAAAAAAATGGGCGCAAACGAACTGGATCTGGTGCTTGCGAATATCGAAATTGCCGACGTGCGGCTGGGGAGCAACCGCGTTTTTAATCCGCTGGGATTTTCGGGGAAAGAATTCACCATCCGGTTCAAAGGGACGTTTATTCCGCGGAGACTGTTACCGCTCCTTGAAAAATTGCATGCACGCACAAAGGAACTGGTGGTGGTGGAACACGGGAGCTCCCTTACGGGAGCGGTGGCCGGATCGAACGATTTTGTGGTCTGTGTGGAATCGGGGAATACCACTGTATTTATTTCCAAAGAGGACGAACGGGTATTTGTCGGGGAGTACGGATGGGGGACATCTTCTCTCGCACGGTCGCTCATGGGGAATTTGGCGATCGACGAAATAGTGGCGGAATGGATTTTGAAGCAATACAAAAAAGATAAGCTTTCTGAACGATTCCGGCGGCTTGTGGAAAAACACGCGCGGGACGAGTTTCGGAAGCTCTTAAAGCTCATCGCCCCCCTGCAATCGAAAGCAAAACATTCCCGCCCCATTGTGCATTTTCATTTTCGGGTGGATTTACCGCTTCTAGAATCCTGGTTTATGGAGCCCCACGCGCATATTGCGGGGTTTTATGAGCAGTTAAAATTACAGGGGATTCGAGTGGAGGTTTCAAAAAAGATAAAATCATTTACTCCGATTTTCAGCCAGACGCTTCTTGCCCTGCTTCTTCATCCGCACACCTACGTTCAGTACGCATTTCTGAATCAATTATTGAAGCGGAGGGCGAAATGGCTCATTCCGTCAAAATGATACAATAAAACTCATGGTAGCCCTTTCTTCTTCCCAAGAAAAGAAAATTTTTGTTGACATTAAAGACGATGTGGCAATGGTGGTTGATAAGGTCATCCACATGCTTGCGCCGCGCATCGTCATTGTGCTCCCGGAAAATTCTGCGGTGGGCTCTTCGCTCAAAAATTTCCAGGTTTTGAGCCGGGAAAGCAAAACAGCGGGGAAAGAAATCGTGATTGAATCATCGGACGAGCATGCGCTCGAACTTGCCACTCTTGCCGAGTTAAAAATACTACACTCTTCTTTGCTTCGGAAAAAAGAAAAGTCCGTATCGGATATCGTATTCCGTGCCGGTTTGCCGAAACGCGTCCCACAGAGAGCCGCAGCGAATGTGGAGACGGAAGAAATAAAGCCGGAAAAAACCGTTCCCCTAAAACCTGCACCGCGAAAAAAAGAAAAAGAGAGCATGCCGACGCCCGCATTTTGGGAAAAATCGAAAGAAACTCCGCAGAGCGGGAAGACGATTTATCCCGTGTTCCCGCCCGAATTGCAAACCGCGCTGGGAGGCGAGATCACCTTCCCTAAAAAAGAGCCGGAAGAATTTACGCGTCCTCACCGATCGTGGCGTAAGTGGGCGGTGATTGGTGGAGGCATTGTCGTCCTAGTAGCACTCTTCTGGTTTTTGGGATTTCGTGTTTTACCGCGGGCGGAAATCACCGTGACGCTCAAAAAAACTCCTGTGGAATTTGAAGAAACAGCGCAAATCAGCACGAAGGTATCCACTCCGCAGCTTGGAAGCCCTCTGGTGGTTCCCGGACAGTTGATGGTGAAAAGGGGAAATTTGACGGAAACATTCCCCGCGAGCGGAAAAGAAAATGTAGCTACAAAAGCGAAAGGAGTATTGGCGGTCTATAACGCGTACAGTTCCGCGCCGCAGGCCATCGTCCAAAATACCCGCTTTCTTTCTCCCGAAGGACGCCTTTTTCGGCTGGACGTAAAAACAACGATTCCCGGAGCGAAGATTGAAAACGGCAAAATCGTTCCGTCGTCCATTGATGTAACGGTTACCGCGGATGCGGCGGGGGACACGTACAATGTGAAGGCAAGCGCGGGGTGGCACATCCCAGGTTTTGACGGTACCCCCAAATATGCCGCTTTTTATGCCGAAGCAAAATCATCCATGAAGGGAGGATTCGTGGGGATGCGTTCCGTGGCGACAGCGGCGGACACGGCCGCGGCAAAAGTGAAGATCGAGAAAGATCTTGAGGTGGCGCTCCAAAGCCAGATGATTCTTTTGCAACAATTAAAATTAATCGATGGGGCATCGAGTTTCAAAATTCTTTCGGAAGATGTGGAACCCGACGCGCAGGACGCGACTAAGATGTCCATTTTCGCAGAGGGGGAGTTAAAATATCTTGTGTTTGATGAAACGACGCTCAAAAACGCTATTGTTCAAAAAGCGAAGGAAAAGGTAAGGGGACAGCTCGATGATAATTTGCGCGTGCGTTCCTTTGATTTTTCTTACCTCAATAGTCAGCCGAATCTCGAACAGGGCACGCTCGCGACGGGCATGAAGGGCACCGTTGTGTTTGAACCCGACGTAAGCGAGGAAGGAATCAAGGCCGCGCTCCTAGGGAAGACGAACGACGCTTTTAAAGGGTATGTTCTTTCCATCAAAGGTCTCGAAAAAGCGAAACTAACACTTGATCCGTTTTGGGTATTCAGCATTCCCACGGATCCCGCGAAAGTTACGGTCGTTTTGGAGTAATGGTTGACTTTTTGAAGCGACTTTCTTATACTTGAACTCGCTTATTCGTTTTATTCGAGCATACCAATGGCAGTGAATGACCAGCTTGTGAAGATGGAAGGAATCGTGGAGGAGGCGTTGCCGGGCCTTCTTTTTCGCGTCAAGATCGAAAACGGACAGGTGCTCGCGCATCTTGGCGGGAAACTCAAGTTGCATCGTATCCGGGTGATTCCGGGCGATCGCGTGGTGCTTGAAATGGTGTCGTATGACAAAACGAGAGGCCGCATCGTTCGAAGACTATAAAGTATGAAAGTACGCGCATCCGTAAAAAAAATCTGTTTGAAATGTAAAACCGTCCGGCGCAAAGGGCGCGTTTATGTCATCTGCGAAAACAAGAAACACAAACAACGCCAAGGCTAATTTCTATGCGTATCACCGGAGTCAACATCCCCGATAATAAAAAAATCCGTATTTCCTTGGGCTATCTCTACGGCATTGGCCGTGCGCTTGCGCGCACCATTGTAGATGCGGCAAAAGTGGATTCAGAGCGGATGACAAAAGATCTTACCCCCGACGAAGTGAACCGGATCCAATCGTTTCTCGAGAAACATTATAAGGTTGAAGGGGAATTGCGGCAGGTGATCAAGCAGAACATCAATCGCCTGAAAGACATTAAAGCGTACCGCGGCGTTCGGCATTTGCGCCGTTTGCCGGTGCGCGGGCAAAGGACAAAAACCAATTCTCGCACAATCCGTGGCAATGTTCGGAAGACAGCCGGGAGCGGTCGCCGCAAAGTGGATCTCAAATAAGAATTATGGGAAAGAAAAAAGTAGCAAAACAAAACCAGGAAGAGCTCATCAAAGAATCCGAACAGGTGGAAGCTACTGCTTCAAGCAAGTCGGCGCAGAGCTCCAAGCATCGTTTGGAGAAAGGACGCATTTACATTAACGCGTCGTTCAATAATACGCTGATTACCGTTACCAACGAACAGGGAAACGTGGTAACCTGGATGTCCGCAGGTTCGCTCGGATTTTCGGGTCCCAAGAAAGCGACGCCATTCGCCGCATCTAAAGTGGCGGAGGCGATATCTGAAAAGGTTAAGAAATCGGGTCCCGTGACCGTGGATATTTTTATTCGTGGGATTGGGAAAGGCCGCGATTCCGCGGTCCGCTCACTGGTCGCACAGGGGTTCAATGTCATGTCCATTAAAGATGTGACTCCCATTCCCCATAACGGTCCGCGTCCCCGTAAAACACGCCGCGTATAATTTAAAAACATCATGCGAGTTATTAAAGAAAAAAAAGAACGTTCGCTCGGAGTTAAGTTGCTTTTAAAAGCGGATCGTTGTAATTCGCCAAAGTGTGTGATGATTCGCCGCCCCTACCGTCCCGGCATGCACGGACAGGCGCGCAGAAAACAGCCCTCGGATTACGGCCGTCAGCTTACGGAAAAACAAAAACTTCAGTTTTTTTACGGACTGAATAATCGGAAAATGCGTACGCTTTTTCAAGAGCACACGCGCGAAGAAATTATTTCGCTCCTCCAGCAACGGCTGGATCAAGTGGTGTTTTTACTCGGGTTCGTTAAGTCCCCCCGCATTGCGCGGCAGATTGTATCGCACGGCCATATTTTGGTAAATAATCGGAAGGTGACCATCGGTTCGTTCCAGGTAAAAAAAGGAGATATCATTGCGGTCCGGCCGGAATCGCGGGATTTGAAAATTTTTAAGGACGCAAAAGAGTATTTGAAGGAATACCAAGTGCCCGAGTGGCTTAAAACAGACAAAGAACAAATGAAGGGGGAATGTGTCGCGAAAGTACAAGAACTTTCGACTCCCTTCCAGCACGATCTTAATTTGGTCGGACAGTTTTATGCAAGGTAATCATTGATCATACTATGAAATATCAATATTTAAGTGAGACGGTGGAAATCAAGAAGGTGTCCGAAAAGGACAACGTGGGGGTGTTTCACGTCGAAGGTCTTTACACGGGGTACGGAACTACAGTAGGGAATGCGCTTCGGCGCGCGCTTCTTTCCTCGCTTCCCGGCGCGGCAATTACGCAGATCAAAATAAAAGGCGTGGATCACGAATTTTCCACCGTTCCCGGGATGATGGAAGATGTAGTGGAATTCACGCTGAATTTGAAAAAGGTGCGGTTTCACTTTTTTGCCGATGAACCGCAGGTGCTTACGCTCAAAGTAAAAGGAGAGAAAAAGGTGACGGCAGGAGATATCCAACCTACGACGCTTGCCCAAGTGATTAACGTCGATCTTCCGCTCGCGACGCTTACCAAGAAGAATGCGGAATTGGATATAGAGGTTACGGTAGAAAAGGGATTGGGGTATGTTCCTACGGAAGCGCGCCGCCTGGAACGGCTCCCGGTGGGAACGATTGTTTTGGATGCGGTGTTTTCTCCCGTAGTCCGCACAGCATTTTCCGTGGAGAATATGCGCGTCGGGGATCGCACGGACTACAATCGCGTAATTTTGGAAGTGGAAACCGATGGTTCCATTACGCCGTCCGAGGCCATCCATAAATCAGCGAATATTTTAAAAGACCATTTCGCAAAAGTATCCGCGGTGGAAGTGGCTGCTACGGAAGTAAAAACGGCGAAAGCCCCCAAAAAGAAAAAATAATATTTTAGTATGCGGCATTTAAACAAAGGGCGAAAATTCGGAAGAAAAAAAGGAGTTCGTAGAGCGTTTTTAAGAACGCTTGCGAACAATTTGATTCAGCACGGGAAGATCACCACAACCGAGGCACGCGCAAAAGAGCTCCGTGGAATCGTAGAGCGCTACGTCTCGTACGGAAAGCGGCAGACCGTCCCGGCGCTTCGTCTTCTTATCGAGCATCTTCCGAAAAACGCCGCGTACAAAATGTATCACGATATCGCTCCACGGTACGCAAATCGCAAGGGCGGTTACACGCGCGTGGTCAAAACCGTAAAAAAACGCCTACACGACGCGTCTCATATGGCGATAATTGAATTTGTATAACTATGGATTACACGATCGACGCACAAGGAAAACGATTGGGCCGTCTCGCATCAGAGATCGCGGTTATTTTGCAAGGGAAAAAACACGCAAACTATAATCCGAAAAACGAAGGGACGGATCGCGTGATCGTTAAAAACGCCAAAAAAATCACCGTGACGGGACGCAAAGCAACGCAAAAAATCTATTACAAACACACGGGGCCTTTGGGCCATTTGAAAGAAAGAAAATTCGCCGAAACGTTTGAAAAAAATCCCGGCTGGACGCTGAAACACGCGGTGCGTCTTATGTTGCCGAAAAATAGACTGAACATACGTCGATTGAAGCGTCTGATTATCGAAAATTAGTCCTATGACACCCGTCAAACATACGCCGGTATCGCATTCCGCAAAACCCGCGAAACCCGCGAAGCCTACAGTAAAAAAAGAGCAGTACATCGAAACCATCGGACGGCGTAAAACGGCCGGTGCACGCGTGCGCGTGTATGGCAACGCGAAAGGCGCGGAGATCGTCATCAACAAACGGTCATTCGCGGAGTATTTTCCGGTCAAAAAACATCAAAGCGTTGTTGTGGCTCCTTTCGCCACCCTTTCCGTAACGGAGTATAAGGTGACGGCCCATGTAACGGGCGGAGGAACTGCGGCACAGGCGGAGGCGGTGCGGTTGGGAATTGCGCGCGCGCTTGTGGCAGAAACTCCAGAAACGCGTTCGCGGCTGAAGGCACTGGGTTACTTAAAACGCGATCCGCGCATGGTGGAGCGCAAAAAACCAGGGAGTCGCAAAGCGCGAAGGCCACAGCAATGGAGAAAACGATAGAGCTCCTCCCCGCATCATCCAAAACTACCAGAATTATTTTTCTCCAGTTCCGACGTTTGCTTTGCAAAGTCGGAATCCCGACCTCTTCGAGCGTCGGGACGGAAAAATGTTATTTTCGCTCATCCCTCCGGCCCGATAGGAATCGGTACCAAGCCCGTCGGGACTGCGCGATATAGTTTTTAAACAACGCGTGGAGTCGCTTATTTCTCGCGCTACGAGACGTTTTTTTCAGAACAAAATCTCACATTCACAGCCGCGGTGTTCATTGGAGAGATATATAAATAAAAAAGCCGTGGGGATACCACGGCTCAAGTTGAGAGACCTTCACTTGGCGCTACAATCACAGCTCGCTAACTTTCTTCGAAGTAGCAGTCGTTATCGAACCAGTTGTCCCGAGGGCGACGATCCAGGTGACCACGCACAAGACTGGATTAGTATTCCAGTAGTAGTGCGTTGCCAGAATCGCAGCAAGTAGTCGAGGACAAAATAACCATCCTACCCAACTCCAAAACCCAATAGGAAAGGCGGTTATAATAAGCATTGTGATACGCGGGAAAAGATTCATAAACAAGAGAAACTAGATCCCGTGTACGCTCCAAAAATCTTTGGCTTCTGAATTGGAAAGCCATCCACTGCAACCCGCAAATATGAATATTACAGAGCAGCAGATTAATAACACGATTAATATATTTTTCACGGCACGGCCTTTTCAAAATATAGTGAGTAAAATTTACTATCTTAAATATAGCATATAGGCTATTGTCCTGTCAATAGCTCAAAAAAGCGAGTAAAAATGGCTATTTTATCCCTCCAAATCAATACTCAAAAGCTCCCCGTTTTCTTTTAGTAGGAGTAGCGTGTCCGTGAAATCATTTTTTGAGGTATTTTTATAAAGAATTTGAGTGTTTAAGGGACTCCTGAAATCCATATCGAGTCCTATCGCGGAATTAGAGTTCAGCAGCAGGGCGGCATCTTGATGCGGAAGCCAGAGAATGCGGGAGGTGCTAGAAAAAAGAAAGGGGAAAGAAACGCTTTCGCGCGTTTCTTTTGGGACAAGTCGGTTGCCTTCGTATTCCGCCAGGTAATACAGCGTCAGTTTTTTATCTTCCGTGAGCATTGCGAGCCGTTTACCCTCGGGAGAAACCGTGTATGCGGCAACGGGGGCATCGGTAACTCGCGTCATTTTTTCCGTGTTTCGATCATAGACAAAAAATCCCGATTCTTTTGTCTCCAAAAGTAGATAGATTCCGTTCGGACTCGTAGATATTTTTGTAGTGGAAGAGGGCACGGAAGAGAGGGTAGAAGAAGAGAATGTTTTCAAGATGAGATTAAAAACAAGAAGATCTCCGGTTGGGGTCAGTGCCGATCCGTCGCTGGAACTGATCGAGAGAATGGTTCCTTCTGGAAAAACAGCGACCCGCTCCATGTCGATTTTCTTCAAATCTGTGTTGTAGAGCGCCGTTTTTGTTGTGATCAGAAGCTTTTGGTGGCTGAAAGGATGAAAGAAAATTCGGTCTATTTTTGTGTCGCGGGCGGAGGGATAAATTTGCCCAAGAAGCGAAGTGAACAAAGAATCAAGATTTGTGGCAGTTTCCGGATTCTGAAGATCAATGAAAAAACGCGATGTGTTTTGCCGCGTAATAAGTCCTCCGGAATCGGAACTGGATAGTTCCACTGTTGTTCCACGCAGTAGTTGGTTCCCAAGACGCAATTGACCGTGCGCGTCTTCAAGAACAAGCCCCTCGCGCGTAATCCAGAAATCTTTTATTCCCGCGCCCACGATTTGAGTGGGGGGATTTTTGGGCCACAGAAAAATATCGTGTGCCGCGGCAACTTTTCCGGGGGTTACCGCCACGGTTTTTTCCCACGGATAAAATCCGGGTTTTTTAAGAGTGATCGCATAAGGTTTCGGCGGAAGGCGTTGGATCAGAATTCCAGACGAAAGAAAGCTTGTCGTGTCGGCATAGGGAGTACCGTCTACCAAAATTTGCGCGCCATGCGGCACAAAAGAAAGATAAATACCTCCCGTTTTCACCATTTTCCAGTTTGTAGGGTCCCACACCCACCCATTCTGCTGAAGAAAAAAATAGCCTCCCAAAATGAGAAAAAGAAGAATCGCAACTGCGACAATACTGTTTCGTAAGCGGCGCGCCATAAGCGTCTTTATGGTGCAACAGCCGGATAAAAGTCGCAAGAACTCTTGAAACCCTCGGATTGCTGGTGTAGAGTTACCACGACATCTTATGTTCACGCGCAAAATTGGCATTGATCTTGGAACCACCAACACGCTTGTTTTTTTGCCCGACAAGGGAATTGTGATTAACGAACCCACCGTCGTGGCGCTTCGGAGGCCTGACAACACAGTGCTTGCGGTTGGGGCGGAAGCGAAAGAAATGGTGGGACGGACGCCGGACGATATTGTGACGTATCGACCGCTTAAAGACGGCGTGATTGCGGAATATTACGTGACGCAAGCGATGCTGAAATATTTCATCAAAAAAAGCATCGGTGCTTTTAATATTATTCGGCCCGAGGTGATTATCTCTGTGCCGGCTGGCATCACGTCCACGGAACATCGCGCGGTATTGAACGCCGCGAAAGAAGCGGGTGCGAAAGAGGTGTATCTGGTGAAAGAACCCCTTCTTGCATCGCTCGGAGCCGGCATTCCCATTCATTCCGCGGAAGGCAATATGATCGTGAATATCGGTGGCGGAACCACCGAGGTGGCGGTGATTTCTTTGGGCGGTATCGTGAATTGGCATAGTCTGCGCGTGGCGGGGAACCGGTTTGATCAGGCGATCAGCGACTATATTCGCAAGAAATACGGGCTTGCGATCGGCGAAAACACCTCGGAAAACATCAAGATCGGCATCGGTACGGCGATTCCGAACCGGGCAAAACTAGATATGAAAATCCGCGGACGCGATCTCACATCCGGGCTTCCGAAAGATTTAGTGATTAATTCGAATGAAGTGGCGGAGGCGATTAATGGGCATTTGATGGAGATTATGAATGCGATCCAGTCGGTTTTTAATGTTACGCCGCCGGAGCTTGCCGCGGACATTATGGAGAAAGGAATTATTTTATCGGGCGGGAGTGCACAGCTTCGGGATTTCGACGAATTCATCAAACGTTCTTTGGGTGTGGCATCTTATGTAGCGGAAGAGCCGATTTTGTGCGTTGCGAAAGGAACGGCGATTATTTTGAATCATTTGGATAACTACAAAAAGACACTGCTTCAGAAGCGCTAATCACGCGCGTATGGTTTCCCTACATACAAAAAAGGAAACTGTGTTCCGGAAACTTTTAGAAAAAGATAAGCTTGGCCACGCCTATCTTTTTTTTGGCGACGAAGGAGTTGGAAAAAGCACGTTTACCGCCGCGCTTGCGTCGTATCTTGAAGGGGGAGCGTTCAAGACGAGAGAAGCGCCTTTGTTGGACGCGCGGATATTCGCGCCCGATGAGAAGGGAAAAATCGGAATTGATGTTGTTCGTAGCCTCCGTCCGTTTTTGTGGAGCACCCCCATTGTGTCAAAGAGGAGAACAGCGATTATTAAAGACGCGCATACACTGACACCCGAGGCGCAGAGTGCACTTCTGAAGTTAGTGGAAGAGCCGCCGGCACACGGGCTTCTTATTTTTATTACGCACGAACCTTCCGTGCTTCTTGCGCCGATTCTTTCACGACTTTCCAAAGTGTATTTTTCACGACTTTCGGAAACGGAACTCAAGACACTCTTGATCACGGAGTTTAAAGTACCGGAGAAAAAAGCGGAAATCATCGCAAAAAATTCTTTCGGTCGCCTAGGCCGCGCTCTCGGAATTTTAAAGGCTGTTCGTGGTTCCGAAGACGATTTGTCCGTATATCTGCAGGAAGAAATAATAGCGCTTTGGAATAAAGATAAAGTGAAGTACGCACGAACGCTCGCGATGCTTTTGGACCGCGAACTGCATCTTGAGCGCTTTACGCTGAATCCCAAACTGCAGCGAAAAGCGGCGGATTACATAAAAAACGCGTTTCCTATACAATAAGAACCATGGCGACGGTGGTGGAAAATTTTAAGTCAAAAATGAGCGCAGTGGAAGAAAGCTTCAAAAAGGAAGCATCGGCCGTGCGTGCAAACCGTCCTTCCACGGCTCTTTTTGACACACTCAAAGTAAATTACTACGATCAGCAAACTCCCTTAAAACAGCTCGCTACCGTAAGTATTGCGCCACCGCGCGAGATTTTAATTCAAGTTTGGGATCAGTCCGCGGTCGCAAGCGTAGCAAAGGCTATTGAAACGTCGGGACTTGGGTTTTCCGCGAATATCGAGGGGAACGTTGTGCGAATTTTTTTGCCGGAGCTAAGTAGCGAGCGCCGCGATGAGCTTATTAAATATGTGAAATCCGTGGCGGAAAAACACCGCATTCAACTACGTCACCTTCGCGATGAAGCGAATAAGGAGATCCAAAAGGATTTTGACGAAAAACTGGTCACGGAGGATCAAAAATTTTCGCTGAAAGAACAAATTCAAAAAGAGACGGATCGTACCAACAGCGCTATCGAAAAATTACTGGACGCAAAAACAAAAGAGATCACGGAATAATTCATGGATGTCGTAACCTTCCTACTCGTATTTTTATTCCTGTCGCTGATTATTCTGTTTCATGAAGCGGGTCATTTTTTGGTTGCAAAGTGGAACGGGGTGCGCGTGGATGAGTTCGGATTTGGGTACCCACCGCGCCTTTTTGCGGGGAAGATCGGTGAAACGGTCTATAGCGTGAACGCCTTGCCGTTTGGAGGATTTGTGCGGATTCACGGAACGGATCCCGCGCGCGCGGGTGATGCGGAAGGGGAAACGGGACGGGATTTTAACACTAAAGCGGTTTGGCGGCGGTCCTCTATCCTTCTTGCGGGAGTCGCGATGAATATTCTCTTGGGCTGGTTTTTGCTGATTCTGGTCTTTGCGGTCGGATACCCCGAACACTTGATAGTGGGCGCGACTGCGTCTCGTTCTCCGGCGGAGGTCGCGGATATTCGGGAGGGCGACGTGATTCTTGGGGCCCGGTATGGCAACACGGCGCTTTTGGACCCGATTGCGACGGAGGACTTTATCGCGCTCGTGAAAAACGCAGGGGACAACGAACTGTCGCTTACGCTTGCGCGTGGGAATAACCGCCGGACGATTTCTCTCCACCCGCGCATGAACCCGCCCGAAGGCGAAGGCGCTTTGGGCCTCGCGCTTACGCGCATCGGCGTTCCGAGTACAAACCTTGGCGGAAGCATTCAAAATGCCACGGAGACCACCTGGAATATACTTGAAGTGATCGCAAAGGGGCTTTACGCATTTGTCACGAAACTTTTTGTTTCTCCCAAAATTATCGAAAGTGTAGCGGGACCGGTTGGAATTTTTTCGATCGCGGCGGAGGCGGGGGCGTTCGGCATGATACCGCTTCTTCAGCTCATGGCGATTTTATCCTTGAATATCGCGGTTCTAAATCTACTCCCGTTTCCGGCGCTCGACGGAGGGCGATTTCTGGTGGTGCTTATCGAAAAGGCGATCCGGCGGCCTATCCATCAGAAAATCCAGAATGGAATCAATACGGTAGGTTTTATCGTGCTGGTTGGTCTTATGATTCTGGTGACTATTAAGGATGTGGGAAAGATTGTAAGTGGGGGATAGCACGGAAAAACCTTCGTTTTTCAGTTGTTTTCTACGCTTGACAAGTAAATCAAGCGAGTGTACAATACAAGAAGTAATAGTAACCTAAATTCGTACCTCAAGTGCAACTCTTTGCACGTTGTTTATAACCGGCATC
>CAYISA010000005.1:0-66305 GCA_964365955.1 uncultured Candidatus Saccharibacteria bacterium | reverse complement strand
AAATTGGTCGCGCGCAAATCCGAAAAGCAAGGAACATTTTTCTTTGGTGTCCGCCGAGGCTTTGCGAGGCGGTGGCGGGGCTGATTCATTCGTTCAATTTCCGCTCGAAAAAAGTTCGCGCAAAGTGTATAATTACAGCACTAAAGAAGTTTTTTGGGCTTATAGAAGCGATGATTCTCCGTTCGAAACACCATCTTATAATTCCTCTCAAGACACGACATAAACCCGGGGAACGACCCCAGACGCCACCCTGCCACTACAAGATTCAGCGTCCGGTTGGCGCAATAAGGAATCAAAAGATTCTCGCTCCACACGCCCCGTTTGATGAGAATCTCCATTTGATTTGGATCCGGCAAAATTGCGTCTTGGTTGCGAACCTCGGCAAAACCAACGTCTTCCACAAGAATGGGCGATTCTGTTTTCTTCACAAACGAGTCTATGATGCCATGCTCACTACTAACCGCAACGTCGGACACGTTGATCACTCCGGGAAGGCTGTAACCAAGAATAATAAAGAAAATCTGGAAAACGATTAAAATTAGACTCATTTCTTTTGCCCTAAAGAAAGACCGGACCTTCTGCTCGTTTTTTAAGATAAGAGCGCCCGAAAAGAGAAGGGTTGCCGCAAACGGCTCGATAAAATAATTTACATTAGCACCGACTTTCGCCCACGTTATGACAGAAAGAATTCCTGCTACGCAATAAATAAAATAGGGGGAGTTGACCTGTCGGACATTGCTTTTAAGAATCAGGGCCGCTGGGATAAGCAGAAGGAATGTCTGTAAAAAATAGAGAAGAAATCCGAAAGGCAGCGCTTTAAAATCAAGCGGGGCAATGGTGTAGAAAAAAAGATGCAGAAAAAATTGTCCTCCCGTAAAGATATTCATCGTTAAAAAAATCCCTCCGAATAATCCCGCGCATAAGGAGAAAAACCTTAGGCATTCTTTTCTGTCGGTAAACAGCAAATATAAAATAATGGCGATAGGAGCGGCGATAAAACTTTGCTTGGTATAAAACGATAGGGAAAAAAGAATCGGAGCGAACCAACGCAGAGACGAGCCTGTCGCCGAATAGCGTTCAAACACATAGAACCCTGCAAGCGCAAAAAAAAGCGCGAGCATATCGACGCGCGCAAGCGCCGCCCAGTGAGACACAAAAAAGGGCACGAGAAAGAGGGCGGCAAAAAAAGCCGATTTTTGCTTGTTTTTTGAAATGCTGTGGAATATACCAAAAAGAACGAGAACCGCTAAAAGCGTAACGATGACGGAAAGAAGCCGGCCAGCCAAAAGAGTGGGAACGTTGAATAATCCCGAAAAAGAAGATGTGAGCAAAAAATATACCGGCGGGTATGCCGCAAATGCAAACGGGGAACGCTGGATATCAAAAAAATAGTTCCCGTGAGACTGAAGTAATCTTACATAATACTGCGTTAACCCTTCGCCGTAATCGAGAGGAAATGGATACCTGATGACCCCAAAAATAATATAAAAAAATGAACCCAGAATGAACAGGGTGGGCAGAATAGCGAGTATGATTTTTGCCGCCTTCGTATGGTCACGCATGCCAACTCTTCCTTTCTTACTTTCTCCTTCTTCCATGAAATGCTTCGTGCACATCGCGAAGTTCTTTGTTGGTTAAATGAGTGTAGACTTGCGTAGTAGAAATGTTTGCGTGCCCCAGTAATTCCTGCACGGAGCGCAGATCGGCGCCATTGATCAGCAAATCGGTCGCGAACGAGTGCCGTAGCTGATGGGGATGCACTTTTTTCGGAATCCCTGCCTTGCGCGCATAGGTATCCACCACGCGTTCTATGGTACGCGGGATAATGCCTCCCCTCACTGTTCCGTTTTTTTGAATACTTACGAACATCGCTTCTTCCGCATCGGCGCGGGCTTTCAGATATTTTTGTATCGCACTCTTCGCACTGCCGGATAAAAACACCACGCGAATTTTATCGCCTTTCCCGCGAATGGAAATTTCCCCGCGCTCCAAATCAAGATAGCGGTTCAGTTTGCAGAGTTCCGAAACGCGCAGCCCGGTCGAAAACAATACTTCCAAGATTGCCCGATCGCGAAGCACACGCAGATCGTTTCCTTGGGGCGCCGCAAGCAACCGCTCCAACTCTTTATAGTCCAGCACTTCGATATCGCGCCGTGCAATTTTCGGAAGCTCAATCCTGTCCGGCGAAAGAGTTTCATACTCGCGCTTCATCAGATATTTCAGAAAATTCCGGAGCGCAATCACGTAATAGCTCTGCGTTATTTTTTTGATGTTTGTCCGTGCAAGCGCTACGCGAAATTTACGCACCGCATCGGCGGTGATACCGCGGGGAGAGGCGACTCCGGTTTCTTTCAGGAATACATGAAGATACCGCCCATAGTTTTCGCGCGTTTTTGCGGAACGGTTTTTTTCCACTTCGAGATATCCGAGATAGTCCTCTAAAAGCTTCTCGACTTCTTTCATCTAAATTCATTATAGCTTATCTGTCGCAAAATATTTTTGCGAAACGTATTTTTTGACATTTTCTACTGTACGGATTACAATGCTTTTATGCTTACCAAGCGTCAAAAACAGAATGCGGCAAAAGAAGTTGGTCGCCACGAAAAAGACACCGGTTCCGCCGAAGTGCAGATCGCGTTGATTACCAAGCAGATTTCCGCCCTCGCAGAACACTTAAAAACACACAAAAAGGACAATCATTCGCGGCGCGGACTTTTAATGATGGTGGGAAAACGTCGCCGGTTTCTGCGGTATCTGAAACAAGAAAACGAAAAACACTACGAAAAAATAGTAAAAAAACTCGAGCTTAGCGCGTAAGCTCGGGAATTTTTATTTTCACCCTTATGGCAAATGCGTATCCGCATCAGCGCGTGGGAATTTTCATCGATGTGCAGAACGTCTATCATTCTGCGAAAAATCTGTATCACTCGCGCGTGAATTTCGAGGAGTTGATCCGCACGCTCGTGGACGGACGGCAACTGATTCGCGCGGTCGCCTATGTCGTAAAAAGCGAATATGTAGCGGGGGAAGAATCTTTTTTTGACGCGCTTCGCAAAGCAGGACTGGAGCTTCGCCTAAAGGAACTTCAGATCAACGCCGACGGCTCGAAAAAAGCGGACTGGGACGTGGGTATGGCAGTGGACGCCATCCGCATGGCTAATTTTCTGGATGTTGTGATTCTAGTGACCGGCGACGGAGACTTTATTCCGCTTGTGGATTACATCAAATGGGGAATGGGAAAACAGGTGGAAGTGGCGGCGTTCAGCCGAACGACTTCGGGGAAACTAAAAGAACAGGTGGATCGATTTATCGAAATGGAATCCATCCCCCGCATTCTTTTGAAAATCCGGCCGCAGCGTCAAAAACAGACACGTTAAGATAAGAATTGAATAGTTATGAAACAACAAATATTAAAAAGAAAAAAGTGGTCAACGAAGATGGGGGATGCGGAACTTACGTTCGAGGTTTCCGATCTCGCAAAACAAGCCAATGCGGCGGTCATCGCGCATTATGGCGACACGGCGGTTCTTGCAACGGTCGTAATGGGAAACAAGGACAAGGAAGGGGATTTCTTTCCGCTCACGGTGGACTATGAAGAGCGGTTTTATGCTTCCGGGAAAATTTTGGGGAGCCGCTTTGTTCGTCGAGAAGGAAAAAGCTCGGACGACGCAACCCTTTCCGGACGCCTGATCGATCGCACTATCCGCCCCTTATTCGATCATCGGCTTCGCCGCGATGTACAGATAACGCTTACGGTGCTTTCTTATGACGAAATACACGACCCCGACGAAGCGGGCCTTTTGGCGGCGTCACTCGCCCTTGGCATCTCGGACATCCCGTGGGGCGGTCCGGTAGCCGCTATTCGGCTTTCTGACAAGACCGTTGACCAAATCTTTCGTTACGAAGCATTTTTTGCCGGGATGAAAAATCATGTGAACATGATCGAGTTCGAAGGAACTGAAATCGAAGAGGGGGAAATTGAAGGATTATACAAACCCATCCAAGACGAAATCAACCGCCTTGTGGAATTTCAGGAAGGGATTATAAAGGAGATCGGAAAAAAGAAAACGAATGTCGCGCTTCCCGAACCGGAGCCACGCCTTCGTGAAGCGGTAAAAAGTTTCGTTTTGAAAAATCTGGAAGCGGCTCTCAAAAACCAAACTTTGGGAGAAGTAAAAGATTTTCTTTTTGAACATCTGAAAACCGGCGGCGAAACGGTGGAAAACCTGAGACTGGTGGAGGGAATTTTCGAACAGATCGTGGATGAGTTCGTGCATACCTTTGCCATCAAAGACGGAAAACGCGTGGACGGCCGGGCGATGGACGAAATCCGTCCTCTTTACGCGGAAGTGGCCACGCTTCGCCGCATGCACGGTTCCGCTATTTTTATGCGCGGAGATACGCAGGTTCTTGCAGTAACGACTCTGGGCTCGCCGTCTACCGAACAAATCTCCGAAACCATGGAGGGGCGAACGACAAAACGTTTTATGCTGCATTATAATTTCCCAAAATTTTCTACCGGAGAAGTCGGCCGTTCGCGGGGTCCCGGACGGCGCGAAATCGGGCATGGCGCGCTTGCCGCAAAGGCGCTCATCAATATGATTCCCACAAAAGACGTGTTCCCTTACACCATTCGGGTAGTCGCGGAAACGCTGTCTTCGAATGGATCGTCTTCCATGGCTTCCACGTGTGCGACGACACTTTCGCTTATGGATGCGGGCGTCCCCATCAAAAAACCAGTGGGTGGAATTGCAATCGGTCTTATGTCGGATGACACGGGAGCGTATAAAATCTTAACGGATATTCAGGGTCCCGAAGACCATTACGGGGATATGGATTTCAAGGTAGCGGGAACGGATACGGGCGTAACCGCCATCCAGATGGATGTGAAAGTAAACGGAATCACGGAAACTATTTTTAAGGACGCACTCGCAAGCGGCAAAAAAGCGCGGCATGAAATTCTGGGCGTTATTTCCGGCGCTCTTTCCGCACCGCGTCCAAATGTCTCGGAATTCGCGCCGCTCATGGTCATTATCCCGATCGATCCCGAAAAAATTGGCGAAGTCATCGGTCCGGGCGGAAAAGTAATCAATGGGATGATTGCGGCGTGCGAAAACAAAATCACAATCGACATTGAACAGGAAGGGAAGGTGTTCGTGTCTGGCACGGATCGAGCAATGGTGGAAAAAGCTCGCCTCATGGTGGAGGCAATTGTGCATGAATATCGGATCGGGGAGATCGTGGAAGGCCCGATTATTAAAGTATTGGACTTCGGCGCGATTATGGATTTGGGCGCAGGCAAAGACGGCATGATCCACGTATCGGAACTTAAAAATGGGTTTGTGGAGCGCGTGGAGGATGTAGTGAAAATGGGAGATGTGGTACGGGCAAAAGTCATTCGGGTGGAACAGGGGCGTATCGGGCTTTCGATGAAAGCGCTCGAAGTTAATAAAAAAGCGGCGGTCTAATTTGTTGTTTTTTGCCTTTAAAAAGCGCTCTTCTGGAAGCGCTTTTTGCGTCATGGTATAATAAATCATAATGACAAACGGAATGATGGGTCAGCCTTGGGACCCCACAAAAACACCGGGCATCGGGACAGGCGAAGGAGAGGTTCCGCTCGCGCCGCTTCCTCCTGTTCCAAAACTGGATACGCGCACTATGGCATCCGATCAGAAATCTGCTCAAGAAAGCGGCGGAGGAATGCCGCGCTCGTATGTACCGCAACCCGAGAAGACTGTCACTGCGAATGTTTCCGCGCCGACTTTTTCCGTTCCTATGCCCCCCAAACCGGCACCCGTTCCTCCTTCCTCTCCCGCACCAGTGAACGCTCCCGCGCCGTTAATGAGCGCCCCGAAAAAATCTTCGAAAGGGGTGATGGTGGGAATTCTTACCGCGGTGATTGTTGTGGGACTTGCCGCACTCGGATATTTTGTTCTTTACCCCATGATTTTTTCGGAAAAAGCGGCGCCAAATGTGGCACCGGCGGAAACTCCAAACATTCCGTCTCCTATTCCTAATCCTTCGCCGGCTCCGGAACCCGTGCCCGCACCGGAGACACAAAATACTCCCCAGCCCCTTGCATCTCATGCATCCCTTTTTAAATCTCCGACCGACACAGAAATTGATCTTCCGTTAGCTTCTCTTACGGTCGCAGACATCAAAAACGCAATCGCGTTCGATACCGCGAACGTTCTTGTTTTTAAGGAGATGATAGGAAAAACATCGGGTGGAGAATTTCTCTCGTTAGAACTTTTTACCCAGGGTGTTTTACCCGCTATCTTCACCCCTACCGTCGCGTCTTCTTTCGAGCCCGATTTCTCGCTATTCGCGCTCACCAATCCGCAAGGAACATGGCTGGGGTTTGTGGCAAAAGCGAAAACAGGAACCTCCCTTCCAGATCTTCAAAAACAGATCGGGGAAATCGAAAAGAGCTCCGCTTCCTTAAACTTTTATCTTGAATCGCCTGGCGTTTCGCAGTCCTGGAAATCGGGCTCCGCGAACGGAACTCCGACACGCTACCAGCCGTTTGCCATGCCCGGAGCTTCGTTTAATTACGCGTGGAAAGGGGAGTATCTCATCATGAGCGCGTCCTATGACGGCTTTAAAGAGGCGCTGCGGCGGCTGGAATAAATTCTGCCCACTTAAACGTTTGACAATGGCTCCATGAGGAGCTATTGTTTTTTCAATGTCATTTTCAACCGAGCAAATCACACGTTTTTCGGAAAAACTTTTGAATGGGCGAAAAGAAATTAAAAAACGTCTTGAAGAATTGCAAAAAACACGCGACTACGGCGATGATACGGATTCGTATCAGGAAGAAGGCGATGAAACCACTGAATTTTCAAATCAGGTGGAACTGGTGGAATCCCTAAAAACACGAACGGAACGCATTGATACGGCGCTTCAAAAAATAAAGGACGGGACGTACGGAATATGCGAAACATGCAAGCAACCTATCCCGTTAGCCGTTCTTGAAGTGGATCCGGAGTCCGAGCTCTGTCAGGATTGCAAACTTAGGCAAACGGCATAAACCATGCGTGGGAAAGGAATCCCTAAATTATTTTCCGCGGAACTCGAGGGAATCCAGGCAAACCTTATTGAAGTGGAAGCCGACATTAACGTCGGTCTCCACTCGTTTAACATCGTGGGGCTCGCCGACAAAGCGGTGAGCGAGGCAAAAGAGCGTGTCAATTCGGCGCTGAAAAATTCCGGAATCAAGCCGCCCACGAAAGAAAACCGCCGCATTACCATCAATCTTGCGCCGGCGGATATAAAAAAAGCAGGGTCGCGATTTGATCTCCCCATCGCACTCGCATATCTTCTGGCAAGCGAACAGCTTCAGCAATTCGAAACAGCACACGCGCTGTTTGTGGGGGAACTTTCACTGGATGGTACCCTCCGTCCGGTGAACGGGGCATTGAATATCGCGCTTCTCGCAAAACGGCGCGGATTCAAAGAATTGTATCTTCCCGCACAAAACGCAGCCGAAGCTGCGATCGTTCCGCAATTAAAAATATTTCCCGTCACTACACTGCGGGAACTCATGGAACATCTGGAAAGTATTCATCTTATTCCGCCCGTATCCCATATGCCGGGACTCACTTCCGCGCTCCCTCCTTCACTCTTCTCTCTTTCCGAAGTCAAGGGGCAAGATCACGCGAAACGAGCGCTCCTTGTCGCCGCCGCCGGCGGACACAACGTTCTTATGTCCGGACCTCCGGGAACCGGAAAAACAATGCTCGCGCAAGCGTTTGCGTCTATTTTGCCGACACCGACTCTTGAAGAAGCGATAGAAATTACGGAAATCTGGAGCGCGGCGGGGCTCACGGGAAGTACGCCGATTATTGCGTGGCGCCCTTTCCGAGCGCCTCACCACAGTGCTTCTGCTGTCGCAATTTTAGGAGGTGGGACGAACCCCCGCCCAGGCGAAGTCAGTTTGGCGCACCGCGGTGTTCTTTTTTTGGACGAGATGCCGGAATTTCACCGCGATGTACTGGAAGGTCTACGACAGCCCCTTGAGGACGGAAGCATCCACATTGCCCGCGCTAAGGAAGCGCTGGTTTTCCCGGCTCGCTTCACCCTTCTCGCCTCCATGAACCCGTGTCCGTGCGGATACTTTGAAGATCCCGAAAAAGAATGTCGCTGTACCGCACATGAAATTTTTCGCTATCAGAAAAAGGCGTCCGGACCGCTTCTCGACCGCATCGATATCCAACTCGAGATTCCGCGCCTTTCCGTTGCAACGCTTCGCGCAACTCCCGAAATAAAAAACGATGCGGACTTCCGTTCACGTGTGAAGAGCGCACGAGGCATCCAACACAACCGTTTCGCGCACACACGTCCACACATCTGGAGTAATTCCGAAATGTCTTCAAAACAGACTGACCTGCTAGTCGTATTGGATGCGCCGGCGGAAACGTTTTTGAAACAAGCGCTCGAAAAAGCTTTCATCTCCCCGCGCGCATATTATCGAACGCTAAAGGTAGCACGCACCATCGCCGATCTTGACGGGTCGGAATGTATAACAAAAAACCATCTTGCCGAGGCGCTGCAGTATCGGTTAAAGATCAGCGAATAGCGAAAGGGTTCTTTGCGCCGAGCACTTCAAAATGAAGGTGGCACCCGCTGGGTCCGTGCGTGTTCCCCGTGTTCCCCATCACGCCCACGATGGTTCCTTGACTCACTTCTTCTCCCACCGTCACGAGCGCCCGTCCCAAATGCGCGTACCGCGTACGCGTGCCGTTCGGGTGTTCCAACAAAACAAAAACGCCGTATCCATCATTCCACCCGTCCGCACCTTCGCCGAACTTGTCATCCGGAACCACCACTCCGTCCGCCGATGCGTATACTTCCGTTCCGCATTTATTCGCGATATCCACCGCGTTTTTTTCGTGTAGCTCGCCCCAATTCCATCCTTTCGCGGGAAGCGAAAAATAGCCTTTTAGATCGGGGAGCGCCCCTTCTTTTTTGGCGATGAGCGATGTATCCGGTTTCACGTTCGGTAAAATAAGCGTTCCGCGGCCCGTTACTAAAACTTTCTGAAAATCGGGGTTGTAACGCCTGAAAAGATCGGGTTCCATATGGAATTTTAACGCGAGTGATTCCACCGTATCGCCTTCCACAACGTCGTACACGATGCCCGAAACAGGCAAAATGCTGATTTGCTGCCCCGGACGAAGCCCCGAGCGAATACCCGGATTCGCCGCCTTGATGGTCGCCACATCGATATTGAATTGCGAGGCGATTTTTGCGAGCGTATCTTTTTTCTGCACCGTGTACCGCTTCAGGCCGTTCCGCGAAGCAATCATGTTCGTTAAAGGGGAAAGGGACGCAAGAAGAGACCCGTCCATAGATACAAAGCGCATCGCTTCCAAAGTGGCATGCCCGTTTCCTATTCCCTGTCTTCCTACTGCAAAAGAAAAGTCGTCATTTCCGTTTGCGAGACCTCCCTCCACGCGATAGATCTCTTCCAACGTACTGCCCTTGCGCACCAACACGGAAAAAGCAACGCTCCCCGATACCGCGATACACAGAAAAACAATCGACCAAAGTGTGGTCGTCTTAAGCATTCGCTTACCGTATTCCAAAATGTGGCTTAGAATAGTACTGATACCCCAATATAACATGCCGAAACGATTAGGACAACATTTTTTGACGCACCACCCGACTCTCTTCGCAATTGCGGATGCGCTTGAACCAACCGGCGAAGACGCGGTCATCGAAGTGGGTCCGGGTCACGGCGAACTGACGCGCGCGCTTTTAGAGAAAGTTCCGAAACTTCACCTTCTCACAATCGAAAAGGATGCGCGCCTCGCAAAGGAGCTTCGCAGGATATTCCCGGTTTCGCGCTTTCCGAATTTGGTTGTAAGGGAAGGAGATGTCCGAAAAGAACTTCCCGGCGTTGTCGCGCGTTTTTCAAACAAAAATGGCTTTAAGGTCATAGGGAATATCCCGTATTACCTCACGGGTTATTTATTCCGCCTGCTGGGAGATTTGCCGAAACGGCCGACGCGCGCGGTGTTTACGATCCAGCAAGAAGTAGCGGAACGGATCGTTGCGCTTCCGCCACGCATGAATCTGTTGGCCGCTACGCTCCAGATATGGGCAACGCCCAAACTCATTTTAAAAATTCCGGCCCGCTATTTTTCGCCACAGCCCAACGTGAACTCCGCCGTCATAGAGTTAAACTCGAAACCCGGGATTCCCGATGATTCTTTTTTGAAAAATTACTTCTTATTCGTCCGCAATCTCTTCCGGCAACCGAGAAAGACGGTTTTGAACAACCTTGTTTTTGCCTACCCCGCGAAAAAAACCGCCGTCATCAAAGCATTAGCGCATCTTTCTGTTCCTGCAAACAGCCGCCCGCAGAATCTATCGGTTGAAACCATTATAGCACTTACAAAAACACTCGGATGTCCGCAAAAATAGTGTATAATAAAGGAAAATGCGAACACTTTTCACAAGAAAAAGAGTATACGCCTTGATGATTCTTGCGGGAAGCGTTTTATTTTCTTTCGTCATCGCAAAAAGCGGGAGTGCGCCCCAACAAAACATCCTTGTTTCTATGGATCCGTCGGGCGGGTCCATAAAAAGCTCGCCTTATTTTGCATCCATTCAAGCGCCTACATCACAAACTGCGACGCCGGAACCGCTGAAACCCGCGAACGTCCTTTCTGGCAATATCACGGAAAATGTTCTGAATGCTTACACGCTCCAGATCTTGAAGCAAAATCCGAAAGGATCCGGGCTGAACGGCGGCAAAGTTTCTGTTCCTACGGAAGACGCTTTAAACTCTATTGTTTCAAACGAACTGAATACACAATCCCTTACGATTCCCACTTATAGCGTTCGCGATATCCGCGTTTCCGTGACCGCTCCCACAAAAGAAGAATTAACCACGTATTTCAAAACCGTCGTGGAGATGCATACGAAAGAATTCAAAAATGTTACCTCGAATTATTTTTTGGGAATCGTGGACGCATTCCAGAATGGGCGCACCACTGCCATACAAAGTCAGTTGGATGCCGCATCACACTATGTAACTGATCTTCTCTCGATAAAGGTTCCGTCCGGATGGGGCGCATTTCATGTAGAACTTTTGAATCTCTGGCAAGCGCGATTTTCGCTTGGAACGATTATTTCGCAAAGTGCGGAAGATCCCTTCAGGGCTTATATGGCAATCAATAAATTGTCGGAAAGCGCGGACCGAGAAAGTCAGCTTCTTGAAACATTTCAGACCGAGATCGGAAAATCTTTGGGGCAACCATCCTTATGAAACCTACGCGCGCCCTATCCGGCGTTCTCCTTGTAGCGATTCTTGCGACCGCGTTTGGAATTGGAATAATTCCCCGTAACGTCTCCGCTGCGGATCCCGACCCTGGGAAGGATTGTTTGTCCGATCTCGGGCTCGACCTTTTGTTCGCACAGATCCAAAATCGTCTAAGTAAAATTGCTGAAGGCATTCCGATTATTGGCGGTGTTCTTGGCGGTCTTTTTGGCGGCGGAGAAGATGCTGTAAAGGACGCTGAACTGCGCAATCTTGCCCATAAAGAGGGCTTAAAAAACTGCATCAAATATGTCACCGATAAAATAGCGAAGGTTGCTCTTCAGAAATTCAAAAAACGCCTTTTGGATAAAATGACCGACGATGTTGTGGCTTGGATAAAGGACGATGGTAGCGGACAACCTCGTTTCGTTGATGATTTTGGAGGTTTCTTAAAAGATACCGCCGATGAATCCATCGGACAGACCGTAGAGGCGCTGGGATTTAGTAATCTCTGTTCCGGCAGTCTAACGGCACGTTTGCAACTGCAACTTCAACAACCCGCTCCATTTACAGAACAGGTGAACTGCACGCTTACGGATGTCGTAAAAAACGTGGGGGATTTTAACCGTGACTTTCGCGCGGGCGGCTGGGTTGGATACAACGAAGTGCTGAAGCCGCAGAATAATCGCTGGGGGCTCGAAATTCTGGCAGTCGATCAGGCGTCGAAACTGCAGGCGCAAAAAGCGGAGGCGGATCGCATCGCATTAAATTCCGGTGGCGGATACACAGACGAAAAAGCGTGTTACGAGTGGTCACGCGATCTTCGCCTTGGAGATAACTCTGTACATCCACAATCCATGCGGTCGGATAATTCTCCTAATCCCTACGGTCCTAACGGTCCAGTTTGGAACGATAATTTTTATGATACAGACGCCGCGCGTCAAGGATTTATACCTACAGCTCTTCCTGTTGGAGCCGGGGCAGTTAGCGCATCAACGTGGAAGTGTACCAAAGAAAAGGTCACTGTTCCTGGAACAACGGTTGCAAGTCTTACAAATCAGGCGCTTATACAACCTGATATACAACTACTTGCTAACGCAGATGATCTTGCCCCCTACATCTCCGCCATTTTTGACGCCTCAATTAATCGTCTATTCAAAGAAGGGGTGAAAGGACTTCGTGGAGATTCGAACAACCTCTCGAGCGAGAGCGGTACGGGACGCGCTTCGGAAACGTGGAATAATAGCCGTGATCCGCGTGATCAGCGTTATGGCGGGTATGGGAGCGAGTACGGAACCTCATTCGACCCCAGCGCACAGCTAAAAGACGCGATCTCAAAGACGATTGCCTTAACTACCGCGCGCATGCGCGTCGCAAGTTCTTCGCTTTTGACGATTAGTTCACCGCTCCCCATACTCACGCCATTGAACAACCGTTTGATTGCGTCCACAACACTTTTGGTTGCGTGTGAAAAAATAAAAATTCCAGATCCCGATGGTCTCTATCCCGACTTCCCTTGTGCAAGCACAGAGACAATCGCAAAAAATAACACGACCCGCGCAAACGTGATCCAATCCCAGTTGGATTCGTTAAAAACGCTCTCCGGCCAGCTTCAGCAAGTCCGCACTGCCGCGAACGACCCCGCTATCTCCGTTGCATCGCTTACAGAACTGGTTGCGGTCGTAAATAATGTTTATCTTTCTGTAGAGAATATCATCACTACCATCGTTCCGAGCTTTAGCTTCGACATCAACACGGTTGCCTCGTCCACGGTAAATCCGCGGTTAAGAGCGTGCCAAGCCGGTCCCTACGCCTGTTCGCTATAACACCACATGAAACGTATTCCTAAAAAATATCTTATTGTAGCCGGACTCGCGCTTATGGTTTTGATCACGCCGTCAGTAACGCATGCTGTCTGGCCGTTTGGTAGCGTCACGGATATTGTTATTGGCGCATTTAAAATTCTTGCGTATATTCTGAACTTCATTTTTTCGGTCCTGTTCCAGCTTGCCGCGTTTCTTGTGGATGTGATGCTGAATATCAATCAGGGCGTGCTCGGAAAAGGGAATACGATTGTGACAGTCGGTTGGCCGATTGTGCGCGATATTGCGAACCTTGGTTTTGTGATCGTGATCATTATCATCGCGGTTTCCACGATTGTCCGGTACCGCGATTATGCCGCTAAAAAACTTCTGCCGAAGCTCATCGCCGCGGCGATTATCGTGAACTTCAGTTTGCCGCTCATGGCCGTTTTTGTGAACTTTTCAAACACGATAACTAATTTTTTCATCAAACAGACGACCACGGGAACGGGTGTGGGTCCGAGTGGTCTCACGGGCACACTTGCGGATGCATTCGGTCCACAAAAATTTCTGATCGGCGAAGAAGACCCAGCACCGCCAAACCCGGCGGAAGAAGAGGGCGCGCTTACTTCGCTTACGGTCGGAGCATTGAGCTCCGTTGCGGGGCTTGTGTTTACCATGGTCTTTACGCTTCTTGCGACATTCGTGTTTTTGGCGTTCGCGTTTCTTCTGCTCCTCCGTTTCTTACATCTCTCGTTCCTTGCGATTCTTTCGCCGCTTGTCTGGCTTTTCTGGGTATTTCCGCCGCTTTCAAGCCAGTACAGCAAATGGTGGCACGATTTTATGAAATGGACATTTTTCGCTCCCGCCTCAACTTTTTTCATGTTTCTTTCAATTGCGTCCGTAAAACAGCTTGCGAAACTCGCGGGAACGGGCGGAGCGGGAATGAGTTCGATGGGCGGCGCGGCTGCCGGAGGTTTTTTGGGCGGAGTCTTGGGTGGCATCATGCAACAGGGCGTTCAGATGATTATCGTTGCGGGCGTGATGTTGGGCGGTTTGATTGTGGCGGACAAAATGGGAATTGAGGGTGCCGGCGCGGCAGTCAAAATGGCAAAAGACGGCGGGAAGGGTCTGCGAAAATACGCGGGGGCGCGTACGAAAGCGTTGTATCAAAAAAGAGTCGCGCAAACGGAAATGGGACAGAAACTGGCGACAGGAGCTGGAAAACTTGGTGGACGCTTACAGAAACTTGAGAAAGGCTTTGATACAAAGAATATGAAAGGCTGGCGTAAAATCGCGGCAGTTGCATCCAACGTTACGACGTCTGCTTTAGGAATACGACCGTACGACGCAAAGAAAGGCGGTGTGGGCGCCACGCTGAAAGGAGCTGAAAAATACACCAAAAACCTTGCGCTACAGGAAAAAATCAACCCAGGATCTGTTATGGGTAATATGTTGACGAGCGCGGGAATTTTCAAAGAGAAGGAAAAACCGAAAGAAAAACTCTCCGCAACGGAACAAGAGAAAGCCGCAAAGCGTATTACGGACGCCACGGAACAACAGGGTTATGCCGGCGCAGGACAGAAAGAAATCAACAAACAGCGGGATGAACTGCATGCACAGATTGATCCGTCGAATACCACTTTGGTAGACAGCGAACTTAACACGCTTCACGACGACCTGACAAAAATTGATGCTGCGATTTCTGCAACAAAAGACAAGGACCAGATCGAGAGACTTACCGAACAGAAACGCGTAACACAGTCGCAGATTGGAACTTTGCAGAATAAGATACAAGACTCCGACTCCGCAAACGAGGAAGCACAACGCATCCACAAAACGGCAACAAACTACACAGATCCGCGGGAGCGCGAGGCGCAGCTCCGCAAGATGCAAGGAAAACTGGAGGGTCCGGCAATCGAAGAAGAAATAGATCGCGTGACGGAAGAGAGCAATGACAAACAAAAAGAGATCAACGTTGCATCATCCCTTGATAAGCCTCGGCTTGAAAGAGAAAAGAAGGCTTTGGAGTATCAGGAATACTCTCTTATGGATCGCCGCGATAAAGAACATGGAAAACCGGAAACGGCGGCGGAAGCAAAGGCGCAGAAGAAAGAGATCGCCGCGTTACGCGATAAGCAGATCGAAAATAAAATGGTTCCGTCTTCGGCATATGACGAAAAAATTAAGAGTTTGGACGCGCAGATTCGGCGCTTTAATGAGGAAGATAAAAAATTATTCTTGGCCGAAAAGAAATGGGAAACCCATATGCAAACTCTCAAAAAGCAGAGGGACCAATATATTGGTGACGGAAATAAAACACAGGCTGACATAAAAGACGCGGAAATAAAGAAAATTGAGCAGACGATTGATACATTCCAGAACATTCGGGTCAAAAAACCGAAGGGCGCGGCGGAGTGGGATCAGCGTGTTAAGGATCTTGCGAATCAAATAACAAGCATTCAAAACGCGGGAATTCTTGATATGACCAAACCCGAAGATATCGCTATGATCACAGAACTTCAAAACGCCGCGTCCGACGCACAAGATGAGCTGAAGAAAAAACAGGGGGGAGGGAATCCACCACCAGGATCAACACCGCCAACACCATAACACCCCATGAACTACCAACTCCTAACACAAGACGCAATGTTGGAACGATATGACTCCCTGCCGGAGTCGGTGCAAGGCGTCTTGAATTCCGAAGAAGACGGACGGATTATTCGCACCATCGGGAAAACACAGTACTTGAACGAAGAAAAATTGCAGATTTTTGAACAGTTGGTGGGGCTCGCGCTTCTTGGCTTCATTCACACGCGCGAATTGGCGCATTTTGTGAGCGAAGAGTTGTTTCTGAACTTCGATCACTCCCGCGCGCTGGTGGATGAACTCGAAAAAAAGATTTTTTTTCCGATTCAGAAACAGCTGGAACAGGGATACTCTCCCCTTAAGGAGGAGTCGGCTCAAAAAACAGCGTCTGCCGTACCACAATCGCAAAAAATAAACGGCCCAAAGGTGTCGTTGGATTTCTTTCCCGGGAAAAGTGGGGCGATGACTCCTCGCGCCGTATCGGTTACACAGCAAAGCACCTCTGCCGGCGAAAAAGAGATCAAGCCGTTTATTATCCACGAAGAAAAGAGCGCGGTGGAAACAACTTCAAAGGAAGACCGGAAAGGGTTTTCGCTTCCGTTCAGATTCTTTAAATCGAATATGCCCCAATCCTCGGGGGAAAGAGCGCCCGCGCGCGTGGAAGTGGAAATCCCGAAAACGCAACGCGTCGTACATTATGACGAGACCAAAACTCCCGTAACACCAATTGCCTCGATAGGATTTCCGCCCGTCACGCCGCCTCAAAAACCGAACCCCAACGCAAAACCGCTTCCGCGAAGTTTGTCGGGATTTTCTCGCGCACCTACCCCTCTCTCTGGGGCTCCGCTCCCAATCAAGGTGCCGGAAGTAAAACTAGAAGAAAAACCGACTCCGCGCATTGAAGGGAACGTGGTGGATCTCCGTTAGAACCGGTATTTTCTATGGCAACATTTCAGGTCCCACAATTTATCGAGGAAAAAGCGAAGATTGTCGGGTTTCTGACATTGATACAGCTTTTCTATGTCGGCGTGGCTGGAATTGTTTCGTTTATTTTTTTCTATATTTTCTCCTTCGGCGCATGGATTGTTCTTTCTATTTTCGTCGCAGGGTTCGCTATTGCGCTCGCGTTCGTAGAAATCAACGGACAGCCGTTCCCGAAATTCTTAAAAAACGCTTTCGTGTTCGCGTGGAACCCGCGCCGTTATCTGTGGCAACGTGAAATTCCAAAAGCCACGGTTGACGTTTCTCATATCGAAAAACTTGAGGCGCTGCGCCAACGCATGAGGATCCAGGAAAAAATCAAATCGGTTGCGCTCGGCATCTCCACCGGAAAGTTATTCTCGATGGATGCGTTCCGGGGCCACAGCGAAGAAGAAGAAGAAGAAGAAGAAGAAAAGGACCAGTATCAGGTCGTCACCTATCTGACTGGAGAGCGCAAACTCGCGAAGCGTATGGACTATTGATACAATAACCGTATCCATGTCGGAACCTACACTCCCCACACAAAAATTTGTAGACGTAAAAAACATAAAAGAGGGGATTGTGTACCTCAAAAACGGCGGTTTGCGCCAGATTATTATCGTGAGCGGCGTAAATTTCGATCTGAAATCCGAAGAAGAACAAACGCTTATCCTGAATACGTTCCAAAATTTCTTAAACTCACTCGACTTTTCACTACAGTTTCTCATCCACTCGCGTAAAATGAACATTGACGATTATCTCGCGCGGGTAAAAAAGCGGAAAGAAGAGGAAGAAAACGAACTCCTGAAAATCCAGATTGACGAATATGCCGAATTTATCCGCACATTTGTGGATCAAAATGCGATTATCAATAAGACATTTTTTACGGTGGTGCCGTATGATCCTCCGTCGCTTTCGTCCGGCAGTTCGGGCGCGGGACTCTTTGGACTGTTTCAAAAAACGTCTTCCACGGAGCAGAAAGCGAACCTACAGAACAATCTGGAGCAGCTCACCCATCGCGTGGATCAGGTGGTGAGCGGACTCGAATTAATCGGTCTTCGGGCGGCACCCTTGGAAGACGCGGAACTGATCGAGCTTTTCTATAATCTTTACAATCCCGGGCTGGTCGAAAAGAAAGGAATCGAGGTCGCAAAAAAATAATTTATGTCTTCTCTTTCTATCCCCAAAGAATATCAGGCATCCCCCGAGGACCTTCCGAATGTGATCGCGCCCGCGGGACTCGAAATAAGCCCGAATTTCATAAAAATAGGGGACTTTTTCGCGCGCTCGATGTTTGTATTCACTTATCCCCGCTTTATCTCGACCGGTTGGTTTTCTCCGATCATTAACCTGCCCGAAATGATGGATGTTTCGATTTTCGTGCATCCTATGGATACAAGCTTGGCTCTCAAGAATCTCCGCAAAAAAGTCACGCAGTTCCAAGCAGAACTTTCCGAACGCGATGAAAAAGGATTAGTGCGCGATCCCCAGCTTGAAACCGCGTTTCAGGACGTGGAAACGCTCCGAGACGCTTTACAACAAGCGCGGGAAAAACTCTTCAGTGTGGGAATCTATATCACTATCTACGGCCGCACGTTAGAAGAGTTAAATAAACTTCAAAATACAGTGGAAAACATGCTGGAGTCCCGCCTGGTATACATCAAGCAATCGCTCTTCCGCCAACTCGAGGGTTTCCGCTCCGCGCTCCCGCAAGGAGAAGATGCGCTTCAAGTCACCACGCCTTTGAATAGCGGTCCCGCCGCCTCTATTTTTCCTTTTGTTTCGCCTGATCTCACATCCGACAAAGGAATTTTGTACGGGGTCAATATGCATAACAATAGTTTGATTATTTTTGACCGGTTCTCGCTTGAAAACGCAAATTCCGTGGTCTTCGCAAAATCCGGTTCCGGAAAATCCTACACGACCAAACTAGAAATCCTGCGTTCCATGATGATGGGAACGGATGTGATTGTGATTGATCCAGAAAATGAGTATGCGAATCTCTCGAACGCGATCGGCGGAAGCTATTTTAAAATCTCACTTACGTCGCCGAACCACATCAACCCATTCGACATTCCCGTGATTCCGGAAGGCGAAGAACCCGGCGACGTGTTTAAATCACATGTGCTAAACTTGACGGGTCTTTTAAAACTGATGCTCACTGCCGTAACGCCGGAAGAAGACGCGATTTTGGACCGCGCGATTACCGAAACCTACGCGTCGCGTGATATTACGGCGGAAAATTTCGGCCTGAACAAAGAAATGAATCCGCCGCTTCTTGAAGATTTGCAGGTGATTCTGCAAAATTCCGCCGGTGCACAGAGTATGGCGCAGCGCCTTGAAAAATTTACGCATGGTTCTTATGCGGGATTCACCAATGCACCCACCAACATCGATATTAAAAATCGGTTGATTGTTTTTTCGATTCGGGACCTTGAAGAAGAACTCCGTCCGATTGCTATGTATATCGTCCTGAACTTCGTGTGGAGCATTGTTCGATCGCAACTGAAACGCCGACTCTTAATCATTGACGAGGCGTGGTGGATGATGAAGTACAAAGACAGCGCGTCGTTTTTGTTCGGACTGGTGAAACGCGCGCGAAAATATTTCTTGGGCATTACCACCATCACCCAAGACGTGGAAGATTTTATCAAATCGGATTACGGCCGCCCGATTATCACCAACTCATCCTTGCAATTTCTTCTGAAACAATCGCCAACATCGATCGAGGCGGTCGGGAAAGCGTTTGACCTGACAGAAGGGGAACGGACACTTCTTTTGGAGGCGGGGGTCGGCGAAGGACTCTTTTTTGCCGGCTTAAAACACGTTGCCATTAAAGTGGTGGCGTCTTACACCGAGGATCAGATTGTCACTACAAACCCCGAACAGATGCTTGAGATTAAAGGGCTTGAAGAAAACGCCAAAGAACAAAAATGATCTATTAAGAGAATATGGATGAACATAAAAAATTTGGGGCGGGTGAGATAATCATCGGAACATTCTTTGCGCTCGGCGTCGATGGAATAAGTATTCTTATTGATATCACGGGAGTTGGAGTTATCATCGCTCCTGTCATCCAAGGATTTGCTACATTCGCCATCACCATGTGGTTTAGAAGCAAAGGTGATCCCAATGCTACAAAACTTGGCAAACAGATTCTTAAATATGGTTTAAATCTTCTTCCGGTAACTCCGATTATCATTACCGCGTTTACCATAACCATTCCCTTTCTTATCGAGGTATTTATCCACAACAATCCGAAATTAGCGGCTATCACAGAAAAAGTGGCGGCTAAAGGCGGTCCTGCCGCTAAAATCGCAACGAAAACTGTTGTATGATGAATAAGAAGTCACCTATGAAATTTTTAATTTTTTCTTTCGCCGCGCTCTTTTTGGGGACAGCCGTTTTCTTGGCTGGGGGAATTCTTCACACAGCGCGCGCTCAAACACCCCCCCCAACCCAGTTTTTTCTTACCTGGAGAGCAAATAACTTCTATCCGTCGTTTTTTGAAGGAAAGGTGTTTCCTACGGCAGGGACGCCGATCACCGCGTCCTTGGAAGCACTTCGCGGCGGAAAATTTTTAGATCTGTCGCGCGTAACCATTACGTGGTTCATAAATGATAAACTTATGGACCGTGGCGATGGAAAAAAAGAAATTCTTTTCACGCCTAAATCTATCGCGGGTGAAACCGTCACAATAAAAGCGACAGCGCGTCTCATGGACCAAGAGAACATCCGGGAAATTTCTCTCCAGGTTCCCGTCCTTTCGCCCCAAATCGTTGCAAACATCCCATTGCCTCTCGAAATCGTAGCGTCGCAGAGTCGTTTTTTACTCGAGGCATTTCCTTTTTTCTGGAATATCAAAACATTGAACGATCTTTACTTTACCTGGACTATTAACGGCGAGCAGAAAAAAGCGCAAGGGGAAAATACGCTTTCGCTTGGCGTCGGAACACCTGCGTCAGAATACGACAGGACGCTCCAAATAAATCTTTTAGCACAAAATCTTTCGAACCCGTTGGAGTTCGCGCAGGAACGTTTTCAATTAACCATACAATAACTTATGACGCTCAAAAAAATCGCAAAATGGTTTTTGATAGCGAATGTAGGAATCCTGGCGCTCGGTTTTGTCCTGCCCGCATTTGGAGCAACGAATATCGATTTAAGCTTCGCGAATCCGAATGCCGGATTTTCAAAAAACACCAATCCCATCGCGGAATACATTCAGAATTTTTATACGTTTGCGCTCTGGATTTCCGGCGCGCTCGCAATGCTTATGATCGTCGCGGGAGGTATTCGTTATGCAACCTCTGCGGGAAAACCGGATGTTCAAAATGATGCAAAAGACATGATTTTTTCTGCACTCTGGGGTGTGGCGCTTCTTTTCGGAGCGGTGCTTATCCTGAATACCGTAAATCCGCAGCTTAAAACGCTTAGCGTACGCGAAGACCCTTCTTTGGCATGTCCTGCTAGACAATATCGTTGCAATCCAAAGGGTCCAACCGGTGAGTATTTAGATACTCCATCAGTATGCGTGGATATTTGTACCACTCCGGGCACGCAACAGAGCGCGACTTGCGGCGGGTGTGTTCCATCAGCCATTGCTTGCCCCAGAACCGTGATGGCTACTACAACATGCCCTGGGAAAATAATTCTCACTTTAGATTTAGACGGAACGAGGATGGGAACACATGGAATTCGTCCTTTGTCTGGTGATATTTTTAGACAAGGTGAAGGAAATAATTATGGAAATGTACTTGGCGGTGTTACTGATAATCTACCCATATATGAAGATTTTTATGCCGAGAATGAAGAAAAAATTCCAACATACTCCTTAGTTTGGACCTATCCTTATTATAAAATGAGTGATACGAACAAAACGGGGGCTCGGTGTATTATCTATGCGTGGAGAAAACCACTACAAGCGTCGGGTAGAGGAGGGACTCAAACTTCTCCTGAAGCAAACTGTAATCCCGTAACTGGATACTGCGATCTATACAATGACACGGAAATGACCGATATTCAAAATGACATCCGTCCTTGCTAAACTTTATGCGCTTTTCATTTAAAATAACAATTATAGCGGTAGGAATAATCTTTGTGGCTCTTTTGGGTTATTTTGTCTGGAAGGCGTTAAGCGAGCCGATTGTTCCTCCCTCCGAATCTTCTTCTACATCATCGCTTCCGTTTGCGCCCACCGCGCCCCCGATAAAGGAATACCCTGCAGAAATGAAGGGTGCAGGCGGAACGGTGTTGCGCCGCATCTCGGACGTTCCTATTTTTGATTACTGGGTTTTGAAAAACGGAGAAGACGTATTTTATTTCAAACCCGACGGGAAAATCGCGTCCGCAAAATCCGGACCCGACCTTGAAGTGTCCACGGAAACCATCTCTACGCTAAATCGCGTAATCCCGAACACGGACGGGACGCGCGTGCTGGTGGCATTCGGAAGCCCGCTCACGCCTTCATGGGGGGTATTTGACGCGCAGGACAAGGTGTGGAGACCCCTGCCGGCTGAAGTAAAAGAGGCGGCATGGGGAACAAAAACAAACGAGATTGTGGGCATCGTTCAGGCGGGCGGTCTGCCGTCTCTTGCGACATTCGACTATACGCGCACACCCGTCCAATATGTTACGGTTATAAAAGATTTTCGGCTTACAGACGTTCATTTTATCCCACAGTCGCCCGGCACGCTTCTTATCGCGGAAAAACCGTCGTTCCTGCAAAACGGGCGTTTGTGGCGCCTGAATCTAAAAACACAAGAACTCTCGCTTTTGGTTCAGGGGGAGCGGGGGCTTACGGTCGGATGGGACGATACGTTCAAAACACTTTTTATGTTCTTTTCCCCCAACCAGTTTTCGATTCTTGACGAAAGAATGGGACTCCAAACTCCCGTGATCTTCACGACGTTTCCTTCGAAATGCGCGGCTTATGCAAGCTCTTCGGTTTACTGTTTCGTTCCCCGCGAGCTCTCGACAAAAGAAAATCCGGCAACCATTCCCGATGATTACCTCATGCGAAAATTCTACACGGTTGACGATCTTTATTCGGCAAGCGAAGACACGGGAACGGAAAAGATTTTTACAAGTCTTAGCGAAACATTCCCGGCAATCGACGCTTCACACGTTACCGCCCGCGCCGGAAAATTGTATTTTATTAACCGTTACGACGGATTTCTTTACGAACTTTCCCTCGCATCACAATAACTCCGCCGATCGGAGGGGTTATTTTATACAACGTGTTTTATGATTACATGGCGCTCTTTTCCGATGCCGCCGCTCTCCGTCATCAGTTCCGGGTGCGTAGTTATTTCCACATGCACCAGCCTCCGCTCATACGAATTCATCGGAGGAAGCTCCACGTCTGTTTTTGTGATCATCGCTTTTTTTGCCGCTGCGCGGGCGAGTTCCGAAATCAATCGTTCCCGCTCTTTCCGATAGAAATTCACGTCCACGATATACATCGGCAACTCCGCTTTTTTTAACATTAGATTAATAATGTGATCTATAGCGGCCAGAAATAGCGCGGTACTGTCCTCGACTACTTTGTCCGTGACCACCACGGAAATTCTACGATGTGCTTCATCGAAGGTTATTTCTGCATCGGAAAACCCCATATAATGGAGCATTTCTTTTGCTTTGCTTATGATCGTATCCATGGTCCTTTTTTATCAGCTTTTACTCGGTTTTTCAAGGTCTTCGAATGCTGGCATCTTTTTATTGATGTACATCTGTTGTGCGATTGAAAACAGTGAAGACACGATCCAGTACAGTCCGATCGCCGCAGGCAGTCCCATCAAAATTCCAAATGTGAGAGCGGGACCTATATACACCATTGTTTTCCCCATAGAAGCGAGAGGGTTTTTGGAATCCATTGAGGGTTGCGTTTTCGGAAGACTAATTTTCCCTTGAATATACTGCGCCAGTGCTGCAATAATCGCGATCACAATACTTTTTTCTCCAAGATTCATAAACCCTAGAAACATTTGCGAAGCGAACATTGCTCCGCCGAGTTCTTTTCTGAAAATTTCAAACAGGGCGATAAACACCGGCAACTGCACAATGAGAAGCAAAAATCCCGACAAGGGATTAACTTTGTGGCGGGAATACAACTCCATCAGTTTCTTTGCTTGTATTTCTTTTTCGTCTTTATGATCCAGTTGAATTTTTTTAACGTGCGGCTGCAAATGCTGCATGATTGTTTGATCGCGGCTCCCTTTGTTAAAAACAGGGAACAGAACGACGCGCACCAAAACAGTGAGAACAACGATCGCGATTCCCAAATCATGGAACGCCACCGTCTGATAAATCCAGACGAGAAGCGCCAGAATGGGTTGATAGATGATCGTATTAAAAAATCCTGCCATATATTTTTATTACTTCGCGGAGTCAAAGCTGCTCTCTACTTCTTGTTTCAATATCCGGAAAGTCATCGCTGTTGCTCCCGGTTTTACCACGACACGTACTCCTTGTCCTTTTTCCTGTCTTGCGAGAAGGGGGCGGAGAATTGCCCGTAGGCGCCTTTTAATTTTATTTCTCCCTGTCGCTTTTTTTTCGACGTTTTTCCCAACAATAATCACGCACCGATTCTTCGCGGTTTTTGAAACAACTTTTTTAAGGGTGATGACCACGGTTTCGTTAGACGGAAAGCCGTTTCCGTCCTTTTTGCCTTCTTCGTTTTATCGCGGCGCGCCCTCCCGGAGTTCTTTTCCGCGCTAAAAAACCATGCGTTCTGCGGCGTTTCTTCTTTTTCGGTTGATAGGTAACGCTCATATGGAAGTGATTGTACTATGCCCTGCGGACGGGCGCAACTTTTTTCTTAAAACGAGTTGTTCACCTGTCGTGCACAATTAAGACACAAACGAACTCTTCCCTCAATCTTGCGATGGAGTAAAATATTCGTACTATGAGTATACAAGCGGAGGGAGGACTTGCGTCCATAAAAATTGCCGAACATCAGAAAAATTTTCAAACTCATTACACGCACCCAATGGAAAACAAGGATTTGTGGAAGTCGGCACTCGGAGAAATCGAACTTCAGATTTCTCGTCCTAATTTTCTCACGTGGATGAAAAATAGCGAGCTCCTCGCTAAAAACGAAAAGGAGGGGATCGCGTTCGTCGGGCTTCCGAATAACTTCGCGAAAGAGTGGGTAAAGAACCGCTATCATAAAATCATCTTGGGTTCCCTCCGTAATCTCGACACTTCGATCAAGCACGTCAATTATACGGTGCTTAGTCAGGCGGCGACATTTATAAAAACCGCAAAAATAAAACCGTTGTCTCCGCAAGCTTCTTTGGTGGAAGAAAGAACGCAGCTTCCCATCACGGAACTAAAAGTGGACCCTATTTCCAATCTCAACCCTCGCTACACGTTGGAATCGTTTGTCGTGGGGTCCTCCAACGAACTTGCGCACGCCGCCATTCTTGCCGTCATTAAAGATGTGGGAACAAAATACAATCCGCTTTTTATTTACGGGGGGACGGGCGTCGGGAAAACCCATCTCATTCAATCCGCGGGAAATGCAATTCAAAAAGAATACGGCGGGAGAACAAAGGTTCTTTACACCACATCGGAAAAGTTCGTGAATGACGTTGTGTGGTCCGTAAAAAATAAACGGATGGAAGATATGAAACGTAAATATCGGAACGTCGATGTTTTGATTGTCGACGATATTCAGTTCATTGGCGGAAAGCCTGCAACCGAGATGGAATTTTTTCACACGTTCAACGCGCTTCACGAAAACAACAAACAAATTATTATTTCTTCCGATCGGCCTCCGGCCGCGATCGCAACTCTTGAGGAACGCCTTCGGTCGCGCTTCCAGGCCAGCATGGTGGCGGACATCCAATACCCGGAATACGAAATGCGTCTCGCTATTTTAAAAGCGAAAACGCAAGAAAAGGGGTGGTCAGTCCCCGAAAAAACGTTGGAACATATAGCCTCAAAGGTTCAAAGGAGTATACGCGAACTCGAAGGGGTTTTGAATAAGATTGTCTTTTATCAGCAATACAAACACGCGGATATCGATATGAAAAAATTGGACGAAATGATAACGGAGACTTCACAAGTAAGCGCAAAAAACATCTCCGCGGGAGACGTGATACGTACGGTGGCCGACTTTTTCGAGGTTCCTGTGTCCGACCTCACGGAACGCAGCCGGAAACAGGAAATCGTGGAGCCGCGCCAAATTGCGATGTTTCTTCTTCGGGACATGTTGAAACTTTCCTATCCTCACATTGGGGAAAAACTGGGAAAGCGAGATCACACTACCGCGATTCATGCTTACGAGAAAATCGCAAGGGAAACTAATCAAAATCCGGGATTGAACCAAAAAATCATGCTGATAAAAGAACGGTTATATAAATCTTAACAACATGTGGAAAAAAATAGCTTTTTTTACCCGTTCTCGAAAATCCATAGTATTTTATCCCACGTTATCCACGGAATATAAAATGCCGCTTCTTTTAAAAACTCTTCTGTTTAAAGGACGGATTTTGTTTTCCACATATCCACACTCTTAGTTCTATTACTACTATCTTTATATCTATATGAAACTAGTACTACTCCGAAACAATCTTGTGGAAAGTCTTTCCGCCGTAGAACACTCCGTTGGAATGAACGCAAACCTTCCGATTTTAAAAAGTGTTTTGTTGCGGGCATTTGAAAACAAAATTCTTCTTACGACAACTGATTTAGAGATTGCGACGCAAAGCACGGTTCCGGGTAAAATAATCGAAGATGGGGAATGCTCCATTCCATTTTTACTTCTAAATTCCATTGTAAAAAATATTTTATCGGAACGCGTTTCGATAAACGAAGAAGGCAAAAAAATCACGATTACCACGGATAATTACGAAGCAGAGATTCAGGGAAATAACCCTAAAGATTTCCCGCTCATTCCTTCTGTGCACGACACAAAACATTTTTTTAAGATCAATTCCAGCATTCTCCGTGACGCCCTATCTGCCGTTTCCGCCGCTGTCCAGTATTCCGAAATACGGCCCGAAATCAGCGGCGTGTTGTTCAAATACGAAAAAGACTCGCTGGTTTTCGTGGGAACCGACAGCTTTCGACTTGTCGAAAAGCGCGTCCTAGCGAAAGAGATCGAAACTTCTTTCGAGGCCATTTCCATGATTATTCCCAAAAAAACAATCGAAGAATTATTGCGCGTGCTCGGGAAAAACGACGTTCTGGTAGAGATTTTTATCGACCCAAACCAAGTCCTGTTTAAGATGCCGGCAGGACAAATTATTTCGCGTCTCATTGATGGTAATTTTCCAGAGTATCAAGGAGTGATTCCAAAAGAAGTGGAAAACGAGCTCACGGTGGATCGTGAAGAAATGATTAACGCAATAAAACTCACAGCCGCGTTTGCGGGACGAACGCAGGGGATTTCCATGAACGTCAAAGACGGGAAGAACTTTTTAGAACTGCATTCGGCGGACGGGGCTTTAGGGGAGAACCGATACAAAGTTCCGGCAAAAATAAAAGGCGGCGCTTTTTCCGCAATCTTCAACTGGAAATATATTTTAGACGGCCTCCGTATTTATGCAGAAAGCGAAATTGTGATCGGGGCGACGCCCGGACGCCCGGCGCTGATCCGCTCATCACATGACGCATCACTCGTCTACGTTTTGATGCCAATCAAGTTGTAGAAAAACACTAATGGTTCACTACGAACGAAGATTTTATTTCTTTTCCGTTTACGTCCGATGCGCGAATCTCGAAAAGGTTTTGCGTTTCTAGCGGGAGATCAAAAAGGTAGCTGTAATAGTATCGAATCCCGAACACCGAGAGCGAACTGATAAGACGGCGGTTATAATACAGTTCAATCTTTTTTAATCCCACCGAAGAATTAAAATTTGCGGTGATACGAAACGGCGTGTTCATAAACTCACCGCTTTTTGGCATCAAGTTTTCCATCGAAAGCGAACTTCCTGGCATCACCGGAGGTGGCAACGAAGGAGCGACGGGGATTTTTTGGGAAGGGTAGTAAAACGTCGCGCCCTCGGGAACGGGCTGGTTGTAAGATGAAAAAGACGGAAGGTTTATACGCGCCCATTCTAAAACTCCCCGCTCCCAATTCTCGTACTGCGGATCAGCCAAAGGATTTTGCGGAACCGGTCCCAACGGATCGTTTTTATCCGTGTAAAAAAGGATGGAATGAATTTGTGGAAAACGTTTTCCGTTCAGGACGGGAATAATTTCCGATTCCCCGTTCAACATAGGTTTTTGCGGAAGCACGTACGATTCCGGTTTCGTAAATGATTCCGGCGGAAATTTTTTGAGGACCTCTTTCAGAAACGAATTCCAGATAGGAACCGCCGCAAGAATGCTAGTTCCTTTGTGTGTCATGGGCGTGTTGTTGTTGTTTCCCGCCCATACGCCCACAGTGAGGAAGGGGGTATATCCAAGCGCCCAAGCGTCTCGATAGTCCTCCGTGGTGCCTGTTTTGAGCGCTACTTCATAGTCCGGAAAGACCGTTAGAGGGAGACTCGCTTGGAAAACGGGAGACCGGAGTTGGGCGTCCGAAAGGATCTGGGAAATCATGCGAGGATACTGCGGATCCATTACCGACTCGTTGGAGTCCCTGTATTCCTCGAGCACCCTTCCTGAAGCGTCTTCTATGCGAAGAACCAGCGTTTGTGTGTGACGAACCCCTTCTTGAGAGAGGGTCGCGTACGCATTTACCAAGTCAATCAAGCGCACCTCGCCACCCCCAAGTGTAAGGGAGAGACCGTACCGCCAGCGTTCTTTAAGAGTCGTAATTCCAAATGAGTGGAGATTTTTTAAGACGTCGTCGAATCCCGCAAGGTAAAGTGCTTTGACGGCCGGAACGTTCCTCGACTGTGCCAGTGCGTTTTCCATGGTGACGGGTCCTATAAACACATCGTCAAAATTTTTGGGACTGTAGCTGTGTTCCGGATCGTTGTCGTTTCGAGCGTCGAATTCCGTGGGGACGTCCCACAGGACGGTTTTCGGAGAGTATTCTTTTTGAAACGCTGTCATATACACGAACGGTTTCAGTGCGGAGCCGGGTTGCCGAAGGCCTTGCGTTGCGATATTAAAATTTCCGTCGTTTGCGATGTCGAAGTAGTTTCGGGATCCGACGAGAGCGAGAACCTGTCCCGTTTTTGAATCTTGTGCAACAAGTGCGCTGTTTTTTGCGTTGTAAAGTTCCAGATTTCTTTTAACCCCCTCCTCCACGGATTTCTCCGCCTGTTGCTGTAAGTCCCAATCGAGCGTAGTCAGGACGCGAAGACCCCCGTTTGTCACGAGCTCTTCCCCGTATTTGTTGATGAGATAATCTTTCACCGAAAGGACAAAATGAGGAGCTTTAATGGAGCCGAGCGAGGGCGGCATAAAGACAAGAATCTCTTTTTTTGCCTGGTCGCGTTCTTTGGGTGTAATCCAATGCAGCTCCTCCATTCTGTCGAGTGTCTTATCTTTTCGCTCCAACAAGAGTTTTATATTGTTTCCCCACGGTGAATAATAACTCGGAGCTTTAGGAAGAGAGGCGAGTGCCGCCGCCTCGGCAAGTGTTGTGGAGCTTACGGGTTTTCCGAAAAACGTCTGGCTCGCCGCTTCAATTCCATACGCATTTGAACCATAAGGAATCTGATTTAGGTAAAAAGAAAAAATCTGATCTTTGGAATAATTTGCCTCGAGTTCAAGCGCAAGAACCAGTTCTTTTATTTTTCGCGTAACGGTGCGTTCGGAAGACAGAAAAATATTTTTAGCGAGTTGTTGGCTGATGGTAGATCCGCCTTGTGTTACTTTTCCAGCGCGAAGGTTCGATGCGAGCGCGCGAAGAATCGCTTTCCAACTGAACGCGGGTTCGGTGTAAAATTCCGCATCTTCCGCGGCAAGCGTAGCATTTTTCAGGTTCTGCGGTATGTTTTCGAATGGAACGACGGTCCGTTTCTCTTCTCCATGGATCTCGTAGAGAAGAACTTTTCCGTCGCGGTCGTAGATTTTTGTAGACTGCACAACGTTACGATTATTCAGATCGTTCGGCGACGGAAGTTGTTTGATAAGTACCGCCAAATAGATCACTCCTCCTCCGGCGACGCCGAGTCCGGCAAGGAAAAGCCATCCGAAAAAAAACGCGGCGATGTGGCGAATTTTTAACCTCTTCCCCCTTTTCGATTCTATCAGCATCTCTTTAATATAAAACCTCGTGGGGAGTGTTTCAAACCCACCACGAGGTTGCGAAAACCATTACGCGTTGTCACCACTCTTCTTCTCCTTCTCCCGCAGTTTTTTCTTCGTCGGGAAGTGGAAGCGTGCCCTCATCCTCCGTTTCTTCCAATCCTCCCACGCCCACCTCGGTTTCAGGGAAAGGCGAACGAGGGGTAGCAATACCGGAACCAAACGTTTCTTCAACGTCCATCTCCTCCTTCTCGTCTTCGGCTTTTGACATCTTTGTAAGAAGTAGCGCGTCTAACATGAAATAATAAAAGACCCCAGCGACCTTTCTTTTGTGATGGGGATAGTATAGAAAACAGATTTCAAATGTCAATACGGCGGGAGGAAGCGGCAATAGCGATCGCGAGAGCATCTGTGATGTCATCGGGGGAACGGAGTGGCGGTATGTTCAAAAAACGAAAAACCATACGCGCAACAGACCGTTTTTCCGCTCGCCCGTTTCCCGCAACCGCGAGCTTAATTTCGGAAGGTGTAAGTTCCACGACGGGAGTCCCATGCTTCATAACCGTATTTAACAATACGCCGCGTGCCTGGGCAACGGCGATGGCCGTTTTCTGGTTCTTGGTAAAAAACAATTTTTCAATTCCCACACGATCGGGCAAGGCGCGGTCCAGAAGTTCCTTTAGGCTCCTCTCGATTGCGGGTAGACGGTCTGGTCCCACCGCAACGTTCAAAAGACCTGCCTCCAAAAAAGAAAGAGAAGATCCTGTTTTTTTAATAACCCCGTATCCGACGCGGTGCGTCCCCGGATCAATGCCTACAATAACCATACGCCGCTCATTTTTTTAAAGGGAGCGTAAACCAGAACGTGCTCCCACGATTCAGCGTAGATTCAAACCCGATGCTTCCCCCGTGCTGTTCCACGATGTTCTTCGCGATGTAGAGACCAAGGCCGCTTCCGTTAGGTTCCGCTACCGCGGCGTTCGATCCGCGATGAAGCTTCGTGAACAGTTCGCCTATTTCTTCGGAAGGAACGCCGATTCCAGTGTCTTCCACCGAAATTTTAACGAACGGTTTATCCATCAGACGATCAACTGCGATTACGACGCGCCCGTTTTTCACGTTATATCTGATGGCATTATCCAAAAGGTTCAAAAATACGCTCGAAAGTTTTGCGGGATCCATGCGAACCACGATCGATTCCTTCGGCGGCTCCATAAAAAGAGTGACCGAGTACTGTTTCGCGATGCTTCCGGAAGCAGAGACGAGTTGTTGAATCAGTTCCGCGATATCTTTTTCCTCAAATAAAAATCCGAATTTCCCTTCTTCGATCTTTGCCACATCCAGCAAATCGTTTGTGATTTTAAGCGCTCGCTGTGCAATTTCGTTCCCTTCTTTCACGATTTCTTTTACGTCGGCACTTGAATCAGCGGTGAGATTCACAAGGCTTTCCATAGCCCATCCCATTGCGGTAAGGGGTGTCCGCAGCTGATGCGCCGCCACGTTGATAAAATCCGTTTTTTCCGCAAGTAGCGCCTTTTCGCGCGTGCGGTCCTTGACCAGACGGAGGAAACCAATGGCATTTTGCCCTTCGTCCGTTAATCGGATAAGCGTTGAACGAAGCTCCAGCACGGGTTCATCGGTCGTTAAATCGACAATTTGTGGCCATGCCTCTGATGTCGAAACCTGCGTCATGGAAGGAGCTAGGGACGGAAAAAGGGCTTGCACAAGAATGCGATAATGGGGATTTTTCGCCATCCCCGGATCCATCATGCGTCCCACGATTTCCTCGGCGGAAAGACGAAACAGTTCTTGTGCGGCTTTATTGAATGAAAGAACCTTAAAAGAAGGATCATACAAAATAACGCCTTCGGGCAGATAATCCACCAGCGCAGAAAACTCTTTTGTTTCAAACTGTTCCGAAAGCTGTAGCCGCGCAACATCGAGCGCTTTCCGCAGATACAGGATCGCCGCCGAAAAATAAGCGAAGAAACCCAGGACTCCAAAAAACCACGGAGCAAAAAGAAAAGCCACTACAGGGGGAACCGCCATGATCACCAGCACGGTGTAGAGTGCTATTGCGTGGACGCCCCTTATGTGGAGCGTAACCAGCCGGAATGTTTCAAAAATATTCTTTATCATTCTGTGTCGATTTTTTTCATGTTTCCCCATGTTTTCCCCGTCTTTGCCTCTACGCGCAGCGGCACCGAAAGGGGGAAGACGTGTTCCATTATATCGCGAATCGGAGAAAGAAGCGCGGGGAGCAAGGCATCTTGTATTTCGAAGACCAGTTCGTCGTGGATAGAAAGAACCAAGCGTGCCGATTTTTTTTGCTGTGTCAGAATGGCAGATGTGCCGATCATAGCTAATTTTATAATATCCGCACCCAGACTTTGAAGGGGCATATTGATGGCGGCCCGCTCCATCTCGTTTCGCAGAAAGGCGTTTCCCGTGCGTAAAAACACGCGCCGGCGGCCGTTCAAATTTTTGACGTATCCAAACGTACGCGCTTCCGCCTTGGTGCGTTCCTGCCACTCCTTGATACCGGGGAAGGTGCGGAAATATTCTTCCATAAAACGCTCCGCTTCTTTCGGAGGAACACCGCTTGTTTTCGCAAACGCACGCGCTCCCATTCCGTAGATAATTCCGAAATTCAATGTCTTTGCGATGCGTCGTTCAACCGCACCGACTTTCTCGGCGGGAATTTTCAGAACGCGAGACGCGGTCAGCGTATGCACATCTTCTCCGTTTTTGAAGGCATTCTTCAAATTCTTGTCACCGCTCACATGGGCAAGAAGCCGCAGTTCCAACTGAGAATAGTCGAACGAAAGAAAGCTCCATCCGTCGCTCGCCTGAAACGCGTCTCTAAGTTGTGTTGACCACTTGGATTCCTGCGGAATGTTCTGAAGGTTGGGATTTTCGGATGCGATTCTGCCGGTAGCTGTGCCGGTTTGCAGGAACTCTGTATGAACTCTCCCGTCTGTCCCGATGGAATCCAACAGAGGTGTTACGAAGCTCGAGCGTATTTTGAAATGTTCGCGATACGCAAGGATTAAATCCACAATCGCATGATGTCCGGAAAGTTCCTGAAGAATATCTTTTCCGGTTCGAGCCTGTCCCGTCCCTGTTTTTTTACGCCTCACGCCGCCCAATTCCAATTTTTCAAAAAGAATTTGCGCAACTTGCTTGGGAGAATTAATATTGAACATCATTCCCGCCCCCTTATAGATTTTTTCGGTTAGATCTTCAAGTTCCGCATCAATTTCTTTTCCGAGCAATTCAAGTGCCGCTTTTTCGACTCCGATTCCGGCGAGTTCCATTTTCGCAAGAACGGGGATGAGGGGCATTTCAATTTTTTCAAAAAGATCCTCCATTTTACAGGCGCGCAGTTCATTTTTCAAAAAAGGATACAGTTCGCGTACCGCCCCCTCTTTTTCTTCCTGTGGAAAAAGACCGCCCAACGGACGTTTTAGAAATCGTCGTATCAACGCTTCGACGGAGACATCTTTTTTTTCCGGATCCAAAAGCCAGCCGGCGATCTTTATATCAAAAAAGGGACCGGAAATGTTCCCCCCCCCGGGTGTTTTTAGGACACTTTTCCAGTCATAAGCAATCTTTAATACGGAAGACGAGCGTGTTTCCGATGGAATGTTTTCCGCAGTTTCCTCAAAAACAAAGACAGCGTCCTTTGGGGCTTCTGTTACCGCTCGGTTGGTTTTAGAAGGCAGTAACGTCGGCGAAATTCCTAAACGCGCAAGGAGACTATCAAATCCTTTTTCTTCAAAATATTTTTTGAGCGGTGCGATAGGAAGTTCGGGAAAAGAAAGCGAAGAAAGGTCAACGGAAAGCGAAACGTCCGTTTTTATCACGGCAAGTTTTTTTGAAAACAGAGCAGCGTCTTTTTCCGCAATAATCTTTTTCTCCGCCGCCGTTTTTGGATCGAGGCGCAAAAGAAGATTTTCGAGCGTGCCGTATTCTGCAAGTAGATGTGCCGCAGTTTTCGGTCCAACCCCTTTCACGCCGGGGATATTGTCCGACGGGTCTCCTACCAAGCCCTTATAATCCGTGAGTTGCCCAGGGGAAAGCGCATAACGCGTCTCGACCGCTTTCTCGTTATACGTAGTGGTTTCTCCAAGTCCCTTTTTGGGCGTTTCCACCACCAGGGAATCTCCCTCCACAAGCTGAAGCGTGTCCAGATCTCCCGTAAGAATAATGACGCGGAGCGATTTTTTATTGTGGAATTTTTTTGCGAGCGTACCGATGATATCATCCCCCTCAAACCCCGGTTTTTCGAACGCTTGAATTCCAAACACCTCGAACGTGTGATGCGCCTCAATCAACTGCGCCACCAGCTCATCGTCCGCTTTCTGGCGATGCGCTTTATAATCCACGAACAGTTCCTTCCGGAACGTGGGTTCGGGCCTGTCGAATGCCGCGGCAACGTAGTCCGGGCGAATGTCGCGTAACATTTTCAGAAGCATCGAAGAAATTCCGTAGATTGCCCCCACTGGTTCGTGTTTAGGGGAAGCAAAAGGAGGAAGTGCGTGGTATGCGCGGTGGATTAACGAATGAGCATCGATCAGCAGAAGTGTTTTCATAAATTATCGTTTGCGGGGAGACCGAATCGTGATGAGGCGCGACCCATTCTTTTGTTCGTGAGAAAAACAAATCCAGATCGCGTCGCGGGGAATGGCATTTCGGATGATATCAGCCCATTCAATAACCACCACATGCGATGGGTCCTTCATCATCGGATCAAAGGCGAGAGCACCCAGTTCTTTTTCGGATCGGATGCGATAGGCATCCATGTGAAACAGGCGCTTGTACTGTTTCCCTCGGAGTGCGTGGCTCCGGCAGATGACAAACGTCGGACTTAAAATTTGTGCACGGATCCCAAGCCCTTTCGTGAGTCCCTGCACGAACGTCGTTTTGCCGCTTCCAAGGTCGCCTTCTAAACCCAGAACAAGGGCATGGGATTTCTTTAGAGACGCGCGGGAAATCTCACGGCCTAAAAGCGCAGCATAGTCCTTGGTTGCTTTTGCGGATGTACTCAAAAAACGCATAACCCTAGAGTAAGCCCGATTTCATGGGCAAATTCAGATGTTTGTATGCCAAGGATGTCGCAGTGCGGCCCGCCGGGGTGCGATGCAGGAATCCCAGCTTCATGAGGAACGGTTCAAAAACGTCTTCTATAGTCCCTGGTTCCTCGTTTAAGGCTGCCGCAAGGGTTTTAAGCCCCACGGGCCCACCCACGAATTTCTTGATGATAATCTCCAAAAGGTGGCGATCGGTGAGTTCCAGTCCAAGTCCGTCGATCTCAAGAAGGCGCAGCGTTTCCCGAACCGATTCCGCGTCAATTCCTCCGCGTTTGTGGATTTGCGCGTAATCGCGGGCGCGTTTCAAAAGACGATTGGCGATGCGTGGCGTAAACCGCGAGGTGTCGGAGAGGAGTTTGATCGCGTCCGCATTGATTGTTATTCCCAACAGTTTTGCCGAGCGCTTTACAATCTCCCCGATCTCTTCGCTTGAATAATATTCCAGGCGGAATGTAGCGCCAAACCGCGAGCGAAGCGGCGCGGACAATAGATTCATTTTGGTGGTGGCGGCAAGAATAGTAAAAGGCGGAAGATCGATGGTGAGCATCCGCGCCGAGGGACCCTTCCCCACGATAAGTGGAAGTTTACGGCTTTCCATGGCGGGGTAGAGGATTTCCTCCGCAAGTTTTTGCATGCGGTGAACTTCGTCGATGAATAAAATATGATGCGGCTCGAGGTTCGAAAGAATTGCCGCGATGTCCCCGGCTTTTTCGAGCGCGGGACCGGACGTGGACTGCACGGGCGCGTTCATTTCTTTGCCGATTAAATAGGCGAGTGTCGTTTTCCCGAGTCCCGCCTGCCCGTAAAATAAAAGATGCTCGCACGATTCGTTGCGTTCTTTGGCGGCGTCCATCATCAGGCGCAGATTCGCCTTAATTTTCTTCTGACCGATGTAGTCCCCCCACTCCGTGGGGCGGAGTGCCGCGTCAAAATTTGGGTCGATTTCCTTCAAAATAGCCTTATTTTCCATACTATTGACAATCTAGACCGTCTATGCTAACATGTAACTAGAATCCTGATATAAGACCTGTGGGCAAACGGATACCTCCCAGTCCAAGGACCTTCCGGCTTCGGCTGGAAATATCCGCTGGTTTATTCGACCTTTTCAGATTCTTTAGAATCAGAAAAGTAAAAGCGCTCTCTCTATGGCGTCTTGCCCACAGATCTTGTTTCGGGATTTTTGTTTTTAAAAAACTAAGTTTTCCACTCAATCGGTCCCGTTACTCCTTCAACTTCCGCGAATGTCGTGATTCCCTGGAATACTTTTAAAATACCGTCTGCTTGCATTGTAGACATTCCTTGCTCGTTTGCCAATTTTTTAAGCCGCAGTTCATTCGGATTTTCGTAAATTGCCGTTTCGATTTTTTCACCTACCTCGAAGAGTTCAAACAGAGAGGTTCGGCCTTTGTATCCCAAACCGCCGCATTTCTCGCATCCTTTGGACTCAAAAACGGTAATAGTGGTATAAACGGCGCGGTCCACGCGCTTCGGGAGATTCTCCAAAAAAACCTCAAACTGCTTTGCGGTTTTTTGGTCTGTTTTTTTCGCCGTTTTGCAGGTGGGGCAGAGTCGGCGCACCAGGCGTTGTGCGATTACAAGCGACAGCGCAGGCGCGAGTACCTGTGGTTTTGCCCCCAAGTCGAGTAAACGGGGAATGGCACCCACAGCATCGTTTGTGTGGAGAGTCGAAAATACCATATGTCCCGTAAGACTCGCATTCATCGCGATATCCGCCGTTTCTTCGTCGCGGATTTCTCCGACCAAAATCACGTCGGGGTCCTGGCGCAAAATGGAACGGAGACCGCTTGCGAAGGTGTAATTTGCATCGGTATCCACTTGTGTTTGCGAAATCCCGGCAATATGGTACTCAATCGGATCCTCGACGGTAATAATCTTAATCTCGGGGGTAAGAATGTATTTCAAGAACGCGTAAAGGGTTGTGGTTTTTCCGGAACCCGTGGGACCGGTATTCAAAATGAGGCCATTCGGTTCTTTAAGTACGTTTGTCACAATTCCCAGATCATCCGATCTCCAACCCAGTTCTTCCAAGTTTACTTTGAGCGCATTCGGATCGAGTAGCCGCATCACAATGGTTTCTCCGTACTCCGAAGGAATGATTGAGGTGCGAATTTCAATGTCGCGATCTTTAAGGGCGATCGTGAATCTTCCGTCTTGAGCTTGATCAGTGATGTTGAGCTTTAGATTGGACAGCAGTTTAATGCGCGTGATAACGGAATGATACGCTCCGAGCGGGAACTGGTCGGTTGCGGTGTGCAACAACCCGTCGATACGCAGACGGAAGACCCCCCATTCTTTGGTGGGTTCCAGATGAATATCGGAAGATCGAAGCGCCATGGCGCCACCTAAAATAATTTCCAAAAGTTCGGAGGTGCGCTGGCCCTTGAATCCTTCAATCAACGCTTTCAGATTGCCAAGCGTTTTTACGTTCCCTAAAATATTCGAGAGATTCGCTTCGTCGATTTCTACGCGCCCCGAAATTTCATCCATCTCGTTTGCGACATATTTATAAAATGTCCAAAGAAACGCGAGCCCGCTTTTTGAAGCCACCACCACGCTGACCTCGTACTTTTTCTTCAGTTCGTCCGCTACCTTTTTTGTTTCCGGAAGCGTTGGATCAAAAACCGCGAGGACCAGTTTTTTTCGCAGAAGTTGGAGCGGCACCAACAATCCGGCACGGGCGCTTTCTTCTGGAACGAGCGCCATCGCTTTGAGTTCCGTGGGGACGTGGAGCGACACCAAGTCCATGTAGGGGAGCCGCAGGCGTTCCGCGCGCCGTTTTGCGTCATTTTCCTCGGCGGCATGGCGCTGTTTCTGGAGCATTGCCTGCAGATCCTTGGGGCTAAGCATTGTTTATTCATGATAGCCCCCAAAGCCCCGAATATCAACGAAAACTGTGCATATTTGACTTCTGTGGTATTTGGTGATATAATTATACTAGAAACTTAACTTATTCATATTCAAGAAAGGATTTAAAGATGAAAACGAAGGTATTTTTTCTCGCTCTCGTGATTGTCGCGTTGGGCTTCGGGGGATGTGCCATGGGGACCTACACAATCTCCACCACCAGTTTCAAACAGTACGCTTTCGGAGGCGGTGCTGTGGCGGGTATCAAATTCGTCAACAACACGCCCTACGAGCTTCCGGTCGAGCTCGGCCCTCTGAGCTTTACGGTTCCTTCAGGGACTTCCACCAGAGTTAGTTACGGTAATCGTTCAATCTTCGTTCAACGAAACTACAACCTCTACATCGAAGTCGTGATTCTCCCTCCGGTCAGAAAGATCGGGCAGATCCATGGAGCGAAAGTGACTTGGGATTATTCCCAGTGGACATGGAACTGGGAGAATAACGACTGGTCCACCGTCAACGAAAAAAGTATCCTTATGGAACTTTCGGACGACGGGAAACAGATTCTTCTTCAGTGACCGTGGGTTTATCGAGTCCCCTGTCTGTAACGGCAGGGGATTTTATTATGCTTTTGAGAAAATCACGGGTGGCCTACTTCGTAATAGACCGCTATGACTACGAAGGATGGGTGTTATGCTATAGCATAACAGTCGAATAGTGCGCCTCTTTTCTGCTTTTGCAGAAGAAGGGATTTTTGTTTTTAAATAGAAAGAGTAAACTGGAAAATAAGCCATGATCATCTATCTCTACGGTCCCGATTCTTATCGGCGCGCGCGGAAACTCCACGAGCTGGTTGTAGAGTATCGCGGGAAAAATAAAGAAACGGATATCTTCGAGGCGGATTTGGAGAAGAACCCCGATCACTGGACGAATGTTCGGGATTTTTTGGAACAGCCCTCCATGTTTGCGGACTCAAAACTTGCGATCCTTCGCGGGGCGAACGAAGTTCCGGAGCGCGATGAAAAAGAGTGGATTAAGACGCTCAAGAAAGAGTTGGAATCGGTAACAATATTCGTGATCGCGGTGGACCAGGCGAAACCGCGCAAAGCGTTTCAGTTTTTAACGAAACCGCCCACGCGTGCGCAGGAGTTTCCGGAGCTCGTCGGTGTCGCGCTTTCTGAATTTATCAAAAAAGAATGCTCGACATACGGAGTTGTTTTAAGCCCCGATGCTTTTCGGTTTTTTGCGGATGCCATTCAAAATGGCGTGGAGCGTGGATGGACCGTTGTCCGCGCACTTCAAAAAACGGAGCTCGCGCATTTTCCGGCTCCTGTTTCGCTGAACCATATACAAACCATTCTGACCGGAGGCCAGAAAACGGGAGTGTTCGCGCTCGCGCGCGGAATTTTGAATGCGCGCAACAGCCCGGAAGCCCTTTTTTTTCTTGAGCGCGCGCTCCACGAAGAGGAAGCGGCATACGTATTCAATATGGCGGGGTCGCTTGCACAAGGCCCCGCGATCTTAAAAATGGCGGACTATGATGTGGCGGTAAAAAGCGGAAAATTAGAGTACGAAGAAGCGCTCACCGATCTAGCGTTAGGGGGTGAGCGTTTTGGGTTATTTTAGTTTTTTCGAAAAACGCGATTTTACACGACGCGCTTTTCCTTTTTTGATGAGTCCCGCCTTTGCCATTTTGTCGAATTTTTTATAGACGGTTGCCAGATACACTTGAGCCTCCTCTTTCTTTCCGTCTTGCAAGAGATTCCGGTATCTTTTCACCACGGTTTTCAGCTCATTTTTGCGGGACGTATTTTGCTTGAATCGCCGATGACCCTGGCGGAGCGCTTTTTTGGCGGATTTTGTTTTGGGCATTATGGCTCTATTTTAATCGTATTTACTTTCGGAAGTCAAATAAAAACAGTTAGAAAAAAGACAGAATTTCTTTTATACTAAAACCAAATGATCTACCAGCTCACTGGCACGCTTTTTAGCAAACGGGAATCCTTTGTGATTTTGGATGTGGGAGGGGTGGGATATCAGGTATTCTTAAATGCCGCAACGATTCGCCGACTTCCGGAGGCGGGATCGAAAATCACGCTATTCACATTTCATCACGTGAAAGAAGACGGGGAATCGCTTTACGGGTTTTTGGAAAAAAACGAACTACGATTTTTTGAGTTGCTCACGAGCGTTTCGGGGGTGGGGCCAAAATCCGCGCTTTCCGTTCTGGAAAGCGACACAGTAGAAAATTTGATGGCGGCTATTTTGGAGAAGCGCCCCGAGTTTCTTACAAAAGCGTCGGGCATCGGCAGAAAAACGGCCGAGCGGATTATTTTGGATCTCGAAAGCAAAGTGCATCTTCCAGAATCCCGGACGCGCACGGACGTAATGGACGTGAATGCCGAGGTGGAAGAGGCGCTGGTAGGTTTGGGGTATCTGCGCGGGCACGTAAAGCAAGCTCTAAAAGAAATAGGACACGGGGAAAAAACGCTTGAGAGTCGGCTCAAAAAAGCGCTCCAGATTTTAAGTAAAAAGCGGGCATAAATAAACGATGAACCTCACCTCTCTTTATCATTTTGGGTGGGCGTGGTTCGGAGATCTGTTTCTGCGTCACCCGAGCAGGCGCCTGTTTGTGGTCGGGGTCACCGGGACCAAAGGGAAGTCAACGGTGTTGGAACTCATGAATGCTATTTTCGAGGCAGCGGGCAAAAACACCGCGTTGCTTTCTTCGGTGCGGCGCAAAATCTGCGCGTCCGAAGCGGCGAATCTTACGGGCAACACCATGCCGGGGCGGTTTGCGATTCAGCAGTTTTTGAATGAAGCCGTGCAGTGCGGGTGCGAGTATGCGTTTATTGAAGTTACGTCACAGGGCGTCGTTCAGCATCGGCACAAGTTTATCGATTGGGATGCGGCTGTGTTTCTGAATCTGGCGCCCGAGCATATCGAATCGCACGGATCGTTCGAAAAGTATCGTGACGCAAAGATGGAATTTTTCCGTTCGCTTGCGACATCCCGAAAAAAAGTAAAGTATTTTTTCATCAACGAAGAAGACAAAAATCAGAAATATTTTGAAGAAGCGGCTCGTGCGGTTCCGGATTCCAACATTTCATTTTTTGGACGCGAGCGGTTTGTGAAGGAAGACCTCGGGGCGCAGTACGATCTAAGCTCGGCAGAGAGTCGGCGGTTGTTGGGGGATTGGCTCATGGCGGACTTCAATCTGGAAAACGCGGCTGCGGCGGTGACGTTTGCGCGTTCCCGCGGGATTCACTGGAAAATAATCAAACGAGCGCTCGATAACTTTCGCGGCGTTCCGGGGCGGTTGGAATTCGTCCAAAAAACTCCCTTCGCGGTTGTCGTGGATTATGCGCACACTCTCGATTCACTCGAAAAAGTGTACGAAACCCTTGAGCGGGGATTTTTAGTGGATTCGGGCGGTGAGCTCATCTGCGTGCTCGGTGCCGCCGGAGGCGGACGAGACAAATGGAAGCGTCCGGTTTTGGGACAGATCGCGGCAGAGCATTGTGAAAAAATTATTTTGACGAACGAAGACCCGTTTGACGAAAACCCCGAGGAGATCATTAAACAAGTGGAGGAAGGTTTTTTGACCGCAACACATTCACGACTGAAACCGAATAATTATTACCCTATTTTGGATCGCAGGCAGGCGATTCAAAAAGCGGTTCAGTTGGCAAAAAAAGGAGATGTTGTGGTTGTAACCGGGAAAGGGAGCGAGCCGTATTTGCGCGTCGCAAAAGGCAAGAAAATCCCGTGGAGTGACCGGAAAGTGGTAGAAGAAGCGCTGGCACAAAAAGAACGTGCACACTAACTAAACCCCCTATCTTAGAAGGTTTTATATACTTGACAAAATAGCGTCTACCATGCTACAATTCTAACGTACGATACTCGTACGCCTGACCTAGCAATCTCTAGGTGTTCATTAACAGAAAGGTACAACGATGGAGATGATCATCGGCGCAGATGCGGCCAAATTGGCTGGTTTGCAAATCGACATGCTGTCGAAGATGCGTAGCGGTCAGATGACCCTCGCTCAAGTTGAGTGGTTCAACAATTTAACGAAAGAACAGCGCGAGGCGTTTCTTTCGGGCAAGAAACTCCCGTCGATCGACTCTCGATTCGAATTCCTCATGGAATTCAAGATCACGGTCCCCACGGACTACGACCACGGAACGTAGCTCAGCACACTCAAGAAGAAGGAGTTTTACTACTTCAATGATGAGATCACGGACAGGAATTTCCGGAAGGCGACGCAGAAGCTCGTCCCCGGGAAAACCTACAAAGCGAAACTCTTCTCGATCCGCAAGACCGTCAACTCCGACGATTGTCTCGGCCTCTACAAAGCGGTCGGCGCGATCCTCACGGGTGCCCAAGGGTTGTCCCTGGTCTACCAGCTGAAGAAGGATGTGCTTCCGAAAGGAAAGTACACGGTTTCTTTCGATGAGAAAGATGCTCTTTGGCAGGACTCCGGCGGTGACCACAGGGTGCCGCGCGTGGACGCTGCCTCGGGCGGTGACTTCCGGTTCTACCTCGGCTACTTCGAGTTTGGCTGGCGTTCCGACGGCGTTGTCCTGTGTCTCTGCGACTGCGACGAATAGCGCTTAGACGCTTACGTCCATCAGTAATGACCTCGGGTCTCTTAGACCCTTAGACTTAGCCTCTCGTGCAAACGAGAGGCTTTTTTATATACTAAATATGTATGTGATTGAATTCCCATACTTCTGGGATGGAAATATGCACGTTTTGGAGAAGCAGGTGGGATTGATCAGGGCATCGAGATTCTGATTTTTTATTTTGGTGCAGACAATTTATAATGAACGGGATGAAACTCACATTTTTGGGAGCCGTGAAAGAAGTAACCGGCTCCAATTATTTACTGGAGTCCGGCGACACGAAGATTCTAGTGGACTGCGGACTGCACCAGGGATCGAGTTACGTGGAAGAAGAAAATTATAAGCCGTTTGAGTTTGACCCTAAAAACATTTCCGCAGTTTTTATCACGCACGCGCATATTGATCACACCGGGCGGCTGCCGAAACTCATCAAAGCGGGATTTCACGGGAAAATCTACTCAACGCACCCCACCAAAGACATGGCGGAGTCGCTTCTGGTGGACTCCGAGCATCTGCTTCGGGAGGAAGCCGAAAGAAAAAAACGAACCCCTTTATATAGCATCGCGGATGTCATACAGACGGTCGGGTTTTGGCAGAAGATTGCGTATCACGAACACGTTACGGTAGGGCCGTTTACTGTTGAGCTTTATGATGCGGGGCACGTCTTGGGGTCCGCTTCCATTCTGGTTGAGGCAGAAGGGAAGAAGATTGTTTTTTCGGGTGATTTGGGGAATATTCCCGCTCCGTTTATCCGCCCTACGGAATATATCGAAGACGTGGATTACGCGCTGGTGGAATCCGTCTATGGCGCGCGAATACACGAAAAAGCGGCGGAGCGGAAGGATTTATTGGAAGACGCGATTGAAGAGACGATTCTTTTGAAAGGTGTAGTGATGATTCCTGCGTTTGCGCTGGAGCGCACGCAAGAGATGATTTTTGAACTGAATGAACTTGTGGAACACGGGCGTATTCCGCGCATTCCGGTGTTTATCGACAGTCCGCTCGCAATCAAGCTCACAGCGGTCTATCAGAAATATTCCGAAGATCCCCATTATTTCAGCGAAAAAGCGATCCAATTGATTCAGAAAGGCGATGCTATTTTTAATTTCCCCGGACTTCGTATGACGCTTACCACAGAAGAATCAAAGGCGATTAATGATGTCCCGTCGCCCAAAGTCATTATGGCGGGTTCCGGCATGTCGAATGGCGGACGCATTCTTCACCACGAACGAAGGTACCTATCCGACCCCGCCAGCACGATTATTTTTGTGGGGCATCAAGGCAAAGGAACGCTGGGGCGTTTGATTTTAGATGGTGCGACGAGCGTAAAAATGTTTGGAGAAGTCGTTCCGGTGCGATGCAAAACATGTACGATCAGCGGTTATTCCGCGCACGCGGATCAGCCGCAGTTGGTGAAATGGGTGGACGCAATGCGAAGCCGTGTCAAAAAAGTATTTGTAGTTCAGGGAGAAGAAGAACAGGCGGAAGCGTTGGCGCTTAAATTACGCGACGAACTGGCAGTTGAAGCATCTGTGCCGACTGCGGGCGACAGTGTGATATTATAGATACATATGCCGATCAAGAAAAATGCGGGTGATACCGCAAAAGTCATTCATAATCACAGTCATAATTTAAAATATAAAATCTGCGTATCCGGAGCGGCGGAAACGGGTCATTGCGCGAAGGATGCTCTCGAAAAAGCGGAACAAATTGGGCGGGAAATCGCCAAACGTGGTCTTATTCTGGTGACCGGAGCCACCACCGGGACTCCGTACTGGGCGGCAAAAGGCGCGAAAGAAGCGGGCGGCGTGGTAATCGGCCTCTCTCCCGCCGCTTCGAAAGTAGCGCATGTAAAAACCTATCATCTTCCACTCGATTATCACGACATGGTGATCTATACCGGTTTCGAGTACGCGGGCCGCAATTTGCTTCTTACGCGTTCTGCGGATGCCGTGATTACGATCTGCGGGAGAATGGGAACCTTAAACGAATTCACCATCGCGTTTGAAGATCAAAAACCGCAGGGGATATTGGAAGGTTCCGGAGGAATGGCGGATAGAATCAAGGATATTCTGGAAATGGCGCATCGGGGACCCGGGAAGATTGTGTTCTCTTCCGACCCGTCGGATTTGGTCGAAAAAGTACTGAACCTGATTGAAGAAGAGGAAGAAAAACAGGGAATCAAAGGTCGTATTCATCTTTAAACGATTATGCCGAACGCAAAAACAAAACCGGCAGCGAAAAAACCGAAAGCAGTCAAAAAATCGAAACCGATCGGAGTTGTCACGCACTATTTCGGGCATTTGGAAGTGGCGATCGTAAAATTCAGCACCGCTATGCGCGTGGGAGACGCGGTCCATTTTAAAGGCGCAACGACGGATTTTACGGAAAACATCAAATCAATGCAGTTTGACCACAAACCGATCGATACCGCCAAAAAAGGACAGGAGGTGGGAATTAAAGTAGACGGGAAGGTTCGCGAAGGAGACGAGGTGTACGCTACAGAATAAAGACAAAAAAAGCGCGCTATGCATAAAAACAGCGTGCTGGCGATAGCCCTTTTGGTGGGCACGATTGTCGGCGCGGGAATTTTTTCATTGCCGTATGTGATAAGCCGCGTGGGGCTGGTCCGCGGCATTTTTTATTTTATTTTTTTCGCCGCCGTGTATTTGGTAATTCATCGGATGTACGCGGATCTTTTATTGAAAACAGACGAATCCCACCAGTTTTTTTACGTCGCCCGCACATACCTCCCTCGTTTCTTTGCGAATCTAGTTTCCGGCGGAGTTTTTTTGGAGCTGGTGTTTGTGATGACCATCTATCTTATTTTGGCGCCGTCGTTTTTAAAACTTGTGGCGGATATCCCGACAGGATATTTAGTAATAGGTTTTTGGGCGCTCGGATCATTTTTTATGCTCGCACGGCTCTCGTGGGTTGGTTGGGCGGAGTTTTTGGGCGTCTTTAGCATTATAGGGGCGGTGGGAGCGATTGTATGGATGGGTGCGGGAAAATCTCTTGAGTTTTCGACCCCATCCCTGACCGGTTGGCTCGGTTTTGTGCTCCCGTTCGGTCCGCTTCTTTTTGCGTTTTCAGGAAGGCCCGCGATTGGGGAAGTGGTAAAAACATGGAGGAAAAGCGAACGGGAGCATTCCCCTTTCTCTCTTCCGCGCGCTATTTTTTGGGGCACCGTAATTCCCGTGATACTCTATTTCGTTTTTGTGGTAGGCATACTTACACTTCCCCCCTCTCCTTCGATCGATGCCGTTGCCGGATTGGGATTTTTGCCGTCCGGCGCACTTTTGGCACTCGGGACGCTCGGCTTTTTTGCTCTATGGACTTCCTATTTTATAATCGGAATCAATCTACGCGACACTTTGCGGGAGGACCTTAAAGCACCGAATGTTGCGGCATATGCCGTTCCCTGGATTTTTCCGCTTCTGCTCTACTTCGCGGGAGTCAATCATTTTTTGAGTGCCGTGAGCTTTACGGGAAGCGTGCTTTTGGGGATGGAAGGAGCGGCGATCGCGTTTATGTGGCGGAAGGCATTTCCCGCGCATCCGTACCGATGGATTGCGATCCCGCTGATTTTAGTCTTTGCCGTGGCGATTATCTCGGGAGTAGTGAAAATTTTTTGAAAAATGCAAAAGTATTTTGAAAATCCTCTGGCGCTCGCATTTTTCGTATTTCTCGTCTCCCTTCCGTTCGGAACAAAAAAGTTTTTGTTTGAAGTGCCCACGAATCTTCCGAGGTTTCAGGAATTTTCGGCTGTGTTTTTGTTTTTGACGGATATGACCGCTGTCCTGTTTCTCTTTCTGTTTCTTTTTTCGAAAAATATTTGGGAAGACGCCGGAACAGTTTTTGCGAAAAATAAAAAAGCACAAACCCTGTTATTTTTATTTTTTTGTTTTGTGCTCGTGACCGTTTGGTATACACCCCTGTCGTTTCCGGGCTTATTTCTTTATGCGCGCCTGTTTCTTGCGGTTGCCGCTGGCGTTGCTGCCATGACTTTGCTTTTTAAAAAAATAATTTCTTTCGCAAGTGTTGCAACCGCGATTGCCGGGACTGCGGTACTCGAAGGGCTCGTAGGAATTTTTCAGTCCATATTTCAAAAAAGCGTTGGGTTGTGGTTTTTGGGGGAGTCGGTTATTACCGGCGCCACGAAGAACGTAGGAAGGGCTTTGGTGGACGGCGGTTTTCTGCTCCGTTCCTACGGGACATTCCCACACGCAAACATTTATGCCGCGTTTTTGGTTCTGGGGCTTGCGGCGCTCTACTATCTTTTTTTGAGCGAAGCAACAAAAAAATTCTCCGTGCGGAGAATCGCAATCGGAGCCGGAATTCTTATTGTGAGTACGGGACTTTTATTTTCCTTTTCTCGTTCTGGATGGATTGGCGCCGGCATTATGACGTTTTTTGTTGTTCTATTGGGACTATGGATTAGAGAAATGCGGTTTCCTGTACTGCTCCTTTTCGCGCGCATAGTCGCGATCGCCGTATTTCTTTTGGCGGCATTTGGGCATCTGGTCTTACCCCGCGCGGCGATTCCAATTCAAACCGATCCTTCGTTCCAGTACCGCGTCCTCTATAACACGATCGGGATTCGAACGATTGTAGAGCGGCCGTCGGGAGTCGGGTTGGGGAACCAAGTTGCGTATGGAGTGGGGCGGGGGTTTTATCAGGACGAAGGAATTACCGAAAAGGAATTCTGGAACTGGCAGCCCGTGCACAATCTTTTTATTCTGATCGCTACAGAAGCGGGTTTTCCGGCGCTCGCGGTTTTTTTGATATTTCTTGCGTATCTGGGGGTCGCGGGGTGGATCACGTTGCGGCAGACAAAAGGGATGTTCCCGGTGGAAATAGTGGTTATGTTTTCACTTTTTATTTCTTTTCTTGTGATGGCAATGGCGGATCATTATTTTTGGGACCTGCAAGCTGGTCGGTTGATGTTTTGGCTGCTCTTGGGAATAATGATGGGGCTTAGCCCTCGTCGTTCAATGGATAGGATCTCTCCCTCCGAAGGAGGTGATGGCCGTTCGAATCGGCCCGAGGGCACCAGTATAAAAGAACATGAAGAAAGCTGAAGCGCTTCGACAACTTGCGGAAGAAATGGAAACCAATGTGTCGCTTCCACTCCGCGAGGCGAATCTAGTTTTTGGAGAAGGGGATATCAATGCCAAGGTGCTTTTTATCGGCGAAGCGCCTGGGCAAAAAGAAGACGAGCTGAAACGTCCGTTTGTGGGGCGGTCGGGACAGCTTCTTACCAAGATGATCGAGCGTATCGGATGGAAACGCGCGGATGTATACATCACCAATATTGTGAAGCGCCGACCCCCGAATAATCGCGATCCGCTTCCCGAGGAAATCGAAAGCTACAAACCCTACCTTACGCGGCAGATTGATATCATCAATCCGGAAGTGATCGTGACACTCGGGCGATTTTCCATGAATTATTTTTTGCCAACTGCAAAAATCAGTCGAGATCAGGGAAAGGTATTTCGCGCCGGAGGATGGTTTGTAGCGCCGATGTTCCACCCGGCCGCAGCGCTCCGCGGAACCGGCGTTTTAAAACAGTTCGAAGAATGCTTCAAAAAGCTTCCCGCCATCATAAAGAAAATTGAGGAAGTAAAAGCAAAAGGAGCAAAAGGGGAGAAAGAAGAAAGACCGGTGCCAAAAGCAGACCAAGAACACCTGTTTTAGGCAGTAAAATCAGTGTTTTTGGCAGTATTGACAAATGGTGTGTAGTATGCTAAACTTATAGCAGAAAGTACGAATTAACAATTTCATACACTTTTTTGGAGAACTTATGTTTCCACTTAGTATCGCGTTGATGATCACCACATTTATTTTTCTCGGTCTTTCAAATAAAGCAGCAGAAACGAGAAAAAACAATAGCTACAAAAAAACAAAGGGATTTTCTATCGCGGTGATGTTTTTCTTTTCAACCGCGATTATCTTTGGCCTACTCGCCTTTTACAGAGAGTCGTCGTTTTCTGAGGAAATCCCCTTGAGTTTGCTGCTGTTGGTACTCTGGATTATGGCTATGATACTCATGTATTTTCGTTTGAGGAATCTTAAGCAGAGAATAGAGAGAGAAAGAAACATGATGTTGCCGTCTCTGGGTTAGGTTCCTTGTGTTATGATTTGTGTCCCCGTTCGCATTTTGCGGACGGGGCATTTTTTCTCCGAAACCCCAAAAAGAGGTATAATGATACAAATGCTCCGTGTCATTCCCTATCTAATCAGCCACTTTCTCTATCATATCGGGGAGTTTTTGCGTCATTGGTATGTGCGCGGTTTTAAAATGTACTCGGGTTGGGTGGTGGATCGTCTGGAAGAAGTCGATTATTATCTTGCGTGGCGCGAAACAGCGCGTCATTTTTTTGAGCCGCTTTATAAAGATTATTCCATTCTAGGGCGTTTACTTGGTATCATTTTCCGCACTGCGCGGCTTCTGGTGGGGACCATTGTGTACAGCGTTCTTTTCGCAATTATCGTCTGTGTTTATGTAATCTGGCTTTTGATCCCGCTGTACCTTGTTTTCAAAATCTTATTTTAACCACCCAGATGAAAACCGTTTATATAAAAGATCCGCGCTTTGATTTTCCGGGACCGGTGGAGTTTTTTGTACGGCTGGTGGTTGCGGTGTGGTACGCTTTTTTGAGCGTTGCGACCGCACTGTTTCTTTTTTCCGGAAACAGCCGCCTTCTCTACGCGGGAATTCTTTTCGCGCTGTTTCTTTTGGACCGGCTTTTGCACGCGAAGCAGGGAGAAAAAAAATTGTACGAACTGGAACGCGAAGAAAACGCGAATCTTATAGAGGCCATGACATCCGACGCATTTCATATCGTGCGGCGGACGTTCCGGCGCGCACTGATCACCAAGCAGGATTTTCATCTTCTGTTGCTCCGCGAAATGTGTGCGCGTCCCGATGCGCAGGAAGCGCTCCGGCGGCTCGATACCGACCCCAAGGCGTTTCTCACAAAAGTAGAAGAATCTCTTTCTCAAAGCGGGGAAACAAAAGAGGGAATTACGCGGGAGGCGTATCTGGAGCGGATCGGAGAAATTGTACGGGAGGCGTATCAAAACGCGAAAAATACGAATGAGCGGTTTATCGAAACACGGAATGTTTTGGTGGGGCTCGCAGCGGTAAAAGACCCGTCGGTCGCGAAACTGTTCGCGTTGTTCAGCATTGAAACCGCGGATTTGGGCGAGACAGTGATTTTCGGGCGTTGGAGAAAAATGAGAAGCGGCTTGCGGCGGATTCCGGCGGCAATCGGCGGGTTTGCCAATCAGCTGGGGGCTCCGCGGCACCGTATTATGAACCGCGCCTGGACGTCGCGCCCTACCCCGATGCTCGACGAGTACGGCACCGACTATACCGATCTTGCGCGAGCGGAAAAGTCGGGTTTTTTGATCGGCCATCAGGCGGAGTACAACCATTTGGTTCAGATTATTTCTCGCCCGGGAAAACCGAATGTGCTGTTGATCGGAGAGCCCGGATCGGGAAAATCCACTTTGATTGCGCATCTGGCGTTTCAGATGACCAAAGACAAGGTGCCGCCGGTTTTGTACGACAAACGGCTTGTGTCGCTCGATCTTTCCGAACTGCTGGCAAACGCGCCGCGTGAAGTTTTGTCTGGACGCCTTCAAAAAGTGGCGGATGAAATCATCAAAGCGGGGAATATCGTTCTCCACGTTCCCAATATTCATGATTTATTCCGTACTTCCGATGCGAACTCCATGAACGCCATCGATATTTTTCTCCCCATCATCAAAAACGCACAAATTCCCGTGGTCGGTGAGACGTTTCCGCGCGAGTGCAAGCAATGGATAGAGCCGCGGACGGATTTCTTGGATCAGTTCGAGCGGGTTACGATTGAAGAAATCTCGGAGGCAGATGCGCTTCGTTTTCTAATCTACGACAGTATGATTTTGGAGCGGGAATTTAAGGTCATGGTGACGTTTCGGGCTCTCAAAAAAGCCGTGGAAGTGGCGCATCGCTATTTTCGGCAGAAGCCGCTTCCGGGAAGCGCGTCCGACCTTCTGAAACAGGCGCTTGCGAGTGTGTCGCAGGACGGCAAAAAGATCGTGGATGAGTCCGCGGTTGTGGAGGTCGCGGAACGGCAGAGTAAAATTCCGATTGAGCAGGCGCACGGCGCGGAAGCGGAAAAACTTCTGAATCTGGAGGCGACGATCCACGCCAAATTAGTGAACCAAGAAGCCGCGGTCAAGGCGGTGGCACGCGCGCTTCGGGAGTACCGAAGCGGGTTGGCGCGCAAAGGAGGCCCCATCGCCATTTTTCTTTTTGTGGGACCCACAGGTGTGGGGAAAACGGAGCTTGCGAAGATTTTGGCGCAGACGCAGTTCGGGTCAAAAGACGCCCTATCGCGGTTCGATATGTCGGAATATCAAGACAAACAAAGCATTTTTCGCCTGATCGGAAATCCGGACGGAAGCCGTAGCGGAACCCTGACTGATGCGGTATTTGAAAAACCGTTCAGTTTGGTTCTGCTCGACGAATTCGAAAAATCGAATCCCGACCTCTTAAACATATTTTTACAGGTGTTTGACGACGGGAGATTAACCGACAGTCTGGGGCGTACGGTGAGTTTTGAAAATACGATTATTATTGCGACGTCGAACGCGCACTCCGACTTTATTAAGGAAGAGATCGAAAAAGGAAACACCAGCGAAAGTATTGCGGGCGAGCTTAAGAAAAAACTCACCACGTATTTCAAGCCGGAGCTTATCAATCGTTTTTCGGACATTATCGTGTTCCGCAGCTTGAACATAGCGGAAATCAAAAAAGTGACGGCATTTATGATCAAGGAAATTGCGGACACACTCATGGAAACCCAAGGCGTAGAACTGCGGGTGGAGGATAGTGCGCTTTCGAAGATCGCGGAGGTAGGATACAGCCCCGTTTTCGGTGCACGCCCGCTTCGGAACGCGATTTCCGAAAATGTGCGCAGCACCCTTGCGGACAAGATTCTGCGGAAAGAAATTGCGCGCGGAAATATACTATCGCTCGTCCACGACGGAGAGAAATTTGATTTTAAGACCACCGCCTAAATGTTTCAAAATATTAATACCATCATCAAACGGCTTATCTTTGTGGATTTTTTCTTCAATTCGGCATTAGGAACATTTGCTCCGATTTTCGCAATTTTTATAACAAGACAGATTACGGATGGTTCCGCAAGTGTTGTAGGTATGGCAACCGCGGTTTTTTGGATTGTAAAATCGATTGTTCAACTTCCTGTCGCGCGCTTTTTAGACAAAACAAAAGGAGAGAAGGATGACTTTTGGACCATGTTTTGTGGCTACATAATCAGCGCCCTTGTTCCTCTTGGGTATCTTTTCGTAACGAAACCCTGGCATCTCTACGTCGTACAGGGTATTTATGGATTTGCCATGGCGTTAGCGGTGCCGAGTTGGTACGCCATTTTTACGCGTCATGTAGATGAGTGGCGAATAAGTTTTGAATGGAGTTTGCAGAGCGTGTTTTCTTTTGGAATTCCCGTGGCAATCTCTGCCGCAGTTGGAGGTTATATTGTTGACGCATTCGGATTTCAGGTGCTCTTTGTGATTGCGTCCGTGATTGCGGTAGGCGCGGCGCTTCTTCAGCTCCCTCTCCGCCATGAGATAAGACATCAAGAGGACGGACAAAAACGAATATTTCCCGAACGACATATAAAATAATGACACATTTCGGTCCTTGCGCGCGTATTACTTATTGAGAGTCGTTATGCCTATGATTAAAAATCTTTCGCTAGACCAAAGGATTCATGCGTATCCGAGATTTACTGAAAAAGAGAAGACGTATTTGGAACGCGCGCTTTCCGCGCTTCCGGGGGGCGTTGATCCGGAACTGAAACTAAAAGTCTACAAAACCGTATTGGAACTCCAGGCGCACGCGCGGAAACCGTTCGGAATGATTATGGTGGTTGGTTGGCGTAGAAAATGGGACCGGAATCATGCGGCGGTAGCGGATGCGGACCAAAATCTGTTCAAAACGCGGCATTTTAATGTGAGCGACCACTCGTTTAAGGAATGCGTGGGGTCTTTGAAACGCACCACGGATTTTGACGGGGCAATTCTGATAAGCCGTGAAGGAATTGTTTTTGCAAGCGGTGTTTATCTGGAAAATATGAAGCCAAAAAAAGTAGCGCAAGAAATGTGCGGTGGGAACGTTGAAGATCTTTCGGCGGCATTCGGATTCGAGAAAAAAGTTCATACGCGACATTTGGCCGGCATTGCGGCTTCGTATATACTCAAAGGGACGACGATCATTACCGTGTCCGAAGAGGACCGATCGGTACGAATGTTTGAGCGCGGCCGTATTGCGTGGTCAACGGTTGCAAAAGAAGTTAAGAACATCCTCGACGATTTCGGGGAAAACTCTGTATGAAAGAGGTCTCTGCTGGCATCATCATCTATCGAAAGACAAAAGAAGGTCCTCGGTTTTTAGTCCTCTATCACGGAGGGCGGTATTGGAATTTCCCCAAAGGGAAGCTCTCCGAAGGCGAAAAAAGTTTTCGCGCGGCGCTTCGCGAGGTGTGGGAAGAGACCGGAATCAGCGAGCGCGACCTTCGATTCAAAGACTGGTTTCGCATTCAGGATCATTTTGTATTCACGCGCGACAAGCAAAAAATCTTCAAAACCGTGACCTATTATCTGGCGGAAACCGCGACCACGCGCGTGCGGCTTCAGGAAGTGGATGAAGAAAAACAAGGAGAACGCGCATATGGATACGGTTGGTTTACCTATCCGGAAGCCCTGCGGGTTCTGATGCATAGGAATCTGCGAAGTATTTTAAAACGCGCCCATGATGTTATCCTTCAACGAAAAAGTCTACCGAGCGGCGAAAAAAATCCCCCGCGGGAAAGTCGCCACGTACCAGTGGATCGCCCGCAAAATAAATAATCCAGGATCCGTCCGGGCAGTCGGGAACGCGCTCCACAAGAATCCGTATGCTCCGCACGTTCCGTGTCACCGCGTGGTTTGTTCCGACGGACGACTGGGAGGGTTTGCCGGCGGGGCGGGGAAAAAAGAAAAACTCCTTCGGAGAGAAGGGGTGAGTATCAAAAATAAACGCATTGATCTGTTGAAATTCGGTTTGGGATAAATAGTTGACCCTCCGCATTAGCAATGGGAGGGTCGAATGTGCGCGTTTGTACGCGCTGGTTTCCGAAATTATTACAAAGAGCTGTTTCCGTCAGGGGTTAATAAGATCGAGATCAAAGTGGCCCCTAACGCATTTACTATATCACGCCCGATCTCCTCTGCAACAAAAGTTATCCACAACAAAAATCCCCGTTTTTAAGTGGGGACTTGACCTATTTCATCGATTCCGCAATCTTCTTGAACACCGCCGGATGCTCGTTTGCGATATCCGCAAGGATTTTCCGGTCCAGCTTCACATTCTTTTTCTTAAGCATCGCAATGAGCCTGCTGTAGGTGGTCCCTTCCATCCGGACTGCGGCATTGATCTGCGTGGTCCAGAGCGAACGATAGACGCGCTTTTTTTCTTTGCGCCCTTTAAACTGGCGACTCCACGCGTGGAGAAGCGCTTCGTTCGCCAAACGCTCTTTGGATTTGCGTCCCCAACGGAACCCTTTGGCGTATTTTAAAAGCTTCGCGCGTTTTTTATTCGCGGTTTTTCCGCGTTTGATGCGTGTCATGGGTTATCTGAAATGTTTTGTGATCACGCGCGACGTAATATCGATCCCGCGCGTGTTCTTTTTTCTCTGCATTTGCCGACTGTTTTTATTGGTGCGCGAGTGCCCGAGCGCCATCGCGCGCCGGCGGATTTTCCCCGTGGAAGTAATCGTGATCCTTTTTTTGATGCTTTTGTTCATACGAATTATTTTTTTGTGATTTGAGCTACGAATCCGCGCCCCCCCTGTTTGGGTGGCAAGGTGACGGTGTGGGGGATCTGGATAAGAGCCAAAAACTCTTTCATTTTCTTGAGTGCCCAATCCTTATTCGCCTTTTCACGTCCCCGCAAGAATAAATTGATCTCTATCTTATGTCCATCCGCAAGAAACTTTTCCGCTTGCGTTACCCGAATTTGCAGATCGTTTGCGGCGGCTCGGGCGGTAATCCGAATCTGCTTCATTTCCTTCACCTTTTGTGCCACACGCTGTTTTTTCTCTTCTTTCTCTTTCTGATAGCGGAATTTGTCGAAGCTGATGATGCGGGCAACCGGCGGTTTGGCGGTAGGGGCGATTTCGATCAGATCAAGGCTTTTTTCGGCAGCCAGTCGGAGCGCTTCCTGTCGCGACACGACGCCGATATTTTCACCTGTCTCCCCAATCAGGCGCAGTTCCGGGGCGCTAATTTGATTATTTACTCTGTATTGTTGGATGGAGCCATCATAACAATGAGGTCAAAAAATGTAAAGCGATAAAAGATCCCCGCCCAAAAACGAGCGGGGAGAGATCACTATTACAAAATGGGCGACAGTTCATTTTCGTCTAATAGCGCGATGATGCCGGGATCAATGGGTCTTGCAATATCTCCGAGCAGAAGACGTTTAATGTGCAACTCCTTTTGAAGTTCCGCGACTTTGTGGAAATCTTGCGCGGTAAGCGCCTTATCAATGGCCTTGTCTAATTGCTCGATTTCCGCTTTCAGCCGTTCGTTCTTCTTCGCGTTTTCCACGGCTACTGCTTCACGTGCCTTTTTTTCTTCGCGCGTTTCCCGTTTTGCGAGCTGCTTATCCGTGGGGTTCATCAAAAGTTCCTCTGCGACGAGGATTGAAGCGTCCGTTATCATTGCAATTGCGTCCGGAGGCCGTATCAGAATCGAGTCTTTTCCGTTCAGTTTCATCAATGCCCGCAGTATTTTTTCTTTCGTTTTCGCGATCGTCACGCAGATGACTTCTGCTCCAAGCACGCGAAGCATGTTCACAACTACCCACGGGAGAGGAGGATCCTCTAGCTTCACTTTTTCGGTGAGCGTGGTCAGCATGAGCGCATCGGACGCCTCTAGTTCTATGGTTAGTATTCTTGGACCGTCTTTCTCTGCAAGCACTAAACCCAGAACTTTCTTATTCCCAGCCGCTGTTCCCTCTATCAGTTGCGTCACTTCCACCTCGATCAGGTTTATAGGCATATCTCTGTTTCCTCTCGTGTGGTTTGAAAGATACTGTATTGGTTGTAACAGGCGGAAGGAGGGATGTCAAAACGCTCTTGATTTATCCGTTGGATTTAAGAATACTGAATTCAGCATTTTTAAAATCGACGAAAGGAAGAAATCATGAATGCAAGGTCAGCATGGTGGATTTTTTTGCTCATGGCGGTCTTTTTGGCCCAGTTTCATTTCTTGGGTTGTAAGGAAGATATCGTGCAGATATCTCCCAATGCCCCGCCTGTTTTTATTGACGATCCACATGGAATTGTCGGACGATGGTATTGGACAGAATCAAACGGAGGAATGGGTGGAAGATGGACTCCGGAGAAAGCGGGATATACGCGAACATTTTGGTTTAAACCTGATTCAACATTTGCGGTGTATATAAACGACACCCTTTGGGGAGAAGGCCACTTCCGCGTTTCCTTGGGTCGGACGCCGTTCGCATCTTTTTATCCCGTACAGATGATAGAGTTCTATGGCAGAATTTCCGGCTGGATATGGGAAACAAAATTCGAGGTTCAATTTCCATGTCAAGACACCATGGTTTTAAATCCTTATTTTTCTTCGGATGTGGGATACTCGGTGTACGGGAGAATCAAGCCAACTCCTTCCATGGCACAAGCGAAACGTTCGCTCCATGGATCTTGGGAATGGGCGGAGTCATACAATCCGTTCGATGGAACGACATCGCCCGCAATGGTCGGTTATAGAGAAACGTGGACCTTCGAAAGTCGGGGGATTTTTTTTCGTTTTCGGAGTGACACGCTCTTTCGGAGCGGAACCTATCGGATTTTAAGGGAATCCCTCCCGCCTGCGGTAAAAGATACACTTCTTATTGTTCTGATTCGACAGGAAGGCGAGTACGATTTGTATGGAAAAATGAAGATGTGCGGCACTGATGCGCTGACCATCGACGAGTCCCCTTTCTGTTTTAATTGCGGTTATTACAAATTCGAAAGGCAATGAAATATATAAAACGCCCTTAAAAAAGGCGTTTTTATATTGTGGAGATGGTCGGAGTTGAACCGACGTCCAAGGTGGATCCTCATGAACTCTCTACAAGCTTAGTCTCAAAAGAAACAAGTTTGTTTCGTTTGGTTTAACGCGCGCGACCTACGAAACAAGTTCGCGTGCGCGGGCCTTCTTATAACACCGGCGATCCCTTAGAAGGCGTGAGGGGCCGATGCCCCGACGCTAAATGGTCGGGGGTCCCCTACATTACGCGAAAGCGAATGCAGGAGCCGCCGTTTTGTTGGCAGTTTTGTTGTTTGAACGGATTTACGAGACGTTCGGCTCGGCTTGCAAGTTTACAATTCCGCACCCTGTCAAAGCCCAGCATCCCCATATGCGTTTCTTAATGTTCGTTCGGTTTCAGACGTCGCAGGTCGCGCTCCATGTCGCGTTTTTTTATCGCTTCGCGTTTATCGTATTTTTTGCGCATGCGACCGAGTCCCAGCTCAATCTTCAAGAAGCCGCGATTAGTATAGGCACAAAGAGGAACCAGTGTCAATCCAGACTTCAGCTTGCCGTCCAAGTACAGAAGCTCATCTTTTTTGAGAAGAAGCTTGCGGGAGCGCGTTACGTCGTACTCCGCAGGGGTATTCCCGGGTTGGAAAGAAGGAATCGAGGTTCCTACAAGCCACGCTTCGCCTCCGCGCAGATTGACACGCGCACCCGAGAGGTCAAACCGTCCGCGTTTTGCGGACTTTGCTTCGTGTCCCGTGAGTTCCACGCCCGCGCTGAATTTTTCCGCGATCTCGTAATCGAAGGTAGCGTTTTTGTTGACGGCAATGGGTGGCATCTCTTGTAGCGTACCATAAAGCGGCAATGGAAAAGGAGAATGATTTGGTGTTAAATGGAATTATGCTACGCGAGGAAATTCATAAGGTCTTAGAAGAGGCGGTTGAAGGACCGACTCCTTTTAAGATTGCGGTTTCGGAACCAACCGCAAGCGGAGAAAACCGCGGACATTATAGCACCAACGTTGCGTTTTCGTTCTCCAAAATCCGTAAGCAGCCACCTCTTTTGATTGCGGAAGATATTGTAAAAAAAATAAAGAACAAAGCTTCTAAATTAATAGCAAAAGCCGAAGCAGTAGCGCCTGGATTTATAAACATTTGGCTTGCACCCGACGCATTTTATAAGGAACTTGAAGTGATTCTGAAAGAAAAAAAGAATTACGGAGCGGGGAAAAAAACAAAAGAAAAAATTCAGGTGGAGTTCATCTCCGCGAACCCGACGGGGCCCCTTACGCTCGCAAACGGACGCGGCGGATTTTTGGGCGACGTGATCGCAAACACACTCGCGTTTTCTGGAATAGAAGTCGAGCGGGAATATTATGTAAACGATATGGGTCGGCAGGTGCTTATTTTAGGAAAATCCATCATTGCGTCGCAAGGACATACTCCCGAGGAAGACGAGTTCTATAAAGGCGCCTACATCGCGGAGTGGAGTGCGGGGCATAAAAAATTCGTTTCGGAAAACAAAAACAATCCCGAGGCGGTGGGAGAGGTGGCCGCGCAAGATTTTCTGGGGATGATCAAAACGACGATCGAGAAGAAGTCCGGGATTCGGTTTGATCGGTATACGTCGGAAAAAAACGATATTCGGGCTAAAGGATTCGTCGAAAAAACGCTTGCGGCGTTCAAGAAAGCCGGTGCCGCATATGAGCGCGACGGCGCGGTGTGGCTTAAAACATCGGAGCATGGAGACGATAAAGATCGGGTCCTTGTTACGAGCGAAAAAGAGCCGACCTATTTTCTGGCGGACGCCGGCCATTATCTGGAAACCAAGGATCGCGGTTTTACGGGAAAGATTAATATTTTAGGGCCCGATCATTATGGCTATGTAGCGCGTATCCAAGCGGCGGCAAAACTTCTGGGGCTTGCGAATTCGCGCGTATTGATTACGCAGGCGGTACGACTCATAAAAAACGGAGAAGAAGCAAGGATGTCGAAGCGGAAAGGCGAGTTCATAACATTCGAAGAACTAGTGAACGATGTGGGGGCAGATGTGGCACGGTTCTTTTTCTTGATGATCGCACCCGAAACGCATATGGATTTTGATCTGGGACTTGCGAAAGAACACTCATCCAAAAATCCCGTTTTTTACGTGCAGTACGCCTATGTTCGCGCGCGCGGAATTAAAGAGAAGGCGGTAGAAATAAAGAGAAGGCCGGATTGGAATTTGCTCCACACGGAGGAAGACATGCGGCTTATGCTTGCGCTCGCGGAGTTTCCCGAAATCGTTGCGGACACGGCGAATGACATCCAAGCGCATCGTATTCCGCGCTACGCCATAAAATTAGCGCGGGCATTCCAGATATTTTACGAGCGTGAACGCGTGGCAGGAGAAGAAGAAAAACTAGCGCAGGCGCGGTTGGGGTTGGTATGCGCCACCATCCAAGTATTTGAAAACTTGTTCCGGGTGCTAGGAATCTCCGCGCCCGAAAAGATGTAGTTAGCTTTGCTTCTCCGTTTTTTGAAGTATCTCACGGAGCATTTTGTCGTGACGCTCCAAGTGTTCCATTATCACCTTCACTTCTTGTTCCGCCTTGATGTTCACCTCATAGTCCGCCTGCGCGCGCAGTTCCGCATGGCGCGATTCAAGATTCTGCCCGATCATAATAAGAGGGAGAATGGAAATCTGTATGACATTCGAGATAAAAAGCCAGAGCGCGAATGCCGGAAACGGATCAAAACGCAATTCATGTGAGGCGAACGTATTCCACAGAAGCCAGAGCGCTGTCCAGAAGGCAATCAGAAGGAAAAATCCAGTAGTGCCCACGTGACACGTGATCCAGAGCGCAAATTTATCCAGCCGCGAAAGTTTCTGGCGATGCTCTTCGTTTACGTTGCGGATAGATGGGTGAGTTTCCATAACTCTATTATACAATCTATGATTGGAAAAAGAGTCGCATTTTATATAAAATGAGAGGAATATGCTTAGAAAACTTCAAAAATTCTCACTTCCAGAAATAGAAGAAAAAATCCTTCAGTTTTGGAAGGAACATAAGATATTCGAAAAATCACTTGAACAACGCGCTCACGGAAAGAAGTTTGTTTTTTATGAAGGGCCGCCCACCGCAAACGGCCGCCCGGGTATCCACCACGTATTGGCGCGTGCATTCAAAGACGTGATCCCGCGCTATCGGACCATGCGGGGATATTTTGTTTCACGCAAAGGCGGCTGGGATACGCACGGACTTCCGGTGGAATTGGAGGTGGAAAAAAAACTGGGATTGAACTCGAAAAAAGATATCGAGAAATACGGCATCGGTGCATTCAACGCAAAATGCAAAGAATCCGTCTGGACCTATAAAGACGAGTGGGAACGCCTAACCGAGCGTATTGGATTCTGGCTCGATATGCGGCACCCCTACATTACATATGAAAATTCCTATATCGAGACGCTCTGGTGGATCTTAAAGCGCGTCTGGGAGCGCGGGCTCCTCTATAAAGGCCATAAAGTGGTGGCATGGTGCACCCGGTGCGGTACGGCGCTTTCATCTCACGAGATCGCCTTAGGATACCGGGAAGTGGAAGAAACCTCCGTATACATCAAATTTAAGCTAAAGAAGGGGCAGTCTGTGGGTAGAAAAGCGGGGTCAGGTGCTTCCACCTACGTGCTTTCGTGGACGACCACGCCGTGGACACTGCCGGGGAATGTCGCGCTTGCGGTGGGGGCGAATATCGAGTATTCCGTTGTGAACGTGGGAGAAGGAAAGAAAAAAGAAATTTATATTCTTGCGACGAATCGTCTCTCGGTTTTGAAAGATCCACACACCGTTGTGGCGAGCGTAAAAGGAAAAGATCTGGTTGGGCTCGCCTATGAACCCCTTTTTTCCGTTGAGGCGTTTAAAAAATCAAGCGCGGCGTACAAAATCTATCCGGCAAAATTTGTCGGGGCAGAAGATGGCACGGGCGTAGTCCACACGGCAGTGATGTACGGAGAAGACGATTACAATCTGGGAAAGGAGGTTGGCCTGCCGCAGCACCACACGGTGGACCTGCAAGGAAAATTCACCAGTGACGTTCCGGCATATGCAGGCATGTACGTTAAAGCCAAGGAGACGGAAAAAAAGATTGTGGACGATCTGGAGAAAAAGGGGCTCTTGCTCCGTACGGAACCTTACAAGCACGACTATCCGTTTTGCTGGCGGTGTGATACACCGCTTTTGTATTACGCGCGGGACTCCTGGTTTATCGCGATGAGCAAATTCCGCAAAGAATTGCTTCGGGAAAACAAAAAAATCCGCTGGGTTCCGGAATCCGTGAAGGAGGGCCGGTTTGGCGAGTGGCTCCGCGAAGTGAAGGACTGGGCGATTTCGCGCGAACGCTACTGGGGCACTCCGCTTCCGCTCTGGGAGTGCAAAAAATGTGGGGGAGTGCGCGCGGTAGGTGGGTATGAAGAATTAAGCCAATTGCAGGGAGGCGCTAAAAATCGCTACATTTTAATGCGGCACGGTGAACCGCAAAATATCTTGATGAAAAAAATAAATAGTAGTCCTGCAAAGCGGAATGTATACCCCCTTACCCTGAAAGGACGCGTTATTGCCGAACGGTCCGCAAAAAAACTGAAAAAAGAAAATATTGATATCATCGTAGCGTCGGATTTTCGCCGCACCCGCGAAACGGCGGAAATTGTCGCAAGCGAACTGGGAATCAAAAAGATAATTTTCGAGAAAAAATTCCGCGAAATAAATACAGGAATTTTTGACGGAAAAAAGGGTGAGGACTATCACGCGTATTTTTCGTCCTATGCGGAGAAATTTACAAAACGGACGCCAAAAGGCGAATCACTCCGCGATCTTGCGAAGCGCGTTTACGAAGGTCTTGAAACACTCGAGAAAAAATACGAAGGAAAAACTATTTTGGTTGTGAGTCACGAGTATCCCGTCTGGATGATGCAGACCGTGATGAGCGGATGGGGTGAAGAACGGGCGATTACGGAGAAAGAAAAGCGTGGTAATGATTTTATCGAGACGACGGAATTTCGCAAAGTTCCATTTTTGAAGCTTCCGCGGAACGGCTGGAACTTCGCGGACCCTCATCGCCCATATGTGGATGACGTAACATTCCCTTGCGAAAAATGCCACGAACGCATGACGCGCATTCCGGAAGTGGCGGACGTATGGTTTGATTCCGGCGCGATGCCGTTTGCACAGGCGCACTATCCTTTTGCAAAAGAAAAAATAGATTTTCCTGCTGATTATATTTCAGAAGCGGTAGATCAAACGCGCGGTTGGTTCTATACCCTGCTTGCCGAGTCCATCCTCTTAGATAAAACAACTCCTTACAAAAATGTTATCTGTTTGGGACACGTGCTTGATAAGAACGGGCAGAAAATGTCCAAATCGAAAGGGAACGCGGTAGACGCTTGGGGGGTGATCGCAAAGTATGGAGCGGACGCGGTGCGGTGGTATCTGTTTACAGTAAATCCGCCCGGCGAACCAAAAAAATTCGACGAAGCAGAACTCGGAAAAACCCTGCGCCAGTTCGTGCTGATGGTTTATCATTCGTTCATTTTTTACGAAACCTATGCCAAAAAATTCAATTTCCCGCTCACTATAGGCAATCCGAAGCACGTTCTTGACCGGTGGATTTTGGCGCGCCTTGAGGAAACAACGAAGAGTGTCACAAAAGCGATGGATGCTTATAACCCCGGAACCGCTGGGAGAACAATCGAAATATTTACCGGAGATCTTTCCCGGTGGTATATTCGCCGCTCGCGACGGCGTCTTCAAAAACCGGAAACACAGGCGGACCATGAAGCGGCGTCAAAAATGCTGGGACACTGTCTTTATGTGTTAAGCCAGTTACTCGCGCCCTTTATGCCGTTTTTTTCCGAGGCGCTTTATAAATCGCTGGTGTCAGAGGGGAACAAGACGCTTTCGGTCCATCTGACGGACTGGCCAAAAATGAAAAAAGCGCTGACGAATGAAAAACTGATTAAAGGCATGACAGAGATCCGCGAGTTCGCAAGTTTGGCGCTTGCGAAGCGCGCCGAAGCGGCGATTAAAGTGCGCCAGCCGCTTCAGATGCTGCGCGTGAAAACGGAGAACAACTATCTGTGGGGAAACAAAGAACTGATGGTGCTTCTCTCGGAAGAGGTGAATGTAAAAAATGCCTACGTGGATAACGACATCAAACGTCCGATTGAGCTCGACATTCGTGTAACGCCAGCGCTAAAGGAAGAAGGACTTGTGCGCGAGTTTATCCGTTTGGTGCAGGATCTGCGGCAGGACGCGAAGCTGGAACCGAAGAATAGGATTGTAATCCATGTCGAGTGCAAAGAGCTTATCCCGTTTATTGAAAAAAATCGCAAAAATATTGGGACAGAAGTAAACGCAAAAGCAATCGAGTATAAACGTGTAAAGCGATTCACGGTAGAACTTGAGACGAAATTCGAGGAATGGCCCTTGTGGATCGCGCTACGAAAAGTGGAGTAATCAGACGAACATCGTTCTTAAATTGCGTTCGATATCTTCAAACACGCTGTCGCGCTCGCCGTTGTCGTCGAGCATGATCCGTTTTTCCTCAAGGATTTTACTTACGAACGCAAGACGTTTCTCAAAAATCGCCGCCAATTCCGGTTGATGGTTTCTTTCCGCAAAGTTCTGGAATGTTTCGAGTTGTTCTACAATTTCCTCAAGAATTTGAAATTGGATAGGGTGTACACCGAGTTCTTTTTTCTTGTCCCCTTCTATCCATAATTCCGCGAGCTGTTTGATGGTTTTTGATTCCGCGCCGATGATAACGCGTGGCACTTTTGCGAGTTCTCCACGCATCCCCAGGTGCTCTGATGCGAAGTATTTTATTTTCGTGAGTTCCCCCTTTTTGATTTTATCGCGAATGTCCGCGAGTTTACGTTCGGTATCGCTGCTGAAGGTTACATCAATCGCGAGCGCCAAATGCGATGCGGTAGTCTCACTTTCTTCAAACTCTACGATGGTGTCAACGCCGTTCGCGATATCGTCGAACCGCGATGTTTTGAAAGTCTGCGCATTTTGTCCCAGCCAATCGCTTAACTCGGCGTTTTCGTGGATAATACCCTCAAACACGGTCGCAAGTTTCAACACCTCCTCTTTTTCGGAAGTGGAATCTTGTTTAAACTTATCTTCCATTGCTTTTACATAGGTGTTATCCTTATCCACGCCCTCGTGATAAATATCGCGGAATGTTTCCGGATTAATCGCCTCTCTGCGCATCTTTTTTATTGCTTGTTTGTATGCTTGGTCGATTGTAAGAGAATTTAAAATTTGATCCTCCATTCTATTTGTATTCATAAGTAGAGTATAACGCGTCCTTTTCACGATTTACAAATAAAAAGCGAGGGTTTTTGCCCTCGCTAAACGCACAACGGATCCCTGTCCTTTTGCCAGTGTTAGGACTTCGGCAAGCGGCGTTTCTGCGGACGATGCTTGAACGCAAAAGACAACTTACGCTCGTCGCTGGAGTACAAAGATTCTCCTTTAAAACGCGGGGGGATCAGCATCTCACCTGTTCCGCACAAAAATCGGCGGAACCGCATTTTTTCCGGAATGGCGTCCGGAGCGTAATGGCAGTGCGGGATCCGAGAGCTGCCTACGAAACTTTAGGTTCTGGTCTTATTTTAGCATTTTCGTGTTCTGATAAAAAAAAGCCCCCGTCCAATGAATGGACGGGGGTGTTGGAACCTACTTCTTTTGGTGCTGTTTTTGGGGCTGACGGACCAGCTCCTCCAGTTGTGTAAAAAAGTGGTTTTCCCGGAGCTTCTGCTCTTCCAAAAACTCCAAGGTATTTGACAGCCGATACGTATGGAATCCGTGCTCACGCACTTTGTATGCGTGTTCTCCGCAGAGGATTATGGGTTTTCCTTTCACGTTCCACATCTCGTCCGCGGGTCCCTTTGCTTTGCAATCCGGAAAGCTGCACGCGTAAGGATTATGCCCGAAATCGGAAATTTTCATATATTCTCCAAAAAAATGAGGGGAAAAGTGAATTTAAAGTTCTGATTTGATTGTATACCTATTCTTTACGATTGTCAAATAGCGCTATGAAGCGGTTTAAAAAGGAATTTCATTATAAAAAATCCGGCGAAGGAGATGTCCTTCGCCGGCGTTGATGATCCTGCCCGTGCCTTTACCCGGACTTTTGTTCCCCTGTAGTCGCATAAAGCGGCAAAGAAAACGCTGAACCAAGTGCGTCTACCGCAACTTTTCGTTCATTACGGATAATCGGATGTCCGTGCGGGGCTTGCAGTTCCCACGCTGTGGAGTGAGGTCTGGGATCGTAGCCCCATCCGTCCCGTCCTGTTAAGGAGCAGAATTCTATACTACACCCTCTTAAGTTTCGGGGTCAAGGATTATAGTGAAAGTCCTATGCTCTTCTTGATGTTTTCCATTTTTTTCGTGGAAACCTCTAACGCTTTTTTGTTGCCGCGCGCAAGCATCGCGTGGAGCGTTTTTTGTCTTTTTAATAGCGCGCGTTTCTTTTTTTGAAACGGTGCGAATGCAGAGACCGCGGCTTCCGCGAGAGATTTTTTGAATTCGCCGTACCCCTTTCCCTTAAACATCTGTTCAATGGCTTTGATGGATTTTCCGCTAAGTGCCGAATAAATAAGAATTAAACTACTCACTGCCTTTTTGCGTTCAGGATTATAGGTGACTTCGCGGCCCGAATCCGTTACCGCGGTTTTGATTTTGGAACGGATAATGTCCGGTGCATCGTCCAAGAATAGACATCCCGAGGGCTGCGATTTGGACATTTTTTTGGTCGGATCATCCAAACTCATCAAGCGGGGAATTTCCGTAAGAAGCGACTGGGGCTCCACGAACGTTTTTCCAAAACGCCCATTAAATTTTCTCGCAAGTGTGCGGGCAAGTTCTAGGTGCTGGAGCTGATCGTCGCCGACGGGTACATATTTGGCATCGTAAAGCAGGATATCCGCGGCCATAAGGGTTGGATAAGAAAATAAGCCGACGTTTATATTTTCCGGCGCGGTCTCGGACTTATCTTTAAATTGGGTCATGCGGCGGAGTTCTCCAAACGGCGTGAGAGTATTCAGAATCCATGCCAGTTCCGCATTTGCGGGGACGGCGGATTGAAGGTAGATTAACGATTTTTTGGGGTCTAGGCCAGCAGCGAGAAAGCTCGAAAAGAGGTCTAAAATTTGTCCTTGTTTTTCTTTCGGGCTAAAGGACTCTGTAAGCGAATGAAGATCAGCAATAAAAAACAAGCACTCATATCGGCCAGAGTTCTGGAGATCCACGAAGTTTTTGAGTGCGCCCAGGTAATTCCCCAGGTGCAGTTTTCCGGTTGGTTGGATGCCGGAGACAAGAATCGGTTTCATAGTGTTTAGTATAGTATTCTTATTGTTTTTGGTAAAATAAAAGCCACTGAAAAATCCAGTGGTCTTAACATAGAACTGAGGACCTTATTTCACTCTTGACCGAAAGACGACGAAGTAACCCAATGTATAGCCATTTGCAGTCGCATCATCAGGAGCCATGCTTACGAACTCCATTTCGGGATGTTCGTAAATGAACGAAGAGAGTTCATTTCCAAAATCTTCTTCTGTGGAATTAAAGTAGTAAACCCCGTTGTTATAATCAGTAATAGAGGTTGTTACGGTACGGACATTATCATTATCTGCAGATGAGTTGCATTCGACGAAGAGCATTGTCGTTGCAATCAGAATTACCATTATTCCAACCTTTTTCATTGCAAACTCCTTTCAAGCTAAGTGAAGGATATAAATAATAGTAATTTGTCGAAAATTCGACTTTGAAGTGCAACTCTGCATAGGATAAAAATATGCAGAAACA
>CAYISA010000004.1:0-71758 GCA_964365955.1 uncultured Candidatus Saccharibacteria bacterium | reverse complement strand
AGGATGTTCTGAGTGAAGGGTGCCAAATGTCCGTGCCTAAAACATCAAAAATCCTTTTAAATAGCACCTAAAAATAGAACACCGCCCCGCGGTGAAGCGAGGCGGTTTCGTTAGCAAATTGAACGTTCTAGTTCTCGCCTTCCATTTTGTGGGGACCGCGGGTGGAGCCTTCCGGTTCCTCGATCTTAAGGTTCACGCGTGCGTTATTCTTAACGCCTACAATACGGAGTAACGACCGTATTGCTTTCGCCGTGGAACCCTGGCGACCTACCACTTGGCCCATATCCTGCGGATGCACTTTTAAGGTGAGCAACACGCCCATCTCGTCAACCTTTCGGTCAACTTTTACATCTTCGGGGTGATCCACAATGGACTTCACAAGAAACTCAAGAAATTCCTGATCGGTCTTTGTCATGTTCTTTGAGTGTCTTTCGTTTCATTCGCGACCTTTTCGATTTCTTTCGACTCTGGAAGTATAGCAGACGGTGTATTTATTGTCAAGTCCCTAGGCGGAAATCTGCGGGGCGAGTTCTACAGCACTGGCAGGAGCCGGGGTAGAGGTAGGCGCCTCCTTTGGGGTTTCTGCCTCCCCTTTCTTTTTGCTGTGTACCGCGATTTTCGCACCATGAATCACGCCGGTACGGATAAGCAAATTATGTACGCTGTCTGTGGGTTGCGCCCCTACTGAAATCCAGTGTTTGGCGCGTTCTTCATCGAGTACCAATTTATCGGTGTGTGGATTAAACCAACCGAGATCGTCGGTAAATCGCCCCACCATTTTGGAGCGCGCTTCTTTGACCACAATCCGGAACGATCCTTGGCCCTTTTTCCCTACCCGTCGTAATTTAATAGCTAACATATACGTTAGAGAAGTATACAGAATGATGATAAAAAATCAAGCGCAACAAAAAACCGCAGAAAAATCTGCGATTTTGCCAAAATTATTTGACCATCTTAACTTGTGAGGTAGTTGTAGATATAGCTATATTTCTCTTCTCGAATGCTTCGCTAAACGCGATGGAAAAACCAACCACCATAATTAATATACAAATGGCTGGCACAAATTCACCGATAGGAATACCAAATAAACTTCTTGGTATTTTCATGGCATACCTTCCTTATTGTTAATTTAATTTGCTACTTACAGTATAATTTACAGACAAAATAAATGTCAAGTATAAAAAACCTTAACCTACCCTTCAAACTTCAGTGACAACACCTTCGACACACCATCATCGCCCATGGTAACGCCATAGAGTACATCCGCGGCTTCCATAGTGGCACGATTATGAGTCACGATTACAAACTGGGTTTTTTGGGCAAACTCTTTGATGAGTTCCGAAAATCGGCGGGCGTTTTCTTCGTCCAGTGGTGCATCGATTTCATCTAGCACTAAAAATGGCGGCGGAGAAACCGCGATAAGCGCGAATAATGCCGCCAAGGACACCAAACTTTTTTCGCCGCCGGAGAGCATCTCAAGCGAGGTGATTTTCTTGCGCGGAAGTCCCAGTTCAATCTCGATTCCTGCCGTAAGTTCCGGATCGCGTTTTTCTTCTCCCACAATCGGCATGTGTACTTCTCCGTCCGTTACTATGCTCGCTTCCCCCTCTTTCAAGGTGGGCGGTTCATATTTTTCGAGTTTCATATGAGCGCGTCCGCCTCCAAACATCAGCCGGAAATACTTATTGAACTCTTCATTAATCTGTCGGAACGCTTTTTTGAAATCTTCATGAATCCGTCTTTCGAGATCCCGAATCAGAACCTTCAAGTCCGCGATCGCTTTCTTGGTATCCTCCAGCTCCTTGTGCAAAAATGCGTAACGCTTTTCGCTTTCGTCCGCTTCTTGTATCAGATTCGTGTCGATTTCACCGATTGCAGCGATCTCCGTTCGGAGACGCAACATGCGCCGTTCGGCGTCCTCTTCGGGGAGCGGCGCATCCGCCGAAAGCGTATCCAGTTCATGGAGTGCGCGCCCCAGACCCTGCCATTCACGCCGAAGTTCCGCCAAACGCAGTTCCAGTTTTTCCTTTTCAAACGCGTACGTACGCACCTGTTCCGTTAATGCGCGTAGTTCATTTTTCTTTGCCTCCAATTTTTCGATATGCGAACGAAGCTCCTGATTGATCTTCTGTTGCTCGATGGAACATGTCTCCTCCCGTTTTTCGAGATCGCAAATCGCGGCATCAATAACGGCGATTGCTTTTTTCGCTTGTGTTTTTTCCTCTTCAAATGACCCGTCACTTGTTTTCTTTTCATCTCCCGTAAATTTTTGAAGCTTGGTCCTCCACCGTGTAAGTGTTTCACGGATCCGGGAAATATCGTCCCATACAAGCACTTCTTTCAGTTCGCTTACAATATCCTTCACGGTGGCTTCTATCTCTACCGTAGAAATGGCTGTTTTGGAAGGTACAGCTACGGAAAACTCGATTTTTGCCTCGATGCGCGCAAGCGCCCGTTCGGCTTCCGATCGCGCTCGGATACGTTCCGAGATCTCCTCGCGGATGCGCTTCGTCTCGGATGTGTCCGAAGATTTGCGGTACATTTCATCCAGTTGTTTTTGTAGGATCTGCACCTCATGCTCCTTTTTTTTGATCTCATCCTCAAGCGTCCCCGCGGGACTCGAAAGCTCCGCCATCTGCCGCTTCAATTCATTCCATTTGTACGCAAAATAGCCGTTCTCCAGTCCCAAAAGCGTTGTCTCAATCTCCGCCCGTTTTTCAAAACGGTTTTTTTGCCGGCGTAAAAACCGCAGATGCGGTCCCAGCTCTTCGAGCATGGCATGCACTTTTTCAAGATTTGTTTCGCTGGAGAGCAGTTGCCGCTCCGACTGGTTTTTTTTAAGACGGAACTCCCGAAGTCCTAGCACCTCTTCCACCATGACTCGCCGGTCCTGCGGAGAACTTTTTACGAATACATCGCTTTGACCCTGCCCCACCATCATCAGCCCGCGGCTCCCCAGACGCGCCCGCGCAAGCATCGGGATAAGATCCCGGAGCCGAATTTCCTCGTCGTGCAAAAAAAACTGTGAATTGCCCGATCGATCGATTTTCCGCGTAAGCATGACTTCTTCCGCGTCCATTGGGAACACGCGGGATTCGTTATTAAAATATAGCGTCACCTTTGCCAAACTGACTGCGGCTTTTTTGGGCGTCCCCGCGAAAATCAACGTGTCGAGCGTATCGCCACGAAGTTGTTTCGCTTCCCGTTCACCCAGCACCCACCGCAAAGCGTCGATCACGTTCGACTTTCCCGAACCGTTCGGCCCCACCACGGCCGTCACTCGTTCCGGGAACTCAAGGATCGTCCGCGTGGCAAACGATTTGAAACCCTGCAATTCTATCCGTTTCAAAAAATTCTTCATTTTTCTTTCTCGTAGATCGCTTGAAGCGCCGCTTGGGCTGCAGCCGTTTCCGCTTCCTGTTTTGAGGCGCCGCTTCCTTTAGCCAATAAGGTACTCCCCGCATAGACCCCGATCGAAAAATTCTTGCTGTGATCCGGACCCTCTTCAGAAAGTACTTTATATGAGGGCGTGATTTTATGTTTTTCCTGAATCATTTCTTGTAGTGAGCTTTTAGGATCGCGATAGAGTTCGTTGGCCAGCACTTCCGAAAGCCGCACCAGCACAAACTTTTCCACCACCTCCTTCACAGCCGCATATCCCCCGTCCAGATACACCGCACCAAGCACTGCCTCAACCGCATTCGCTAAAATCACCTCGCGCGCTTTTCCTTGATCCCGTGTTTCGCCGCGCGAGAGATACAAATAATCGTCGAGCATCATGGCGTGCGCCACTTTCGCAAGCATCTGGTAATTCACCAAAGCCGCCCGCAAACTGGTTAACTGCCCTTCTTGCGAAGACGGATAAAGCCGGAAGAGCTCGTCGCTCACCACAAGTTCAAGTACCGCGTCTCCCAAATATTCCAGCCGCTCATTTTGCGGAAGCGGCCAATCGGGGTGTTCGTTCAAATAGGAACGATGAGTCAGCGCTTCTTTCAGCAAGCTGATGTTTTTGAATTCCACATCCAATATTTCTTCCAAGCGTTCAATACGTGCCATGCGTGCAATAAGCGACGCGGACACCAAAAACTCGCTGCGCTATTCCTCCTTCTTCGTAGCAGAATCTTTGATCTCCGTGCCGGGTTCTTCTTTTACCAGTTCGCGATAAATGGTCCCCAATACTCCATTTACGAATCGGGGCGAGTTGAGTCCGCCATACCCTTTGGCGATCTCAATGGCCTCGTTGATGGCGACCTTGGGCGGCACTTCTTTCTTGTCCGCGTAGAGCAATTCATATAAACCGATTCGAAGAACATTGCGGTCAATGATTGCGATCTGTTCCACGGGCCATTCCGGAGCAGCTTTTGCGATAATGCCGTCTAATTCCGCCAAATGTTCGATCATGCCTTTTACGATTCTCCAGACGAACTCCGGTTCATCAATGCCGGGGCCGAACTCATTCAAATTGCGCTCCACAATATGTTCCAGATCCGTGGCGCGCGCATAAAAATCCCATTCATAAAAAGACTGGAGAACAATCGTACGGGCAAGGTGTCGTGTTGCCATGCAGAATATAGTATATCCGAAAAGAAAGAAATTATGAAGCGACGGCGCTTGTCGTTTTCTCCTTTTTTTCTTTTTTGAGATATGCTCCGCACTGCATACAAACTTTATGCGGAAGCGTGGGGCCCTTACAAACGGAACATACCGTAAAAAGGCGCTTTTTGAGCGCAAGTTGCGAGCGACGGCGGCCCACTTTGGACTTCGAGTGATGACTTAGGCGTGTCATAGCTACAGTATGGGTTGAAGATTAGCAACCCGACCGTAAAAAGTCAAGAATTAACGGAGTTGTTTGAGCCACTGGAATGACTGTTCGAAGTTGCGCGAGATGATATCGATGATGGACTCTCCTTTTTGCGGCGTAAGAATCGATTGTATCTTCGAAGTCCCCACATTTCCACTGGCATCTTTGGAAGTTACTTGTACGCGGTAAACGGTGGACGGTTTAAAGGTGGTTAAAATGACGGCGTGATCGGTCACCAGATCGGTGTCCAGTACCGACTGTTGGGATAGGACGTTCCCCTGCCCGATGCCTTCTTGATAGGAGATCTGGGATGTGGCGGGTTCATCGGTTTTCCAAAACACAATGGTCTGAAGCCGGTCGGTGCGGTTTGGCATGATGGCGTTTTCGATCTTTACGCCCGAAACAGTTGGTGGTTTGGTATCAATAAGCGTTCGGAATCTGCGTGTAACGGTTTCCAATGTGTTTTCTCTTTCATCCGTACCATATCCGCGCACTTCATAGGTGGTGTCCTGTGCAAGACCCCCCAGTTGTAAAATGTGTACACCCGTTAAAATATCGTCGCCCGCGCGCATAATTTTTCCGGTCTTCACTTCTTTATATTCCGCGTAGGACGTTGTCTTGCGATCCGTCGTCCATTTTATGTTCGCTTGAACCTGACCCACGTTCGCTATCACAAGATCCGGCTTGCCAAATTTTGTGCTAAAAATCATGTCCTTCCCCTTCCCCGCGACACCCAAAACATTCTGCGACTTAACCTGAAAATGATAGGTTGCCCCGACCTTCAAATCTTGCAGTTCCACGGCATGTGTTTTTGATTTTTCCCCCGTCTTTACGAACTCCGACGTGTAGGGATTCGTTGTATCCGCTTTATATTTTTCTCCCTCCGCGAGCGCCACAATTGACGTGCTGTCGATATTTGTTCTCCATGTGACAACCGCGCTTGTTTCCGTGGTACTCGCAACTTTCACTTCCAAAATAATTGGCGGGACGAGCGATGGCGTCATGGACTCGATAATTTTTTCTAGCTTGTCCTGAAACTGTTCGATGTCACCCGTACGAACCAGATCTTCGGCCGCCTCTGCCGCGAACTGCGTGGTAAATGTATAGTCGTTCGATGTGGCTCGGTTGCCGGCTTTGTCCGCCGAGATGGCGCGGAAGTGATAAGTAGTCCCCAATTTTAGGCTCTTCAATCCAAACGCATGATCCATCACCAACTCGGGAGAACCCGCGGTCAGGCCATAAGCGGCTGTTTCGCCATACTCCAAAAATGAGGTGGCGGGCTCATTGGTTTTCCACTTTACCGACGCTGTGAATGCTTTTACGTCCTCGCTGCGCACACTTTCGATCACCGGCGGCGTCGTGTCGTCTAATCCCGCGACTTTCTGATACTGATCCTGTAGTTTCTTCAACTCATCCTGTAAAAGACTGTAAACTTCCGCCGAAACGCCCCCGCTTCCCGTATGAATATATTCGATGTTACTTGTCACGGTTGTGTCCGCCGTTTGCTCCGCCGTGGTAGTCGAGTTACCGAGCGTATCCGCTGATGTGATGGTGTAGTAATAGGTGATATTGCCGGTAAGGTTCAACAAAACCGCGCTGTGGGTGGTACTCAAGGATGAATCGAGGGTTGTAGAAGAGGGATATGAACCGGTACTTGTCCCATAATTCACAATCCCCGTGGCACCTTCATTGGTTTGCCACGTCACGACGATGGAATCGAGTGTACGAACCGGTGTCTGGATATTCGAGATAACCGGAGGAGTTTGATCCGCTGTTGTGGTGAGCGAATAGTAAGCGCCTGAATTCCATTCTTCCGCGATGTTTCCGTCCGTATCGATGGATCGCACTTTATAAAAATAGGTGGTCTGCGGAGTCAGCCCCGTAAGATAGATGGTTTGTGTGTAATTTTCCTGCGGGATTGTTGTGGTGCTCACCTCGGTACTGTTTGCGAGTGATGACGTTGTGGAATAAAACACGCCGGCGGTCGCGGCCTTGCTGGTTGTCCATGTGATGTCCGCCGTCACATCCCGCACGTTCGCGCTTCCGACTCCGGTAATCACGGCTCCATTGTTTGTGGTAAAGGTATATCCTGCACTGTGGTTATCGTCGGTATTCGTAGCGCCGGTCGTATCCACAGAAATAACCTTCAGATAATAAGTAGTGCCCGGCGAAAGGTTTGCCAGATAGGCGATGTGCGACGTCACTGAATCGTTATAGGATTTTGTAAGATTCAAATTATCAATGCTTAATCCGTACTGAACAACGGTCGTGCCCGCGAGCGTTGTCGTCCACGTCACTTTCGCGATGGTGGAATACACGCTAGAAATCGTTACGGCGGAAATCACATCATCGTTTACAATCGTGTACGTATAGGTTTGCACGCTTCCGAGCGTCGCGTTTATGGGGCTCGATAGCGTAAGAATCACAGTTTCATCCGGTTCCTGTAGCTCATCGTTTACTACCGTAAGCGTAAAAGTCCCCTGCGACGAACCCGCGGGAATGGTAATAGAACTGCTCGCAAGCGAATAATCGTCAACCACGGTTGCGGTTCCGCCGGTCGCCGCGAAAGAAACCGTAATATTCTGGCTGGACGGCGCCGACAAGGATACTGCAACGGAAACGGTGGTACTGCTTTCCCGCCCATTGGATGATTGGACTCCGAACTGTATGGTGGGCGCGGTATCATCATTCGTAATCGTCCCAAGCCCGGTATCATCACCCAAAACGGCGCCGGAAGGGTTCGAAAGAACTACATTAAAGACCTCGTCGGCTTCATAGGTGGTATCTCCAGCGATTGTGACATCGATTGTTTTGGTGGTTTGGCCGGAAGAAAATGTTAGTGTCCCTGAATTCGCTGTGTAGTCGTTATTTGCGACTGTTGCGGTACCGTCTACCGTCGTAAATGCAACCGTTGTGGTCCCAGAAGTGGTTCCGGAAAGAGTAACGGTGAATGTCATCTGTGAAGTTCCGCTATTTCCTTCCGTCGTCGCTACAACATCGTTGATAGCAAGCGACGGCTGTGAATCATCATTTACAATTGTCCCGGTCGCCGTTCCTTGCGCAATCGTGATCCCAGAAGGACTCGAGAGTGTCACCGCAAATGTTTCATCGGACTCGTAATGAATGTCTCCGATAATCGTCACGTTGATGGATTGTGACGTCTGCCCCGGCGAAAACGTGAGTGTCCCGGTTGCGGCGGTGTAATCGCTTCCGGCGGTTGCAGTGCCATTCGCAGTTGCATACGCAACCGTTGTGGTAGATCGGCTCCCACCGGACAAGATCACCGGAAACGTGAGGGTGGTGGTCCCGGAATTTCCTTCCGTTGTCGAGGCACTCGAAATCGTTGCCTGCGGCATGGTTTCATCGTCCTGAATCGTGTAAGAAAATGTCGTGCTCGCGCCCAACTGCGCGTTGGAGGACGGACTTGAAAGAGTAAGCGCAAGAGTGCGGTCCCCACTATAGAGTGAGTCATCCACAATGGTGAGATTAATAGAAGACGTCGTCGCCCCCGCGGAAATCGAAACCGGCGACGCGGTGGTGAGCGTGTAATCCGTTGTCGGGACTGCCGTTCCACTCGTCGCGTAACTTACGGTCACGGTGCTTCCGGACGCGGGAGAAAGGACAAGCGGAATGGAATAAGAAGTTGTGGTTTCTGAATTTGAAATATTTACCCCATTAAATTGGATGGTAGAGATAGTTTCGTCGTTTAGAATAGTCCCAGTGCCGATTGCAGTACTAATAGGAGTAGAGGTGGGTGAAGCGTTCGAAAGCGTTACGGTGAATGTTTCATTACCTTCGTAAATAGTGTCGCCAAAGATTGTGATGGATACTGTTTTGGATGTCTGCCCCGGCGAAAAAGTGAGTGTTCCTGTTGCGGCCGTGTAGTCGCTTCCCGCGGTTGCGGTGCCGTCAGCGGTTGTGTAATCCACCGTGATCGTCTGCGCGGAAGCGTCGGTGAGTGAAACGGTAAAACTCATGGTCGAGGTCCCGCTGTTTCCTTCGTTTTGCGACGCGTTTCCGATCGAAAGCACCGGGGTCTGCGTGGCTTCAATAATGGTTGCGGTGTGAACTGCCGGCGAACCCGCGTTCGCGTTTATCGGAGTTCCCATCGTCGCAATCACGGTTTTATTTCCCGTATACGTATTATTATCCGTCGTAGTAATAGTTATAGTGCTAGATGTGGCACTCGGAGAGATCACAACCGGACTTGGTGTAATGGTGTAATTCGTCGCCGTACTACTCACGGTGAAGGGAACGGTGGTGGTGACTCCGGACGCCGCGGAAAGCCGCACGGAAAAAGTTCCGGAGAATCCCTCGTTGATGTTTGACGATGACGTCGAGAACGTGACGGCGGGCGGCGAAGAACTGTCCGTGATGGTATAGGTATAACTGGTATTCGTACCAAGCGTAGCGCCGGAGGGGCTTGTAAGTGCGAGAACAACCGTCTCGTCGCCTTCGTAAATTTCATCATTTGCAATCGTGAGTGCCACGGATGTGGAAGTAGCCCCGGCGGCAATGGTTGCCGTGCCATTTGTAAACGTGTAGTCCACGCCTCCGCCCGTTGCCGTTGATGAAGCCGTGACAACCGCATAATTTACGGTGACCGGACTCATGGAAACTCCCGAGAGTGCGATGAGGACCGTTACGGCACTTGTTCCTTCCCCACCGGTCGCGCTCGCAGAACTAAATTGTACGCTGGTACCCGCATCGGGCTGGTCATAAACAATTGAAGAAAAGTTAGACGCATCTCCATCACTATCTATAACAGCAACCTTATAATAGTACGTTGTAGTCGTAGAAAGCCCGGAGTCCACATAGAAATTAATTGCACTGTCCACGATATCCACACCAATCTGTGAGTAGGTACCTCCGCTTGAGGTGGCGCGATAAACTTGGTACTTCGAAAATGCAACGCCGCTGGTTGCCGTGGTGTATGCGGTCCAATTAATGCGTTCCGACCATGTTCCGCCCGTTGAAGTGTCCGTAATCGTGACGCCTGCGGGCGCGGCAGGCGCTTTTGCGGAAGAGGTGCTGATATTTCCGTAGTAGTCACGCACCTGGAGATTCACCAACTCCGTATTGTCACTACTCAACACAGGTGTCCACGCGCGCGAGGTAGTCGCCGCGATCCACCCCGTATCCGTCACAGAATCATAAAAATGCATCGTCGTTGTGGTGTTGTCGGAAGAAGAAATAGTAAGTCGGTCAGTCTGCGAATTGAGCTGGAATGTAGAGATAGTCGGGCGTTTTGAATCAAACTCAAACGCGGAACTCGTCGCGGTGGTTGTCGCGTTTACTGATTCGCCATCATTCACCGTGACGCGAATCTGCATCGCGCTCGCGTACGTGTTTGGGACCGTCGTCGTGGCAAGCCATATGGTGGTTGTCGTGTAAGAAACGGTATTCGCGACAGTCCCAAAAGTAGACCATGCGGTACCCGTGCTGTACTGGAGCGTGCTCGTGACGCGCGGAGCGGGGGTATCGGTGTCCGTCACAGTATAGGTGGTATACACTTTCCCCCACGTGGAATCCGTTGAAGTGGATTGATACGCATTTGCAATCGAAACGCCGGGTGCGGCGTTCACCGCAAACCCCACCCGCATGTAAGAGATGGTTGGGGTGCTGGTGCTATTCGTAGTAAATGAAAATTTATACTGGAAAAATCTATCATCATTTCCGGTTCGTAATGAAGAAATTGCCGCAATCGAAATAGATGTGGTGGTACCGCCAAGCGTGCTAGTGGTAAGCGTACGCCCCGCAGTAGAACTGGTAAAATCAACCCACGCGGTAGAGGTTGCAGCTGAATTGAGCCAGGCGCTGGTGCTACTGCTGCGCAGGGAAACAGCTACCGCATTATTTGAAGAGGGAGATTCATTCCAGGTTAAACTGGTCAGAAAGTTGTACGTAGAGGAAGCATCAAAAATGTTCGAGATCAGGTAGTCGTTCCTCTGCCAGCCATAATTGATGGTGATAGAGTCGAGTGATGGCGTGACAAGCGCATTGGTGGTTGTAGCAATTGCCTGATACTGCACGTACCGGTGTGTGGCACTGTTTAGCCCCACGGGAACAGTCGCGCCACTCCCCGAAAGCGCTTGCCAGCCCGTCCAGGTACCATCCACGGTTGCCACATTCCCTGCGCGCAGTTGTATAGATAATTGAGTGTTGGCAGGAGTCGAGGAAACGAAACTAACCGTAGAAAACGTAGCCGCTTGACCCGTATCCAAAACACCGGATGTGTACGACCCGTTTCCGTAATAATTCAGGTCGTTATTTAAGTCACCCAATGCAGGCGCAAGTGGATAATCATTAATAGAAAGGTTCTGCGACGATGCCCAGGTGTGCGTAGAACTGGTGTGTAGATAAAAATAGACATAGCCACCACCACTTCCGCCATTATTTCCTACCGCAAGATCAAGAGTGTCCCCGTCTCCATTTATATCGCCGAAATCTATCGACGAATCGCTGCCAACATCACAAATTTGACCAGTACCACACAACCAATTCGCTAAACTCGGCGTTGTGCTAAAGAGTGTATGTACGGTCGCTGTGTTTTTGGTGTTATAGTACACGTTCAGTTTTCCCGTACTCTCTCCTAATATAAGGTCATCCCACCCATCGCGATTGATGTCCGCAAAAGACGGATCAATGCCTGTCCCAAAGTCAAAAGCATTTAACCAGAACGTCGTAAGAGAAAAGGATGGCGATCCGAGCGTGCCCACATTCAATAAAAGATCGAGTTGGCCGCCGTTTTTCCCAATAACAATATCAAAGAGACCATCATGATTGACATCTCCAACCCCCACCTTAGATTCCAATACATTCATATCATAATTAGCAGCTACTGAACCTAATTTACTAAGCGTGGTTACGGAAACAAAATTTGAGGATTGTGCGGTACCTTGGTTTTCTAAAACACCGATATTCGGATTTTGGGTCGAAATCGAATAAATAATATCGAGATCGCCATCGTTATCAATATCCACAAGTTCTGGATTTGTCTGACTACCGGCATCCGGCCCAAAAAAAGAACCGGACCCAAACGTTCCGGCGGAATTTGCATAGTAAGCAAAAAGACCACCTTGATTCCCCCGCACCATATCCGCCTTCGGATAGAGCGCCGTGCCCAAAATAATTTTCGCGGCGCTTCCGGTTCCGGAAATGGTCGTTGATGTAAATGTTTTACCGGTATAGTTGAACCCAGTGACACTCGTTGTGTCATCAGTCTGTGTAATACTCCCTGTTGCAAACTGGGTTGTGACGGCAGTTGCAGAACGTGTTATATTGGAACTGCTGGTTGCAAAACTGGTTGCCCCGGTATTATTAGGACCGTTTAATAAAATGGTTGGACTCCCGGGAGTATCCGCAGATCCGCTCCAGTTGGTCTGCGTAAAAGTGTAGGTTGCGGCTTCGGCAATTTTGGGAGAACCAAAACCCGGCGAGAGAAGCAGAATAAAGATAAAGGCAAAAACGGAACGAAATTTACGCATCCCATAAATTATATCAGTTTTTTTGTCCTTTCTGAAATAATTTTTAAGTATTTTTACTTGAAATTCCTTAGAATTTTCGTAATAATTCCATTCTCGCTGAACTAAAAACGATAAATAAGAAATTCATTCATATATACACATTTGAATCACTAACTTAGAGAATAATTTTAAAAAATCGCCTGTAACACCACGTAACATAATAAAATAACCTATATTCTGAAAGCATGGAATCTACTCATAAGGATATTGTGGTCGTAAGCCGGAATATCAACCTCATTGATTTTTTAACGATTGAGCTTGCACCTGCAAACATCGAGGTACACGGTGCTTTTGACGAACGCCGCGCGGAGCAATTTTCCAATATGTTTCATCCACAGCTCATTGTGGTTGACGACACGCCTCCTTCGCTTGAATCCACAGAAGTGGTAACGGATCTAAAGAAAGAGCCGGAGGCAAGCCATTCGCAGATTGTCATTTTGGGTGACTCTACAGAGCGCTTGAATGAATTCTCCGCACAGCAAAAGGTCCCGATTGTTTTGCGGAACGCGCCGCTTCCGCAGTTGGTGTCGCGTATCAAAGAATTTTGTTACTAACCCCTTATGGAACAAGAAAAGAAACCAATTGTAGAACTGCGGAACACTTCGTTTACGTACGATCCCGGAACCAATAAAGAAGTGAAAGCGCTGGACGACGTTTCGCTCAAAATTTTTCCCGGAGAATACACCGCATTTTTCGGGCCTTCCGGTTGCGGAAAAACATCGCTCCTCTATGCGGTTGCCGGTATTGAAAAACCACAAACCGGAAGCGTGTGGATCGACGGGAAAAATATCCTCACGCTTTCCCCCACCGAAATTGCAATCATGCGCCAGACAAAAATCGGAATTGTCTTTCAAAATTTTAACCTCATCCCCACCATCACGGTTTTGGAAAACGTCGCGCTCCCGATGGCGTTTTTGGGAATTCCCGATCACGATGCAAAAAAGCGCGCGCAGGAACTTTTGATGCGTTTTGGGTTGGACCATTTGGCGGTGCGGTACCCCAATGAACTTTCCGGCGGACAACAGCAACGTGTTTCGATTGCCCGTTCGTTGGCGAATGATCCGCTCGTCATTCTTGCGGATGAACCTATGGGAAACCTGGATACCACCAACGCAAAAATCGTGCTTGACCAGTTGCGGGAGCTAAACGAAAAAGATGGGAAAACCATTATCATGGTCACGCACGAAGTGTGGACACTTCGTGATGTGCGGAAAATTTTCTACGTGCGTGACGGGAAAATTATGAGAACGGAGGAACGAGCACCGTCAAAAGATTCAAAACTTCCGGCGGAAAAATCTGTTGAGGAAATTACCATGGAGGAAAATCCTTTTGGTAAATCTCCGGAGGAGGATGCCGTGCCGGAAGGTGAAGAGGGTGGAGCGGGAGATTCTCACACTCTCTCAAAATTGAAAGCGCTCTACCCCGAACTTAAAATGGAAGAGGTGCGCATCAAGGCGCTTGGGCTCCTACTGCTCGAAGGGTATCCAGAAGAGACGCGCGCGCGCTTTGAATCGTTCCTTAGAAAGCGACTGCATGGCCTTATTGAGCCGGGTACGTTTGCACGGCTTCTGGACACTCCCTTTTTGGAAGGCGGGACGGGTCTTTGGAAGACAACCGCGGAAATTCTTGCAAAAAAATGTGACAGATTCATCAATGAATGGCGTTTTGCCGACAAAGCAATCGCAAAACTAGAACGCCACCCCAAGACCCTCCTTGCGGAGGAGACAAAGGCCATACGCCGCTGGATTTTGGAAGGTGCCACTTCCGTTTCCACCGTCGAAGATATGGAGCGATTCGATGAAATCACCGGTGAAAAACTCCGCTCAATTATCACATGGGAAAATTTTGAAAAAGTTTTGTCATTGCCCAGAAAAGCTGGCGGATTGGGACTGCGAGGACAGACGCCCCATCGTATTACCACAAAGTTTCAGACTCTTCTTGCGGACGAGAAGGTCTTAAAAGAACAACACGCGCGGGCTACTTCTTAAATGCTTCGCGCGGAGAAAGTTTGACGGCGCGCCGGGCCGGATAATAACCGGTGATCAAGCTTACAAGCGACGCAAACCCAACGAGCCCCGAAATAAACCACCACGGCCGGTCAAAAAGATCGACTGCTTTTCCTTCCAGTGATTTTGCAAGCAAATTCAGCGCAAGATTAAAGATGTCGGCACCCAAGATTCCGATAATCAACCCCATCACGCCTCCTAGAAATCCCATCAGAAATGCCTCCATCAAGAAAAGCCGCTGGATGTCGCCGTTCGTCGCACCCAAGGACTTCATAATGCCGATTTCGTAGGTGCGTTCCAGCAATGCAATCGTCATGGTGTTGAACATTCCGATCGCGGAGACCGTAAGCGCGGTTACGCCGAATGCGCCCAAAATAACCGTGGCGATGGTCAAGACCTTTTTTACCTGGTTGATCAAATCCAGTTTTGCGGTGATGGAAAATCCGCGCTCCAACAGCGTGTCGCGCACGGTAAGCACATCATCCGCCGCCGCGGCACGCACCAAAACGCTCCGGTACTGAAGTGTCGCCCCCGGCAATAACCCGCGCGGCACAATAACCGTGGGGTCAAGCGCATCGTCCTGAATAATGCCCACAATCTTCAACTGCTGGGGAAGCACAAACTCCTGCGGAAGGGCAACGGAAAGATTGAACGGAATCCCAAGGGTTTTTTGGCTCGGTTCAAGATTAAAGAATTTGAGCACGGCGCTCGTGATGACCACTCCATTCGGATCCCCTTCTACTAAAGGAGTACCGAGCTCCGGCACGGTGCCCGAAAGACGGAAATAACTCGGCTCCACCACACGCACTTTCACATTTCCACTTGTATTTTGTGCGAGCATCTCGCCTGAAAGATCCGCAATCGGTGAAACCTCGACCACGCGTGGAACTTCGCCCACCGCCTTTAATTCTTTTTCTGAAATACCAAACACCTCTTCGGAAGGAAAATATGCCTCCATGGAATAGAGCGAATCCTCCGTTTTCGCGATCTGCTCAACCAAGATGCGTTCCAGCCCGAATCCCAAAGACACCAAAAAAAGCACGGTGCCGATACCCACGCCGATGCCTAAGGTTGTGAGAATGGTTCGCAGTGAACGGCTCTTAAACGCACGGAACGAGAGTTTAAAAAGTCCGCGCATGGAAAGGTGATGTGAAAAATCCACGTCCGAAAGACGCGTGCGTACACGCGAACTTACTTTCAATAATTCTGGATTATCGGCGGGGGGGGGAACCGGCATAATGATGAACGTATTATACAGCAGTTTTCATATTTTTAAAAAACTCCGGCGGTGGATGGCGGAAATCCCGCGTTTTTTTATAGCTCTGATGTGCGCTTTTGTCCCATATCCCTTATGCTTCGCAAAGCCATACCCGGAATACTGGTTCGCCATGTTTACCATCAGGCGATCCCGCGCCACTTTCGCGATGATCGAGGCGGCACGAATCGCAGGAATTTTTTCGTCTCCTTTAATGATCGTACGCGGATGGGTATTGATATGAAGCTTCTGTATGATGCGCGGTGAAACATAGAGTCCCCCGTCCAAAAAAACTTTCGCGTTCGTTATTTTATGCCCATAGCGACGAGCGAGTTTTAAAAGCGCTTTATCAACTGCCATGAGTGTGGCTATTCCGATATGGGTTTTATCAATCAATTTGGATGAACTACTTGCAAGAGCGAACGCAACGCGCATATCCGTCCTAAAAGATGCATCCCACAGTTCCCTTGCGCGTTCAGTCAGTTTCTTGGAATCGCGGAGCGGAACACCCAATTTTTTGGCATGGAGCCGAAACGGAAAATCGCTCGGAAAAAGCGCCGCACAGACCATAACCGGTCCCGCAAGCGGCCCCCGGCCCACTTCATCAATGCCGATGATGTATCTTCTCTTAGCCATCAATAGCTCTATTTTGAAGCATTCTGCCACATACTACAAGCAAAAAATCCCTTATTTTCCAATGGTTTGGCGGTATTGACAAATAAGAGAGAGAGAGAGATACAATGGGATCAGCACAATGAGTTGAAAGTAAAGTTGGTAGTTTGTTCTAAATAATTCATTTTTCACAAATCAATAATTCATATTTTCTGGAAGGAGTAATTTATGCATCCAATCCTAGTTCTAATTCTCCTCATCGTCGTCATCTTGGTAACACATCGAAAAAAGGCAAAGTTCGGACTTGCGAAATTCGAGCAACTTTTTGCTGATGCGCAAGCTGAAGTAGAAAGGTACCGCGAAACGCTGCGCGATAAGATCAGCCCGGAAGTAATTGAACTTGTCACAGAACTACTGCCAGGGACGATGATTTCAACGACAAAGAATTCTGTGAAGGCCATGGGCGGTGTATATACTGCACCCGATGAAGCAAAAACTGCAATCGCGACCTGCGCGGCGCAGATCACCGCGAACCACACCCAGGTTACAAATGAACTAGAAAGAGCAGATCGTAAGACCGCGTGGAGAGAGCGCCGCATTCAACAAATCCGCGCACGGGTCGCTTTGATCCGGGATGCAGCAACTTCCCTCATCCAGGCACTCACGAATGCGAATGCGCGTCTCGAGAACCGCAAGAAAGAGGTTGCAGAACTTCGGAAGTATATGTAGCTATCCAGTCCCCCATCTTTTTTTGATGGGGGATTTTTATATTTTCGACTTGCTTGTAATTGCTCTCTCGCCTAGGCGTAATCTAAAGGTAGTTCTGAATAATAATTTTTATAAGGAAATGCACCATGAAAAAACATGCGGTTGAAATTCTTACTTTCTGTATTTTGGCAATCACGCTGCAATTAGGATATGACACGTGGAAAGAATACAAGCGCGTAGAACTGATAAGAAAAGTTTCTGCCGCAACCGGCAGAATCACAGTCCAAAGTGCTGACTCTCTCTACTTTGTGATAGCCTCTTGTTTTATAACGGAACTCGAGGGGAAGTCCTTTATTGTGACAAATGCACATCTATTCTTTGACGATACAATCTGCATAAAAAATCCAATCATTACCGTCCGGTTCGAAGGGGGCAAAAAATTTTCTTGCGTCCTAGAGAAAATTGACCAAAGAAATGATCTGGCGTCTGTGGTTCCACGGGATGCCGATACCGAACTCCCCGCACCGCTCCCCTTGGGAAATTCGGACGAGATCGGACTCCTCGATCGCGTCATGACGGTAGGGATGCAATATGGTATTCCGTGGGTCGCGTCGGAGGGCTTGATCGAAAAACAAAGCACGTCTCGATGGCTTTTCCCGTCTAATTTCCTGCCGAAAGAATTTTCTTCTCCGCACTATATTCTTTCGAGCCTCCCTATATGCCCCGGAAGTTCAGGGAGTCCTCTTATAGACCGTTCAGGGACAGTAGTCGGCATTAATCAAGGGTATATTGAAGCAACGCGTACCATTCTTTCTATTCCTTCTAACGATATGATAACGTGTTTCACGTCGTTACGGTTGAAAGATGCTTCAAATGACAAAAAATGACATCGCCGTCCTATGAAAATGGGACGGTTTTTATTTTTTTGAAATTTACCATGCGGGTTGTCAAAAAAATTTACAAAGTGCAAGACGCGTGTTCAAAAATGGAAAAAATCAGGAAAAAATTAGTTATCAACACGTTGAAACTCCGAAAAACAATTTTTAGAATTAAGGCAAATCCGAATCCAAACCTATGTCGCGCTTCACACACCTTCACGTCCACTCCCACTACTCGCTTCTTGATGGACTCTCGCAAATCGATCCGCTTCTCGATCGCGTGAAGGAACTTGGGATGGATGCGATCGCGCTCACCGACCACGGCAACCTCTACGGCGCGGTGGAATTTTACAAGGCCGCAAAAAAATGCGGAGTGAAACCGATCTTTGGGCTCGAAGCGTACATTGCGCCGTATGGACGGCTCCAGAAGCGCGCAAAAATTGACGACGCGCGTTATCATCTCACACTTCTTGCGAAAAATAATACGGGATGGAGAAATCTGATCCAACTTGTCACAAAATCCAACTTGGAAGGATTCTATTACAAGCCACGCATTGACAAAGAATTACTTGCGGAACATCGCGAAGGACTGATTTGTCTTTCCGGATGTCCGTCGTCCGAACTTTCCAAACTGATTGCGGCAAAAAAAATGGCGGAGGCGGAAACGCTGGTGCGGTGGTATCAAGAAATGTTCCTCGATGATTTTTATCTTGAGGTACAGCCACACACAAAACAGGAACACGCGTCTCTTCTTCATGCGCCAATGATTGAGCTATCCCAAAAATTTCATATTCCGCTCGTTGCCACTTCCGACGTGCACTACATCACGCGCGAAGAAAAAACCGCGCACGAAATTTTACTAGCGGTACAGACCAATAGCCGCTTGGATGACGAAGATCGAATGTCGTTAAAAAAATATGATCTCTCGTTACGCTCGCCCGATGAGATGGCAGAAATTTTTTCCGATATTCCCGAGGCGATAGAAAATACGAACGCGATCGCCGAGAAATGCAATGTAACCCTCGAACTCGGAAAAACGTACTTGCCGAAATTTATTTTGCCGGACGGAGAAGTTTCTTCTTTCGACTATCTGAAAAAACTTGTGAACGAACGTGTAGGGAATAGATTTAAGGAGATCACTTCCGTTATTGAAGAACGCCTTGCAACCGAACTTGGAGTGATCGAAAAAACGGGCTTCTCCGATTATTTTTTGATCGTGCAGGATTTTATCCTGTGGGCAAAATCCCACGGCATCGTTGTCGGCCCCGGCCGCGGTTCGGCGGCGGGTAGTTTGGTTTCTTATATACTTGGGATCACCAACATCGACCCCATCAAATATGAATTATTATTTGAGCGTTTTTTGAACCCCGACCGCATCGAAGTACCCGATATTGACATTGATTTTACTGACATTCGTCGGGATGAGGTAGTGGCATATGTGCGCCAAAAATATGGCGAGGACCGCGTGGCCCAGATTATCACGTTCGGTACCATGGCGGCGCGGGCGGCCATACGAGATACCGGACGAGCGCTCGGAATGTCCTATGCGTTCTGTGATGCCCTTGCAAAACTCATCCCGTTCAATAAAACGCTCCCGGAAACGCTCGAGATGATTCCGGAACTGAAAACGCGCTACGATGCCGAGGAAGATGTCCGCCGCCTCTTGGACGAAGCTATGCGGCTTGAGGGAACCGCCCGCCACGCATCCGTGCATGCCTGCGGCATTGTGATTTCTCCCGAACCGCTCACTAACTTCTTGCCGCTCCAACGCGCACCCCAAGGAGACGAAACCATCATCACTCAATTTGGGATGCACAGCGTTGTGGCGCTTGGACTTATTAAGATGGATTTTCTGGGGCTCAAAAACCTAACGATTATCGAAAAAACATTGCGCCTTATCCGCGAGACGCGCGGCGAAGAGGTGGATGTTGATAAACTTCCGCTCGATGACAAAGCAACATTCGCACTCTACCGTGCGGGAGACACCACTGGAGTTTTTCAGTTGGAATCTTCTGGCATGCGCCGGTATCTGAAAGAACTTCAACCGACCGAGCTTGAAGATATCATCGCGATGATTTCTCTGTATCGTCCCGGACCGATGGAGCTGATCCCCCACTACATCGCTCGTAAGCATAAACGTGAGCCGATTACCTATCTGCATCCGCGTCTTGCACCTATTCTTGCAAATACCTACGGCGTGGGCGTGTATCAGGAACAGATGATGCGCATCGCACGCGACCTCGCGGGCTTTACACTCGCGGAAGCCGACACGCTCCGAAAAGCGATCGGGAAAAAGATCAAAGAACTTCTGGAGGAACAGAAAAACAAACTGATCGATGGCATGGTAAAGAACGGCATCCCCGCAAAAACCGCCCAAGCAATCTGGGAACTTTTTCCGCCGTTCGCCCGCTATGGTTTCAATCGCAGTCATGCCGCGTGTTACGCCATGGTGAGTTATGAAACGGCATATTTGAAGGCTCACTACACGCAAGAATTCATGACGAGTCTTCTGAATGTCTCCGGAACCGACATTGAAGAGATTAACTTTCTAGTGGACGAGGTCAAGCATCTGGGGCTCCAGGTGCTGCCGCCGGACATCAACGCAAGTTCGGAAAATTTTGCCGTAGACGGTCCGAACATCCGTTTTGGGCTTTTGGCAATCAAGAATCTTGGTGCAAATATCGCCCACGCCATTATTGAAGACCGCAACCACAACGGTCCGTTCGCCGACCTTACGACATTTCTTTCGCGCATTGAACACCGTGACCTGAACAAAAAATCGCTCGAGGCGCTGATAAAAACAGGGGCATTTGATTCACTCGGCGTAGAGCGCGGACAGGCGCTTGAAAATATCGAGGAACTCATCCGATTCAATCAAGCGGCCAAGAAAATAGCGGGGAGTAACCAAACCTCCCTTTTCGGTTCTTCCGCAACATTCGCGACGCTTCGGATGCGTCCTGCCACCGCCGCGGACAAACAAACGTTGCTCCTGTGGGAAAAGGAATTGCTCGGCCTCTATATCACGGATCATCCGTTCAAAGCATACCTTGCAAAAGTTGAAGGGCAGGTAAAACCCATCAAGGATGTGATGAAGCTCCCGCGCGCGACAGAAAGCAGAACGGGGCCACGCCTGCGACTCGCCGGTATTATTTCTGGTATCCAAAAAATTATGACAAAAAAGGGCCAGCCGATGCTTTTCGTAACGTTGGAGGATTTGAACGACAATCTTGAGCTTCTGGTATTTTCGGATACACTCGCAAAAAATCCGCTTGCCTGGCAGGAAAACAAGGCGATTATGGTAAGTGGGCGGCTGTCATGGCGCGATGAGGAACCGAAACTCATCTGCGACGAGGTAAAGGAATTATAAAAATCCCCCGCGAAAGCGGGGGGCTCGATTTATTGCACGATTGGTATCGCATCCAGATTTTCAATAGAGCCAGCGTAGAGATCGTTCAGTTGTGATGCAAATGGCTGGAATGCGAGACGCAGTTTCAAATAACGCACTGCCTTTTGAACCAGCTTATGACCAATCTCTTCATTACCCAGCCACATATTTGAGTAAATAAATCGGCGCACGAGAGCGTCAAAAGGCAAACGCAAATCGAACGGCTTTTCCGTAAGTCCATCCTTTGGATCTTTTTCGATCAAACTGCAGATGTCCAGCATTAAGACGGATGCAGTCATATCATCCATCACCTCATCCATCTGATCGGGCAAATAAGGACAGGGCGCCACTTTATACGTACCATCGGGTGCTTGAAATCGATCTAAAGACGTCCGAATCTTTTGGAATTGATCCAGAGCTTCTTCAAACGATTCGTACACAAAGATAAAACCGGTCTTTTTGCAATCAACGAAAAAATCATGGAGCGGATACATCGGTATTCCTTTCTTATCTTATTTGGTAGAAATATGAACTACAAAGAGCATGCATTAAAATAGAATGATTTGCAAGCTAACACAAAAATTCACTGAAATTGAAAATAACGTGAAAATTCGGGTATAATGAACACTATGGATAAAGCAGAAAAACTGGATCATATCCGCCATTCACTCGCCCATCTTTTGGCCGCTGCGGTTCTTGAGTTATATCCGGGGACAAAAAATACCATTGGTCCGGCTATCGAAAACGGCTTTTATTACGATTTTGAATTTCTAACACCTATTTCGGACGCCGATCTTACTAAGATCGAAGAAAAAATGCGGGAAATCCTTCCCTCTTGGAACTCGTTTGAACGGAAGGAGATCTCTGTCTCCGACGCAAAAAAACATTTTTCGAAAAATCCCTACAAACTGGAGTTGATCAACGAATTCGCAGAGGAAGGGAAAACACTATCTCTATACACATCGGGCCAGTTTACCGATCTCTGCCGTGGCGGCCACGTAGAAGATACGCGCTCAATTGATCCCACATCCTTCAAACTTGACCGTGTTGCGGGGGCCTACTGGCGAGGAGATGAGAATAAAACAATGCTCACCCGCATCTATGGGCTGGCATTTGCCAACAAAGAAGAATTGTCGAATTATCTAGTGCTGCGGGAAGAAGCAAAAAAACGAGACCACCGCAAATTAGGAAAGCAGTTGGACCTTTTTACTTTCTCTCCGCTTGTCGGAAGTGGACTCCCACTCTTTACTCCCCGTGGAACATTTATCCGTCAATCGTTGAACGATTATATTGAAGAATTACAAACAGCGGCAGGATATGAGCAAGTATGGACCCCACAAATCGTAAAAGCTGACCTTTTTAAAACATCCGGGCATTACAACAAATATAGAGAGAATCTCTTTAGTGTGCATTCAAACTATTCAGAGGAAGAATTTTACCTCAAACCGATGAATTGTCCCCAGCATACGCAGATTTACGCCTCCAAACCCCGAAGTTATCGTGATTTGCCGATTCGTTACACGGACTTCGCAATGCTCTACCGCGATGAAAAACCAGGCGAGTTAAACGGCCTGGCACGTGTGCGCTCTTTTTCACAGGATGACTGCCATATTTTTTGTCGCGAAGACCAAGTAGATGAAGAGATTGATCGCGCTCTTGCAATGACCAAAGAAGTTATGCGAACGTTCGATTTTAAGTATCGCTACCGCCTCTCCACCAGCGATAAAGAGCATCCTGAAAAGTATCTTGGAGATCGCACCACATGGGATAAGGTGGAACAATGGGCAGAAAAAATCATGAAAAGGAATGGAATTGAATATTTTGACGGGCCCGGAGAAGCGGCATTCTATGCTCCCAAAATGGATCTGATTGCCACCGACGCGCTGGGACGCGAGTGGCAACTTTCGACCGTACAAATAGACTTTTTTCTTCCCGAACGTTTTGACCTTTCCTATATTGATGCGAACGGGAAAGAAAAAAGGCCCGTAATGGTCCACAGAGCGATCATTGGCTCGTCCGAGCGGTTTATGATGGTACTCTTAGAACACTATTCAGGAGCGCTTCCGACATGGATTTCTCCGACACAAGTGCAAATCCTTGCGGTAAGTGAAAAACAGCAAGAATATGCAGAAAAAGTGCTTGAAGAACTGAAAAAAGCAGGGTGTCGCGCGGAACTGGCGCCTTCGAACGAAACACTTGGAAAACGCATTCGTGAAGCCGAGTTACTTAAAATTCCCTACATCCTTGTCGTGGGCGAAAAGGAAACGAGTTCCAACGCAGTGAATATACGCACGCGCAACAAAAAAGAAACGGAAACGTTGCCGACAAAAGAATTTGTTAAAAAAATCACAAAAGAAATCCGCGAACGGACGTAAGCACAGCGCACCAAAATTGGTCGTTGTTCTTGGCCCAACTGCCAGCGGAAAAAGTTCTTTAGCGGTTTTTTTGGCGCGCCGATATAACGGAGAAGTTGTCTCCGCCGATTCACGGCAGGTTTATAAAGGATTCGATATTACATCCGGAAAAATAACAAAGCACGAGATGCGCGGCGTTCGCCATCACTTGCTCGATGTTGCGAACCCCGAACAAACCTTTACGGTTGCCGAGTATCAGTGTCTTGCCCGTGTCGCCATCCAAAATATCTTAAAGCGAGGCAAGCTACCTATTCTTTGCGGTGGAACGGGACTCTATATTCAATCGGTGACAGATGGCATCGTCATCCCAGAAGTAAAACCAAACTTCGCACTTCGAAAAAAGCTGGAGAAAAAGACGACACAAGAACTTTTCCGGATAGTGCAGCAGAAAGACCCTAGACGTGCAATAGCCATCGACCCCCATAATCCTCGCCGTCTGATCCGCGCACTTGAAATTATTGAAGCGCTTGGAAAAGTTCCTGTGCTTACCCAAAAACCGTTTCAGGATGATGTGTTGATAATCGGGATCACGAAGAATAAAACTGAACTCAAAAGACTTATACACGCGCGGCTTCTAAAACGTCTCCGCGGGGGCATGCTTACAGAGATCCGACAACTCCACAATCCACGAACAGGCAAAGGAGTTTCCTGGAAGCGACTTGAAGGACTGGGATTTGAATATCGTATTTTGTGTCTCTATATCCAGAAAAAACTTACTGACAGAGTCATGAAAGCGGAATGGGAACGGGCAAGTATCCAATACATAAAACGGCAGATGACCTGGTTTAAGCGCGACAAGCGCATTCATTGGATTTCGGACAGAAAACAAACATTTTCACTGATGAAAAAATTCTTGAAATAAAAACCCCCACGTATATGTGGGGGAATGCCTCTATCCCAAAACAAATTCGTATTCACCACGGTGCGTTCTGCCAATTAAACGGGCGCTCATCCTTCCCGAGATAAGAACGATCATTTCCACCATACGTAAAATCGCATATTCGGATATCGTTGTTGATGAAAGAATTGCGCTAAAATGGAACTCGGGAGATCTCCGGCTTGATGTCCTAAATTGGATCAATTTCTTGCCCCGTTGAAAAAGGATAGTGAAACCAACATCTCCATTGCCCGCTTTCGCAACGCTTACAAACATATGGTCTCCCTCTCGCAAACCTTTTATACTCTCATCTTCAAACCGAGTTACGATCACTTTTGGAAAATCAAACACGTCTCCAATATACTTTGACATATGAACTTATCCTTCTAAATTTTTAACGAACTACTACAATAATGTTACCTCTGTTTTTATAAAAAAGTCAACCGAAGGTGAATTTAAACTTCTATTTTCTCTTTATCGTAGCTTCTTCTCGAAAAACTCTTTTAGTTTCTCTGGATCTGCTTGACCTTTGGTGCGCGCCATAGCTTGTCCGATTAGAAACTGAACCGAATTTTTATTGCCTTTTTTGTAATCCTCCGCCGGTTTCGGATTTTTCTTGATTATTTCGTCCACGATTTTTTCGAGTTCCCCGACATCCTGCATAACCCTTACCCCCGATGATTCCATCAATGTCTCGGGGTCCTCGCCTGTTTCAAACATTTTCTGCAAAAGATTCTTCGCAAGACGACTTGAGAGCGTCCCCTTCCTGATAAACATCACTAAATGCGCCAGGTGCTCGGGCAGAATTTTTAACTCGCCGAGCGCGACTCCTTTTTTGTTCATCAGTGACCACAAATCCGTTGTAAAATAATTCACTAAAAGTATGTAATCCGCTTCCGGCATTTTCTCCTTAAGTTCCGAAGCGGCCTTTTCAAAATACTCGGAGACTTCTTTATTCTCCACCAATAGATTCGCCTGCTCGCGATGGATTCCGAACTCTTCGGCAAACCGCTTCCGTTTTGCGTCCGGCAATTCGGGAACAGCGTTTTTGAGATGCTCCAGATCAAACACGCGCAGATCGAGCGGCGGAATGTCCGGCTCCGGGAAATACCGATAATCATGCGCGGATTCTTTGGACCGCTGGCTTTCCGTGATTCCTTTTTTATCGTTCCATCCCCGCGTCTCCTGTGCTACCTTTCTTTTTTCATCGAGTACCTCACTCTGGCGCTTTATTTCGTACTGGATCGCACCAAAGACCGCTTTGAAGGAGTTGATATTTTTTACCTCCACCTTAGTGCCCATATCTAAACTGATATTCGCCTCTACCCGCATCTGGCCATGCTCCATGTCCGCATCGGAGACACCCAGATACCTCAAAATAAGCTGCAGTTCTTTAGCGAATGCAGTTGCCTCTTCCGCTGTTTTGATATCGGGTTCCGTCACCAGTTCCATAAGCGGCACGCCTGCGCGATTATAATCCACATACGTCGCTTCTTTTTTTGATACTTTCCCGTCCGGAAGTTCATGCAACAGCCGCCCCGTATCTTCTTCCAAATGGATGCGGCGGATTCGGATATTCTGGAGCATCCCGCCCGTAATAAGCGGCTTTTCATACTGGGAAATTTGATATCCTTTCGGCAGATCGGGATAAAAATAGCTTTTGCGGTCAAAATGGGAATCAAGCGCTACCGTGCCGTGAAGCGCGAGCCCCGTCCGGATAACCGACTCGATCGCGACGCGGTTTGCCACCGGCAATACCCCTGGGTGCGCCAAACAAATGGGACATACGTTCGTATTAGGACGTTTCTCGCTGGGATTGTTCGGGCAGGCGCAAAACATCTTGGTGGTAGTTTTTAGTTCCGCGTGGATCTCAAGCCCAATCGTTGGAATCCTCATACCTGATCATAATACAACGAAAATCTGCTTTTGAGAAATAAAAATCCCCGTGGAAAACGGGGATCTTTTGCTACCGAAGAAAAATACTGCTGACCAACCGCCAAAGTTCATCGAACACTTCATCTTCGGGACGGTTCGCATCGATCGTGGTAATCCCGTGCCATGTTGCACGATCTTCCACCGCGATAGCCTGGTGTTTTCTACGCAAAAACTCGATCGCTGAATCGTATTCGGCATCGATTTTTTGGAGGCTCTCCGCGGTCATTTCAAACCGATCCAGAGTTTTCCCGGAACTTTGCAAGCGCGCGGCAGCAGTCGCCGGATCCACCTTAAACACAACAGTCAAAATCGGCACGCGGTAATGTTCGCCCGTAATCAACACTTGCAGATTCCACATGTCCTCAATAAAAAGTCCGCGGCTTCCACCGTATGCAAAAGTGGTGAGCTCATACCGATCCTGTACCAGAATATTTCCCCGGGCTGTCTTTGGTTCGATGGCATACTCCAAATCATATCTGCGGTCGATCAGGAAAAGCGTCTGTAACTCAAGTTCGTTCAGGAGATTTTTTTTATCTCCCAAGTCTGCCATTTGAGACAACTTGCTTTCAATATTGTCGAACAATTTATAAATGAGGAGGGGGCGCATCTGCGTTCTCCAATTTGCACTGCTTTTCGCAAGTTGCTCGTAGAGACACCAAATCGCACCGATACAAGCGTATACCTCTGATTGGTCGAGCTTCCGCCCCTCGATGATCTGGCGGATCACTTTCCCGAACGGCATCGGGTTCTCTTTGGTCGGCTCTGCGTTATAAAATGCCGGCGCACGTTCAGCTTCCAAACGCGCCACAATACGCCTTGCTAGGGTGCTTTTTCCGGAACCGGAAAGGCCCTCAATCACCATAAAACGTGGATTGATTTTCATCTTTTTTCCCCTTTATTGTAATAAAAAACGAGCTGAAATGATTATTCCAGCCCGTCTTCTTGAAGTCAAATCCTTTAATCGACGATCTCAATTCCCATGTTTTTTGCCGTACCCGCGATGATTTTCATAGCCGCATCTACGTCCGTAGTATTCAGATCCTCCATCTTTCTCTCCGCGATTTTTCGTAAGTCCGCCCGGCTCACCTTGCCTACCTTTACCGTCCCGGGCGTTGCCGCGCCCTTCTCGATGCCTGCCGCCTTCTTCAGAAGAGCGGAGGCGGGTGGAGTCTTTAATTTGAATGTAAAACTACGATCCTCATAAATCGTAATCTCCGCCGGCACCACATCGCCGTGCATTTCTTTTGTCGCCTCATTGAACTGCTGACAAAATTGCTGAATGTTCACTCCGTGCTGACCGAGCGCAGGACCGATCGGCGGCGCCGGATTTGCTTTCCCTGCCTCAATCTGCAATTTCAAAGTTGTTTTGATGGGTTTTGCCATAGATGGTTAGTTATATCTTTCTTACCTGCAACGAGTCAAGTTCCAAAATAGTATCGCGACCGAAGATGGGGACCATTACCTTCACCTTACCGTGTTCTTCGTCCACTTCCGAAACCCTTCCTTCTTGATCCTTGAACGGCCCATCCGCAATCCGCACCAGCTCGTTCAAGCGCAAATCCACCTTGAACTTCGTCTCGCGCTGTCCCATTCTAACCAATAAAGAATCAATCTCTTCCTGCGAAAGCGGCGTAGGGACAGAACTGTCGGCGCCCACAAAGCCGGTTACGCGCGGCGTGTTCCGCACCACCGACCATGAATCGTGATCCATCACCATATCCACCAACACGTACCCGGGGTAAATCTTTTCTTCCATCGTGTGCCGCTTTCCGCCTTTCACGCGAATTTTCACTTCTTTCGGAACAACCACATTGAAAATTTTATCGCTCATCATCAGTGATGCCACCCGCTGCTTCAGATAACGCTCCACCGCGTCTTCATACCCTGAATACGTATGGATTGCATACCAGCGGCGTTCGCTTTTTGGTGCCTCCTTAATTTGTTTTTGTTCTTTTTTTGCCTCTGTCATACTACAACGTTAATAAATCGGCAGAATTGCTTTTAGTCCCTGTAAAAACCCGAAATCAATAACGCCCAAAAATGCCGAAAGCCCGAGCGAAAGCCCGATCACGAACATGGTGTAACGGATCGTCTGTTCGCGGGTTGGCCAATTCACGCGCTTCAGTTCCTGGCGTGATTCCTCAAAAAATTTCTTTAAGCGTTCCATCATACGTTCAATTCATTAGAGAATAAGGGGAAGTGACTTAAATGTCAAGATTTTTGACACTCATGGCATGCGACTGGATGAAGTTTTTGCGCGGTTCCACCACTTCTCCCATCAAAATATCGAAGAGTTTATCCGCAGCAACCGCATCCCCCACTTCCACTCTCTTTAAAACGCGGACTTCCGGATTCAATGTTGTTTCCCACAACTGTGTCGGATTCATCTCTCCCAAACCTTTGTAACGCTGGACCCCTACGCTCTGTGTTCCCATCGCTTTCAGTAGCTTTTCCTTTTCCCCCTCCGAATATGCATAATGAATCTCTTTCCCTTTTTGTAGACGAAACAAGGGCGGCTGGGCAATGCATAAGTGCCCATTCTCGATAATCTGCGGGAAGTAGCGGTAAAAAAGTGTTAAAAGGAGAGTGCGGATATGGGCTCCGTCTACGTCGGCATCAGTCATCAAGATAATCTTATGATAACGGAGTTTGCTGATATCAAAACTGTCCGAAATGGCCGTGCCAAGGGCGATGACTAACGACTTGATCTCTTTATTCAACAGCATCTTATCAATGCGCGCTTTTTCAACATTTAAGATTTTCCCTTTGAGGGGTAAAATCGCCTGAAAACGGCGGTCGCGGCCCTGCTTTGCCGAACCTCCTGCGGAGTCACCCTCTACGATAAAAAGCTCCGAATCTTCCGCACTCCGGGAGCTACAGTCCGCTAACTTGCCGGGCAGTGTCAGTCCTTCAAGCGCGCCTTTCCGCAACACGGTGTCTTTTGCCGCTTTTGCGGCTTTACGCGCTTTCGCGGCTAAAAGATTTTTTTCGATAATTCCGCGCGCGTCGGTTCCGTAGCGTTCCAAAAATTCCTTGAGCGCCTCGGACACTACTGCGTCCACTGCCGTACGGGCATTCGGATTCCCCAGGCGTGCCTTGGTCTGCCCCTCGAACTGCGGCTCCCGAATTTTAATGGAAACTGCCGCAACTAGGCCCTCGCGCACGTCCTCACCGGTTAAATTTTCTTCCGATTCTTTTATGTATCCCTCTTTCCGAGCGTAATCATTCAAAGTTCGAGTAAGCGCAGTGCGAAAACCCGTAAGATGCGTCCCTCCATCCGGCGTATAAATATTGTTCGCAAAACTTTTTTCTTCCGGCTCCACATCATTCACATACAACAGCGCCGCTTCCACATCCACATTGTCATTTTCTTTATGAACGTAAAAATGCCGATCATGGAGTGCTTTTTCTGTTCCCACAAGATATTTTAAGTATGATCCCAGGCCCCCTTCAAAATAAAAACCAAAAAATGCGGGGCTACCTTTCCGCGCATCCACCAACTCCAACCGCACTCCTTTCGTCAAATAGGCCTGTTGGCGGTTATGCTCCAAAATCTTTTTCAGGTCAAACTCGATCGTGGAGAAAATTTCTTCGTCGGGTTGGAACGTAATAATGGTTCCTGTTTTATCGGTTTTACCGATTTTTTTAACGCTGTACTGTGGAATGCCACGCTTATATTCCTGCACATAGACGCCGCCATCTTTCCAAACCTCCGCTTTCATCCATTTGGAAAGCGCGTTTACAACCGAAACTCCCACGCCGTGCAAACCACCCGATACTTTATAGGACTCTCCGCCGAACTTTCCACCGGCGTGGAGCGTGCAGAGCGCGGTCTCAAGCGCTGACTTTTTTGTTTTTGCGTGAATGTCTACCGGAATACCGCGACCATCGTCCGTCACCATCACTTTATTGTCGGGCAGAAGCTCGATTTTAATGTTTTTTGCGAAACCCGCCATCGCCTCGTCGATAGAGTTGTCAACAATCTCCCAAATCAAATGGTGCAAGCCATCGGTCCCAGTGGTCCCAATATACATTCCCGGACGCTTCCGCACGGGTTCAAGACCTTCTAAAACGTAGATGTCTTTGGCACTATAGGATGATGTTTTTTTCGCTTTTTCTGATGCCATAAACGCTTATTTTCCAACAAAAAACCCCTTTCTTTGGGCACTTTAAAGTATACCAAAGAAAGAGGTGAAAAACAAGCGAAAATCCTTGTTTTTGAGCCTATTTTCGCCTTATAAATTCTCCGTTTTTTCCTTCTTTTTTCGGTGAACCATATTCACCGGCTTTTTCAGATACAAATTTTGGATGTCCTCTTGAATTTTTTTCTTCCACGCGCGTTTCTGATCGTCTGTCATCGAATCCCAAAGTTTCCTCGGAAGTCTATTTTCCTTTAAAATATCCTGCACTTCTTGTGGCAATGGACTTGGTGCGCGCGAGCGAATATAGTCCAAACTTTCTTCTTCACTTCCATGATTCATGTATATCTCCCACTCCTTGTCGCTCATTTCGTCCATCCATGCATCAGGATCGTCAATGCTTTCTGCGAGTTTATTTTCTATATCTTCCGTGTCAGGATCCACAATTTTTTCCGTTTCTCCATCCTGCGGATAAAAAGCACCCGGGAGATTCGGTGCTCCCTCTACCCAAGCGGCACCTTTTGATTTTATACTTTCTTTTCCGTTTCGTTTTAAAACTTCTTCTTCCTTGTCTTTGAGGTCTTTTATTTCGTCCTCTTGGTCATCATGAAAACCAACAGGTGATTGGTCTATAGACAATTTTTTCCGACCTTCTCCTTCATGAATGGGGATCACTTGTTTTTCCTCCTCTTTAAAAACTTCAAGGTCATTCATTGTTTTATTATATCATAAAAACTCAAAATCAATCTCACTTTTAAATGTTGCTTCTATAAACATGTAAATCCATTGTAGCCCCAGGGAGAATCGAACTCCCATTTACGCCGTGAGAGGGCGCCGTCCTGAACCATTAGACGATGAGGCTATAGAAAACGCTTAAACGATAAGCCCTAAATTCTGAATCGTCAACTAAATATCATATAATCCCGGTTTGGCATCCCACACTTTGCTTTGCCGCACCAAAAGCCTCTGTGCCTCAAGTGGCTCCGCCATGATTTCTTTTACCACTTTCTCGAGCCGAACTCCCTGTGAACCCTTAATTAGAATCACGTCTCCTTTTTGAATTTTATTCTGTAGAAACATTCCCGCCTCCACGACATTCATAAACGAAAAAACGGAACGCCGCGGGAAACCGGCGCGGAGCGCCGCTTCCGCCATGAACTTCCCGCGCAAACCTACCGTTAAAAGGATGTTTACGGTTTTTGCGGCAAAGCGTCCGATTGTTTCGTGCTCCTCCAGCGTGTATTTTCCAAGTTCCAGCATATCCCCCAAGACCGCGATTGCGCGTTTTGGTTTTAACCCCTTGATTGTATAAAGTGCCTCCGAAACAGCGATAGGCGATGCGTTATAGGTATCGTCAATGATTAGCGTTCCTTTTATGCCTTTTACCACTTTCAAGCGCCCATTCGGCGCGTGATAAAATTTAAACGACTCCGCAATCGTCACAAGATTGATTCCCGAGGCGAGTCCCACGGCTGCGGCCGCCGCGGCGGCATACGCCTGTGTACGCCCCAAAACACCTTCTAGTTTGATAGGAACAAAACTCCCTGCGTGTAGTAACTTAAACGAAACTTCCGCGCTGTTTCCGATAACTGCCTGTGCAAACGTCGTGATCTTGACGTCCGCTCCTTCTGTGAATCCAAACGTAACAACTTGAGCGCGCGTCTGGTTTTTTACGCTCATGACCGCTTTGTTATCGGCATTCAAAATCGCAAAACCCGTGGCGGGTAACTGGGCAATCAATTTCGCCTTTTCGCGTAAAACAGCGTCAGGCCCCGAAAAGAATTCGATATGCACAGGCGTGGATCCCATGGCGGTCAAGACGCCCACTGCGGGGCGCGCAATCGAAAGCAATTTGCGCATATCTCCGGGTCGATCGATCCCGTACTCCAACACAATACAATGCGGATAGTTTTTTGATCTCACGATGAGCCGCCACAAGGAAGAAATGACAACGCGAGGCCAGAACCATGGCCCTTCCGTTGATTCCCAATCCCCCAAAATGGTGAGCGGCAACCCGAGCTCGTTATTATAACTCTTCGCCGATGCCCTCACCCGCTTCCCGTTCCGAAGCGCCGCACCGATAGCGAGTTTCGCGGACGTTTTCCCCACCGTACCAGTAACGCCGATCATCTCCGGCTTGTACTTAAAAACCGTCATCTTCGCGAGCAGACGCAAAATTCCCATCAATAATTTTAGTGCGAGTGATTTCATGGGTTACGGAATTTTCGGAGTCGTAGAGGTCGCGAGTTTATCCGGCGGAATGGAGTAGTAATTCAAAACGAACTCTGCCACATCGCGAAACACCGGAACAACGGTCCGACCCGCTAAGTCACCGATCTGCGGACGTTCCAGCTTCATATAAATCAAAAATTTTGGATTGCTGACCGGCCCGAATCCAATGAACGTATGAATAAACTGATCGTTATAATACCCCCCGCGGATCAAATCGGGTACGAATGCGGTTCCTGTTTTCCCCGCAATACGATAGCCAGGGATTGCCGCCATGCGGTTTATCTCAACGGCGGATTCCATCATCCCTACTACTTTTTTCGCCGTATCTTCCGATATCACGCGGCGAATCATTTTTGGTTTTGTATCTTCGATCACATAGGGGCGCATCAACACGCCGCCGTTTGCGAGTGCTCCGAATGCCGCCACTAACTGTACGGGCGTGACCGCCGTGCCCTGCCCGTACGAAGCGGTCGCAAAATCGATCTGCCGCGCATTTTTATTTTCCAAATTCCGCAGACTTCCGTTGATTTCATCTGGAAGATCCATTCCAGTTGCCTGCCCTAACCCGAAACGCGTTAAATATTCATAAAACGTTTGATTGCCGATTTTTTGTTCGGCAAACACGGCACCGGTGTTAACGGAGTGCTCGATAACATTTGTCATCGTAATTTTCCCATACGCGTTCTTATCCCAGTTCGTGATCGTCTTTCCATTGAGCGTAACAAAACCAGTGTCCACAAATGTGGTGTCGGGAGTAAAAGCCCCTGAATCAATACCAGCCGCCATCGTGAGCGGTTTGAATACGGAACCCGGTTCGTATTGCAACTGCACCGCCGGGTTTAAAAAGTTTTTTACGGGATAATCTTTGTATAGATTTGGATCAAAGTCGGGAGCGTTTGCAAGCGCCATAATTTTTCCCGTCATCGGATCGGTAATCATAATCGTACCTCCGGCCGCTTCGTGATCCTTCATAAGCGCAGCCAGGATTTGCTCTACGTGCACCTGAAGATTGCGGTCGATCGTAAGCCGAATCTGTTCTCCGCGGGTGAGTTCAGTATTTTTCAGTTTCTCAAGACCATAGAGGCCTTTTGGAATCGCCGCATCCGCGTTTAATCCCGCAAATCCGACTACATGAGAAGCGGATTTCCCAAACGGATATGTACGATACTGTCTAAATTTAATATGAACTCCTTTTATGCCAGCATCCCGGATGGCGTTTATTTGTGTGGCGGTCGGTTTCGGAAGAAGCGGGCGAAACGAGCTGGTGGGATCCGCTACGATCATTTTTTCCAATTCATCCGCCCCCATCCCCACAATCGGCGAGAGAGCGGCGGCTGTCTGTTTAGCGTCCTTAATTTCGTTCGGTGCTAAAAACAATTCCGGATAATCCCGATTATAGGCCGTGATCAGATTGTTCCCGTCCCGATCGACTAAAATAATCTGCCCACGACGCAGTTCCTCCGCCTGCACCAGCGAATCCTTCACGGCTACACGCCGTACGGCATCCTCGCTATGCACAATCTGGAGATAATACAATTGATATCCCAATCCAAGATAGGCTGCGATGAAAAAGAAAGTTACAAAGAGGAAGCGGAAAGCCATTGGTTCACTCTAAGGTATTCCGGACGACGTTCTTGGGTAAAGCCTTTTTCTTTTGCTAAAGTTTGCAGTTTTTGAGGGTCGCGCAGGGAAGACGCACTCATAGCTAAATCCGCGTTTTCTACTCGCAGCGTCTCGAGTTCTTTTTTTAGTTCCCTCGTCTGAAATTTTAGATTCGCAAGAGCGGTGTACCCGAAGATATAAAAGCCAGCGCCAAGCGCCATGACAACAAAAAAGCCAACAAAAACAATGCGAAAATGAGGATTTTTATGGGGTTTAATAATAGTCATGGATTTTTAAAAAATGGTTTATATAATTTTTATCGCACGAAGTTTTGCCGATCGGCTGCGGGGATTTTTTAGCTGCTCCTCTCTACTAGGCACAATCGGTTTTTTTGTAAGAAGTTCCGCGAGTTTATTTTTTTGAAAATTTCTGAAATAATTTTTTACCATTCGATCTTCCAAAGAATGGAACGTGATGATGCCTACGCGCCCTCCTTTTTGCATCACTGCAGGAATCCATGCGAGCGAGCGTTCCAGATTTTCCAATTCATGGTTTACATAAATCCGGAGCGCTTGAAATGTCCGAGTGGCTGGATTGCGCCGTACATGCTGCCCCCACCCTGGCACGGCATTTCGCACACATGCCACCAACTCGCTCGTCCGTACAATATGCGCCTTGCGCCGCGTTTCGATAATGACTCTTGCAATGCGGCCCGCATAGCGCTCTTCTCCATATTTGCGAAGGATCTGTTCCATCTCCGGCATTTCGATTTGATTGATCACATCCGCGGCGGTTGGCATCGTTGATGTGGGATCATAGCGCATATCGAGTGGTTCGTCTTTTTGAAAGCTGAATCCTAGACCCGATGTTTCAAGTTCGTCGGAAGAAAGCCCCAGGTCCAAAAGCAATACGTCCGGCTTCTCCATTTTTTCGCGTATAAGAATGTCCGGGATGTCCGCGTAATTTCCTTGCACAATTTTTCCCCCGTCCGTCTGAATTTCTTTTTGCGCTTTTCTCACTGCGTTAGGATTCCAATCGATGCCGATAAATTTATCCGCGTTGCCGACATGTTTAATAAATGCCCGTGCGTGTCCTCCAGTGCCCAATGTTCCATCAACCACACATTCTCCCGGTTGTGGATCCAAAACTGCAAGAACTTCTTTTAAAAGTACGGGGATGTGCATGCAGGTCCCCATCGCAACTAAATTCCGAGCGACCCTAATTTCTCCGCAATATCATCCGACTGCGATTCCGTCTTGGTTTTGTAACTATCCCACTGCTCCGCGTCCCAGATCTCGGCGCGATTATACAGTCCGGCCACAATCACGTTTTTCTTGAACCCCGCATAATCACGTAGATACTGTGGGACAAGAATCCGTCCTTGGACATCCAATTGAACGTCCATGGCTCCGGAAAGCATTAGCCGCGAAAATGCGCGCGAATTTGCCTGCGCAAGCGGCAGAGCCGTGATCTTCTGAACTAACGTTTCCCATTCCTTCATCCCGAATACAAACAAACAGTGTTCAAGACCGCGCGTAATAATCGCGCCACTCTCAAAAAGAGCGCGAAATTTTGCGGGTACGGCAATGCGACCTTTGGGATCCACATTATGTTTAAATTCGCCGAGCAACATATTTTTTATAGTTATCCCCCGAAATGAGGTTTATCCACATACTTATCCACATTTCCCCACTTCTTAACACCAGTATACCACATCCCTCCCCACTTCAACATGTGGATATTTAAAAAATAAATTTGCGAGAACAAAAAACCCTCAAAATTCATGAGGGTTTTTATGAGACACAGTAAGTTATCAACAAATTATGAACTTCCCTATTTTACACCTACCATCCCAAGTATTGCGTGAAGAACATCCGGGAACTCTTTTGTGTTGCTTTCTTCGTTAAAGTGACCACGGCCGGGAATGATCGCTATTCTGGCATTCAACTTTTCCCGGTATGTGATTTGATTTTCGGGCGGGACGTACGGATCATTGTCCGAAAAGATCCCGACAAAATTTTTCGTGTGCGTCTTTATTTTTTCGTAATCAATCGGCGCTTCAAGCCATGGTCTTGTGATGGTTTGCTCTTCCGGTGTACGAGTCGCGATCGGGGTTAAACTCACCCACCCCGCAACGAGCACTGCGCCCCCGATTTTCTCCTGCGGCGGAAGTATTTCAAGATACCGAAGAATTGTCTGGCACCCGATACTGTGTCCGACAAAAAAAGTGTTCGCATCGCACTTACCGACCACCGTATGGAGAAAAGGAATCCAGACGTCGATGCTCGGGGCGTCCGCATTCGGCATCTGCGGCACAACTACTTCAAATTCTTTCTCCTCCAATTCATGTTTCAGCCACGGAAACCATGCTTCTTCCGGATATCCTTCCCAGCCATGAATAATAAAAACCCGCTTTTTCATTTTGTGGGCGCGGGAGGGATCGAACCTCCGACCTTTGCAATGTGAATGCAACGTTCTACCACTAAACTACGCGCCCCATTCTACAACCCCAGTATACAAAAAACAGCACGGGATTCAACCCGTGCTGTTTTTCTCCTATTTCTTACGCTAATTCCACTACCGCACCTACCGCTTCCAATTTTTTCTTTATTTCTTCGGCGTCCTCTTTTTTCAACCCCTCTTTCACATTTTTAGGAGCTCCGTCCACGATGTCTTTTGCCTCCTTAAGTCCAAGACCTGTCACTTCTTTCACCATCTTTATAACATTCACTTTTTGCTCGCCAGCTGCCTTCAAAACCACTGTGTAAGCGGTTTTTTCTTCCGCTGCTACGCCGCCTGCCGCCGGACCCGCAACCGCCATAGCCGCCGCAGACACGCCGAATTTTTCCTCAAGCGCTTTCACCAATTCCGCAAGCTCCAACACGGTTAGTTTCTCAACCTTCTCGATGATATCTTTAAATTTTTCCATAGTATTATTTTTATTGACCTTTATGCGGACTTTTTCGACTGTTCGTTCATTACGAACAAAAGTTTTTTAATCGGAACGGTAAGCATGAACGCTAACTGACCCAAGAGCGCCTCGCGCCCGGGGAGTTGGCCCAACATTTTTACGTCTGCCGCATTCATGAACTTTTTTTCCTTAAGATCGAATCCGCCCAAAATTTTGAAGAGCTCGCGTCCCTTCGAAAATTTATAAACTGTATTTGCCGTCTCCACCAAGTCCTTAGGCGACATGACTACGGCGGTCTGGCCTGTAAACTGCTTCGGATCGAACTCCATTTCTTCTTTCTCAAAAATAATTTTAACCAATCGTTTTCGAATTACCGTAAGCGCGCCCCCCATCGCTTTGAGTGTTTTCCTCAATTGATTCACGTCATTTACGGGAATGCCCGTAAAATCCGTAAAAATTACGGTTTCGCTTTTTTTGAGGTTCGCCACCGCGTCCTCTACAACTTTTTGCTTTTGTGCTTTTGTCTTCATGAAATAAAAACTGCGGTTTGAACCGCAGACACGACTGATTTCAGGGAATATCCCCAATCTCCTCGGTAGGTCTTCTCCCCTCGACAAGCTCAGGGTGCCTACTGTCTACGGATACCTCTATAGTACTTATTGCTGATAAAAAGTCAACTATTCCTCTACCTCTCCCACTAATTTCTCAAAAATACTCCGTTTTTCTTCCAGGGAATAGAACTGGATCACAATTTTGCCACGAGCCCCGTTCGACACCACTTTCACGGGAGCCCCGATTCCTTCCTCCAGCCGTTTCTCCCAATAACTCTCTTGCGGGTCCACTACAGTCGGATTCTGGGATTTTTTGGCTACTTCCTCACGAAGCGTCCGAACGCTAATCTTGCTCTCTAAGATTCTCCCAAATGTGTTCATCTGCTCTTCGTGATTTTCAACGGAAAGCAACGTCCGTGCCTGCGATTCACTCATTTTCCCAGTCGAGATGGCCTCTTGAATCTGGATAGGCAGATTTAAAAGACGCATCGTATTCGCCACCGCCTCCCGGCTTTTCCCGACCCGAACGGCAATTTCTCGCTGTGCAAGCCCAAACTCATCCTGAAGCCGTGCGTAAGCGCGTGCGGATTCCATGGGGTTAAGATTACTGCGCTGAATGTTCTCGATGAGCGCCATCTCCAGTTTTGCACGCGCATCGCCCACCTGACGCACAATCACCGGCACGCGCTCAAGGCCCGCTTTTTTTGCCGCCATCAAACGGCGCTCCCCCGCTATCAATTGATATTCGACTTCCGTACCATAGGTGTTTTCGCGCTCGATCTTTGTAACCACGAGTGGCTGAATGATGCCGAATTCGCGGATAGACTGCGCCAGCTCTTCAAGTGCCTCCGGATTGAACTCATGCCGCGGTTGATAGGGGTTCGGCCGAATTTTTTCTATCTCAATATGAAAAATGGATTCCGATTTTGGAAATGGCTTGGGCACCCCATGATCGATCACGCGCGGCCGGTCATCGTGCGTGATGGTGTGGTACGAAAGCGGTGCAGGCGTTTCCCATCCTTGTTCGTGTGGGCGATATTCGCCGTGCGGGACATCGGAAAGCGGCGAAACGGGCGCCATTGGTTGCGGCGGTGCAACATTCGCTTTTTTTGGGATTAATGATTCCAGTCCTTTTCCTTGCATCGTTCTCTTATTGTAGTATGCCCGCGGCAAAAATAGAAACTAAAACAGAGGTCGTATGAAGACCGCGAGGAAGGAGGGGTTCGCCTAAAGTATTTCGAGGTATATTTATAATTAAAGTATAAAGAGCAACGCTCGAAATTTAAGCTACTACCTTTCCGCCTTGCAGTCCGCACTTAACCTCTGTTTCAGAAACGTACATATACGTGCGTCCAACATCTCTACGAATCCGTCCAAGCCTGCGCTCTATTTGCAACTAGATCGCCTGCCAAGCCGTACCCGCTTCAAAGCGAACGCAAGGAAAATTTTAGCATCTGCAGGGTGCGTGTCAACGGTTGTCCACAGTGGAAAACTTTTTTACATCTCGGACAGATCCCACTTCTCTTCCGGTCTGTTTTTTGCCGTAAACTCGGAACTCGGGGTAAAATTTTCCTTAAAATAGGGCTCTTTTTTATCTTCTTCTTTGGGGCGAGGCCATACTTCGTTGTTCTGCTCAATCACTTCCTGTGCCAAACGCTCATACGCTGTCGCCCCAGGGCTCTGCGGTGCATACAGCATAATGGGTTTTTTGTAGCGCGGCGCCTCCGCGAGCCCCACGGAACGGGGAATCTCTACATCGTAGACGTGATACGGAAACCGTCGCCGCACTTCCCGCGCAATCTCGCGCGAAAGTTTTTCCCGCTTGTCGTACATGGTAAGAAGCGCTCCTCCGACTTTCAACGGATGCTCCAGATTACTGCGAACCAGATCAATCGTTTGTAAAAGCTGGCTTAATCCTTCAAGCGCGTAATACTCGCACTGGATGGGGACGATTACTTCATCTGCCGCCAAGAGTCCATTAATGGTCAAAAGATGTAGACTCGGCCCTAAATCAATAATGATAAAATCGTAACGATCCCGCACGCCATCCACAAAACGGCGAAGGTAAGTTTCGCGATTTTCCAGATTCACCAGCTCAACCAAAGCTCCCGCAAGATCGGCCGATGCCGGCGCGATCTCAAGATTCGAGAGATAGGTTTGTTTAATGACGCGTTCGACGGGGACATCCACAAGAAGCGCATGATAAATGGTTTCGTCCGGCGCATGAATGGCTCCCACGCCCACGGTCGCGTTAAATTGCGGATCAAAATCGATGAGCAATGTCTTTTTTCCAAGAAGCGCCAAATACGCGCTTAAATTCATTGAAGTCGTGGTTTTCCCCACCCCGCCTTTCTGGTTGCAAATCGCAATGACACGCGCCATAGATACATTCATTTTACCCGAAATTCCGTTGCTTTTCATATAGCGGGATGATAAAATCTACCCGTGGAATTACACTACTTTATTGGCCAAAAAAAGTCGCCTTTCCATCTTTCTGTGGGTGCTGTGGTAACGAATAAAAATGGCGAAGTTGCATGCCACCATGAACGAACACCTGACGGTACTGATATCTATTACCTCATGCGCGAAACCGTACGCCCCGGAGAATCACTGGAAGGAGCGGTACAGCGCGGACTTCGGGAAGAATTTGGAATACTCGGGGCCGTAGAAGGATACCTCGGATCGTTAACAAGCACATTCAAAAACTGGGAACGTGCAGAGGTGCAGAAAACTACACTGTATTTTCTCTGCAAACTGACAAGTTCCAAGCAGGAACAGGTAATAAGTACCGAGAAACATTTCGGAGGAGAAAAATATTTTAGCTGGGAACCTATTCCCTTTCTTGTGGACGCGATGCAAAAACAATACAAAAAATTATCGCGTAGTGATTTTGATGAGTCAGAGATTTTAAAAAGGATACAATAATTTTGCCCGGGTGGCGGAATCGGCAGACGCGCAGGACTCAAAATCCTGTGATCGCAAGGTCATGTGGGTTCGACCCCCACCCCGGGCACCAGAAAGGAAAGTCAAAGAGTTTTGGTTCGCCTCGCTTCGCTCGACGACTAATTCGTATTCAATTTTGGGGGCAAAAATGAATTTGCGATTTCGCATTTTGGGGGAAGAAATTTTTTTAATCATACTATGCAATCCAATTTTTATGAAATCTATAAATCCTCGCTTTTTCAAAAAACTCTCAAAAAGTTTCTTGCGAACGGAGACACTGAAGTAATTACAAGACCAGCTTGTTTTTTTGTTCGCTTGAAAAGCGAGGATACAAAACTTGTAAAAAGAATTATTGTATTTCCTCCAAACGGCTTTACCGGCAGCGAAGCAAACCTGTTGAACCCACACCCTGAAGCTAGAAAAGCGAGAGTAAAAATTCTTGGCAAAATCAACCCGAACAGGAAAGGATTTAAGCCGCTTGTGGGAGAAATAAAATTTAACTTTTCCCTTGCTCGCAATATCCCAACGGAGAAAACATCGGCTTATGCAAAATTTTCTGAAAGATATTGTAAAAGCCAGCTTAAATCCTGGAAAAACTGGTTTTATGTTCTTAAAGAGAATGGTTGGGGTAATTTTCATAGTTTAATAAATCTTTCTGACGAGTGGGTAGTAGCACTTTTAGAAAAAGAGTTAGTTGATCAAAAGACCATTGACACAAAAACTTATCTTCAAAAATTACCCCAATCAAAAGCAGAGAAGTTGCGAAGTGTCTTACAGAAAATTGAGCGTATCGGCGATAAAATCTTTGATGATAGAAAAGCTGTCTCGGAACTTTTAAAATTCCCACCGAAAATTTTAGTGCCGATTTTAATCCAGATGCTAAATGTACAGGAAACCGGAAAACACGAGAATTGCACTTTCTTTGCACTCTTATTGAAAATCGCAAAGAAAAACAAAAAGCAAGTTTGGGAAGAGGTAAAACACGCGATTGAATTAAAATCGGCACCATATTATTATTTAGAAGATTTGGAGAGGAAATTGAGTAAGTCATGATTTTAATGCCGCCAAAGAAAAACTTGTGGTTCGACAGGCTCACCATCGTTCGACTGAGGCTCACGACTCGAAGTCCTGAACAAAGCTGAAGGAAAATTGTCAGCGGTGCGGCTCACTTCGACTTCGCTCAGTACAGGCCGCTGCATTCTCGAATTTTCGCGGGGGGAATTTTTCGGAAAAGTGCGTTCGGACTAATTCAAGTATTCTGTACCGACAAAACATAAACCCCGCAATTGTGCGGGGTTTATGTTTCTTGCTGAATCTCCGGCGCCAGCGGCAGATCAGATGCTGGCGTTGAATTTTTCGGGGCGTATTTTTTGGTTAAGGCTCGTATCACGTAAAACGAGATTATTGCTACAATAAGCCCGCCCACAATATCCGTGGGCCAGTGCACACCCGCCACAATACGCGCAAGAGTATTCACGACCGCGAAACCCCAAAACCATCTCCCCCATCCTTTATCAAATACATAGATAACGGAAGCGAGAGCAAAAAACAGCACCGCGTGGCCGGAAGGAAAAGAAGATGTGGAGGCCTGCACCAGAGGATCAAACCCAAGCGCGATATGCGGCCGAGATCGAGAATAAAAAAAGCGGATGAGTTCCGTTACGATTCCACGGGAAAGAATAATAGTGAGCGTGACCACGAACAAAGTCCATAAACGCATGCGGGCCGGTTTGCGCGTGAAAAAGAAAAACAAAGCCGCCACAACAACGGCATAGGGGAGATACTGCGCCGCAAGCACAATAAAAAAATCAAAAAGACTGGATTGTCCTACAATCCCGTGCATCGCGTTAAACAAATTGATTTCCCACGTCATAGTTATCTGCGCACGAACGGAAGAAGCCCCATAATACGCGCCCGCTTGATCGCGTTTGCAAGCCGGCGCTGGTGCTTGGCACACACGCCCGTGTGAAGCGGATCAATAATTTTCGCCTGGCTTGAAACAAAACGGCGCAGGAGTTCCCCGTCTTTATAATCGATTGTTTTGATATTTTGGGAACAAAATACGCACTGTCTTGCTTTGGGTGTCATCATAAATGGCAAAAATTAAAATGGAATGTCGTCTGCTTTTATATCTCCTTCTTCGATATTGATTTCCGGCAATATCTCTTCTTTTGTGTTATCCGTGAACGCCTCGGGCGGCATTTCGCGATCTATGGGACCACCTGCCCCGACTCCGCTTCCGCTGCCGGGTCGAGGACCGAACTGGATTTTATCGCACACCACTTCCGTTGTTTGGCGCTTCTGCCCTTGCTTATCTTCCCAGCTACGCGTCTGAAGCCGCCCCTCTACGAGCGCCAAACTTCCTTTCTTCAAAAATCGGCTGATCAATTCGGCTTGTTTCCCCCATGCCACCACGGTATGAAACTCGGCTTTCTTCTGGCGCTGTCCGGCCTTATCCGTATAAAAAGAATTAGTCGCCATCCCAAATGTGGTAACGGACTGTCCCGTCGTGGTTTGCCGCAATTCGGGATCGCGTGTAAGATTTCCCGCCAAAAAAACTTTATTGAGATTCATTGTAATATTTCCTCGATCTTTTTCTCGAGCGCTTCGTTTGTTAGCATCGCGTCGGTCGGTTTTCGCATAACCCGTGACGCTACCCCGCGGCGCACCATCGGTTTTTCCACCCGTTTTTCTTCCTTGGCAAGCACATAGTAGGTGGAATGGCGCAATAACGAATCGTCGAGTCGCAGATCGCCCGAGAGCATTTTAAGCCCTTCTGGCGGCATGGAAAACTCGAAATTCGCGGAGAAGCAAAATTGCTGCTTCTGGATCGGGTAAGCGAGTTTAATTTTTTGTACCGGTTTTTCAGACAATACAACGCCCCCGTGTTTCAGTATGTTCTTTTTTACAAGACTGAAATCTTCGGTTTTTCCGAGCGCCAGCATCTCATATGCCAGAATCCTATCGTTTAGCGTATCTTCCATTACGTTCATCATAGTATCAGAAGTAGAAAAAAGGGTCAATTGTTTATTCTTTTCTTCCTTTTTTTGACGTTAGCGCTTCTGCGTTTGCCGCCTGTTCCTCTTTTCTTGTATTTTCCGCCTCTTGTGCCACCAACAACTGCGCCGCCTGGCGCGCGCGTTTGATTTCCAGAATTTCCTCCGGGATTCCGCGCGAACCGGTTCCGGCTGGAATTAATTTTCCGATAATCACGTTCTCTTTGAGGCCACGCAACACATCCACGCGCCCTTCCACGGAAGCGGCTACTAATACCCTACTTGTTTCTTGGAATGACGCCGCCGACAGGAAGCTGGACGAATCAAGCGCGACGCGGGTGATGCCCATCAGCTTCAGAATCGCCTTCGCGGGTTTTTTCTTCAACTTCTTGACCGCGCGGTTCACTTCATGAAAACGCGAACGTTCGACGACTTCCCCGGGCATGAACTCCGTCTCTCCCGGATCTTTAATCACAACGCGTGAAAGCATCTGCCGAACAATAATTTCGATGTGCTTATCGTTGATTGGAGAACCTTCCGGGACGTAAATCCGCTGTACGGAATTAATGACATAACGAATCACCTGCTCCACACCTTGATAGGCAAGAATTTCGCGGAGATCCAACGGACCCTCGGAAAGCGCCTGCCCTTGTTTCACAATATCTCCTTTCTTGACAAAGAGCGTGACCGCGGTGGACACAAGATATTCATCGTAAGATATTTTCAGAATTTTCGATTTTGATTTTGATTTTGAAACTTTCTGTTCATTCGGCCGGACTTTAATGACGCGCATCAAACCGCGGTCTTCAATATCATGCACAATACCGTCACGGCGCGTGAGCGGCGCTTTTCCTTTTGGAGGGCGCGCCTCGAATAACTCTTCTACACGCGGCAACCCCTGTGTAATATCCACCCCCGCAACACCTCCCACATGGAACGTACGCATGGTAAGCTGGGTGCCCGGCTCACCGATCGACTGGGCCGCGATAATACCCACCGCCTCCCCAATTTCTACCGCTTCATTTTTTGTTAGATCAATGCCATAACACATAGCGCAAAGCCCGTACGGTGTTTTACAGGTAATGGGAGAACGGACTTTCACGGTTGAAACAGAAGAATCTTGAATGATGCGTGCCGAACCGCGTGTGATCATTTCTCCTGCGCGAACGATCAGTTTGCGATCGACGCGTATATCTTCAAGACTGGTACGCGAATAAATCCGACTGATAAAGGTATGCCCGTATACATCTCCTTCTTTTCGAACGATGGTAATGCCGTGTTCGGCTCCGCAATCCACTTCGCGGATAATCACATCCTGTGAAACATCCACCAGGCGGCGCGTCAAATATCCCGCGCTTGCGGTTTTGAGCGCCGTGTCGGTGGAACCCTTGCGCGCACCGTGCGTGGAAATAAAGTATTCCAGCACGGAAAATCCTTCCTTAAAAGACGATTTAATGGGGAGTTCGATCTCTTCGTTCTTGGGATTTGCTACAATTCCTTTCATACCCATCATCTGCACGGGTTGTGTCCAACTGCCGCGCGCGCCGGAATCGATAATGGAAAATACGGGGTTGCTAATCGTAAACGCCCCTTGAATTTTATCGGCGATCTTTTTCTTCGCATCTGTCCAAATACTGATCACGCGTACTTTACGTTCCTGATTGGTAAGCAACCCATCCTGATAGTGCGCTTCAATTTTAGCGACTTCTTTTTCGGTCTCTTTGATAATCTCCGGTTTTTCTTTCGGCGCCATCGTATCCGCCATACTCCATGTGACACCGAAAAGCGTGGCGTATTCAAAACCCAAGCTTTTAATTTTATCCAGATAGACCCGCGAGATATCGACTCCGTATTTCTCGATAATATGTGCTACCAGCTTCTGAAGTTGTTTTTTATTCATCTGCTCATTCACAAACTCATAATCCCCGGGAAGTACGGAATTGAAGATGGTGCGTCCGTACGTGGTTTCTTTCATCTCGCCTCGATAGCGCACTTTCACGAGTGCATTGATATCCACCACATCATTTTCATACGCATAAAAGAGTTCGGAAACATCCGTGAAGATACGACCTTCTCCTTTCGCACCTTTCAGAACGCGGGTTAGGAAATAAGACCCCAATACAACATCCTGTGTGGGAGTTACGATCGGATCACCGCTCGCGGGTTTCAAAAGATTCTTGCCGGCGTCCATAAGCGCCTTCGCTTCATACTGCGCTTCAATGGTAAGCGGAAGATGCACCGCCATCTGGTCGCCGTCAAAGTCCGCGTTGAATGCAGCACAAACAAGGGGTGAAATGCGGATCGCAAAATCTTCGATGAGTACGGGGCGGAAAGCCTGGATGCCCAGACGATGCAGGGTCGGCGCGCGATTCAGAAGCACGCGCTTGTCCTTAATTACTTCTTCGAGAATCGCCCAGACTTCAGGAGAACTCTGCTCGATAAAACGATTGGCTTGTTTAATATTGTAGGATAATCCTTGCTCGATGATTTTATTGATGACAAAATGGCGGAAAAGTTCGAGTGCCATCTGTTTCGGAATACCGCATTCATCCAGTTTCAGCTCCGGGCCTACCACAATCACGGAACGCGCGGAATAATCTACGCGTTTCCCCAACAAGTTCTGCCGGAAACGCCCCTGCTTCCCCTTCAACATATCAGCGAGCGAGCGAAGGGGGCGGCGGCGCGTAGACATGAGCTGTGTGCCCATACGCGAAGAATTATCGATGAGTGCATCCACCGCTTCTTGAAGCATACGTTTTTCGTTCGTTAAAATAACTTCCGGAGATTTTAACTCCATCAGTTTTTTCAGACGGTTATTGCGATTGATCACTCGGCGGTATAAATCGTTCAAATCCGCTGTGGCATAACGGCCACCGTCGAGCGGCACCATCGGTCGCAAATCGGGGGGGAGAATCGGAAGAACGGTCATGATCATCCATTCGGGACGCACATGTGATTTTGCGAGCGAGCGCACCAGCTTCAGACGACGCATTAGCCGGCGATTGCGGTTTTCGTCTTTTACCTCGCGCAGTTCTTTCTCGATTGTCCCCGCCATTGTTTTGAGATTCACGCTTTCCAGAATTTTCCGAATTGCGCCAGCTCCTCGGTCGGCTTCAAACACGTCTCCGAATTTCTCGGCCAACGAATAATAGTCGTTTTCGCCCAGAATATGTCCCAAGCGAATCATTTCTAGCTGATTCTTGAGTTCGGTTGCACGATCCACAGCCTTCGCAAAATCACTGTCTTTTTCTTTTTTAACGGCTTTCAGCTCCTTTGAGATGATGTCCAGCGCTTTTGTTTTTGCGCTCTCGTTCACGGACGTAATGACATACGCCGCATAATAAATGATTTTTTCGAGCTTTGGAACGGAAATGTCCAAAAGAAGACTGAGGCGCGACGGAACAGTTCGTAAAAACCAGATGTGCGTTACGGGCGTTGCAAGCGTAATGTGCCCCATCCGCTCGCGGCGAACCACTGCGCGCGTAACTTCAACACCACATTTTTCGCACACCAACCCTTTATAGCGAACTTTTTTATACTTTCCGCAGTAACATTCATAATCTTTTGTGGGACCAAAAATACGTTCCGAAAAAAGACCGTCTTTTTCCGGACGCTGCGTTCGGTAATTGATGGTTTCCGGCTTGATCACTTCGCCAAAGGACCACGAAAGGATTTCTTCGGGCGATGCGAGTTTGATGGAGAGTGATTTTAGATCGTAATTTTTTTCCATAGTATGTTATAAAGAAATTATATTCCCCCGTCCTCGTCGCCCTTTCCCTCTACGGTTTCGTGCTCAGCGCTCACGCCCAGCCCCAGCGATTTTATTTCGCTCACCAATACATTGAACGATGCTGGAATGTTGGGTTTTTTAATATCGGTTCCGCGGATAATCGATTCGAATGCAGCCGAGCGGCCAAGCACGTCGTCCGATTTTATCGTAAGCATCTCTTGAAGCGTATGCGCGGCACCGTACCCTTCAAGCGCCCACACTTCCATTTCTCCGAACCGCTGCCCTCCCATCTGCGCCTTGCCACCCAACGGTTGCTGTGTAATCAACGAATAGGGACCGGTAGAGCGCATATGGATCTTGTCTTCCACGAGGTGATTCAGCTTCATCATATAAATAACTCCCACCGTCACGCGATTTTTGAATAGATTTCCGGTGATGCCGTCATAGAGAGCAACTTTTCCATCCGCGGAAAAGCCCGATTTGACAAGCTCCGCGGTTATTTCCTGCTCTCCGAGACCCACAAAATTCGGAACCACGGCGCGATATCCCTGGCGTTTTGCGGCAATACCGAGATGGGTTTCAAGAATCTGTCCCAAGTTCATACGCGACGGAACCCCGAGTGGATTCAACACGATATCCACCGGCGTTCCATCTTCCAGATACGGCATGTCTTCTACGGGGCGCACCTGCGAAATGACGCCCTTATTCCCGTGGCGCCCGGCGAGTTTGTCTCCAGCACGAATTTTTCGGAGCTGTGCTACTTCGATCTGAATTTTTTTAATGATTCCCGGCTCAAGTTTATCTCCTTGATCGCGAGAAAATATTTTGATGCCGATAATCCGCCCTTCTTTTCCATGCGGCAACGTAAGAGAACTGTCTTTCACATCCCGCGCTTTTTCACCAAAAATGGCGCGTAGTAAACGTTCTTCGGAACTCAATTCCGATTCTCCTTTCGGAGAAATTTTTCCGACCAAAATATCGCCCGTCCGTACCTCGGCGCCAATACGCACGATTCCTTCTTCATCCAGATTGCGGAGTTTTTCCTCCGCAACGTTCGGGATGTCCGGCGTTGTCATTTCGGGACCTAATTTTGTATCGCGTACCGCACAGGTATGCGTATCGATATGAATGGATGTGAACCGATCATCGCGTGCAATGCGTTCCGAAAGGACGATCGCGTCTTCAAAATTTCCTCCGCGCCACGGCACGAATGCCACAACAAGATTTTGCCCAAGCGCCAAAACTCCGTCGGACGTAGAGGGACCATCCGCAAGCAATTGTCCCTTTTTCACTTTTTCTCCCACGCCTACCACCGGGCGCTGTGTGATACACGGCGTCTGGTTCGCGCGTGCAAATTTCCGAATCGAATACTTTTTTAATCCAGATCTTCCCTTCACCGCGATCATGCGAGCGTCCACTTCTTCCACAGTTCCATCTTCTTCCGCTAAAATAAGTTGCTGGGAATCATGCGCGGCGCGTTCTTCGCTCCCCGTACCGACATATGGCGCATCCGCGCGTATAGAAGGTACGGCTTGGCGTTGCATATTCGAACCCATGAGTGCGCGGCTCGCATCGGTGTGTTCCAAAAAGGGAATCAGCGCCGTTGAGATACTCACCAGCTGATTTGCGGAGACATCCACATAATCCATCTCCTTCGCGAGGCATGTTCCGGGTTCCCCCTTCACACGCGCGACCACTACCTCGTCCAGGAGCACTCGTTTTTCATTCGTGCGAACATCCGCCTGCGCGATATTGAATTCCCGTTCCTTCACGGCATCAAGCCACTCCACGGTATCGGTCACTATTCCTTTTTTTACCTTAAAATACGGGGTCTCCAAAAATCCAAACGCGTTCACGCGCGCATGATTCGCCATATAGCTTACCAGTCCGATATTGGAACCCTCGGGCGTTGCGATAGGACAAATACGTCCGTAGAAAGTCGGATGTACATCGCGCACTTCAAATCCGGCGCGCTCCCGTGTAAGTCCCCCGGGACCCATCGCGGAAAGACGGCGTTTGTGCTCCAACTCCGCGAGCGGATTCACCTGTTCCATAAATTGCGAGAGAGGAGACGAGGAGAAAAAATCACGGATCACCGACGTTAGTAATTTGTAATTCACCAGCTGCACCGGCTGCATGGTGTTTTTCTCAAGCGTGGACATGCGATCCTGCACTCCGCGGCGCAAACGCGCAAATCCAACGCGAAGACGGGACTGAACCAATTCCCCGACCGCGCGAATACGACGATTCCCAAGCGCATCAATATCATCGGGTTCCGCAGTTAAGGTATTGTTCATCCGAATGATTTCCTTCAGGAGCGCGACAATATCCTCGCGATCCAAAATGCCCGTCTTATTTTTAGAAAGATTAAGCCGCTGGTTTACTTTAAAACGCCCTACTTGGCTTAAATCATAGCGATCAAAGCGGAAAAAGGCCGCATCAATAAGAGATTTTGCATTTTCCACGGTCGTTAGATCTCCCGGACGAAGACGCTGGTGAATACCAAGATACGAATCTTCCACCGTTTTTGCATCGTCTTTCCGCAACGTCACTTCCATGTATTTGATGGGACCAGTGTCCACATCTTTGAAGGTGGAAAGGATTTCTTCCTGCGTCGTGAGCCCAAAGATACGCAAAAGCTGTGTTACCGGCGCTTTGCGGCGGCGATCGATTTTCACGCCGATAAATCCATCCGCTTCGGTTTCAAATTCCAGCCACACGCCGCGGTTCGGAATGATTTTTGAACCGAATAGTTTTCTGCCGCGGTATACATTTGCACTCAAATAAGCGCCCGGGGAGCGTACCAGCTGTGAAATGATCACGCGCTCAACGCCGTTCACGATAAATGTCCCGCGCGACGTCATAATGGGAAAATCGCCCAAGTAGACTTCCTGTTCCTGCGTCTGTTTAATGATGTTATTAACCAACTTCAGCTTCACACGCAAAGAAGCTTCGTAGGTCTGGTCTTTTTCTTTCGCCTTCTCTTCTGAATATTTCGGCTCGTCGAATTTATAATCCAGGAAACTAAGTTCCAGTTCGTTCCCGGTGTGGTCGCGAATGGGAGAAATTTCTTCAAACAATTCGCGCAATCCTTTTTCGACAAACCAGCGATACGAATTGATCTGCAGTTCCGCCAAATGCGGCTGGGGGAATTCGGGACCTTGATACGAAGAAAAAAGTTTGGGTTTTATAATAGAGGACATTTATGGATAAGATGTTACCTCGACGACGTTTTTATTTTTTTACCTACGAAAGGAAGGGGGTCAAAGGTATCGGGCGCGTTTGGTGTTATGCTCGTCTAATGTTTTGGAAAATAGAGTTTCTTTCGTCTTTGCCGCGGAAAGGTAGTACAGATAAGGGCTTTTTTGGGGTTTTACGGCCGCGCTTAACGCCGCTTCCCCCGGATTCGAAATGGGCCCGGGAGGCCAACCAAGGTGTTGATACGTATTGTAAGGAGAAGAAAGGGATAGATCGTTTTTTGTGACTAGCGAATTTTTGCAATTTTTCAGTTCCCCACCGCATTTCGCATAACCGATCGTGGCGTCTACCTGAAGCGGAATTTTGAGCGCGATCCGTTTCAACAAAATCCCCGCAACCATCTGGCGATCCTCGAACGTCGGAACTTCCCGTTCCAAAATCGACGCGAGCACTAAACGGTCGTACCAATCAACTTGGTCCTTAATGATTGGCCACGCTTTTGAATCAAAATTCGACAACAATCGTTCGATGATATCCTCGGGCGGCGCATTGATCTTAAACCGATATGTGTCCGGGAACAGAAACCCTTCGAGTGTCTTTGCGTCCGCAAGATACGGATACACGGTTTTCCACTTTTCGAACGCATATCCAGAAAGCGTCGCCTCACCCTCCAGTACCCCCGCCGACGTCAGTAGGTCATTAATGTCTTTGAGTGTAGACCCTTCGGGAATCGTAACCGTGACTTCATTACGACCGCCGCGGGAAAGCATATCCAGTATCTGCGGCACATTCATGGTGGGTGAAAGCTCATACGCGCCCGGCTGAAATTTCTGCGCGCGTCCCGTCAAAATCGCGTACAACTTAAATACTCCAATGGAACGAATCAGCGACTCGCGGGAAAGATGCGCGGCGATTTCTTTGAATCCTTCTCCTTTTGTAATTTTCAAATGAACGATTTCTCCTCCGAGCGTCTCAACGGATGTCGCGGGTTGCAACCCGTAAAAAAAATATCCGACGAGCACAATGAACAATAAAATGCCTCCCAAGACAAATAGGAAGCGTAGGTCAAACCGACCTCCTTGTTCATGCTGAGGATTCAATTTTTATATGTTCCATTATACTCGCGAGTATTCCGGTCGTCAAGAGGTTAGACCCTCCGTAACTGAAGAAGGGTAGAGTGATCCCCGTAACCGGCAAAAGCCCAATATTTGAGCCGATATTGATGAAAAAATGCACCAAAAAGAAGACTCCTCCCCCTAAAGCCAGAAACCTAGAAAAGTTATCCCGGGCATGCCGGCCAATTTGCATCAGGCGATAAATGATGAGCAACATGGCCCCTAAAAGAACGAACCCTCCGAACATCCCCCACTCTTCCACAAACGCTGCGAAGAGAAAATCGTTTTGTGCGGCCGGCAAAAATCCCAAACGTGCCTGCGTGCCCTGTCCGAATCCTTTCCCCCACAATCCCGCCGAGCCGATCGCAATCTTCGATTGGATCACGTTATAACTTGCGCCTAATGGATCGCGCTCGGGAAATAAAAATGTGGTGATGCGTTCTTTTTGATAATCTTTGAAAATAAAAATCCACAACCCGGCGCACAGAACGGCAAGAATAAGAAGCCCGGCTAAAAATCGCTTTCCGTGAATCCCACTCATCAAAACGAACCCCACCCAGATACTTGCAACAAGCACCGCCGAACCAAAATTAGGCTGTATAACAATAAGCGCCGTGGGAATGAACATATAAATGAAAGAAAGGACAAGATTGCGCGTTTGCCATGCCACAATGTGCCGTCTAGAAAAAAAATATGCGAGTACGATGATCAAAGCGAGTTTCACCAACTCTTCCGGTTCAAATTGAAACCCGCCGATCAGAATCCAGCTTTTGGTGCCTCGGATGGTATGCGGCTGAAGATAAGCCACAACCAGAAGGGCAATGCTCGAAAAATAGATGCCCGATCGGAACCACTGTTTTGAAGCAAGCAGGCGCCAATCTAACTGGCTCCCGACAAATATGACCCCAAACGCGATCCCATACCACACCAACTGTCGCCAGAAAAAAGCGATATTCGAGCTCGCAAGGGTTACAAGCCCCGCGCCGGCAAAAACGGCAAGCGCACCAATAAGAATCCAGTCAAGATTTTTGAATCGCGCGGTCATTCTATGTTTACGAACACTTCCGAAAGCGCCTGATCAACTTTGTCCGCAAGCACTCTATCCGAAGGAAACAACACGGAAAATTTATTTTCACTCATGCTTGAAATCCCCACCACGGCTTTGCCTGCAAAAAACGGATCGTGGAAACCCGACCGATCGTGCAGGAGCGCTATAATTTCCACTTCCGGCGCGTCCATCAACCCTTGATTTTTAAGCGTTCCTTCCACGCGGATCGTGTTCCCGTCTATTATGGTCTTCACATTCTGCGGTAATGAAAGGACTGGTCGCACAATATCACCCAGCGCGCTCCATGCCGAATCTTTTATTTCAAGCGACGCGGACCCGAATGTGGAAGGTTTTTTTGCGGTCTCAAATGCCGCAAAAATATATTTCTGCGCGGAAGCCGCAAGTGTTGTTCTCCCTTCCACGTCTCTCACAAACTGCCCGTCGGTATTAAAAACACGGAACACATATCCGAACGGTCGCGCGGAATAACCCGTATTCGGATTTGAAACTTTTGCAAAGAGCACGCCGCGTCCCTCGACTGCCGTAAACAAATTCACCGCTCCCTCCACGCGGAGCGGATCAAAAACAATTCCCACGCATGCCGTGCAGGGACCGCCGCAGTCCGCCCTCTCTTCACCTTGGTTTGAAATCCCGTCAAAACACGTCGGATAAACGGCGGTAGCCCAACCGTAGATTCCCCGCAAAATAAAAAAGAAGATGAACGCGTAGATAACCCCATACAGAATTTTTTTGGATGTGCGCGACACGGAATTATTTTTTTGAACCGATTTTCCCGGCTATAACAGCCATTCGGCGGAATTCCGTAGGACGCAGGCTGGCGCCCCCAACGAGCGCCCCATCAATTTCCGGGCATTCAAGAAAAGCGGCGATATTTTTTGAATCCACGGAACCACCGTAAAAACACTCGATTGTGACGCGTGGTATTTTTCGTTTCGCAAAGCTTTTAATTTTAGAAATCATGACGGCGGCATTTTCCGGCGTAGCTACAAGCCCCATCCCACTGGTACTGATCGCCCAGACGGGTTCATAGGCAAAGATGAGATGCGGATGGTGTGCGAATTTTGAAATGTGCAATGGCTTCAGAATTGTGGAAACCTGCCTTTCTACAAAGTGCCATGCCGCCTTTTCTCCTTTGCGCCGCACGGAAAAACTCTCCCCCACGCAACAAACGGGAATCAATTTTTCGGTTAGAACCCGTTTTGTTTTCTGCGCGACCATTATATCTGTTTCTTTTAAGAAATGCCGCCGTTCAGAGTGGCCAAGAATCACATGCCGCACCCCCAAATGTTTTAACGCGGTGGGCCCTTCTTCACCGGTATAGGGCCCCTCATTTTCCCAAAACGCATCCTGTGCCCCCAACGCCGCACTCCGCAATACTTTTCCAACTTCACCCAAAAAAGAAAAGGGCGGGGCGATAACAACACTTTTCAGATCTTCCGCGTGCGCCAAACCAACCGCCGCGCGCAAGTTCGCGGGATTCGACTTCCAATTAGCGATAAGAAGCTTTTGTCTCACATATTTATACTACCAATTTCTATTCGAAATTTCCTCCTCGAGTTTACATGTGTTCCCATGCTTCAAAAGTCCTAAATAAGATGCGATGGTGGCAGTATTATTTCCCCTTGCCTGCAATTTCCTTAACATCCTTCGTTTTGTTGATGTGCGCAACACCCTATGATCCGGAAAATGCACCCATCCCAAAAAATCAATACCGGAACCGATGGTCTCTATCACAACTTTATCTTCATGGAGTTGTAAGGAAAGCGCGTCGCATAAAAATTCTCTAATGGGTTTGATAATCTGTCCCAGTTCTTCGCGATCGTTAGAAAAAATGACAAAATCATCTGCATATCGAATATAGTGTTTTATTTTCAACGTGTGCTTTACATACCGATCAAATTCGTTCATATATACATTCGCAAAGAGTTGCGAGGTAAGATTGCCAAGGGGAAGTCCCCTGCCATATTCACCGATATAAAAACTGCCAATAATCTGGCGTAAAAGCCAAAGTGCATCAGAATCATGGATGGTTTTCTTTAAAATGTTGAAAAGTGTTTCATGATGAACGCTCGCAAAAAATCTTCGAATGTCGCACTTCAAAACCCAGCATTGTTTGGTATTGTTGTTACTTACTGTATAGAAAAACCTCTGAAAGCGGCCGAGAGCGGCATGCGTTCCTTTGCCAGTTCGACAAGAAAATGAGTCTGCAATAAACCGTTTATTCATAGGGGGATAAAGCACGCGATGTACCGCGTGGTGGAGTAGCCTGTCACGAACCGGAGCCTTATGAATACTGCGCGGCTTGGGATCAGAAACAGCAAATGCGGCGTACCCGCCGTGGCGGTACGCATGCTCCATAAGATCGCGGTGAAGCGCAAGAATGTTGTCCATTAAATGCAGCAAAAACCCCTGCACATCTCTTTTGTGCCGCTTTCCTTTTATAAATTCCTCCCACGCCTCGACTAAATTTTCTATACTTGTTATTCTTTGAAACATGATACTAAAGAACCCCGGAACACCCCCCCCCGACGAAATAATCAATCGATAATCCAAAAACTAGTGGCGGCATACAAATTGTGGCGTGAAATGATGCCACATCTCCAAAAATCCGCACGGTACACACTTGGCGAGAAAATTGATGTTTACCTACTTGATACCACGGAGCTTCTCTTTTCAGCAAGTTACGCTATACCCGAAAACCGCATTTCTTTTGTGCGTGCCGCCGGAGCAAAACTTGATCTCGCTAAATTCTTCCTTCAAATCGCGTGGGAAACAAAGTCATTTGATAGTAAAAAATATATAGCGATTTCAGAACGACTCGATGAAATTGGAAGAATGCTTGGCGGCTGGATAAAACAGTTATCATTGAAAGAAATCCCGCCAAGGGCGGGATGAACACATAAAGAGACTTTCGCACCGCAAGGAAACGATAGTTGCCATTCCAGTCATTCTCAAACCTATTCAGATTCAGCTTGCGCCTCGAATCATTCGAGTTGAGCACCAGCACGTTGCGGTTGCCATTCAAGTTCTGCCAGACCGAACCAAGTGTGCAAAGTATCTTCCGTTCCACCATCCCTTGAATATTCTTGGGATTGAATCGTATTCGGAATCTAAAAAATTCCTTAATACTCTACACCAAGTATCTTTATGGGTTAGAAACTTCCACGTGGCGCTGGGCGAAACCGTAGCCGCACCCACTCTGCACAAAGAAATTTCGGAATTCGGTCGCCTGAAACCGTAGCCGCAGGCATTCCAACCTACTATCCATAATTATTATAACAAAAGACCCGTTTCAAAAATCGAAACGGGTCAAAAATCTAAGGGACTAAGAGATTAAAAATCTAAGCATCAAAGTCCCAAGTCCAAGTTACTTGCGCACCGCAAGGAAACGATAGTTGCCATCCCAGCCACCCTCAAACCCAAGCAGACCCAGCCCGCGCCCCGAAGCATGCGAGCAGAGCACCAGCACGCGGCGGTGGCCATCCAAGTACTGCCAGACCGAACCAAGAGCTACGATAGGATACTCCTTCTGCTCATCGCGGAAGGTTTCCCCAAAGGCAAGAAGCTCTGCTCCGTTCCCCGGGCGGAATCCATCCTTTTCCATCCATTTGATCGCCTCTTCGGAGGAGATGGGACGATCAAAGTGATAGAGTTTGTGGTCTGGAGAGTAGTCTACAGGCACGTTTGTGGGGAAATGCCCTTTTGTGATGTCGGGGTTTACCCAGTCGTACTTCCCACGGGCGATACGGTCGGCAAGGGAGAGATTTGCGAGAATACGAAGGACGTTTTTCGCAGTGCCAACGATGAGTTGTGCGGTTTTCTTTGCCCCATCAGATTCTGTTTTCATCCATTCGTGAATTTCCTCATCGGTTCTGCCAAGCTTTCTTGCTTCTTTCACGACGTTTGTAAGGAACTCGACTCCGAAAAGCATTCCGCGAACCATATCGGACTTTGCCATTGTTGTATCTCCTGTATAGTGTCTACTCTCCACCCCATCATTTGGTCAGGGGCTCCAAGTAGACGTTGGTAAGGTTTCTGCTTGAATTATAGCATACCGTTATAAAAAGTCAAGCCTTGTGGGGGCTTCAAATACAAAGGGCTTTTATGCTCTATTCTCCCCCAGCTATCTTCGCAAAATCTTGGCTGCTAAGGCGGGGTCGATCATGTTCATATCGATTCCCGTTCCGAACTCAAAACCGGCGCGTATGTTGAACTTTGGATATACTTCGACGTGCCAGTGGTAATGCCTGTACTCGCTTTTGTTGTGTACCGGCGCTGTATGGATGAAAAAATTATAATCCGGGTCGCGCATATTTTTCGTGACCCGCTCTAGGATTTTTTGCAAAATATCGGAAACCGCATCGCGGTCGGCCTCCCCGGAATCTTCAAAATACGGAAGATGCCGTTTCGGGAAAATGCGCGCCTCAAACGGATTGCGTGAAACAAAAGGAGCGAACGCGATTGCGCGCTCCGTTTCAAAGATCACGCGCTCCTTCATTTTTCGCTCCCATGCAATCATCTCGCAGTGGACACACGTACGATGTTTTTTAAAATACCGCCCCGATCCGGCAAGCGAGTGTCCCACGTCCGGCGGAACCACCGGAATGCTCATCATCTGATAATGCGGATGATACACGGAAGCCCCGGCCCGCGGACCCCAGTTATGAAACATGGAAACGTACGCGATTTCTTTTCCCATGCCCACCATCCGGTACCGCTCCGCGAATGCCTTGAACACTTCGCGCGCGTGGGCTGGCGACAGTCGTGGGAAATTTTTTGTATGATCGCGGGTGATCAGAAGATCATGGTGCCCCACGCCCGGCACCACACGAAACGGGCCGTATTTCAACTCGGTTACCCGCCCTTCCGGATGCCGGACGGCCGGAAATTTATTCTCAAGGATCAGCAGGCGATACTTTCCCCACCCCTTCACGCTCCGCCCATCTTCATATCCAAGAAGAATCTCTTCGCTCACGTGATCCAAAGGGGTTTCGAAAATACAGGAATTTTTTGGCGTTGCTGTGCGTTTCTCTTTATGAAGAGAAAAATCAGGACTCCCATGAAGCCGGCCTGGAGCCAATAAAATCCAGTCCCCCGAAACCAGATCTTGTCGCAGTTCAGAATGTTTTTTTGAAACCATAATTATTCAAATGCGCCGGTTGAACTATTTGAATCGATTTCTTCCGTGCGCGGCGGTTCGGGCTTTAAAGAGTTCGAGTTTAACGGATAACTGCCGCGTTTTAACCACCACCAGATGCGCCCTACATCCCACAGCGTCGAAAGATACGCTTTCAACCCCACGGTGGAACGCGTGTCGTTCACCCACGTGACAGGCATTTCTTTTGCGCGGTAGCCCAGCACTTTTGCAAGCGCCAATGCTTCTACGTCGAACCCCCACCGGTCAACGCGAGCAAGCCCGAAAACGCGCGGCGCGGCATTTTCCGAAAAACATTTGAATCCACACTGCGAATCACGCACGCCCGGAAGTGCAAAGAGTTGAATAACCACGTTCCCCCCCCGCCCTAAAATCTGCCGATACCACGGTTGGGGTGGCACCAGTTTTGCCCCGGAAACGGCGCGTGATCCGAACACCACATCGTATCCTTCTTTAAAGAACGGGAGCATGAGATTGAACTGATCCACAGTTGTGGAATTATCCGCATCCATAAAAAGTCGCCAGTTCCCTTTTGCAGCCATCATCCCCTGTCGCACCACCCACCCCTTCCCGTGATTTTCCTTATTATCAATCAGCTTCAGATTTTTCATGTGAACCGCAAATCGCCGAACAATTTCGGCCGTCGCATCTTTGGAACCGTCGCTTACCACCAGCACTTCCGAGGAATATTCTACCTCGCTCAATTTTTTATCCACATCAACAAGCGTCTGCGGAAGACGCTGGGACTCGTTGTAGGCGGGGATAATGACGGAAAGAAACGGTTTCATTATTCTATTATTGTACGGGATTTGCCGCTTCCGGGGAACCGCCGCTGGCACGGAACACGATACGGCGATAGGTCAAAAAATTCCAGAGAAAAGACACGGCAACGCCGCCCAGGGCGCCCACATTCGCCCATAACTCCGGCGCAACTCCCTGGGGAGCCCCTATTCCGTTCACAATGAGCGATGCAACCCCCGAATTCAAAATCACTCCGCCGACGGTAAAAAGGGCGAACCGCGCATACTCACCCCACCCCAGCGGAATACGGCTCTGAAACGTCCAAAACTTATTCCAAAAATAACTATTGGTGGTCGCTATAAAAAAGGCGATGACGGTGAACCCGGTATAGGTCCACCCCGCCGAAATATCCGTCATAAAAATCAGCGTGTTCAACACCGCAAAATTCAAAAGCGTGTTCAGCGTCCCCACGGCCGCGAATTTTCCGAACTGCAGAAACACCGGAATTTTTTTTGAAAGCAGATGCAGCACCCAAAGCGCGAGAGGCGCAAAAGCTGAAAAACCAAGAACGGACGCGGCGCCCAGCGGGATGCTGACCGTCACTCCATAGCGCTTCCCTATATTTGCAATAACCGGAAGCACCAGCCAACCGACCAAAAAACCGATAAGCGTGACCAATTTATAATCTTTTTTTGTCATATGTTTTATTCTCTTAATCTGCGACGAATTTCTTCTTCAACTTCGCCCCGATCACGTCCATAGGTAAGGCGTGAGAGATTGCGCAGCCGCTCGGCCATTTGTACGTCTCCTTTTGCGGAGAACGCAGCGGTATTTACGCGAATATTAAACGGCGGTGCGACCATGCCGTCGACCAAAATGCGCGCGTGCGCGTTCAGGTTGTCGATATTCAATAAATCGCTTTCGTTAAACACCGGCGTAAATTGTTTGGTCAAAAATTCCGCGTCCTGGGGTCCCACGCGCAAGGCGATTGCGGAGCCGACGTTCCCGAATACCGCGTCGCGAATTTTTTCGGGAAGCTGGGCGATGAATTGATGGGCAATGGTAAGCGACAATCGGTATTTACGCGCCTCTGAAAGAATCACGGAAATGGAATCGGTCGCGAAATTCTGGAACTCGTCGATGTAAAGATAAAAATCTTTTCGGGACGATTCGTTTGGAATATCCACACGCGAAAGAGCAGCAAAAAGGAGTTTTGAGATCACAATCATCCCAAGTAATCCCATATTCACATCGCCGATCTTTCCTTTCGACAAACTTACAATCAGGATTTTCCCCTGATCCATGATTTCGCGAAAATTGAATGCAGATTTCGGCTGGCCGATAATCGGGCGCATATAATCATTTGCAATAAAATTGCTGAATTTCGAGGTGACATAAGGCGTGATATTCGCAAGTGACGCTTCTCCGCCCGCTTTGGTCGCTTCTTTCTCCCAAAAATCGATCACAATAGGGTTGGTGATGCGTGCCAGTTTTTTTGCGCGCCATGCGCTGTCGGTAAAAATCCGCGGCAGCTCCACAAGCGACGCAGGCTGATTCGGCGCGTCTTCCATGAGCAGCAAGAGAGCATTCCTCATATACTGCTCGAACATGGGGCCCCCCGTCTGCCGCAAATCATAGAGCTTGTCCAAAATGCCCAGCATGTCATTCACAATAAATGTTTTTTCCTCCGGACGATCAAAATGATATTCGAGCATGTTGAGTCCCACCGGCCGCTCAAAATCCGCGGGGTCGAACACGATAACGTCTTTGGCGCGTTCGGGCGGAATGTTCGCGAGCGCGAACTCGGCAAACTCTCCGTGCGGATCGATAACGCCGATGCCTTTTCCTTTTCGGATGTCGTCGAGCATCATTCCCTTCAACAGCGTCGTCTTGCCGGTTCCGGTCTGACCGATAACGTAAAGATGGCGGCGGCGATCTTCGTCGGTCAAGAAAATCGGTTTTGACTCGCCGCGGAAAGAACTCTCGCCGAGAAGGGTCCCGAATGTCGGAAGATTGCGTGGCGGCGCCGCTTCCTTGGCTTTGAGATATTTGATTTTCGGAGTAGACGTAAACACGGTTGGAAAATGGAAAATACTCGCCAGCTCTTCGCTGGTAAGCGTCATTTTCTGTTTTTCGTCGAACGCGCGAAATGAAAACGCACGGACAAGATTCTTGATCGCGCGCGGTTTTGTCATCTGAAACTCGTTCCTCCCTGTCGTGCCGAACTGCGAAAATCCGGCGGAAATTCCATCCAGCAAGGACTCCGCCTGTAGCTGACTCGGCGCAGAGGTCAAAATGCGAACATTAACGTCAAAAAGTGGTTTTGCCAGTTTTGTCTCGATTGCTTTCACGGCCATTTCGTCGATCACTTTCGACTCTTGCGGTCCCGGAACATTCCCCGATTTTTTCCCCGCCAGAGCCGCAGAAACTACGTCCGAGGCACCAATTTTTTCCGCATGAAGCACTTCTTTTAATTTCCCGCCTTTTTTCAAAAAGCCCAGTGAGGCAACAATTTCTTTTTTTGCCTTCGCGCTTGCGGACTGGACGACAATCTGCAGTGCCGCGCCTTCGCCCACCTCTTTTGTCTGCGCGAAACCACCCAAGATACTTGAAAAAGTGTCACTCATGAGTTCCTGATAGGTGCGAATCGGCAACACGAACTTTTCTTTTTCTTTCAGCCAGGCACCCGTCGTGTAACCCTGATAATTGAAAATATTGTAATCCTCCACCTTGCGAATATCGGCATCGTCCCACATGGACTGTACCTGGCGGACAGCGGCGTCCACATACTGTTCCGAAACGGAAATATAAAAATGAATCTCTTCTCCGACATACGGTACCGCCACTTCGAATACGAACGGTTTTTTAAACGCCGCAAGCGCAGCAATCAGTTGCTCGGTCAATGCGATTTCTTTCATGAGATCGCGGCCTTCTTTTCCTCCGAGCGGAAGGCGCACTAAAATCAAACGCACCTGCAATCCTTCCAGAAGTTTTTGATATTGCGCGCGCCGAAACCACGCATACGCACCCGCAAAGATGCCTCCTAAAATCACGCCGAAAAAAAGTGTGGAAAGCATGAAGATAAAAAACGGCTAAAGCATGCCCCGGCGTTTCATTTCCGGAATTAATTTATCCACCAGCGCGTCGTGCAGGGCGTCCACCACAAACGGGGGGTGTTTTTTTGCTTCAGAAATCGCCTTTTCGATGTGATCGCTAAACGCAAGATTCACCAATCGCTGGACTTCCTCTTTTACACGCGGATCGGCGGAGGCATTCGAAAGGTACGCGGGAAGCGAAGACGCGTCCGCCTGTGGCGCGGACGAAGCGGGGGGTTCTTGCGCGGGGGGAACCGCAACCGCGGCGGCCATTTTCTCAAGCGATTGTCTCATCAGCTCGCGTTCTTCCATCTGCTCATTCCCGGGGATAGATTTCTGCTCCGCAATGTCTTCCTTGATGCGCGTGAGACTCCGTTCAAAGTCAGGTCCAAAATTAACGACATTAGGCATGGGATTCTTGTATAATTAAATTATACAAGAATGGCGCCATCATTCAAAACGACATGGATCGTCATAGGGATCGTGCTTATTGCGGCCTTTTTTCGTTTCTATCAACTTTCCGCATTTCCGCCCGGACTCTATCCCGACGAGGCGATGAATGGAAATAACGCGCTTGAGGTGCTCCACGGCGCTACGGAACCGAAAGTTTTCTATCCCGAAAACAACGGCAGAGAAGGACTGTTTATCAACATTCAGGCCTACTTTCTGAACTTCTTTATGCGGGAGACCGGGAACATTGAACCCTGGATGCTCCGGGTTCCGAGCGCATTATTCGGAGTACTTACAGTACTGGGCGTTTATTTTTTGACGCGAGAGCTCTTGCGATTTTCAAAAAAACAAACTCATCCCTGGATACCACTTTTTGCGGCTTTTTTTACCGCCACATCCTTCTGGCACATTAATTTTTCCCGCATCGGATTTCGCGCAATTATGGCCCCGTTTTTTCTGACATGGGGATTATTTTTTATCCTGATGGCGCTCCGTAAAATGTCCGCTGAAACCAAAAAACAACCCGTGCGACTTCTGCCATTTTTTGCTGGTCTGGTTTACGGGCTCGGGTTCCATTCCTATATCGCCTACCGCGCAACGCCGCTCCTTTTATTCGCTGTTGCCGCTTATATTCTTTTCAAAAAATATCCGTGGCGGATTTTTTTGAAATTCCTGACCTGGTTTTCTTTGGGATTTGTTCTTGCGCTCACTCCGCTCCTTATCTTTTTTGCGGAATATCCGCAGGATTTTCTGGGGCGCACAAGCCAGATTTCCATTTTTAGCTCTCCTACGCCCGTGATCGACCTGGCAAAGAATATCGGAATCACACTCGGCTCGTTCAATGTTTATGGAGACGGCAACTGGCGGCACAATATTGCGGGTCGGCCGCTCCTCTTTTTCCCGGTCGGCGTTTTCTTTCTTTTAGGGATCGTTCTTGCCGTGCGATGCGTATCTAAAAAATGGAGAGAAAGAAATGAGTTTGAATTTCCTCTTTTTATTAGTGTTTCGTGGCTTATTGTCGCGGCGCTTCCGGTTGTGGTTTCAAACGAAGGACTCCCTCATGCGCTCCGTTCTATCCTTATGATCCCCGCAGTCATGATCCTTGCGGCAATCGGAAGCGTCTGGCTTTATGAACATATCAAAAAAGTGCTTTCGCAATTTGCCTATGGCACCGTCCTGCTTCGCGTTGGGACAATGGTGTTGTTTGTCGTTTTGATTTTGGAACCGTTCCGGAGCTACTTTATTACGTGGGGTAAAAATCCAAATACGGCGGATGCATTTATCCAATCTGACGTTAAACTCGCCGACGAACTGAATATTCTGCCGCGCGAGACACAAAAGTATATTATTGTGGAGGCAAAAGGCACGGATGTGCGCGGGCTCCCCATGCCTACGCAAACGGTGATGTTTTTAACCGATACGTTTTTACCATCGGAACAGGCCACAAAAAACATACATTATGTGTTGCCGCAAGATAAAGACAAGGTTCCACCAGGAAGTTTTGTGAGAGTTCTGAAATAAAAATTAAAGATTCTTGAGCCGTAACGTCCCGCTCGCGAACTGCAGATTGGTAGAAGATGCGAAGGTATTACCGGGCTGCGGGAGCGGCGTGTCGGATGCCGGACCGCCCGACCAGTCGTTTTGCCAGAATGTTCCGTTCTGCCAGCGCGTCAGATAATCCATAAACGTGTATTGACTGGTTTTTCCGCCGACCACCCACTCCGTGACCACGCTGATTCCTTTCGTGGCGGGGTCTGTGATCATCCCTCCGCAGGGGGCAACGCCCGCAAGTGTACTCGAGGCATCACTGGTACGACACGCATCATCCACATAAAAATACCGCCGAAATGGACTGGCTTTTGAAAGTTTTACGATCTCGTCTGCCGAAAGCGCGCGGCCATACACACGTGCATCATCAATCAAGCCATTCAACGAAGAATAATCGGGGGTGACTCCGATATAAAAATATTCAGCCGACGGAAGAAGCGCGGCGGGTCCTGCGCCTTGCGCGTCCAACACACCGTTCAAATAGATTTTCATCGCACCGTTTTCCAAAACAGCGGCGATATAATTCCATTGATTCAGAACAAGTGTTTTTAATGAATTTAGATTATAAGTGGTGGGACTCCCGATCTGAAACAATAATCCTCCGCCTGTTGCATGGAGTAAACGATACCCTGCGATGACTCCACTGTGGCTGAGAATACCGCCGTACTGCCCCACCGGAGGATTCAAAACCGGACGCACCCACACAGAAAGCGTAATCGCAGATCCGGTTAAATCAAAAGCTGAAGAGTATGGAACGCGGACCCAGTTCCCCAAATTAAGACCCACCTGCTGTGCCCCATTGAACTGTAGACAATTCGATATTCTGCACGCGGGCAAACCAAGACGCGCCGGAAGTGTTGTTGTCCCAACGCCATACTGCAAGGCACCCACATTTCCGTTCCCCGATCCGTCGTAGGTAGACGTTGCGACGGATGCATCTTCGTCCAATTTCCACTGTCCTACTAGCCCCGACGAAACGTCGTTATCCCAAACGCCCTCTTCACCCTTCACGGCTAGAAACGTGCTCCCTGAAGCATTCAAGAAGTAATGATTTGCGGAGCTTGTTGAAACTGCGGAAAAATTCCGCCAACTTTCCGAAAAAAAGGAGCGGGCGCGATCCAAAAGATCCTGCGTGATAAGTGAAGCGGATCGGTTCTGCTGTGTCACGGTGGTTGAACGCAACATTCCGCCAATCGTAAATACTGCCGCTCCGATGATGATCGCTCCGATCGAAAGCCCGATAAGGACCTCCAAAAGAGATTGGCCTGCGACGGATGCGCGTGGGGATTTCATGATTTCATTGAATCGAAATCACCCCCGACGTGGCGACAATAATGTTTTTTATCTGCGTGGTATCTCCTTTCAGCGTTATCGAAAAATATGCGGACGGTTTGCCGGATATCGCCTGAAAAAAAAGATCTTTTGTGGAGCTTGCGACCGGATCGGTGAAGCGGGTTCCGCGACGAAGCCCATAGGTTTTATCTACCCCCGAGGGTGCGAACACCGTTCCGCTAAAAACCGTATAACTTTGGACGCCGCTTGTGGAGTTGGTAAAACGGATTCCCCACGCTTTGCCGTTTTCCTGCGTGATGGCGCGTTCCTGCGTAGCACGTAGAGCAGCGGCGATTTCGTTTATCGTAAAATCCAGATTCTTGCCTGAACGGTAATTCGCGAGTCCCAAAAAGCCGACGGTTGCGATAACCGCCATGATGGCAACGACCACCAAGAGTTCTACCAATGTGAACCCCGGGCGATCGCGAAAACGTTTCATTCGGATCATAAGCGCGTCAGAACTGCGTCGTCAACTGGTAGATCGGGATGATGACTGCAAGCGCAATGGCGGCAATCGCCACGCCGATGAATAAAAGAAGAATGGGTTCCAGGAATGATACCAACGATTTCACGGAACTGTCGATCTCTTTCACGTAAAAATCGCTAAGCGTTTCGAGCACCTCCTCGATATGCCCCGCTTTTTCCGAGATGCTGATCAAGTTCACCACGGTTTGCGGGAAAAACGGTTCGCGTTTGAACGCATCGCCAAACGTAAGGCCCTTTGCCAACCCTTCGCGCGCGATACGAATCAGACTCTCTTTGAGCGCAGGATTTCCGGTCGCATCCGCGGTGATTTCAAGCGCCTCGGTAATCGGAAGGCCCGCGCGCACCAACGATGCAAGGGTTCGGGCGAACCGTTGGAGCGCAATTTTTTTCACGATATCCTTTATGAGCGGCACTTCCGAAAACAGATTGCTCACGAATTTACGGAAGATCACCGACGAACGCATCAGATACACGGACGCAATGGCTATGAACACCAATCCGCCCAAAAAATACGGGCCGAAATCACGGAAAAAGAACCCAATAGAAAATACGGCGCTCGAAAACGGCGGCGGCTGAAATCCGCCATCCAAAAATACTTTTGCGACTTTCGGAAGTGCGAATGTGATAATAAGCGCCATAATACCGATCGCGCCCACAATCAAAATAATCGGATAGATGAGCGCGCTTTTAAGCTGATCGTGCAAATCTTTCTGCTTCGTGAGCGAAACCGTCACATCTTCAAACACACGTTCCAAATTCCCGGACGCTTCTCCCGCTTTGATGAGATTCACCGTAACGGCACTGAAAATCTGCGGATACTTTTGGAACGTCAAATGAAAGGGTTTCCCTTGCTCCAGATTAGAACGTACCTCCATGAGAATCTCTTTAATCGCCAATTTGTCGAAGTCTGCGATTAGAATATTGATCGCTTCGAGTAGCCCCGTTCCGATCTTGAGCATCAGCGCAAGATATTTTGTTACAAAGATCTGATCGCTTAAATTCACCGCTCCTCGAAACAAGCGCAACCGCTTATGCGTTTCTTTGGGACGCACACTTACCGGTTTCCAATTCTTTGAGGCAATAAACGTGAGCACCTCGGCAATATTCGAGGCGTCCGTGTCGTTCTCCACGATTTTTCCATCCGGCTGTGATGCTATGTAGTGAAATTCCATGTTTCTAGTTCATTGTATACTGTTCGCTGTTACTCGCGAATCACGCGAAAGACCTCCTCGAGGGTCGTGATCCCCTGCTCCACTTTATGGAGTCCGTCTTCAAACATCGTCGTCATGCCCTCCATCCGCGCGGCAGAACGGAGTATGTCTAAATTAAAATCGGAGCTGGTAATCACCTTCCGCACCGCTTCGGTAATCCGCAACACCTCAAAAATTCCGACGCGCCCGAAGTATCCGGTGTAATTGCATGCCGCGCATCCATGCCCGCGATACAGGGTCGTTGGAATCCGGACTTTTTCCACATTCAATCCCGCTGTTTTTATCTCGCGGCGAATTTGCTCTTCCGTGTCCGCATCGGGGATGCTCGATTCCACACAATCTTTATGGATGCTACGCACCAAGCGCTGTGCAACAATCGTATTTAAAACGGCGGAAACCAAAAACGGAGGAATGCCCATGTCCATAAGACGCGGAATGGCGGTGGGCGCATCGTTGGTATGCAAACTTGAAAGCACCAGGTGGCCCGTGAGAGCGGCCTGCACCGCAATATTCGCTGTTTCATTGTCGCGAACTTCTCCGACCATCACCACATTTGGATCTTGGCGCAGCAGAGAACGTAAACCGCTTGCAAAGGTGACGCCCGCCGCCACATTCACCTGTACTTGGTTCAGGTATCGAAGATCGTACTCAATCGGGTCTTCGATTGTGACGATGTTCACTTCGGGACGGTTCAAAATGTTCATGAGCGCATAAAGCGTAGTGGTTTTCCCCGATCCCGTAGGACCGCTTGCAATAACCATTCCGAACGATTTATTGGTCGCGTCCTCGACAATCTTTAAATCCTCGTCCATCAAACCGATGTCGGAGAGTGAAAGCGGTTTTTGGGAAGCGGCAAGTAAGCGCAACGCGATTTTTTCTCCATGGAACGTGGGGATCACGGAAACGCGCACGTCCATGATGGAATCCGCGATTTTATGGCGGAACCTTCCGTCTTGGGGCTTCGCGTGTTCATCCACGCGGAGATTCGAAAGCAGTTTAATGCGCGCAACGATGGCGGCAAGGATTTCCTTCGGCATGCGGATAATTTCATGGAGCACGCCGTCGATGCGGTACCGCACCAACACGGCATCATCCAACACTTCGAAATGAATATCCGACGCGCGCGAAGAGTAGCCGTACGCAAAAAGATTGTCCACAATCGCCACAATCGGGATATCGGCGGCTTCTTTTTCGATATCCCCTTTCACGCGTGAGCGCAATGATTGTTGTACGCTTTCTTCGATAATCTTCTTGAAATCGTAGGTGAGTTTCTTTTCATAAAGGGAAAACCCGCGATTTAAATCTTCATCGCTCGTAAGATACGGTCGCACCTTGCCTTTCAAGCGTAGCGAAAGGAAATCAATCGCCTCAAGATCAGTGGGGTCTTCCATCGCCACTTGATAACTGCCGTTCTCGTCGCGCCCGAACACAATCACGCGGCGGCGTTTTGCCACTTCTTCCGGCAACAGCCGCAAGAATTCCTCGTTTATTTTTACATTCCCTAAATTGATCCGCTCTACACCGAGCGTCTGCGCGACGAGCGCGTTAAAATAATCCTTCGTGATAAGGTTTTGCGCAATTAGAATATCCACAATATTCTGCCTGCGGCGCTGGGACTCCTCCACGGCCGTGTTGAACACGTTCTCCGTCACAATGCCGGCATTCACAAGGATCTCCCCCAATTTTGCCGGCGGAAGATTAATCATACGCTCTTATTATAACAAAAAATTCCGTTCATAGACGGGGTTTCGTGTAAACTTACCAATTAAAATGATAGATCGCTCCCAAACTCGTACCAATCGGGGACGACTCCTCCGTCTGTTGCTCCTTTCGGAATATATTTTCCGCTTTCCAAATTCGCCATCAGCTTATAATGCCCAAACCCGGTACCGGACGTCGAGCTCGGTTTGAAAACATAGAAACATCCGCTTACCGCGCCGCTACAGGCCGCTCCGTTTGCCGCCGCACCGTTTAGCGGATCAATTGGGAGCTTGGAAAGCGGCGAACCAACCGATATGGCGCCAAAATTAATCGGGACCCAACCCAACCCATTAACGGTTGTAGTCGCATTCATCGTGCAAGAGCCACCTCCCGGCAAACCAGTGGTGGTAGCCGTACAGTAAGGGGTAGTAACCCACGTAGTAGTAGAAACATCAGTAAGAAAAAGTGAGATGGCATTATTAATTGCTGAAAGATCGGAAAGGCGGGTTGAGTCACGACTCTGCCGCAAAATTTCAGCTGGATTTAAAACAAGTACAACTGCGGTTGAAAGAACTGCCAAAACAGCAATAACAATTAAAAGCTCAATTAAAGTAAATCCCTTCATCTTTTTTATGGATTTAACTCGCTCCCCAACTCATAATACCCGGGTAAAACGCCTCCGTCTGTAGATTCAATATCTGCCGTCCCGCCTTGAACATTTTTTTCGCTTTCCAAATTAGCAATCAATTTGTAACGCCCCACGGTTGACGTGGAACGAAATCCATACCAATACGCTGTACTATCGATTCCGAGTGGATCAAGCGGGAGTCGCGCAAGCGGAGCTCCACCACTTATTTGGGTGAGATTGATATCCACCCACCCCGTTCCATCGACAGCCGTGCTTGTTTTCTGTGAACACGGGCCATTCCCCGATACAAATGGAAATTCCGTAATGACGGCACTCGCACACGTTGTAGTCGCCGTCCAGTTGGTTGCGGTAGGACCGAAGTCCGCAACCCAAATGGAGATCGCATTATTGAGTGCCGCTAAATCGGAAAGGCGGGTGGAGTCACGCGATTGCTTCAGAAGTCCCGCAGGATTCATTACAAGAATTACTCCGGCAGAAAGCGCAGCTAAAATTGCGATAACAACCAATAACTCAATCAATGTAAATCCTTTTCTCATCTCGTTCATTATACCAAACACAAAACCCCTCCGCCGACTGGCGGAAGGGGTTTTGTTTATTTCTTATGTATAAGAAATTATAAGCTCATATCGCTACCGATTTCGTACCAATCAGGAATATTTCCACCATCCTTTGAAAGCGACTCTACGTCAGCAGTGCCTGTCGAACCATATTTTGTGCTTTCCATATTGGCGGCAATCTTATATTTTCCAACTGTGGAAGATGAGCGATACGCATAAAAACAGCCAGTATTGGTTCCTCCACAAGCTGTAAGCGAATTAAGAGGATCCAAGGGCAAACGAGAAAGTGGTGACCCGCCAGTAATTGCAGAAAGATCTACATTCACCCAGCCTAACCCATTGACCACTGTTGATGTGGTATTTAGACATGCCGAACCTGCTGCGAAAGGTCTTGACGCGCCTCCTAATGCACAAGTTGTAGTTGCATACCAATTCCCGCCCGAAACATCCGCAGTCCACAAAGCGAGTGCGCTGTTGATCGCCGCGAGGTCGGAAATGCGCGTAGAATCACGCGACTGTTTCAGAAGCTCAGCGGGGTTCAGGACGAGCACGACTGCCGCAGACAAAACCGCCAAAACCGCGATAACAATCAATAATTCAATAAGTGTAAAACCTTTTTTCATTTGTTTGTTGTTATTTATTTCGATTCAAAACTTTTGTGCTTTTTAAAGCACTCGACCTTGAGATGTCTCTCCATTATACCATATGAACCAAAAAAACCGCGTGTGGATAGGATTCCTCTTATTTTTCCATGCCAAAAAACAGTTTTACCTGGCTAACCAACTCTTCAATCGAGAGCTTCGCTTTTACGAAATACTGTACCGCACCCAGGGCCTGCCCTTTTGCCACATCGCTGTCCTGACCCAAGTTCGAAATAATAATAATCGGCGGACGTTCGATGGTGGGATCCACTTTCATCGTTTCAAGCAACTTGAACCCCGAAATCTTCGGCAAAATGATATCAAGTAGTACCAAATCCGGCTTCGTATCGCGAAGCGTTTTCATGGCCTGTTCACCATCCCGATTCCAGGTAACCGAAAACCCCTCATGTTCGAGGCGTTGACGCAATAAATTAGCGAGCAAGGGCTCATCTTCTACCAGAAGAATGGATTTTGTTTCTGCCATACCTTAAAAAGTATACCACACATTCAACACTTCTTCAGTTGCCCCAACGTCAGGCAAAAAAATTCTTTCGAACTAGCCGCGACTTAAATGGCTCCGCGGCCAACACCTTTTTAAAACTCATTTATACGATTACGTATAAATACGACAAATGTAATATTTCCACGAACAGCTTCCGCTACCCGTGCCTTGTTACGACTTCGCCCATGTCACCGAACTTACCCTGACCCCGCAAATGCGGGACTTCAGGTACTCCCGGCTCCCTTGGCGTGACGGGCGGTGAGTACAGGACTCGAGAACGTATTCACCGCGGCCTGCTGATCCGCGATTACTAGCGATTCCAACTTCATGAAGGCGAGTTGCAGCCTTCAATCTGAACTGGGGATGGTTTTTAGGGATTAGCTCCGCCTCGCGGCTTCGCAACCCGCTGTACCATCCATTGTAGTATGTGTGTAGCCCAGGGCATCAAAGGGCCATGCTGATTTGACGTCATCCCCACCTTCCTCCGTCTATACGACGGCAGTCCCCCCTGACACTTATAACAGAGAGCGGGGGTTGCGCATGTTACCCCATTTAAGGGAGCGCCTCACGGCACATGCTGACGGCAACCATGCAGCACCTGTGCTTACGTCAGTAAAGACGACTCACCTTTCGGCAAATCTTCGTAAGCATTTCAAGCCCTGGTAAGGTTTCTCGTTTACCATCGAATTAAACCTCATGCTCCACCGCTTGTGCGAGTCCCCGTCTATTCCTTTGAGTTTTAGCCTTGCGGCCGTACTTCCCAGGCGGCTGACTTAACGCGTTAGCTACGCCACCCCGAGGGTCGAT
>CAYISA010000003.1:0-84576 GCA_964365955.1 uncultured Candidatus Saccharibacteria bacterium | reverse complement strand
CAATTTCTCCGAGGATGTTCTGAGTGAAGGGTGCCAAATGTCCGTGCCTAAAACAGCCAAAAATTATGGCGAGAAAGGTAAGTATGAAACCAATCGTAGCCATTGCCAGCGAATTTATCGCGAAGAATATGCCGACAAGCTCGAAAAGTCCTCCACTGAATATTCCGTAGAGGATCCACGAGACAAGCGTTAGAATTAATCCGATGGGCCACGACACGGAAGAAAGAACCAGAGTTTCCGAGTGGTAATTTTTTGAAAAACCATTGAAGAACTCCCCCCTCCGATCAGAAATTTTGCCCAGAAGGTGTCGGGTTTTTGGACTTGGGTATGGAGGTAAAAATACTCTCCCACCCAGTAACCGATATTGAAGTAAATCCCGAGCCCGATGATAACCAATGCGACGATCCAGAACGTTTTCATGACTGAATTCCTTTCTTATGAAATTGTAAAAATAGTGAATTTAGGAAAGTTTCTGTTCTAATTATACTCCTATCGGTACAGGAAGTCAATAGCGCGTGTTTTGCATATAAAACAATAGTTTTTAAGGTAGAATGCTATCAATGAGGATCATCGCTCATTTGGATATGGACGGGCGTAAAAATCCGTCCGGAAAACCCATACGATTGGTAGGCATCCGCGTCGAAAAACTGTCGTAAACAATGTATACTTGAAAGAGCATGTGGCTTCTGTACGCATTTTTATCAGCGATCGCCGCCGCCCTCGTGGCGATTTTTGGAAAACTGGGGCTGAAAAACATAGATTCCACGCTTGCGACAACCGTCCGCTCGGTGATAATGGCCGGCTTTTTGATTTTAGTCAGCGTGTTTTTGAAGAAATTTAATGGATTTTCTCTGCAATCGTTCTCGTCGAAAGATTGGATGTGGATAACTCTTTCAGGCGTGGCAGGGGCGCTTTCGTGGCTTTTTTATTTTTTTGCGCTGAAATATGGGCTGGTATCGAAAGTGGTGGCAATTGACCGTTTGAGCTTAGTGTTTGCCCTTACGCTTGCCGCATTTTTTTTGGGAGAGTCATTAGGTTGGAAAACGATATCCGGCGCGGTTTTGATGGTTGGCGGAGCAATCTTAATTTCGTTAAAATAAAAAGACATGGCACGCAAAATAAAAAACTTCGATACACTTGCGAAAACCGATATGCGCCGTGCGGCGCTCGAAATTGTTGAATCCGGACTCCAAGCGGTGGATACCGATGCGGTAATCCGAAAAAATATCCGTCTGGAAGACGACGTCCTTTCTATTGCCGGGCAGACGTATCTTCTGAAAAATATTCGGCGCGTTTTTGTGGTAGCGGTAGGAAAATGCGCGGTGGAGGCATCGGTGGCGCTGGAACGTATCTTGGGCGAAAAAATAACGTCGGGAGTCCTGATTGACGTGAAGGATGCGCCTCCGCTTAAAAAAATAAAAGCGTTCAAAGGCACTCACCCCTTGCCATCGGAAGGGAATGTTTTGGCGACGCGCGAGATGGTGTCGTGGATGCGCGGCTTTAACGAGCATGATCTGGTTATTTTTGTGATTTCGGGCGGTGGGTCAACCTTGTTGTGTTTGCCGGAAGAAACGGATTGGAAAAACGAGGGGAAAATTGTGAACACGCTGATGCGTTCGGGTGCAACCATCCAGGAAATCAATACCGTGCGGAAACATTTGTCGCTTGCGCGCGGGGGATTTTTTGCGCAGTACGCGTATCCCGCGGAGGTGGTCTCGCTTATTTTTTCGGATGTTCCTGGAAACGACGTGCAGTTTGTGGCATCGGGTCCGACTGTGCAAGACACCACAACGCTGGTGGAGGCGGACGAGGTCATAAAGAAATATCGCATTTTGGAGTTGTGCGGGTTAAGCGAGGTGAAATTGATCGAGACGCCGAAAGACGAACGGTATTTTGAAAAGGTGAAGAATATTATTGTGGTTTCAAACCGCATCGCGCTCGAGGCCATGCGCGAGCGTGCGGAACAACTGGGCTTCAACACGATTGTTGCGGCCACGCGTCTGACTGGTGAAGCCCGTGAAGTAGGCGCGCGCATCATGGAAGAAATTTCGCGGGAATCGCCCCAAACGGTACTGCTCTATGGCGGAGAAACCACGGTTAATGTTCATGGCACCAGCATGGGAGGGCGCAATCTGGAGCTCACACTTTCGGCGGTTTTGAACGCGCATGAAAATTCCGTGATTGTCGCGATTGATTCCGATGGGCGGGATAATTCCGACTTCGCGGGAGGGTTATGTGATATCGACACCAAACGTAAAGCGGAAACATTAGGACTCGATCCGCAGACATTATTGGACGGAAGTAAATCGTACGAATTTTTCCTTCGTACGGGCGACAGCGTCGTAACAGGCGATACGGGATCCAATATCGCCGATATCATATTAGCGCTTCATTATTAAACGCATGGAAAATAAAAAGGACACGCTGATTATTTGGTTTAAGGACTTGGGGAGTGAAGACGTCCCGTTGGTAGGGGGAAAAAACGCCGCTTTGGGCGAGATGTATGCGAACCTTACGCCGCACGGCGTGCGGGTGCCGAACGGATTCGCGCTCACGTCGTACGCGTACCGCCATTTTATGATGCAGTCGGGGTTGGATAAAGAGATAAAAAAGATCTTTGCCGATCTTAACACAAAAGACATCCATAATCTCCAGGAACGCGGGAAAAAAGTTCGGGAGGCCGTTTTGAAGGCGCATCTTCCCGAAACGCTTGCGGTGGCGGTTGAGGGAGCGTACCAGCAGCTCGAGGACATGTATGGGAAAAATACGGATGTAGCCGTGCGTTCGTCCGCAACGGCGGAAGATTTGCCAGGGGCATCGTTTGCCGGCCAGCAGGAAACCTATCTGAATGTGCGGGGTGTTGAGGAACTGCTTCTGGCGGTAAAAAAATGCATCGCATCGCTTTTTACGGATCGTGCGATTTCTTACCGCGCGGACAAGGGATTTTCGCATTTTGATACGGCGCTTTCGGTGGGCGTTCAAAAAATGGTTCGTTCGGATATGGCGGCAAGCGGCGTGGCATTCACGATTGATACCGAATCCGGTTTCGATAAAGTTGTAATCATTAATTCCATTTATGGGTTGGGAGAATTTATCGTGCAGGGGATTGTGATTCCCGATGAGTTTATAGTGTTTAAACCGACGCTCAAGAACGGTTTCCACGCCATCATCGAACAAAATTTGGGAGATAAAAAAACAAAGCTGGTATATGACAAAAAAGGAACAAAAAAAGTGGCGGTTTCAAAGGCGGAACACGCGAAGTTTGCGATTAACGAAGAAGAAGTGCTGATGCTCGGGAAATGGTGTCTGAAAATCGAAGAGTATTTTTCCAAAAAACAAAATCACTATCAACCAATGGATATCGAGTGGGCGAAAGACGGCATCACGGGGGAGTTGTTTATCGTACAGGCGCGTCCGGAAACCGTAGAAGCGCTTCGCGATAAAAATGTTTTTACGGAGTACAAACTGGAAAAAACGGGCACCATGCTGGTGCAGGGCATTGCGGTAGGCGCGAAAATCGGTGCAGGGAAGGTTCATGTGATCCGCGACGCGAAAAAAATCGATGCGTTCAAAAAAGGGGAGGTATTAGTGACTGAAATTACGGATCCCGACTGGGAGCCGATTATGAAAATCGCTTCCGCAATTGTGACGGACAAAGGGGGTCGCACATCTCACGCGGCGATTGTGTCTCGCGAGCTCGGAATCCCGTGTATCGTGGGGTCCGACGTTGCAACCTACGTACTGAAGGATGGCATGCCTATCACGGTAGATTGCGCCTCGGGCGAGGTTGGGAAAGTGTATGAAGGCATTCTGCCGTTTGTGACAACGGTCCATCAGCTCGATAAAATTCCGGAGACCAAAACAAAAGTGATGGTGAACATAGGGTCGCCCGACGAGGTATTTCATCTGCATGCGCTGCCGGCGAAAGGCGTGGGACTCGGACGATTGGAATTTATTATCGCGTCCCACATTAAAATCCATCCGAATGCGCTCATCGAATATGCGACGTTGAAAAAAGACCCGAAATCAAAAAAACTTGTCGCCCAGATCGAAAAACATACCGAAGGATATGCGGATAAGGCGCGGTTTTATGTGGATGAGTTGGCGGAGGGAATCGCAAAAATCGGCGCGGCATTTTGGCCTTATGATGTGATTATCCGATTTTCCGATTTCAAGACAAACGAGTACTCAAAACTGATAGGTGGGGATCGCTATGAACCGCACGAAGAAAACCCGATGTTGGGGTGGCGCGGAGCCTCACGGTATTACGATCCAAAATTTAAAGCGGCGTTCGGGTTGGAGTGCGTGGCCATGAAAAAAGTGCGCGACGATATGGGGCTCAAAAATGTCATTCCTATGATTCCGTTCTGCCGCACACCGCAAGAAGGAATGGAAGTTATTGCGGCGATGAAAGAATTTGGACTGGATCGCGTGAAAGACAAAACGCTCAAAGTGTATGTAATGTGCGAGATTCCGTCGAATATTTTGGAGGCGGACGCGTTTCTGGAAATCTTTGACGGCATGTCGATTGGTTCGAATGATCTAACGCAGCTTACGCTGGGGTTGGATCGCGATTCGGGGATTGTGGCGCATGTTGCAAACGAGATAAATCCGTCCGTGATGAAGCTGGTTTCCGACATTATCAAAATATGCAACGCCAAAGGAAAATATGTAGGGATTTGCGGCCAGGCGCCGTCGGACCATCCGGAATTCGCGGAGTTTTTGGTGAAAGAAGGCATTCATAGCATGTCGTTGAATCCGGATACGGTTATTCGAACGACGCTCTTGATTGCGGAAAAAGAGAAGCAGGGCAAATCATAAATTCTCCAGCACATGTTCGCGCCTGTTTCCGTCCGGGGTATTTTTGCTTTTCTCTAAATTTGCTGTTATAACAAATCTAGCAAATTTACTCACGAAAAAAGGAAACGTCGATGAAGAAGGAAAAAAATGAGCAGATAAGCACCGCTCGGGTTTTGGGGGGACGAGAATTGCAAGAAGATCGGTTGATTGTGCGCAAAAATTCGAAGGGAATTCTGATGGCGGTGGCAGACGGGCATAATGGTCCGTGGACGGCGGATTACGTTATTACTAACTTTGCAAAGAAGTTTCTCGGCTCACTTCCTAGCTGTTCCGATGCGGGAGAAGCTTTTCGGAAAGTTTTTGCAGAGCTTGCTGTGGAAACGCGTGAACACGACAGCGGGACAACCCTTTCCTGCGTTTATATCCACAAAGCTTTCAAGCGCGCGTATGTCGCGACGATCGGGGATTCACCGATCATCATTTGCAGTCCCGGAGGATTTATCTATACCTCGCCGGATCATAATGTGAGGACAAATCTTGAAGAGCGCGAGCGGTGTATCGCCCGCAGAGGTTGGTACCAGAATGGGTACATTATGAGTAACACGGTACGTGATGTGGGCTTGCAGATGGCACGGGCACTGGGAGACAGCGAGATGGGTGACGTTATCGAACGGGTTCCGGAGATTTCTTTTGTGGACCTTCAGTCGGGCAGTGTTGTGGTCGTCGCGAGTGATGGGGTATTTGATCCGCGGCATCTTTCTGCTAATCAGGGTATTTGCAGAATTGCCGGTCGTGTTTTAGAGGGTGCAACCGCAAAAAATATTGTAGATGAATCACCCGGAAAAAAATATGACAACGCAACTGCAATTGTTTGGAGAATGGGATAGCAAGACCCCCGCGACAAGCGGGGGTTTTAAATAAAAAGCCCGCGTGAAAACGCGGGCGTGGTTATCAATAATTCCAGCGGCGAACCACACGTTCTTCCGTCATACAATCCAGAATCGCTCCTTTGATGATGCGAATAGGAGTAACCGCTATACGTTTCTTCCCTTGGCGCAAGCGGCGTATTTCACGTTGAGACTTTCGAATCGCGGACCCATCGCTCATTATTTTGAATAGGATGATGTCTTTCGTTCCGTTGTCCCAGTTTACGATTAGCTTATATTCCCGAAGATACTTCTCGTACGCATGTCTCGGTTCGGTCATTTTTCACCTCTTTTTCATTTTTTTAAAAACTATTCTGCAGTTTAAGCTATTTTTTAACTGTGTCAAGCGCAATAACAATTAGTTGACAGTTATAGCCCCAACGGTGTAGAGTCAAGAGCAGTTCTAGATAACTTCATAAATCAAAGAAAGGTGGAGATGTGGAATTAGATATACGAAGCGATAGTTTTGATTGGTGCGCCCGGTTTTTGAGTAATTTTTGGCCGTCATTCTTTGTGCTTGATGACGAGGAACTTTCATCCGTAGAAGGATTCATTCAAGGGATTAAGTTCCCCGAAGGCGATCTAAATCGAAGCGCGGCGTTTCGTTCGGTAATGGGGGAGGCAAAAAAATTTAGTGAAAAAGCCGAGCGAAAATATGTTTGGTGGAAGGGCGAAGAAATTCCGTATGGTTCAGTGGAACATCACGCTCTGATCGAGAGGGCGATACGCGCGAAGTTCGGCCAAAACAGCGAGCTTCGATACGCGCTTCAAGAGACAAAGAATCTTGTACTGATTAATCAAGTATTGGCGAGTGGAGAGACCTCTCTTCCTGCGCCCGTATTCTGCGATATCCTCACAAGGATTCGCGCAGAGTATAAACTTGCCGGAGCCCGCGTGTTATAACGCGGGTTTTTTTATTCCATTCCGTTCCAAAATCCGATAAAATAGAGATGCTATGCGCGTTGCGGTACTACACGATTATCTGAATCAATTCGGAGGTGCCGAGCGGGTGCTTCAGGTTATTTTGGATGTTTTCCCCAATGCCGATTTGTATACGCTTTTGTACGATAAGAAGAAAACATTCGGGTTTTTTGAGCGCAATATCAAAAAAACGAGCTTTTTGGACAATGCCCTGGTGCGGCGCAAACACCGCGCATTTATTCCGTTTATGCCGATGGCAGCTAACTTTCTGCGCTCCAGGGAATCCTACGATCTTGTGATTTCTTCGACGGCCGGGTACGGAAAAGGAATCGCAATCCGTGCACCGTACCACATCAGTTATTGTCACAGTCCTTTGCGATATGCCTGGGAGATCGATTATCTGAAAGACCTTCCGTTTGCGCCGTGGCCTTTGAAAGAGATGATCGTGAAGCCGATCGCGAAACGACTGCAGGTGTGGGATAAACGTTCATCGGATTGCGTGAATTTATTCCTAGCGAATTCACATTTTATCGCGCGGAAAATCCATTCTTACTATGGCCGTGACGCGGTGGTCATTTATCCTCCGGTGGACACTCGAATTTTTTATCCCGATTTACAGACCTCCCCAGGCGACTATTATTTGATGGTGGGGCGCATGCTATATTACAAAAGATTCGATTTGGGGATTCAGGCATTCAATCGGCTTCGGTTGCCGCTGAAAATTGTGGGGCAGGGGCCCGAGACTGCAAAATTAAAAACACTTGTTACGTCGCCGCGCATTGAGTTTGTGCCGTTTGTTTCGGATCGCGACCTTCGCGTTCTTTACTCCGGCGCCAAAGCGCTCATTTTTCCACAGATCGAAGATTTTGGCCTGGTTGCGGCGGAGGCACAGGCGTGCGGATTGCCGGTCATTGCATACCGCGGAGGGGGCGCGGAAGAAATCGTGGAAGAGAGGAAAACTGGGATTTTTTTCAACGAACAACGATGTAGCGCAGTGACCGAGGCGGTGCGTCTTTTTGAAACCATGCCGTTTGATCGCGCGTATATCGCCGCGCGCGCCACAAAATTCTCGCGGTTTGAGTTCGAAAAACAATTGCGCGGTGTGTTGCGGGAAACTGGGTTTATTTATGAGGCATGACTATTTTCGTTGATGCGCGGCTCTTGACCAAAGAACGTTCAACGGGCATTGAAGAGTACACGCGGCTCCTGGTGGATCATCTGCTCAAGCTCGATCAAAAAAACAAGTACGTGTTTTTCTATAACGGATTTCAGAAAGTTCCTTTTCCGGATGAGTGGCGGAAATCCAATGTGCGCGTGATTGAATCCCGTATTCCGAATAAAGCGCTGGAGTTGTCACTTCGCCTGTTCCATTTTCCTTGCGCGGAACGTTTTGCGAAATGTGATATTTATTTCAGTCCGCATCTGAATTTGTTGCGGACGCGGGACGACAAAAAACGCGTCTTGATTTTTCATGATCTTTCATTTGAATATTATCCTGAATTTTTCCCTCTCCGAAAGCAATTTTGGCATTGGGAACAAGATATCCGCGCGGAAGCGCGGAGAGCCGGTAGGGTGGTCGCGGTATCCGATTTTACACGCGCGACGCTTTTAGAGCGTTTTAGGCTCCGGGCGGAGCATGTCGTCACGATTCGATCGGGCGTTGATCCTTTTTATAAACCTATAGAGAGAAAAGATGCTGTGCACGCGCATTCGGATCCTTTTATCTTGACGGTCGGAACATTGGAACCGCGAAAAAATATCCCGCTTGCGATTGCCGCATTCCATCATCTGAAAGAAAAGCAAAACGTAAAAAATTTGAAGTTGATCGTAGCGGGGAGTTCGGGGTGGCTTTCCGGTTCTATCGAAAAAGAGATCGCGGCGTCTCCCTGGAGGCGTGATATCATAATACGGAAGGATGTGTCGCGGGACGTTTTACGTATTTTTTACAATACCGCACGCGCATTCCTATATCCGTCGTTTTTTGAAGGGTTCGGGTTTCCTCCGCTTGAAGCGCAGGCCTGCGGACTTCCCGTAGTAGCGTCGAATCGCGCATCGCTTCCTGAAATCTTGGGGGCTTCGGCGTGTCTGGTTGACCCATGGCGCGTTGAAGAGGCGGTGGAAGCATTGCACGCGCTTTTGACGGACGGGGCATTTTACGAACGGTATCGCGCTTTGGGTTTTGAAAACGTACGCCGCTTCCGTTGGGAAGATACCGCCCGACAATTTTTAACACTGTTTGATCAACTGCATGCCGGAAAAGAAACCCCATAAAAATATCGACCCCGTACTTGTGGATATCCGAAATCCGCAGGTGAATTATCGTCCTCGTTTTATGCAAAAAGCGGTGAATCTTGTTCACTCGCCGCGAAAACCCGTCCGGAAAAAAGGAATCGCTCATGTTTTATTTTGGAGTTTTTCTGTTTTGTTTGGTGTTGTCTTGCTTATCGCGGTTATTGTAGTAGCGGTCAAGTTCCGCTCCACAAAAGAGGCGGCATGGTCGGGTGGGCAGGCCATCGTTCAAAATTTTTCTGCAACCGCCGAGGCACTCAAAGATCTCCGTCCGGAAGAAGCCTCCCGCTATCTGCGAGAGAACGAGTATAAAATTAGATCGTTGAAAGGGCTTTTTGATATTACTCCGAACACGAACGTGCTGGACGTGTTGGGCAGAATCGTTCCGCAAATTGAGCAAGCGTGGAATTTATTGGGACAGCTTGCGTCGTTCAATCTGAATTTAATCGCACTTACGGATGCGGCGGATACGCTGGAGCGTAAAGGGTTCGGCTATTTTCGTTCCGATGGAACCGCGCTTCTGAATACACTTCAAAAAATTCAAGAGGCCGTGAGTGCGATCATCACCAACGCGCAAGCCATCAAAAGTTCCACTACAGGACTGAAAAATTTCAGCGGGTCATTTCGTGCTATTGATCGTTCGGTTGGAGATTATTACTTAGAGCACAGCTCCGATTTATATGCGACCGAGCGATTTTTGAGCGCGCTTGTGGCTCTTTTTAGCACGGATGCGGAGCGTCACATTGCCTTGCTGTTCCAGAATCCTTCCGAAATCCGGCCGGGCGGAGGTTTTATCGGGAGCTACGCGGATATCACCGTAAAAAAGGGGCAGATGACGGCGATGGATGTGCGCGATATTTACGATCCAGAGGGACAGCTGGACATAAAAGTGATTCCGCCGGGGCCACTCCGCACTCTTACTACGGATTGGGGCGCGCGGGATGCCAATTGGTTTTTCGATTTTCCGACTTCCGCAAAAACAGTGATCGGTTTTCTGGAGGCGTCCAAAATCTATTCCGAAAAAAATGTTACATTTGACGCCGCAATCGGAGTGAATATTAATGTGCTGGAAAGTATTTTGCGTGTGCTAGGCCCCATTGAGCTCCCAGATTATAAATTAACGATTACCGCCGATAATTTTTTGACAGAGATTCAACGCGAAGTGGAAGCGGGGAAGGACAAGCAAAAAGGGGAGCCGAAGCGCATCTTAAAAATACTGACCCCGGTAATTTTAGAGCGCCTGCAGAAACTTTCTCCCGAGACGCAGCGCGAGTTATTTTCCGCGTTTCAGGCGCATTTTGGTAAGAAGGATGTGATGGTTTACGCGAAAGACTCCGCGCTCTTGCAGTTTTTCAAAGCAAAAAATTTGGACGGCGCTGTCTATGAGCTTCCGTCCGAATTTTGGGGGAATTATCTCGCTGTTGTGGACGCAAATATCGCGGGTGGCAAAACGGATCGCTATATCACACAGCGCACCGATGCGCGCATCGATGTGGATACTAGCGGGAATGTTTTCACTGATCTTACAGTCACCCGCACACACAACGGCAACAAAGAAAAGGATCTGTGGTATCGCGCGCTCAATCAAAATTTTATCCGCGTGCTTACCACACCCGATTCGTCGTTGGTGGGTATGAAAGGGAATCAACTAAAAAAGAACATTTCACTTTTCGAATACGCGACTACCACGTATGTCAGAAACGCCGATCTGGAAGCAATGGAAAGTACCGAAGCGTATCTAGATGCGTATAAAACATGGAGAATGACGGAAGCCGGGAAAACAGCTTTTGCTACGTGGTTCAATACGAAACCGGGGACAACCAGCACGCTCGAGATGCGTTATGAAACACCCGCGGCAAGCCAAGTGGCGGTGGGTGTAGGTAGCATTTTCACGTTCGTGTTTGAGCGGCAATCGGGCGTGCACGACACGTTGAAGGTTACTATTTTCGCTCCTTTCGGTTACCGTTGGAAAGAAACCAAAAGTTCCTTTTATGCGTTCGAAAGCGACAATCCGCCGGCGCGCCTCATTGAACATTTAACGCTAGAACGGTAGACTGGGACTCTTATGCGCGACATACGAAATTTTGTGATTATTGCTCATGTGGATCACGGGAAGTCCACATTGGCCGACCGCCTGTTGGAAATTACGGGGACGGTTGAAAAACGCAAGATGAAGGAACAGTACTTGGATCAGCTTGAACTGGAACGCGAGCGTGGCATCACCATCAAAATGGCGCCGGTGCGCATGCGTTATACCGCCGGCGGAAAAGAGTATGAAATGAATTTAATCGATACGCCGGGTCATTCGGATTTTTCCTATGAAGTGTCGCGCGCGCTTGAAGCGGTTGAAGGAGCAGTCCTGTTGGTGGATATCACGCAAGGGGTACAGGCGCAGACCATTGCCAATTTTCATTCGGCTCAAATGGCGGGCTTAAAAATCTTGGGCGCGGTGAACAAAGTGGATTTACTAACAAGTCGCGAGGATCCGCGGCTCAAAGAAATCATAACGGACATCGCCGCGCTGATCGGCGCGCCGGAGAGCGAAATTCATCTGATTTCGGGGAAGACCGGCGAAGGAGTGGAAGAACTGTTACAAGCGGTGGTCAAAGATGTTCCGCCGCCCGAAATGGGCAGAGAAGACCTTCCCGTGCGCGCGCTGATTTTCGATTCGTTCTACGACGACCACAAAGGCGTGATCGCCTCCATTCGCTTATTTCAGGGGCAGATCTCCAACACCGACGAGATACTTTTAATTGCCACTGATACGCGCTCTAAAATAAAGGAAGTCGGTATTTTTCTACCCCAGCTTAAGGCGTTTGCCCGCGGCGAGTTTCTGAAAGCGGGAGAAACGGGATATGTTGCAACTGGCATCCGTGATCCCGAAAAAATCAAAATTGGCGATACGCTCACGGTGTATCATGCTCACGTGGGAGTAGATCCTGCCGTACTGGCGCTCCCGGGGTTTCGTATCCCGAAAGCGGTGGTTTTTGTTTCGGTGTATCCGGACAACCCGGATGATTATGAGATGCTTTCACGCGGGTTTCAGAAACTGCGTTTAAATGATTCCGCGCTCTCGATTGAACCGGACCAGAACGAGGTGCTGGGGCGCGGGTTTAAGGTCGGATTTTTGGGACGGCTACATTTTGAGATTACGGCGGAACGCCTGAAACGCGAATTTTCCATTCCGACCGTGAATACGTTTCCGTCGGTAATGTACCGCGCGAAAGTAAAAGGGGAGTGGCAGACGATTGTGAAACCCGAAGATTTGCCGCGCGAAGCCGAGGAAATTTGGGAGCCAATGGCGGACGTGTCCATTCTAGTGCCGCATGAATATGTGGGGAATGTATTGCCGCTTCAGGGACAGTATCGGATCCATAATATGACAACCTCTACATTCCAGAACCGCGTACAATTAAGAGCCACGATGCCACTTGCGGAACTAATCAGCGATTTTGACGAACAGCTGAAATCCATGACATCGGGATTTGCGTCTTTTAGCTATGAACTTGCTGATTATAAAAAAGCGGATGTGGTGAAAGTGGATATTTTGGTGGCGGCGGAAATTGTGCCGGGATTATCCCGATTTTTTCCGCGTGAAACGGTCACCCGCGAAGCGCGGAAGATGGTAGAGCGCCTTAAAGATCTCTTACCGCGCCAGCAGTTTTCGCAGGCGATTCAAGCATCTGCGAACGGGAAAATCTTGGCGCGCGAAACCATACCCGCGATGCGCAAAGATGTGACGGGGTATCTCTACGGCGGCGATCGAACCCGCAAAATGAAGCTTTGGCAAAAGCAGAAACGAGGTAAAAAGTTACTCAAAGAACGCGCCCGCGTCACCATCGCGCCCGAGATATTCAAGGAATTACTTAAAAAGTAGTAGCCAAATATCCTTGTTTTTCAACGTTTTTCATACTATTGACAAATAGCATGTGGCATGCTATCCTGACATTAGAAAGCTTAACAATAAATAACCAGTCTCTTCATTAACTCTACAACTCTATGAAAGGAGTTTTGTATGTGGGAAATAATTAATCAAAAAGAAGAAGGAGAAGGGAATTATAGGGAGGAAGAAAGAGTAGAGCGCCTGAGTGTGCCCGGTGGATGGATTGTGAGGACAATCTATGTGTATAATTCCAGGACTACGAGTTGCGCGATAGCGCAAACTTTTGTGTCCGATACAGAGCACGCATGGAAACTCAAATAAGAAAGCGAGGTTCCTCCGAGTTTTTAGTAAAACCGCATGGTTTGTCCTGCGGTTTTTTATTTTGTCTAAAAACGTATAATAGAAGTGATGAAACTTTGGATTGCGATCCTGTTCGGGATTATAGTTGCTGTTTTGGGATGGGGCGTGTACGATTTGAAACAGGAACGGAGCGCGCTTCAGGGCGATGTGGATGCGCTCCGTGGAAAAGTGGATGCGCTCAAGAGCGACAATAAACGACTGGCATCCGATATCGAGTACCTGAAAAATCCCGAAAATCTGGTGAAAGAACTGAAAGCGCAGTTTAATTATCGCGCGCCGGACGAAAAATTACTGATTATCGTCCCAAGCCCCACCGGAACGCGACCCTAAAATAGGCGGGTATGGTTTAGTGGCAGAATGCGACCTTCCCAAGGTTGAGACGGCGGTTCGATTCCGCCTACCCGCACTATAGGAGACGTGCTACAATAGCTCCCATGACGAAAAAGTTGGGGGTTTTGGTTGCACTTACGGTTCTTCTGATTGGAGGCGGGATTTTTCTTGGAACCAGCGATTTTGGTTCTACGGCGCTTAAGATCGCGAACGGCGGACCGATCTTGCCGGTTGTGATTTTATCCGCCCTCGTGGACAGCATTAATCCATGTGCGTTTTCGGTTTTACTCCTGACGATCGGGTTCCTTTTCAGTTTGGGGAAAGCAGAGTGGATAATTTTGCGCGCCGGACTTTTTTATATCGGCGGTATTTTCGTCACGTATGTTTTGATCGGGCTTGGACTTCTAAAAGCCCTTTCGTTTTTTAACGTTCCCCACGGGATGGCGAAAATCGGAGCCGCGGTGCTGGTGCTGTTTGGTGCGCTAGATCTGTTGAATGAATTTTTCCCGTCTTTTCCGATCAAGATGAAGATTCCGCAGTCCGCACATGCAAAGCTTGCACGGTTGATTGAGCGCGCAAGCGGTCCTATCGCACTTCTCTTGGGCATTATGGTGGCGCTTTACGAATTTCCGTGCACCGGCGGACCGTATTTATTCGTACTTGGGCTTCTGCACGACAGCACGCAGGTCGCGCTCGGGTTTTCCTACCTGATTTTCTACAACCTTATTTTTGTTTTGCCGCTTGTGGTGATTCTATTGATCGCAAGCGATGCGAAGCTTCTGGAACGCGTGCAGGGGTGGAAGCGGAGTGCAACTGGGAAGTTGCGATTTGCAAGCGGCGCGCTAATGGTTGCAATCGGTATCTTCATGTTTATTTTTTACGGCTAAAGCGTATATAATAAAAAGCACTATGAATGAATCAAAGTTTGAAGAACTGGTGAAAAAGATTCAGGAACTCAAGAAAGCGGAGAAATTTGATCTTTCGATGGATGAGGATCTTTCGATCGCGATCATGAATCTCATCAGTCTGGAGGAGCACTTTTTCTACACGGCGGAAAAAACCGGCAAGGACAGTTATCTGGATCTACTCAATGAAACTCGCGCCATCCGCAAAGAACTGTTGGGGAAAATGATCCCGCAACACGAAGGCGAGACCTGGTGTATTTCTAAGCATTTACTCGCAGGTACGATGCGGATTATGGAAGTAGGTACCAAACTCCTCGGCGCCGGGAAAAAAGAAGAGGCAAAACAAATGTTCCATAATGCCTATAAAGTGTATTCGCTTTTCTGGGCGCTTCGACTGAAATTGATCGACCTCGCCGGTGTGAAAAAGGTTCCAGAGGGTAAACTAGGGAATAAAGACAAGGGGGAAAGCGGATGGTCCTATCAGGATATTGTGAACCGATTGGTAAACTGCTGCGATGAGTAAAAAAACAAAAACAATAACGATAATTATCGCGGTTTTTACAGTCGGTTTCCTTGCGGTTCTCTGGGCTGGTTCGCGTTCGTCCGGTCCCACACCCGATTTGACGGCGTTTGCCGAGTGTCTTCGCGAGAAAAATGTTATTATGTATGGAGCGGCATGGTGCCCGCATTGTCAGGAACAAAAGCAACTTTTCGGGGAAGCGTTTAAAAACCTTTCATATGTGGAATGCCCGGAAAATCCGCAACGATGTATCGCGGCCGGCATTGAGGGCTACCCCACGTGGGTTATGTCGAATGGTGAAAAATTGGTAGGAGAACAAAAGCTTGAGAGTCTCGCCGCCGCCACAGGATGTCTTTTGCCTTTTTCAAAATAAATTTTTCCATAATGTTATTCCCACAAAAACTTTTTCTTTTTCTATTGCGCATTTCTATCGGACTGCTTTTCTTTTATGCGGGTATTTCCAAAGTCTTGAATCCCGCGTGGTCCGCGGCGGGGTATCTGACGCACGCAAAAACGTTTGCGGGTTTCTACGCATGGCTTGCGAGCCCCGCGCTGCTTCCGTTCATCAATTTTTTAAACGAGTGGGGGCTTACGTTGTTGGGGGTGGCGCTTTTACTCGGGCTTTTCGTGCGCCTTTCCGGCATCTTGGGTGCTGTTTTGATGCTTTTCTATTATTTTCCCGCATTGAAGTTCCCGTATGTTCCTCCGAATGCATTTCTCGCGGACGAGCATATCATTTATATTTTTGCTTTGTTGGTTCTTGTGGTATTTAATGCCGGGAATACGTGGGGCATGGGACTGTGGCTGAAAGAATGCGGGAAGAAAAAGGGCGAAGAAATAAAACCACAGTGTCATGATGGGATTTAATTTTGGGTTCGGGGGCTGGGGGATGATCGGGATGTTCGTCTGGTGGGTTTTGGTTATCGTGGGAATTGTGGCGCTCGTAAAATGGTTTGCCGGCGGAGAGGGCAGTGGAGTTCGTAATCCGGGACGGGATGCGCTGGATATTTTGAAGGAGCGTTACGCGAAAGGGGAGATCAATCGCGAAGAATTTAAAGAGAAAAAGAAGGACCTCGCGGGCGGAAAATAATTTCTTGATTTTAGCTTTGTTGTTCACTATAATAAGGACATGAAAGTGTCATTTTATATTTCACTTGCCGTGCTTTCTATCATCACCGCCGCATTCGGCGTGTTGTTGTTTTCCCACAGTGTTATGGACAGTCACGCCGGTTGTTTGGCGCAGGTACTGAATCGGACGGATTGTCCCGCCACACTTGGTGCGTTCCGGTTTTTTGCCGCTCATATGGATGCATTCCGCAAAATTTCACTTGCGGTTTTAACATCCGGTTTCTTCGGGCTGTTACTAGTCCCGTTGCTTTTTGTGGCGCAAGACCGACGCTTACAAAAACGGCACAGCATCCCTTTGTTCCAAACCGCGCGCGCCTTTCCGGACATTTTTTACCTTTCCCGAAGAAGCATTTTAAGTTGGATCGCGCGACACGAAAAACGAGATCCCGCTTTTTTATTCCGGCTGTAAGCAACCGCGCTCGTTCTGTGCGGGAACGTTACAGCCACGGCCGTTTTTCATGGCGTTTTTGTTTTGTTGAATACTAAATTAATACCATTATAAAATTATGGAAACTACAAAAAATAAAACACGGCAAACACTCTATCTGATTGCGGGGTTGCTTGTCGCGGTGGGGATGTTGATTGCATTGGGTCGCTCATCTTCCGGTACCGATCAGGGCGGGAGCGGTGGAGTGCCATCGAATCCGCAAAATAAACCGACGCTGACCCAGACCGGGAAGTTGGTGGCGAAGGACGCGTATTACGATTTTGGGACCGTTTCGATGGCGAAGGGGGAAGTTTCACGGATGTTCGTGTTCACGAATACCTCGGACCGTCCCGTCGCGGTTCATAAACTTTACACGTCATGCATGTGCACGGTTGCGACTCTTTTGTACAAGGATGAACGGGTGGGGCCGTTTGGGATGCCGGGGCACGGGTTTATTCCTTCTATTGATAAAATTATCGCACCAGGAGCAAGTGTTGAACTCGAAATAACATTCGATCCGGCGGCGCATGGACCGGCGGGAGTCGGCGCAATTCAACGCGTCGTTACGCTTGAAGAGCAAGAAGGGGAAACACTCTCGGTCGCACAGGTCGGTTTTTCGGCGGTCGTAACTCCTTAATAATAGAATGACAAAACGTTTTATTATCGCGCTCGGGGTGGTCGTTGTTCTTGGAGGAATAATCGCGTTTTTGCGGCTTACGCCTGCGGGCGCATCGTTCATCTGGGCGGTTACGCAGGGTGGTACGTTTCTTTTACCGCTTGTGACGTTTGCGGCGCTTCTGGACAGTATCAATCCGTGCGCGTTTTCCGTTCTTTTGCTAACCATCGCGTTTTTGTTCAGTTTAGGAAAGGCACGCACGCACATTATGAAGATCGGCGGAATGTACATCTTCGGAATTTTTGCCGCGTATATTCTGATCGGACTTGGGATTGCACATGCGTTGCATTTTTTTAACATTCCGAATTTTATGGGGCGCGTGGGAGCGATTCTGTTGGTGGCGCTTGGGATCATTAATATAGCAGGAGCGCTTTTTCCGCGGTTTCCCGTACGATTGGGGATTCCGCAGGCAGCGCATCGAAAAATGGCAACGCTCATGGAAAAAGTTTCTCTTCCCGCCGCTTTCTTTTTGGGAGGTTTGGTGGGGCTTTGTGAATTTCCCTGCACGGGCGGACCGTACCTGATGGTAATCGGCATGCTCCATGATAGAAGCACCTACGGGGCGGGGTTGGGATATCTTTTCCTGTACAACGTCATCTTTGTTCTCCCGCTTGCCGCCATTTTGTTCTTTGCGTCGAATGTGGGCATGACGGAAAAAGTCGACTTATGGCAGCGCACGCGCAGAAAAGAGATGAAATTATGGGGCGGAGTTGTGATGGTTGTGCTTGGAATCGCTATTTTCTTCCTGTAGCCCAAAAAGAATGCTTTAATAAACCCATGGAACCTATAATCGAAAAAAAATCTGAATCACGTTGGACGTTGCTATTTAGTATCTTTGTGTCAGCTCTTTTTGTGATACTGGCATTCGTGTATCGTACGGGCGTTTCCGTGACTGAAAATAGAAAAACGCAAGCAGACAAAGGAACGTTCAGTCCAGTGGCGACGGATATGGGGAAGACGGGGAACGACGCGGTTGAGCTCCCCGTCCGGTGGGGGGATCTGGGAGTACGCCTTGTGGGTTCGGGCGTGATCGACGCATCAAAATTTGAGGAGCTTTATATGAGTCGTGGCGGCATGGATGCCGATATGCGGAAACTCCTGTACGAAAAGGATAACGGCAATCTTGTCATCACGCAGGAAAATTCGGGTTATCTACTGAATCTCCTTTGGGCGCTTGGTCTTGGAAATAAAAACCCGGTTCTTGAGAAGGGACCGATGATGGATCCGCGTTATGGTGGTCCCGACCGTTTCGCGTCGACTGGCGGCTGGACGCTTGCGAAAGACGGCCCGATGAATCATTACAGCAAACATTCTTTTGTTTCCCTTACCCAAGATCAACAGGCGCTGGTAGAGAGAGTTAGTCAAAACATTTATCGTCCGTGTTGCGGAAACTCAACCTATTTCCCGGACTGTAATCATGGAATGGCCATGTTGGGGTTTCTGGAACTTTTGGCGTCGCAGGACGCGACAGAAGATACGATGTATCGAGTCGCGCTTCAAGTGAATTCCTATTGGTTTCCCGATACCTATCTGACGATCGACGCGTACTTAAAAACGAAGGGAAGTTCGTTGATGCAGGCGGATCCAAAAGAACTGTTAAGTGAGCGCTTTTCAAGCGCGTCGGGGTATCAGGATATTAAGCAGCAAGTAGGGCCGGCTCCAAAGGCGTCCGGAGGCGGATGTGGGACATAGATCGCTATTATTTTAGCAATTTGAGAGCTATCATTAATAAAAGGCCGATTGATTATATTGTTAACTATATGATACTAGCTTTTATTTTAATTATCGGCGGAGCGTTGTTTTTTCTTGAAAACGCCGGCGTCGTTGATTGGAGTTGGGACGTGGTGTGGCCGTTACTCCTCATCGCTCTTGGTGTTTATGTGGCTTGGGTGTGGAAAAAAGTTCTAAGATGGCTTCACCAGGCATGGGAGAGGGTTTCGAAGAAACTCGGATAAATCGAACGTAAAATAATCCACAGGGTCGGCATTTGACTCATATACCCTACGGGGGTATACTGTAGTAATGGAAGCAGTTGCAAAAAAACGAGCCCTCCGCCGACTCCAGATCATCAAAGGCCAATTAGGGGGTCTTGAGAAAATGATCCGGGGAGATAAATATTGCATCGATATCATTACGCAGTCCTCGGCCATCAAACGGGCGCTTTCTGGCGTTGATGACCTTCTTTTGGAAAACCACCTCTCGACACACGTAAGAATGCAAATGAAAGGTGGCCAGAGTAAGAAAGCGACCACTGAAATTCTTAAGGTTTACAAACTGACGCAACGAAAATAATATGAAAATAAAATCCTTTCTTGTCTTTGCCGCGCTTGTAGGGCTTGTGGGGGTTCTGCTCTTCGGAGTGCGGCTGATAGCCCATCCTAATACTATGGGGAGCCACGCTAATTGTCTCCCCACACTCACTGGCACAAGTGAGTGTAAAACGAATACCAACCCCTTTGAATATGTGCGCATACATCTGGGGGTATTCACAGCGATGATTACTGCTATTCCTTCGTCTGTTGCATTAGCCATGTTCTCGGCACTTATTGTTTTTCTTTGTGCGGTAACAATTTCAAAATCTTACAACTCACTCTCCGCTTCCCAAAGACAGTATTCTTTGGCGGAAGAAAACGCGCCACGAGGAGTTTTAGGAAGACTTCTTAGATGGACATCGCTTCACGAAAAACGAGGCCTCCCTTTTGTTTTTACTACAAGCACGTAGGTCGAGATTCACTCGTACTTTTCTGCTTGTAGCTCCCGCCGCATCGTTCGCGGTTTTTTAGTTTCAAACGGGGGAAACACCAACATGGAAAATACAGAAAAAAACAAAATAAAGATCATTCTATTTCGGTGAGCATTCTTATCTCCGCATTCGTTATTTCAATCACGTGGATTTATATCGCGGGCCTAAAAGCTGATAGGAATGCGGGGGCAATTAAAATCCCGCAACAAAACGAACAGACACCTTACGCCCCACAGGGCGGTTGCGGCATCTAATTTTATGGAAATACTTATTAGCACATCGCTTCTTGCCGCATTCATTGCAGGAATTGCCGCACTCTTCGCGCCTTGTTGCGTGACCGTTCTTCTGCCCTCTTATTTTGGCTCGATCTTCCGAACAAGAAGGAAAGTATTTCTAATGACTTTTATTTTCTTTCTGGGAATCCTGACAGTTTTTCTTCCACTCGGGCTCGGGATATCGGTATTGGGCCAAATCTTCAGCCGTTACCATCGCGAAATCTTCATAGCGGTCGGACTACTGCTGTTTGGGTTGGGCGTCTCGCTACTTCTGGGGAAACGGTTCGCATTGCCTAAAAGCCTTCGCTCTAAGCGGGAATACACCGGAAAGGAAAGCGCGGTAGCCATATTCGTGCTTGGAATTTTTTCTGGAACTGCAACCACATGTTGTGCGCCGGTGCTTGCAGGGGCGCTTGCGCTCTCGATTCTCCCGGGGTCTTTCCTTTGGGGGATCGTCTATACTCTCGCATATGTACTCGGTATGGTGACTCCGCTCTTTGTATTGTCCTTCATTCTCGATCGCTCCCGTCTTACGGAACGGCTGTTTATTGCCCGGGAACCATTTAGACTGCGCCTCTTCGGGAAGGAAATGGCGGTGCGAATCTCGGATCTTCTTGCGGGGGTAACATTCACCGTGATGGGCATTCTTACGTTTATCTGGGCCTTTACCGGGAATCTCGCCATGCATTCCGAGTTGCAAATTAACGTAAACATCTACCTCACAAAGTTTCAGCAATGGCTGGATCAATTTATCGGCGGCATCCCGCAATACGTCTGGGCAATTCTATTCATAGGAATCTTTACTTGGCTTATCACGATTGCCATACGACAGTCTAAAAAATCAACAATAACATCATGAAAAAAAATAAATTCACTACGATCGCACTAATTGTTATAATTATTTTTGTTCTCGGCGGGCTCTTTTTTCTGGGCCGCAATGGTAAAGGGTCGCAACTAAGTGGTTCTGACCCCATGCATACGCCGGTTGCAGGGGATCCGGGGTCGCTCAATAATTTAATCGGAAAACCGATGCTGGATTTTTCGCTCCGCGATCGGAACGGCACCGAATATTCTGCGATTGGTCTCAAAGGGAAAAAAATCGCGCTCTTTTTCAGCGAAGGCATTATGTGCTATCCCGCTTGCTGGAATCAGATGGTCGCGCTTGCGACCGACCCGCGATTCAATAACGCGGATACGGCTGTGCTCTCCGTGGTGATTGATCCTCCTTCCGATTGGCAGAGCGCAATTCAGAAAATGCCGGAGCTTGGAAAGGCGACAGTACTTTTCGACAGCGATAAATCAGTTTCACAGGCGCTCGGCATGCTCACCCTGCCCTCCTCAATGCATTATGGCGCATTCCCCGGACATAGTTTTATCTTAATTGATAAACAGGGAATTGTTCGCGACGCGTTCGATGACCCAACTATGGGGATTGACAACGATCGTGTTTTCGCGGAACTCGAAAAATTAAATTAGTATGTCACGATCTATCATCACGTCCATTATGAAGGGATCTGCGGCTACGTTTACGCTTCTCGGCGCCTATTTTGCGGCGCTGTCTCTTGTGTCGGGATGGAATTTCACGGCAAATCAGTTCGTGCAGTTCTGGTATTTTGTGGTGGCACTCGCCTTAGGATTTGGGATTCAGGTTGGGCTCTATGCTTATCTGAAGAGTGTTGTGCACCAGGGTAGTATGTCAGGGAAGGTAGTAGCGGCGACGGGAACGACCTCCACCGCCGCGATGGTCTCCTGTTGCGCTCACTATCTTGTGAACATTCTCCCGGTCTTAGGAGCTACTGGAATCGTGACGTTTGCCGCACAGTATCAAGTGAAGCTGTTCTGGGTCGGCATCGCGTTCAATATTCTGGGGATCGGATTGATCACTCGCCGTATCATTAAACTAAAAATATCATGAAAAGAATATATATCGTCGGTACGATTGTTTTAACGGTCGCCACACTTTTGATTTTTGGTAGCAGAGGAAAGCAGTCTACTAAACAGCAAGTGCCGGGGTCCCAACTTTCTACCGAATTGCTTCCGGCGCTTGAAATGCAAACGAATAGCGAAGGATCGGTTACCGTAAAAATAACCCCGAACCTTTCTTCTGAAGTTGCTTTTGAGGTGGCGCTTGATACACATTCCGAAGATTTGAGTGCCGATCTAACCCAGACGGTTATGCTCAAGGACGAAAATGGTAAAGAATATAAGCCCGTGCGCTGGGAGGGTGATCCCCCGGGAGGTCACCATCGCAACGGGCTACTGATGTTCGGCTCTATTGCTCCGCTACCCAAAACACTCCAGTTGGTTGTGGGCAAAGTAGGAGGCGTAGAAGGACGAACATTTCTGTGGATAATTCGTTCTTGACATATGATACCCCCCCTGGGTATCATACCCTGGTATGAAACACATTACTGACAAAGTACGGGCAATCCGCCGTTTGCGGATAGTAGCGGGTCAGATTAAAGGATTAGAAAAAATGGTGGAAGAGGATAAATATTGTATCGATATTCTCTACCAATCGCTCGCGATTAAAGAAGCCCTGTCCAGTTTCGAAGGTTTCATTTTAAAAAACCATTTATCAACTCATGTGGTCCAGCAGATGAAGTCGGGCCAATCGAAAAAAGCCGTAGAGGAAATCCTATCGTTGTATCGATTGTCTAAACAAAAATAATCGGACACGTCTTGAAAGGTCGAGAGATGAATACAGTCAACTAAAAAATAGTTATTATGCTTTCATTAAAACGGTATGGATGGTTGTGTGTTCTGGGGTCAGAGGTCCTTTACTTCCTGTGTCTTTTAGGCGAACTTCTTCCGTGGCGTACGGGCCGGGCCATCGAGATCCATCACGCTCTGTTTGAGACATTACCCGGATTTATATGGCTCACGTTTGGAAGTTTTCTTCTTGGAGTAGTTTATATGTTCGCGTTCGCGTGGATTTTTGCGTGGTATATGGTCTGGATGCACAACACAAGTTTGGTGCGCGACAAGGAGTAAAATGCACAATCACAACAATAAAAATAAATTCTCAATGATGTGGATGATGGTGTCGTGTCTTCTTATCTTTGGTTTTATCGTGTTTGCCGGAGGTGGCGCTTTTCAATCGTGGCCCTCCTTTATCCTTATCGGCGCTATGGTTGGGGTACATCTCTGGATGATGCGGCGTGGGCATACTTCATCTCAAAAAAATCATGCCGATGATCACGAACCGAAGGCGGATTCTGTTGCGGTCACCGAGTCTGTGAAAGATGAGAAGGGAGATCATTCGTGTTGCCATTAATCGCTATGGAAAATGCCTATGGTCTCTGGCCGCTTGTCATCATCAATTCCGCTGTCTTTATTGTGTTTGCGTTTAGCTTCACAAAACCGAAAACTTCTCGCGATTGGAGGTCGTTCAGCGCATTTTCCGCATTCGTCATTGCGCTGTTTTTCGAGATGTACGGATTCCCGCTCACAATCTATCTTGCTTTGGGTTGGCTTGTGAAATGGATCCCCGGTATTGATCCCTTCATCCATAATTCCGGGCATCTTTTTGAAGACCTATTTGGTTGGGGCGGCGATCCGCATTTTGGGCCGTTTCATATCGCAAGTTACATTCTTATCGGATATGGATTTCTTTTGCTCGCGAACGCATGGAAGGTGCTTTATAAAGCGCAACGGGGTTCCACGCTTGCCACAACCGGTCCCTATGCCCGAATCCGTCATCCGCAGTATGTAGCGTTTATCCTTATCATGTTCGGGTTTTTGTTCCAATGGCCTACGCTTATCACGCTTCTTATGTTCCCGGTGCTTGTGTGGATGTATGTGCGTCTCGCGCGGCGCGAAGAGAAAGAATCACGCGCGACGTTTGGGGCACAATGGGACATGTATAAGGCGCGCACTCCAATGTGTATTCCACGTCTTAAGAAAAACCAGGGCATCATTGCCTCCCACGATCATCGCGAACGGTTATAATAAAAATAGAATTGTATATACTCATCATGTACGTTGTTGATCCGACGGTCGAATCTTTAATTTTTTGTAAGAAATAATTATGAACCACAATCATCACAATCCCGCGCCTGTTCGACAAAAAAACTGCGCATGCGGTAAGGAGTGCTTTAGTTGTTCCGCAGATAAATTATCTATTACCTGTGGATGTGCTATGGAGGCAAAGCAATTTGAGTTCCCGATAGAAAAAATGTGTTGCCACGCGGAGCACGCCCCCAAAGCCTCTTCGGAAAAAGTAATCGAAGGGGAGAAAATGATTTACACCTGCCCCATGCATCCGCAGGTTCGGAAAAGTGAGCCGGGTCGCTGTCCTGCCTGTGGGATGGAGCTGATTCCCACATCCGCAAAAATTTCAGCGGGCGAACCTGGGGAAGGAACGGATAACTATAAGGGCCACGACATGCAAAAAAAGAGTCATGCCGATCACGAGGCGGCGATGACCAACCCGCAGATCGCAAAGGCGATGGAAGCGGATATGCGCCGCCGGTTTCTGATCTCTCTTTTCCTCTCGATTCCGATTTTCCTCTATTCGCTGGTCGGCATCAATTTTTTTAAATTAAATCTGTCCGCACCGATCCCAGTTAATTGGTTTCTTCTGATCCTCACAACGCCCATTGTGTTCTGGACTGGCTCTATTTTTATTACGGGGACCTATTATTCCCTGAAGGCAAAAAAACTCAACATGGCGGTTTTGGTCGCTACCGGTGTTCTGGCCGCATATCTTTTCAGCGTATTCCTTACCGCCATTCATCCGGAGTCCGAAACCTTCTATGAAGCCGCGGCTCTTTTGGTCACGTTCGTTTTATTTGGCCATTGGATGGAGATGAAATCGCGGCGTGGAACTTCGGAGTCGCTCCGCGCGTTATTTGACCTTGTGCCGCCGCAGGCGAATGTGATCCGTAATGGAAAAGAAGTTGCAGTTCCAAGCGCGGAAATCGTTCATGGAGATATTGTTGTATTGCGTCCGGGCGACAAAGTACCGGTGGACGGCGAAGTAATAGAAGGCGAAAGTGCAATTGATGAATCATTGGTGACGGGGGAATCGCTGCCAGTTTTAAAAAAACCGGGCGACAAAGTCACGGGCGGGTCGGTCAACCAAACAGGAACACTTAAATTCAGGGCGACACAGGTTGGATCGGAAACCGTTCTTGCGCAGATCATCAAACTGGTTGAAACTGCGCAAAACTCCAAAGCGCCGGGCCAGCGTCTTGCGGACAAAGCGGCGGGGTATCTTGTCGTTCTTGCAATCGGTTCCGGGCTCGCGGCATTTTTGGGGTGGTATTTTGTCGCGGGGGCAACCTTTATTGTGGCGCTAACTTTTGCTGTTTCCACGGTTGTGATCGCTTGTCCCGACGCGCTCGGGCTTGCAACGCCCACTGCGGTTGCGGTGGGCACAGGGATCGGTGCAAAACACAACATTCTTATCAAAGACGCCGCAACGCTTGAAAATACGTCAAAAATCAATGCGATTGTGCTTGATAAAACCGGAACGCTCACCGAAGGCAAGCCGCGCGTGACGGATGTGGTGGCATTCGAGGGGTTTAGTGAAGCCGATGTCGTGAAGTATGAAGCTAGTATCGAATCGGGGTCAAACCACCCGATTGCGAAGGCGATCATGGAAGAAGCGAGGAACAGAAATATTTCCAAATTTGAGATGGTTGAAAAATTCGAATCCCTCGCCGGGTACGGCTTGCGGGCGGTGGTAAACGGAAAAACGATTCTCGCAGGAACAGAAAAATTAATGAAAGACAACCGCGTGCTTTTCGGTACGTCACAAGTTTTGGTTGGTCAGCTTGCGGCGAGCGGAAAAACATTAAGCCTACTTTCGGTGGACGGAAAACTCGCGGGCGTGGTGGCGGTTGCGGATACCGTAAAACCGAATGCGAAAGATGCCGTCGCACGTTTTAAAGAATTCGGCATTGAAGTCGCCATGATCACAGGTGACCACCAAAAAGTTGCCGAAGCGATCGGTAAAGAACTCGGCATTGATCGGATTTTTGCGGAAGTGCTTCCTGGTGATAAAGCGAAGCACGTGAAGCAACTTCAAAGCGAGGGAAAATTCGTTGCTATGGTGGGGGACGGGATCAATGATGCGCCGGCGCTTGCGCAAGCCGACATTGGCATCGCGATTGGAGCCGGTACGGATGTGGCGATCGAAACAGGCAGCATCGTTTTAATGAAATCCGATCCGTATGACATTGTTGCGGCAATCCGGTTAAGTAAAGCAACGGTGCGAAAGATGAAACAGAACCTTTTTTGGGCCGCAATCTATAACGTTCTTTCTATTCCCATCGCGGCGGGAGTATTTTATAAGTCATTCGGTCTTTTGCTCCGGCCAGAAATCGCAGCGCTTTTAATGTCTGCGTCCTCAATTATTGTCGCGACCAATGCGGTTTTATTGAAGCGCGTGGAAGCAAAGCTTAAACTATAAGGATGAACATTACGATTGGGAAAGCAGAGATCAAACTCACGCCCATGATGCGGGAGTATATCGAGGTGAAAATTGGTACGCTTGCGCGATTTATAAAACGTTTCGAGACGGTAAGAGAAACCCAGGTGATGATAGAAGTTACGCAACCGAGCAGACACCATCGGCAGGGGAATGGTTTCTCCGTTTCTGCAGCGCTTGCTTTTCCACATAAGGCCCTATTTGTGAAAGAATTCCACGAAGATTTCCACGCGGCTGTCGATTTATTGAAAGACAGCCTCAAGAGCAGGATTCTTGATTTTAAGGAACGAGCTGTCGGGGATCGATTACGGGTTCGCGATAAAAAATAGGATATAAAAAACACCGCCCCGGCATTTACCAGGGCGGTGTTTTTATAAGGACTAGTATTCGCGACGACCACCACCACCAAAGTCGCGACGACCACCACCGAAGTCACGGCGGGGCGGACGCTCACTCAAGGGGCGCGCTTCATTCACAATGATTTTGCGTCCCCCGAAATCGGTGCCGTTCAAGGCATCGATGGCGGCTTGTGCCTCCGTATCGTTCTCCATTTCCACGAAACCAAATCCGCGGCTGCGGCCGGTGAACTTGTCCATAAGGACGCTCGCCGTAGATACCGCACCGTACTTTGCAAACAGATCCTTCATTTCTGCATCGGTCGTAGAGTAGGGAAGTCCTCCTACATAAATCTTTTTCATTTCTAAAAAATATATAACGCACTGCTCGACCTTACCCCCACGCGCTTCCTACGACTGACGTCGTCCATTCCACGAAGGATGTAAAAACAGGCAGTGCTATTGTACCATATCCGTTTTATTTTGCAAGTATCCTGCGTAGACGAAAGCATGCACAAAGAATAGTGTAGAATAAAACAGATGGAAGAACGCGTATTCCAACAGTTGGGTCCCAGGACTTTTTTTCTACTCCTGATGCGCCGCATTGGGCTCGGTGTTTTTCTGCTCGGGGTTATGCTTGCGGCGAATAGCGTGATTGGTTCGGTGCCCACGCTCGGGAGCATTACGCTTGCGGGGGTTGGGATAAGCGTATTTGTTCTACTCATCTCCATTTTTATCGGTTGGTTTGATTACATTCGCTATCGCATCGAGCTCGGGAAAGATTCTATTGCGATCACGCGCGGCATTCTGCGCCAAACGGAAGTAGTGGTCCCGTTTCGTAGAGTTCAAAATGTGGTGATTGAACGGGGGATTGTGGATCAGTTGATTGGGACAAGTGATGTGAGTTTTTCGATTGCGCATGCAGAAGGAGAGGATCCGACCCGAGCGTCGCAAAAACCGATTATTTTACCCGCGCTCGAACACACTTTCGCGGAACGATTGCAACAGGAATTGATGAAGCGCGCCAACACGGAGGAAATTGCGGTGAAAGCTCACTCCGCGCCTTTTGGTGGATAAAATTGGTAGTGCGAATGTGATAAAATAGAAGAGTCGAAAGGTCGACAGAAGTTTGATTTAAAATTATGCATAAAGTTACGTTTATTCTTCTTGTGATCGGTGGCTTGAACTGGTTGCTTGAAGTGTTTAATGTCGGTCTTGGTGACTGGTCGATGAGTGACGGGTGGGGTTTGTTTATGAAAGTTGTCTATGTCCTCGTGGGACTTTCCGCGATTTATGAAGTCGTAACGCACGCGAAAAATTGCAAGATGTGTGAGAAAAAAAATATGTCCGCACAGCCAATGGCGAAGTAAGGTTTTGATTTTTTAAAACCCGCACCTTGTAGATGCGGGTTTTTATATTTCCTTTATATCCATTTGTTCCAACTCGTTGTCAAAGCCGTGCTTGAAACGAAAGGTTGCGCGAATGGATTTTCCGGCAAGTACCCGCGGAAGCCAGTGGAAGTCATCTACCCACATTTCATTGTAGGGAATTTGGTCGTGCGCATACCAGAGCGGACGCATTTCTTCGGATTCCTGCGGTTCCAATTCCCATGACTTTACAAAAAAGATATGAAGACGCTGATTCCATTCGGGCTTGTGCGGAAAGAAAAACTCAATCGTGCCGCGCGACTCCAAGTCTTCTTTTCGGACAATGACGCCGATTTCCTCCTGTATCTCACGGCATGCGGCCGCGGGGATTGTTTCGTCGGGTATTACCTTTCCGCCGATCCCATTCCATTTTCCTGCGCCGAATCCCCGCTTTTTTATAGCGAGAAGAACCTCATTCGGACGCGTAAGAAAACACAGAGTTACGTCAAACATGTTTTTCTTTCAGGAATAATTTTTTTGCGGTTTTGTAGCGATAGAAGAAGAAAAGAGCATACACGGCAATAAGGAGCATCACGTTCGGAATAAAAATAGACGGATGTCCCCACGAGATCCCATCAAACTCATAGTTCGAAAAGGGTCCCACCGCGATGTCTCCCCAGAGTTCGTGCGAGATAATATCCATCGTGTAATGATACGCCTATGTGTTAAATATACTATAATAGAGTCATGTACGATATCAAAATTATTGAACAAGAAATCCTGAAACAGCTGAAATATCCTTCGGAAAAAGTATCGGTGGTGAAGCTGGTGGATCTTATTATCGAGTACGCTTATGTGGCGCGGGCGTCCGATGTTCATATGGACCCCGACGAGAAGGGAATGCGCATTCGCTTTCGCATTGACGGCAATCTAACCGATATGTTTCCCAAAAATCCGATTCCTAAAGACGTGCGCGGGGAACTGGTGGCGCGTATCAAAGTGGTGGCGGGTCTCCGTACCGACGAACATTTGGTTCCGCAGGACGGGCGGTTTCGGGTAACGGCGGAAGTCCTGGGGAATGTGGACGTGCGCGTTTCGATTATTCCCACGTATTATGGAGAAAATATTGTGATGCGTATTTTGGCGGCAAACCGCACACTGGATCTGGAAACGCAGGATTTTTCACCGGCCGATCTGCGGCAGGTGCTTGCCGCCATTAAGCGTCCCTACGGCATGATTTTAGCGAACGGTCCTACAGGATCGGGGAAGACAACAACGCTTTATTCCATTCTGCGAAAACTGAACAAGCCCGAAGTCTCCATTATTACGATCGAAGACCCAATCGAGTATTCGCTCGAAGGAACCACACAGATTCAAGTGAATACGCAGGTCGGACTTACGTTCGCAAGCGGACTGCGTTCCATCTTGCGGCAAGATCCGAATATTGTGATGGTAGGGGAAATCCGCGACGAAGAAACTGCCCGCATTGCGGTGAATGCTGCCTTAACCGGACACTTGGTGCTTTCCACGCTTCACACGAATGATTCGGCGACTACGTTTCCGCGGCTTATGGATATGGGGATTCCGCCGTTTTTGGTGGCGTCCACCGTAAATATCGCGATGGGTCAACGGTTGGTGCGGCGGCTTTGCCCGGACTGCAAAAAAAAGAAAACACTGACAATCGCCGAGGTGGAAAGTCTGGGTGAGCTCATCCCGTACGTTGAAAAAGAGAAACGATCTTTCTACGCGCCGGTGGGATGCGCGTCGTGTGGCAACACCGGGTACAAGGGGCGTCTGGGGATTCGAGAAGCGTTATTGCTGGATGATGAGATCCGCGAACTCGTAATGCAACGTTCAAGCGCGCAAGACATCAAAGAAGCGGCCGTGAAAGGTGGGATGACGACGATGTTGAAAGACGGACTTGAGAAAGCTCTTGAGGGTTTGACCAGTATCGATGAAGTTCTCCGTATTATCCATGAGTGAGAATCCTGTTTTAAAGAAAGTGAATGCCGAAAAGGAAAACCAACTTCCTCTATTTTCGCGTGTTTCGCTTCAGGAAAAAATTGATTTTTCGCGGCATCTTTCGATTATTATCAAATCAGGGCTCCCGATGTTCGAGGGGCTCAAAATCGTTCAGGCACAGACAAAATCGCGCGGTTTGCGGCGCATCACGAACCAGTTGATTGAAGATATTAATAATGGGCAGGCGCTTGCGAAGAGCTTCAAAAAATTCAAAAGCATTTTTGGCGATTTTTTCATTAGTATTGTGGAAGTTGGCGAGGCGAGCGGAACGCTCGCGGAAAACCTGCTGTACCTGTCTGACGAGATGAAAAAAGCGAAATCACTGCGCGGCAAAGTAAAGTCCGCAATGATTTATCCCGGCATTTTGTTCGTGATGACCATCATCGTGAACGCGTTTCTGGCATTTTTCATTTTTCCGAAACTGATTACCGCGTTTGAAAATTTGAATATCAAACTCCCTGTCACAACCCGCATTTTAATTTCCGTGCTCGGGTTTGTACGCGAGTATTTCTTTATTCTGGTTGGAGGAGCTGTCGCATTTATCGTCCTGTTCCGTCTACTTTTAAAAATCGAGAAAGTTCGTTATGCCATCGACCGGGTGATTCTGCTGTTGCCTGTTTTTTCCAAATTTACCATTGATGTGGGTACGGCGAATTTTACGCGCGTGCTGGGAGTGTTGCTGAAAGGCGGGATCAAAATTGTGGAAGCCATTACCATCACCAGCAACACCGCCGACAATCTAGTATACCGCAAACGCCTTTTGGACGCGGCCGAGGGAATTCGACAGGGAAATCCGCTCGCGAAGATGCTCGGGGGGAATCAGAAAATGTTCCCGCCTATTTTAACCGGTATGATAGAAATCGGGGAAACCACGGGAAATTTGGAAGAAAATCTCACGTATCTTTCGGAATATTTTACCGAAGAGACCGATAATTCGCTTAAAAATCTGACGGCGTTTATCGAGCCTCTTATTTTGGTTATCATGGGATTGATTGTAGGGTTTGTCGCGATTTCCATTGTGGTTCCGATCTATTCAATATCGCAAGGGATCAGCCGCTAAGGTATGCAAAAAAAACGGAACCGAGGTGCAACACTCATTGAAGTAGTCCTTGGCGTGGGACTTATTTTTATGCTGTTCGGCGGACTCTTCCTTTTTTATCGTTCCGTTGTGGACGTTTTAAGCAACACCGATCTTCGTACGATGGGAACGGCGATTTTGAACAAGGAAATGGAGACGGTTCGGAATCTTCCGTTTGACCAGGTGGGAACGCAGGGCGGAATTCCGAGCGGGGTGTTGCAGCAGATTAAAATAGCGACCACTACCACAGACAGAGTGTTTGCCATCAAAACGACGGTGCGGAATATAGACGATCCGTTCGACGGAATTTTGGGTGGCAATCCGAATGATACCGCACCCGCCGATTATAAATTGGTGGAGCTTGAAGCAACCTGTACCACCTGTCCGAATTTTATCCCCCTTATCCTTACGGCGCGCATTGCTCCTAAAAATCTGGAAAGCAGCGCGAATAGCGGATCGCTGTTCGTGAATGTTATCAACGCCGGCGGGGCTCCGGTTCCTGGCGCAAGCGTTCATGTTGTGAACACCAGCACAACTCCTGCGATCGATCTGACGGATACCACCAACCAGAATGGCGTGCTGCAGCTGGTGGGAGTCCCGACCAGCACTCAAGGGTACCAAGTTACGGTTACCAAAGTGGGGTATTCTACGGATCAAACTTATCCCGTGGGTGTTCCGGCAAATCCCAATCCGATTGTCGGGCATCTGTCCGTCCTGGCACAGACGCTCACCCCCGTCACCTTTCAGATCGATTTACTCGCCCCTTTTGTCATGGAAACAAAAGATGCGTTTTGTGCCGGCGTGGGCAGTCAGCCCTTTGTAATAACCGGCAGCAAGCTGATCGGTACGGATCCGGACATAATAAAATTCTCGACCAGCTCGCAGACCGGCGTGGACGGAACGAAAGTATATGCCGGAATCGAGTGGGGGAGTCACGCCTTCTCTTATTCTGGTGGGTACGATTTACTAGGGACTCTTCCTCTAACTCCCGCATATATCGCGCCAGCTACCAACGCGGTTTTTGCATTCATTTTGAGGGCAGCCGACCCCAACTCACTTCTTATAACCGTCAAAGAAGGGGTAAGCGGAGCCCCTATTCCGGGTGCAACCGTGGAGCTTACCAAAACAGGATTTTCCGGGGCAAAGAAAACTGGCGAATTTTATCGTTCACAGACCGACTGGAGCGCGGGGACTTATTCGGAGCAATCGGGAGTCGATCCCGTCGGAACTCCCGGAATAATTACGATGGCGTACGGCGCGGGTGGGTACAGTACAACGAGCGTCGCATATCTGATTTCGGAGACGTTGGATTTTGGAGCGACCTCCACCACCTACGGGAACGTTCTATGGAATCCGGCATCACAGCCCGGTTCAACGGGAGCCGACAGCCTCCGGCTTCAGTTTGCGGCAAATAGCGATGACACGACATGGAATTTTATCGGTCCGGACGGAACCGCGGGGACATTTTATACCTCTTCTTCCGTGGCACTGCACGCGTCTTTAACTAATAATCGCTATTTCCGATACAAAGTGCTGCTGTCTACGGAAGATGCGGGCACAACGCCGGAGTTACGGGATCTTACGGTATACTTTTCGGGTCCCTGTGTTCCATTGGGCCAGGTTCTTTTCCAGAATCTTTCTGCGGGTACCTATTTTGCCGAAGCCACGGTTCCCGGGTATTTACCGGCAACAAGCTCCATCTCCGTTTCGGGAGAATGGACGCAGGCCGAAATCAATTTGTCGCCGTAACATGAAAAAACAGTTTGGTTCACAAAACGGCTTTTCTCTTCTTGAACTTATTTTGGGGGCGGCTATTTCGGTTATTTTGGTTGTGATTCTCACACAATTTGTAGGGATTATAACGAATATTCAGAAATATTTGGATGCAAAACTTCCGACCCAAGCGGATGTGGAGCAGGCCTTGCAGACGGCCGTGGTTGAGATCCGGTCTATCGGCCAATCGAGCGCGGGAGCGTTTCCCATCGAAGCCGCAAGTTCCACAACGTTTACGTTTTTTAGTGACATTGACCGTGACGGTCTTATGGAACATGTCCGATACACGATTGCTTCCGGTACGCTTCAAAAAGGCGTAATCCGTCCGGTAGGCAACCCGATAACGTACCCATCATCCTCCGAAACGGTTTCTGTTCCCGTGACAAATTTACTCGGGTCTCAGAGCTCGTTCGCTTATTATGATACGAATTATACAGGCACCGGTGCCCCACTCGTATATCCCGTAGACGTGACGGCAATCCGTTCCGTTATGGTTATGTTCACCGCCGACATAAGTACAACCACCACGCCCCGCTCCATCACACTGTCCACATTGGTTACTATTCGGAATTTAAAATCCAATTAATCCATGCGAAAACGCTCGGCCGGCCAAATTTCTCTTCAACTTCTCGTTTTTTCCACCGTGGCACTGTCCGCGGTAATCGGGTTTGTGGTGTGGTCATCATCGCTTCTGAATTCTTCCGTCCGGGACTTTAGAAAGCTTCTGGCGTTCAATGTTGCCGAGGCGGGCATCGAATATTATCGCTGGCACTTGGCACACGCGCCGCTTGATTATCAGGACGGAACGGGCACAGCCGGGCCTTATGTGCACGACTACTACGATAAATCGGGAAGTCTAATCGGAACATTTACGCTTGATATCACGCCACCACCGGTGGGCTCCCGTGTCGTAAAAATAAGGAGCACGGGAAAACTTCTTACCGATACATCAATCGAAAAAATTATCGAGGTGCGTCTGGGCGTTCCGTCGCTCGCAAAATATGCGGTTGCGATGAACGACAATGTGAGGTTTGGAGCCGGAACGGAAGTGTTCGGACCTATTCATTCCAACAAGGGTATCCGTTTCGATGGTGTAGCGCACAATCTTATCAGTAGTGTTCTAACATCCTACGATGATCCCGATCATGACGACGTCGACAGCCCGGATCATTCCTGGCATCCGGACGTTAATCGGGAATTCGGGGTGCATACACACACACCCGTTGATCCATTTCCTCCTGCCGCCATGCCGTCGCAGCCAACTATCTTTATGTCCGGTCGTCAGGTCGGCGTGCCCCCCGTGGATTTTGTGGGCATTACACAAACGCTTTCGCAGATGAGCACCGATGCACAGGCCTCCGGGTTTTACCGGGCGTCATCGACCGCGTACGGATATGAGATTGTTTTTAAAACGGACGACACATTCGATTTATACAAGGTTACGTCGCTTACCGTAGCTCCGCAGTATTGTACAAACTCGCAAAATCAATCGGGGTGGGGGACGTGGACTATTTTCGCGACGACCTCATTGGGAAATTACCCGTTCCCCGCAAACGGAATCATTTTTTTGGAAGATCACGCGTGGATTCGGGGACAAATTAACGGAGCGCGCCTTGTCGTGGGGGCCCGTAACGCGCTTGGTACCGGGAGCATTACCCTCAACAATAACCTGTTGTATACGAATTATGACGGAACGGACGTGATCGGACTGATCGCGGAATATAACATCAATACGGGACTCGGCAGCGCGGATGTTGAGCGTATCGATGCGGCGCTAATCGCACAGAGCGGACGTGCGGGGCGGTACTACTATGGGTCTAATTGCGGGACTGGATATATTCGTAATACCTTGACACTGTACGGAATGATTGCCTCAAGTTTGCGCTATGGGTTTGCATATACGAATGGAACGGGGTATCAAATTCGGAATATCACGTACGACGGAAATTTGCTGTTCGGTCCGCCACCGAATTTTCCGTTGACGGGAGACCAATACGTTCAGATTTCCTGGGATGAGGTAAAATAGGAGAAATGCACCAAAGAAAAAAACAACGTGGATTTACGATTGCGGAAATCACTATTGGTGTGATGGTGTTTGTGGTGGTGGCGGTTATCGGAATTACGATGCTAAATCCCGCCGGACAACTTGCACGCGGAAGAAACTCTCAGCGCAATTCTCATATCAATACGCTGATGAATGTCGTTCGTCAGAACATCTCCGACAATCGAAGCGGATTTTCTTGTTCCGCCGGTTCTATCCCAACCACAACGGTCCGCATGGCAACGGCCGGGGCGACAACCACGTACGATATCGGGCCCTGTCTTGTCCCTGTCTATCTGCAAAAAATGCCGTTCGATCCATCCGCGTCGGGCGCTCATTACGGGGGGACGACGGATTATGATTCCGCATATTATATTATTCGGAACGCTTCAAGCGGTGTAATCACTATTTCTGCTCCATTTGCGGAGGCGGGAAAAGTTATTTCGATAACACGCTAGTTACTGGGTAAGGCCGGCGAGAAACACCGGTCCGTAAATCCCCAGAATCTGGGAACCCTGTCGCGCCTCCATCCGGTAATAAAACGGTTGTGTGACCGTCTCGTCTATGATTTTAATGGATCCCGGAGCTCCTATAGGCGGGTTATATTGGATCAAAAGTTCTATCCACGGGCCCGTGTTGGTTGTGGAGCGATAGACGTAGATAGCATCCGTTGCGGTGGGCATGCTCTGCCAGTTCAGCTCAATATTTTTGTTCACATACTGCGCCCAGAAGTTATAATCCACGGGGACAATGTACCCCGTAATCTGTCCCGAGGGCGAATAGAACAAAATGGCGCCCGGCGGATAAGAGAAAGGATTGGAAGATGTTGGCGTAGGCGGCGTGCTAGTGGAAGTTGGTGTGGGTTCCGTACTTGTCGTTGTGGACGTGCTGGTTACGGGAGGAGTGGATGTGGTAGTGGAGGTAGCGGTCGATGTGGTCGTTGTAGGCGGTATAGTCGTGGTAGAAGTTGGGGTGATCATAGGCGGTATTCCGTCGGTGTTCGGAGGCGGGGTATCCAAAATGGATGTAGACGTTGCGACAGTGCTCGACGATGTCCAAATGGGGTCGCCATTTGTTCCAAATGTTGCTAGATAATAAAAATAAGATGCGGAATTTTCACCGGGTAAAAGTGCAAGCTCGCGCGAACCGGCCGCTAGGTCCGAATTGGCAAGCGTCAGGGATTCCCAGAATGCGAAAGCCGCATTCGCGTTTTTCCCGCGAAAGATATTGATATGCGTGGTAAGCGAAGGAAGATAGCGCCACTCCACAATCACTGTGTGCTTATCTTTGATGCGGATATTGAACTCCGGATTTTTTGGCGTTTCGGGTATGGGTTCGGAATACGGCGCACCGACCACAAGTTGTTTTGCGGGTGGCAGATCGGGGAGCGATGACTCAAACGCATAATAAAAACCGCCCCCCGCTACGATTACAAGAAGAACCAACCCACCTAAAATATAAACCCGCAAAAGTTTTGAGCCCATCCTTATTATTTATTCTACCATTCCCGATTGAAAACCTTTCTGTTAGGATCGCTTTTGTGTTTTATGGTGCGGTTCGGTAAGATAATAAGTATGCTGAAAGATAAGAAAACGGTTGTGTGGGGGATCGGGATTGTGGTGGTTCTTATCGCTGGGTTTTCGCTTCCGCGGATTTTTGGTGGGTCTGTTGGCACAGGGTTAGAGGACAGCGTTCCTTGTCTTCGCGAAGGACTTCCGCTGGTCCAGCATATTCATCCGACCCTACCCATTCTTGTGGACGGCGTCGCAGAGACGATCCCTGCAGGCATTGGACTTTCGCCTTCCTGCGAGCGCGCTGTGCACACACACGCAGACGATGTCGCGCGCGGGGTTATCCATGTGGAATCCCAAGACAGCCGCACATACACACTTGGCGATTTTTTCAGTGTTTGGGATCGCCCGATTATTCGTGATGAATACACGCTGGTTGTAACGGTGGACGGAAAACTTTATTCTGGGCCGGCGGATCAGATTCCACTCAAGGATTTGGAAGAGATTCGCTTGGCATATACCAAGGAATAAGCAATTTTCCTCCGTTGTTTTGTGCACAAATTCTGTTTTTTGTGTAGAATGATGGAGTATGAAAGAGCGATGGATGAAACATGCAAAAACGAGAAATATCGAGGATATTCGGCAAAGAAATATATCAAAAATACCCATAAAAAAAATATCGGGGATAAAATTCTTTCGCTCCTTTTTGGTTTTCTGGAACAAAAAGCCGGTCAAGATCACCCTAGGTTCTTTTTTGGTGCTTCTGGTTATTGTGTGGGTAGGGAATGTTATTGTGCGCGCGGAGATTGCGCGATTTTATCCGTCGCAGTGCAATGGGGATTGGGATCGTCCTGAAGCGTCCGTGGGCGCATCGGAGGTCGCAGATCCGACGGATGCGGCGCAATTTACAGAATCTAATTCTGCGGTGTGGAAAAGCGGCGCTAATAAAACAATCATTTGCGGAAATTTTGGAAGTGACGTTACTCCCGGAAGGATTCTCCGGGTGCGTCTGCATTTATCGTGGATGTTCAAGACGCCTTCTGTGATTGCGCCTAGTGTATCAGGGGCGGCAGCTTCTCCTGAATCGTTATCACCCGCGGGAGAAACCCCCGCTACGGATACTCCTATAATGGAAGTTCCCACAACAACAGAAACCGTTTCACCAAGCACAACGTTGCAGGAACCGGTTCCGGAAATTATTTCTCCTCCTTTTATTCCCGCCACAGAAAGCACTTCGTCGAGTGCGTGGCATAAGTTTTTTATCAAAACGGTTTTTGCGCAAAACGATAAAAATGTAGAGGGGGTGCCTTTGGTAAGTGCGGCGTTAATTTTTAACGGTATTGAAAATTTTTTGAACATTGAATACACATTAGATGGAGAACGGTGGGAACCCGTAAACAACAGTGAACTTGAGATGCCGTTTGCAGATTTAGGTGATCTTCAGAAAGTAAAGATACGCGTTACCACGTTGCGGGAAGGTCAAGGACTTCCTGAAATTTATCTTGACGCACTATGGTTTGAAACAACCTATGTGCCCGAAGAAAATACGCCTTCGGAGGCGCCTACATCGTCTTCTGCTTTTGAGGCAATTACCTCCGCAATTTCTGATATTCCAAATGTGGTTGCGGACGCCGTAGAAGCGGGAGTCCAAAATGTCTCGGATTTTTTCGAGAATCCTCCGATTGAAGTAACAAGCGTTGTGCTTACCGTTCCGGTGCAGAATCAGGAGATACGCGTTGAATCAATTCGAAAATTCTCGTTTGAAAACCAACACCAACAGGATGCATCTATAATGATCACCGTGAATGGCGCGGGGGATTCTCTTGTAATTTCCGGCTTGTGTGAGACTCCCTATGTTGCCGCGCTCCTTTTTCGCAAAGAGGAAGATGCTACGCGGGATCCTGCGCGTGCGATTGTGAATCGCGCAACATCTTGTGTGGATCAACGATTTGAGTTTACGATAACAACGGCGCTTATCCCCACAGCATTTGCGGATGGAGATTATTTTCTGCTTTTAGGGGACCAAGAAAAACGCGGTACGTGGACTCCACGCAGTTCCATGCAACGCATCACAATGTATACCGTCACTTCCACACTTCCATGATTCGATCAAAATCGTTACATGGGATGAATATCGTCTTTCTTTTCAGAGAGGGAATTATCACGCCTCCTTCGAATGAAGCGCTTATTGGTTTATTCCAAGGAGATGCTTCGCGTGGAGTGCACTTATTGGATGATACGGCGATTGGTACGAAAATGCTCGATGTTCCGTCGCAAAACGTGCAGGTTTTTTGGGAAGGACGGCGTTTGCGCATTGAAGATAAAAAAAATCAAGAACCGGATGAATCGTCTCTTTTTAAGAGCGCGTGGGATATCTTTGAAAAATTATTTCCCGAAAAAAAAGAAGCGTTGGAAGGAGTAGGCGCTAATTTCGATCTCTATTATCAATTTTCCGATGTGATCCGCCTTGAGGAAATCTTTTCGCGTCTGCATCCCACACCCAAAATGCTCGGGGACTCTCTTCTGGATTTCGGATGGCAGTGGACGGTAGGTATGGGGGATGGATCGCTCGAGGGATACTTTGTAAAAATTACCGCTCCACTCGAACTTGCCGTTCATTTTAATAAACATTTGCGTGTTCGCGCACTCCCCAGAATGGAAGAATTTGCTACAATCATGAAGGGGAGCTATAGAAATCTCGACCACACGATCGGGGGGTTGGCATTATAATTTTATGTCTATTTGTAAAGACGGAGTTAAATTCGAGCGTCCTAAGGAAAAAAAGAGCGCGATATTTCTTGTCGCGCTTATTACCCTTGAAGCGATTTTTACCTTTTTTCTTTATCTTTCTCTTGCCCAGCACGTGTTTGATTCCCCACCGGCAGAGTCCGCGGCGGGCATCCCGTCCCTTCTGTCTTATCAAGGGCGGCTTACGGACGCATCCGGAAATCCTTTGGGTGGCACGGGCACCGTTTATTGTTTCCGTTACTCACTTTACGATGCGCAGACTGCGGGAAACAAGCTTTGGCCCGCGGGGACCGCTTCAAATTCCACTACTACCGTGGTGGATGGGGTGTTTTCGGATCAGATCGGCCGTATGGACCCCTTAACCTACGACTTTGTCTCGACCAGTACGGTATATCTGAATGTAGAAGTAAACCAGACGACCAGCACCTGCGGAGGCACATGGGAAACACTTGCGCCGCGTCAGCAGGTTGTTGCTTCGGGGTTTGCGTTGAGCGCAAGTAACGTGTATGGCAGTGCACTTCGCACGCCGACCAGCACAAAAGTACAGGTTGGAACAGGCGCCGGCGTTGCTTCGGGGCAAACGTTATTGTCTCTCGATGTAAAAAACATAGTGGATGCGCTCGGGAGTGCTTGCACAGATAATGGGTCGCTTTGGTATAATTCCGCAAATACACGTGCGCTTCTCTGTGAAAACGGAACCATTCAACCCGTATCGAATTCTTCAACAACTATTTCAGCAGTCGGGGTGAATGCTTCCACACCGGTTTCAATCGGAACCGTGGTGTTTTCAAATTCTAACAACGTAACGTTTGGTCTGAATGGTTCGACCATTACCGCAAGCATCACTGCAGCAGGTGGCGGAGGTGGCCAAACATTAAGCAATTTCATTTTTCCTTTAGGCGCGACTAGCCAGCTCGGAGCTTATTCTAACGCGGTAATGAGTGTCGTACCATTCAATTTAGGAGAACAATTAACCGCCACTCGTGCGATGATGATGGCCTCGATTAGCGGCAATACTAACTCTAGTGGTACTTATAGCGTTAGCTTAGGACTCTATACTCGTAACGTCAGTACTCTTTCACTGCTTTCTTCCGGTTCCCAATCTTTTGCTTACGCGAGTTCTCAAACTTCTCTGGCTTTTGGCATGCGTAGACTTTCGGTTCCATTAAACTTGAACTTAACGCCCGGTGACTATTGGTATGCGGTCTGGATGCGTAGTAGCAACAACGGATTAGTTTCTATTATGGGTGGAGGTGGTACAACGGCTGCATTTTCCGGCAATTTTGGCATTGCCGCCAACTCTTCCCGTCAAGCGGAGTTGGGTTTGGGTATTTATAGTAATGCTAGTTTTACCACAGCCATGCCAACCTCTATAGCTATAACCAATATAAAGGGTGGCACCGGAACTACTTGGAACCGCAAGCCTTGGATTTTATTTACCAACCTGGATTTAAACTAAGTCATGAACACCAAAAAAATATTCGCTTTAACGGTGATTTTTGTAGTGGGATTTGTTTTAGGATTTTCGATAAAATCTGATTCAAGAACAGTAGCGATAGTAGAAAATAAATCTCAATTTCCTCTTATCAATCCGACTATTTTAAGCGATCTCAACAAGCACTTTATCATAAATTTCAAACCGCTTAGGGTGGAGTTGGAAAAAGTTCAGAAAATGTACCCTCAAAAAACCTACGTTTATTTTTTGTACCTCAATAGCGGGTCTTGGATAGGATTGAATGAACGGGACGAATTTACGGCAGCTAGTACGACCAAAGTGCCACTCGCAATCTCCCTTTTTAAGGCGGTCGAGGAGGGGAAAATAAATTTTGAGGATGTCTATACTTTAGATGCATCGGATTTAGACAAAAATTTTGGAGATCTTTACATGGTTGGTCCGGGCGAATCACTAACCGTTCGCGAATTGGCAAAAATAATGTTGGAGCACTCGGACAATACCGCAAAAAACGCTTTATTGAATTCTCTCGAACAATTAGGAATAAAAAATCCGCTCCAGCCGGTTTACGAAAGTTTCGGTTGGACGTTTGATTTCGGAGAAAATCCAAATTTCACGAAGATCAACCTCAAAACCCTCTCCAATATGTTTTTAGCTTTATATAATGTCAAATACATAAATGCCGCGAATTCTCAGCAAATTCTCGATTACTTAACAAACACTCCTTTCAACGAGAAGATAAGGGATGGCGTTCCAAACTCCATTTTGGTCGCCCATAAAATAGGGGTTTCCAAAAATGACGAGACATTCTCGGATTGCGGAATTGTTTACGCCCCAAACCGCAATTATATTTTATGTGCCGGTTTTAATGGTGGAAACGAAGAAAAGGCAAATGAGTTTATGAAAACAATATCCAGGATGGTCTATGATTATGTCATAAATAATTAACATGGAACCTCAAAAGTTAGACATAGATGAGCTTTTGGGCAATGCCCGTGCCAAGCAGTGGGAAAGTAAGATATTAAAAGGCGATACGTATAAGAATTTTTCCACCATCATCGTAATTGCTACTCGTGGAAAAAGCAGTACCCGCGCCAAGTGTCCACATTGTGACCACTCTTTTGAGGTAGAACATTACGTTGGATTCCACCCATGGGTGGTAGAATCATGGAAACGTTTCATCAAACCGATGAATATTCCGACGATGGAAATGATCGTTTCTGGTTATGAGGTCGGGGATGCCTACGAGAAGGCCGTGGGGCAGATTCTGGGTCAACCAGAGCTGAAGAATTTTCGACACATTCTCTTCCTTGAAGACGATATCATAGTGCCATTTATGGATAACAGTTTTGGGCCACTTATCGAGCTTTACAAGCATATGGGGAAATTTGATGTGGCTTCCGGTTTGTACTGGTTGAAAGGAGAACCATCTCTACCATTAACTTACGGGACCGGTAATTTTAACGTGCCCAATCCTTTTGAAGTTAATATGAATTGGCAACCGGGCGATATTGTAGAGGTGAATGGCTGCGGCATGGGCATGACCTTAATGAAGCGCGCAATTTTCGAAGATCCGCGTATAGAAAAACCTTTTTTTCGAACCGTAAACGAAATAAAAGATGGTGTAGCGCGTGTTTATACTCAAGACCTGTATTTCTACGAGAAAATTAAGAAATTAGGATACAAGATTTGTGTAGATACTAATATTCGGTGTGGCCATCTGGATTTTCAAACTGAAATTATTTACTAATTAACTATTATGAAGCTAGATATTGCCTGCGGGCAGAACAAACAGAAGGGATTTAAAGGAATCGATATTGCGCCAGGACCCGATGTTGATTTTGTCTGGGATTTGGAGCAATTTCCGTGGGAACCAATCAAAAATGATTCCGTAACGGAAGTCCATGTGAGTCACTACGCGGAGCACACTAAAGATCTGATGAAGTTTATGAATGAGGTGTATCGTGTTTGTTGCGATGGAGCGAAAGTCACAATTGTCGGTCCTTATTACGCGTCCATCCGAGCGTGGCAGGATCCCACGCATACGCGCGCGCTTTCGGAGGCGACATGGATGTATTACAACCAAAATTGGCTCAAGGCAAACAAACTGGATCACTATCCGATCAAATGCAATTTCGACGTAATAAACATGGTAGTGTTCTTTAATCCTCCGTGGGATAAAAAATCCGAAGAGGCGCGGCAGTTTGCGCAACAGCATTACTGGAATGTGATCTCCGATATGCTGGTCGAGCTTCGCGTGGTCAAGAATTAGTATGAAAGTACGGACGGAGCGCGAGCGGAGCTATCGCATTCTTGGGCTCGCGCTCCTTATTTTTTTGTTAAGTATCGCGGGATTTTGGTGGAAGGGGAACAGTTCTCCATCCTCAAAATCGCCCATGGCGGGCTCACCGCAGGTTGCTCTTGAAGACATATTCCGCACCTATCCGGATCCGTCAACATTTCGCACGTTTGTTTTTAAGGACGGTTTTGTTTCAAAAGAAAACACACTCACGTTTAAAGGGCGGTGCAGCGACGCGTATGTCGCGCTGTTAATTTTTTCTTCGCGCATTGATTATCGGCAGGACCCTTCACGGGCTTTGGTAAATCGCGCAATCCCATGTCCACAGAACAAAATATTTTTCTATGAGTTCGCGCTTTCGGATCTAAAAAATCTTGCCGAAGGAACGTATTACGTAATTTCTGCGGACCAGGGGATAAAAGGGGTGTGGTATAATCCCAAATGATGCGCATTGTTTTCTGGATCATTGTTTTTATTTTTCTCACCGCAGGCACATGGTTTGGTTTTGAGCGTGGCGTGTTGTATTGGCAACTCCACACTCCCTTACCCGATGTGTGGATTGCGGCGAATCTTACAAACGGAGAGTTATTTTATGGCGTCCTTTCCGGTGTTACGCGAGATACTATAAAACTTACGAATGTATATGTGCCGGAAAAATTCACACGACCCAGTCCGGAGGCCTCCGCTTCTTCTTCCGCATTCGGTTTAAATGGAGGAATTGAACCCGAAGTGCGTTATATTCCCGTATTTCGCAGTTTGGAGATATTTTTGAACCGAGCGCAAGTGTTGTATTGGCAACCGATTTCCCCGGCCTCTCCGGTAATGCTGTATTTAAAGTAACGTGAGTAAGAAAATTCTTATAGCGGGAATTTTAGGAATCGCGTTTCCTCTTACGGTGCTTGCATGGGATGCAACATCCACATCTTTTTTCGTGCGTCAGGACGTTCAAACCATTACGGGATTAAGCACCTCAACGACATTTCAAAATCGGAGTGGCGGGGGACAGTCGGGGTTTGGCATCTCAACCTCAAGCGCCTTTAAAGTTTTTTCGGGGCATTTGTTCAGTTTGTTAAGGGACATAAAACCTCAATATACGCAGATTCATTTTCATTGGCGCAACGACGATAATGTCGAATCGCAGGCTACCTCTGCAACAGGAGAAATAGAGGATACGACCCTTTCCAATCTTTCAAAAAATATCGTGACACGATTGCGCGTGGAGATAACCAATGCTGGAGGCACGCGGGAAGGATTTTCAACACAGCAATTTCAGATCGAGTACGGTTTTTTGGAATCCACATGTGCGGCGGCGACCTATACCGACGTCGGGATAGTGGGTGGCGATTGGGATATGGGTGCGTCACAACTTACAGAAGGAGGTGACACGACGAATATCGCGTGGGTATCGGGTGGCGTAACGGACGCGAATGCGCAGTTCCTTTCTCCAAACGGAGGTCAACGCGAAACCACAAGTCAGACTGGCGCGCTTACGCTTGCGAGCGATAAGTTTGTGGAACTTGAATATGCCGTCCAAGCGCTTACCGCCGCAACATCGAGCGGCACATATTGCTTTCGCGTTACGAACACAGGGTCCGCAACCAATTTTGTTTATACGCGATATCCCACGGTGACGCTTGCAAGCGCCGCGAATGCAACTCCGGTGGTCTCTGCGGTTACCGTGAACGGAAGCGCGGCGATCACGCTTACGGAAAATACAAGCACAAGTATAAGTTTTGCAGGAACCGTCACCGACACAGATGGATTTGCGGATATTGCGTATGCCACCGGAACTTTGTACCGGTCGGGTGTTGGTGCGGCATGCGCCGCTGATCAAAATAATTGTTATCGATTAGCATCGTCCAGTTGCCCTCTTGGTTCTTGTGTAGGGAATAGTTGCACCGCCACCTGTTCCGTGCCGGTTCAATTTTTTGCGGAACCGACAGACGCGGGAACCTACGCGGCAGAAACATGGCAGGCATCAATCACAGGAGTGGATCAGGCGGGCGCGTCTGGTTCCGCCACGTCCGCGTCCGGTGTGGAACTGAACACGCTCCTTGCACTGAATGTAACAGCGTCCATCAGTTATGGCTCTATTTCTCCCGGCGGAACTACTGGAGCCGCGAACCAAACCACCACGGTTACGAACACAGGGAACGGCGCTATTGATGTCAACCTTTCCGGTACGGACCTTATATCCGGCTCCAACACAATCGCTGTCGGCAATCAAAAATACGCCACCAGCACTTTTACGTATTCAAGCTGTACGGTCTGCACCGCTCTTTCCACAACGCCCACGCAGTATATTTTAAATGTCACAAAACCTACCTCCGTGACTCCGAGCACAAGGGATGTTTTTTGGGGTCTTTCCGTTGGGACAAATCCTTCAGGAAACTATACAGGAACCAACACGTTTACGGCCGTTACTCATTAAAAAGAGTCGTTCTATATTATTGTAAATGTGGATAACATACTGTAAAAATTTAAAGTGTGGTATACTGAAGACATGAAAATTTCCTCTATTCTGTTTCGTTCTTATCTCCTGTCGGCGGCTTTTATTGCCGTATTTTTAGGTGTTTTCTTGCACTTGCAATTGGTATCAGCGGACAGTTCAGGTACGAGCGTATCCGTTGTGAACGCCACACCGGCAGTTTCTAACGTTGTCATCAGCTCCGATCCTATCACGCTTACGGAAAATACAACGACAACCGTTACCATAACCGCAACGATCAGTGATGGGAACGGATGCAGTGACGTGTTTTCAAGCGGAACTATTAGCGCGGTTCTGTATCGCTCGGGCGTTGCGGCAACATCATCGTGTACTGCGGACGACAGTAATTGTTATCGAAGTATCACACTTGTGGACACCGGCGGTACGTGTACGGGAGGTACGGATACATCCGGTAATGCTTCAGGAACGGTCCCGATGCAGTACTTTGCGGAAGCTACCGACGCCAGTTCTACATTTCCAACACAGTGGTGGGTGGCATTTGTGAAAGCAAGCGACTTTGCAAGTGCCAGTTCCACCGCGACGTCGACCGCCGCTACCGAACTTAATTCTCTCTATGCTTTAAACATTACGGGAAGTATTAGTTATGGCTCGGTCGCCGCAGGCGCGGATACGGGCGCTTCGAACCAAACCGCCACTGTCACGAATACAGGAAACTTCAAAATTGATTCGGAGTTTTCCGGAACAAATATGACGGATGGTAGTAATACCATTAATGCCACACAGCAAAAATATGCCACATCTTCGGTGACCTACGCGTCGCTAACATTTAATCTTTCAACGACAGCAACCGCACGCGACATTAATATCGTAAAAGCCACATCGTCTTCTACTCCTTCCACGCAAGGGACATTCTGGGGTATTGCGATCCCGAACGGACAAGTAGCGGGCTCTTATACGGGAACCAATACATTCACCGCAGTCTATTCTTCCAATTAATATAGGGTTCATGTAGAATGGGGATTATGGCCATTTTCAAGAAGCCCGTCGTCCTCTTGTCTTTCGTCAGCCTTCTTTATTTTGCATTGCCATTTTCTGCCGGTGCTTTTGGTGTGTCGCCTCCGTTTGTCACCAATTCCCGCTTGGTGAAAGGTTCGCGTTTTGAAACGGTGATTTATCTCGTTCAAGGCCAGCCAACGGAAGATCTTGAAGTGAAAGCGGAATTCGATCTACCGGTTAAAATCAAAGATTGGCTCACGGTTGATAAAGGCGAAAGTTTTATTATTCCCGCAGGTGTCCAGCAGTTCCCCATCAAAGTGGCGGTTACGGTACCGAAAGACACAGATTTCGGCAGTTATAAAGGTTTTTTGCGTATTAATACGGTTCCGAAACGTGCAGAAGGACAACAAATTGCGATTTCAGTAGGCGCTCGTATTGATATCAATTTTACGGTAGGGGAAAATGTAGTAGCGGATTTCAATGTTAGGAAAATCAATATTTTAGACGTTCACGAGGGTGACGATCCTGCGATAGAAGTAACGATCGAAAACACCGGGAATGTGCCGATTGCCCCGGAACGCGCCACGTTTGATCTCTTTGATAAATATGGCGAAATACGGTTGGGGTTCGCGCAGGCAGAAGACATTCCAGAGATTCAGCCCTTTGAGACAAAAACATTTACGCTTACATTCCCCATTGATATCGCGTTGAGCAGGGGAGAGTATTGGGGCTCGGTGAATCTATATCGCGATGGAAATTCCGTAAAAGAGCTTCGAACGATTTTTAATGTTCTCGAAAAGAAAAAGGTAAATTACACATTGTATGCAGAATTGGGTGGCGGCGTTCTTGTCCTTCTTATCGGGGCGATCTGGTTCATCCGAAGACGAAAAGGTGCATAAAATTCGTTTTGGGGGAATCTATGCGTTCATCCTAGTCGCGATGGTAGCGTTCGGTTTTTTTATCGCACAGAACGGAATTTATTTTTCCTTGCCGGCCTCTGCATCCACCGCGATTATTTCTGTCACGGTCACCATGCCGCAATGTTCTGACGGCAGTGATAATGACGGCGATGGCGCGATTGACTATCCTGCGGACAGTGATTGTGTCGATTCAAACGATAACGACGAGTCCGGAGTTTCCTTGCCCGCGCCGCGTGGTGTAGGAGTTGTTTTGGACACGACAGCAAAAGGTACGGTTGTTTTTACGGGACGTGCTTATCCGCGCAGTCGCGTGCACTTGTTAAAAGATGGCAGTGTGGCGACCACAACGATTGCGGGGAATGATGCACAATTTCGATTTTTGATGAGCGAGTTGCCGAAAGGGACATATCTTTTTGGGGTGAGTGCGGAAGATAACCAAGAGATGCACTCCGGTTTGTTTTCGCTTTCTCTTGTGGTAACGCCGGGTGCTGTCACGAATGTGGCAAATATTTTTCTTTCACCCACGATCGCGATTGATCGCAGTGAAGTACGTCGCGGAGACAATGTAACCGTTCGGGGAAAGAGTTTTCCTAATAGCGAGGTTATTATTTCGTTCTTGTCCGACACGGAAAAAGCATTCACTGTAGTTTCCGATACGGAAGGGAATTACATCTATTCCGTTGGCACTTCCGCTTTGAAAAACGGGAACTATGCCATTCGCACAAAGAGCCGTTTTTCGGAAGAAATGAGTGCAGACAGTATAATGGTTCAATTTTCCGTAGGATCAGAAACGAAGAACATCGTTTCCGGTTCTGGCGTGCCACAAGGGGATATGAATGGAGATAAACACGTTGATATTACCGATTTCTCTATTCTGGCATACTGGTATCAACGTTTGGCGCCGCCCTCAAAAATTGATTTTGATAAAGACGGAAAAATCACAATGGCAGATTTTAGCATTCTCGCTTTTTATTGGACCGGATAATGTTATGAGTAAACTATCATATATTGGCATCGTTTTTATGGGCGCACTGGCCATTTTTTCGAGTTCTTCGGTATATGCAGCTAGTGTTGCGCTGGATTCTTCCGCGTCTAGCACGGAGGTAGGCGGTGTGTTACGTGTTAAGGTTGCGCTCGATCCTGAACAGCAAAATATTAACGCCACAGAAGGGCGTGTTGTATTCCCATCGGATCTTTTTCGTTTGGTGCGAGTGGAAACCGGAGGTTCTATGGTGAGCGCGTGGATTGTTTCGCCGCGTCTTTCGGGTGGCGATACGGTGGAGTGGGGCGGTATTTTTTCGGGGGGGTTTCTTGGCGTGCAAGACCCCTACCGTACGGGGCTATTACCAGGGGGACTATTTACACTCGTTTTTGAGGCAGTACAGCGGGGGCTGGGCACAATACGTACGGAAGCGACAAAGGTATTTTTAAACGACGGAAAGGGTACTGCCATTTCTTTTGGACCGCGCATTATTTCGGTTCGCGTAGATTCACCGAGTTATACTCTTGTGTTGCCGACAGAGAGTATTCCCCCCGACAAAAATCCTCCGGAAAGTTTTATACCTAAAATTAGCAGGGACGAAACAGTGGCAGAAGGGAAATGGTTTGTTGTATTTCAAACTCATGACAAAGAAAGCGGAGTAGCGTCGTATGCAATCGCAGAGTCTCCTCGACGCATGCAAGGGATTGGGGAGAAGGTTTGGAATCAAGCAACGAGCCCCGTCATCCTTTTAGATCAGACGCTTAAAAGTTATATTTATGTTCGCGCTGTTGATTTTGCGGGGGATGAAAGAGTAGTAGAGCTTCCACCGAGAAACGGAGAAGCGGAGAAGGTTTCTTCTCTTTGGGCTTTGGGAACGAGCATTTTTCTGCTCATCACAGTAGGTTTGTGGGGATTAAGACGGTTTTACAGAGCACAAAAAAGAGGTTAGTACACCACCAGTTGCTTGTGTTATTATGGAATCAATGAAGTTCTGGGGCAGGGTATTCCTCATTGTATTTAGCGTCGTTTTTTTTCTACCGGCTATTTCATTTGGAGCGGATACTAAAAATGGCGCCTCTCTTTATATCGCGCCCGCTTCGGGTTCTTTTACGGTAGGGAACACGTTCAGTATTTCGTTTTATTTGAATACCGCCGACCATTTTATTAACGCGGTAGATGCGGAAATTTTGTTTCCTCCCGATAAACTCCAAGTGGTCTCACCGTCCGCCGCTTCATCTTTCATTCAGGTGTGGATGGTGGCTCCTACGTTTTCGAACGCGCAGGGTTCACTACATTTTCAAGGAGTCGTTCCCGCGCCCGGCATCAATACGGACGCCGGTCTTATTTCTACCGTAACGTTCCGTGTAAAATCGGCCGGAACGGTTCTTATCAAATTTTCCGACAAATCTCGCGTACTGCTGAATGACGGACGCGGAACGGATATTTTGAATAAAACCACGAACGGGATTTATACACTGACCTTGCCACCGCCAGAAGGTCCAATCGTTGTTTCTCCCACGCATCCGGATCAGGAGAGGTGGTACAACTCCAACAATATCTCTTTCAATTGGGGAGGGAATAACGAAGCGGTAGGAGAGGTAAGTTATATCCTCAACCGGAATCCGACCGATGTTCCGGACGATATTTCTGAAGGCACGCGGCGGAGTGTTTCCTTTAAAAACGTTCCGGACAGTGTCTATTATTTTCACATTAAGACACTGCGGGACGGCGTATGGGGAGGTGCCACGCATTACGCGGTAAAAATAGATGCGACTCCGCCGGCGCAATTCCCCATCGAAGTTTCCCCGAGTCGGCGTACGTCAGATACCAAACCCATCCTTTCTTTCATTACCACCGATAATTTATCCGGCGTCGATCACTATGAAATAAAAATCATCTCCCTCACCAACGCGCAAAATTCTATTTTGAAACCGAATGTGAACGGAGGCGACCAAACGTTTTTTATCGAAACCTCCAGTCCTTATATGCCGGAGCTGGCGCTTGGAAACTATGACGTAATTGTGCGCGTAACGGATCATGCGGGGAACATCACCGACTCCACGCTCCGGCTTGAAATGGTGAATTCAATATTTCAGTTTGTAAACAGCGAAGGTCTTTTGGTTCAGGGCGGGGTCATCACGATTTCATGGGCAACCTTGTGGATGATCATCGGCGTGCTACTGGTTTTGTTCGGGTGGATTGCGTGGAAAGTTTGGCGTAGTCATCATCACGCACATTTTAAGTTAAATTCCAATATTTTGGATGACCCGATTATTAAAGACCGTATGGCGCAGTTGAAGGCGAAACAAAAAGAGTATGCAAAAGCCATTCTTATTCTCCTGATCGCTGGCTCGTTTATTATGTGGGGGCGATTTGCAAATGCGCAGTCCGATTCCCCGATTGCTCCGCCACTTGTGAACGTTTTTTCAAAAGATGTTTCGGATGAAGAGCTATTCTACATCGGCGGTAAAACGGAAGCGCCGCGCAGTGATGTAATTGTGTATCTTCAAAATCCGCAGAGCGGGGAGGTTTTAAGCGAAACCGTCACCGCCGATAAAGTAGGCAACTGGTTCTATTCCCATCCAACCTTTTTAGCCGCGGGCAAGTATTTGTTATGGATGCAGGCGAAAATAGGAAATGATCTAAGTCCGCCGAGTCCCCAGTTTCAACTGACCGTTTCGCGCACATCCTTGCATCTGGGTGCGTCCCGTTTCAGCGCGGAGGTTGTGTACCTGGTTATCTCGTTGGTGCTCCTTCTGATTTTATTGGGAGTTGTTGCGTTTATTTTTTACCATTTTCGCGCAGGACATAAAAAGCGCCGTTTGCTTTTACAAAAGATAAAAGAGGCGGAAGAGTCCATCCGACGCGGATTTGCGATTGTGCGCCGCGATATCGAATCGGAACTCGCCGTAATTCACCGGTTAAGGTTGAAAGGAACATTTGCGGAAGAAGAAAAAAAGCGCGAGAGAAAACTCCTTGAAGATCTGGAGTCGGTAAAAAAACATATCGGCGAGGAAGTATGGGAGATGGAGCGATTCGAACGGGCGGAATAGACCTGCTTTATGTAGAGTGGCTGGCCGACTTGAGCTATGCCCGCAAAAAAGTCAGGACTTTCGATCCAGGTGATCAATCACCGGAGTCTTTTCGAGTTTTTCTTTCGTAATCATAAATATTTCTTTATCGAAAAGCCTTACTAAAGGAATTAATTCCGCATCTTTCGCTAGCGCCTCAAGTGCATCGGCGGTAATGAGATATTCTACGTCGTCAATTTCAAGGACGTCGCCCAGTGATTTTCTTTTCATGTCTTGAGTATAACAAAAAACTCCCGCGCGGGAAGTTCTTTATGGGAGTAGCACTCTTGGCGTACCCGTAAGCCACGATTGCTTTTTCGCCTCCGGAGTAAGTCTTGATTGTTGACCAGTTGCGGCTGTTTGAGCTATCCAATCTGTGTGATCTAGCCAACCAAACTTTATCTTTGTTATATACGACTTCTCACCTTTGATTGGCTTTGTAAAATTAACAGAGAGATAGTACCCATCCTTCGCTTTTTTTGCTATTAGCGTTTGTTAATTGTTGTCCGTAACTCCTATTACCATAAATATCATTTTTACTAGAAGAGCTTTTCATTTCAAATGAGAAGAAACTATCAGGTATATAAACAATGTCCTTTTCATCGGTTGTAGCTTCTATTCTCCATAATTTTGGTGCTTCTGTGGATAAGTTATGAGCTACAAGTACATGCAAAAAATTACCCACCATTTGAGGAGTTAAGGTAATTTCTTCTCCGATTTTAATTACCCCACCAATTTTACCCGAGAATATTTGATCCCAGGATCTTTGAACAATTGAAACAATATCCTTTGAATTAAGTGGATGTGCTTCAATAAGATTTTTTGTGATGGAAAGCCATTCGGAAGTTGGTTTGCCTTTGTAGGGAGTTGAATTGTGCATAAAATTATTTCCCTCTTTCTTGATCGAGCTGGTTTTGTATCCAAGCATCGCCAGCAGCATCAATTTCGGCCTCTGAGGGTTCATCGCCCTCTTCCAGACGTATCCGTCGTTCACTTAAAATTTCACCGTCATATGTCCAATAATCTGATCCTGCGGGCCACCATTTACTTCCCAACACTTGCGCTGCAGCCTCAGAAGAGGACATTTCTTTTTCTTTAAAAATCACGTGTTTTTGGTCTGGAGCTACACTGCACGTAACCTTCTCATCGCGTATAAATTTCAGCTCTGTACCAGCTGGAATATCCAACATCTTAAAGTTAAAAGCGGACTTTCTTTTCTTTGCTTTTTCAAGCGCAACAGCATCTTCTCTAGATTCTATGCCTGCCGTACGAGAAGGGGTTACTTCCTCAGTTGCAAAACGTCTAAGAATAGCCACAACGCGTTCTGGGGCGATGTCAAAAAATTCCCTTCTTGGGTTTATGCGATGATCCCCAAAAGCATCGTGGAGTGCTTCTTCAATATCATTCATATCAGAAACGCGAGCGGCGTAATAACACTCAAACGGTAACGGAACCGCTGATGACCGAGATAGTTCCAAGATTCTTTGTTCGACGGAGGTTGTTGTCTTTCCAATTTTGATGTAGCCACGCATTGCCTCATTAGTCAAAATATAGACTATGCCGCCGTTATTTTTACCTTTGTTTGGAGCGTCCATAACAATTTGATTTTACACTTCTGTGACAAAAAATCACAGTAAATTTCCCTCGACGCGTCTCGAGCGGGATAACCTATCACGAGTTGGCTCCGATGCTCTCCGCCAGCCGGCGGATCAATCGGAGCGCTTGTTTTTCTAAACTCATTCTTCGCTAAGAAAAACTAAGTGCTGGGGGGCAGGGAGTCGAACCCCAATTTTCAGGTTCAAAGCCTGACGTGCTACCTTTACACCACCCCCCAAACGATATTTATCCTACTTTAACGTTTCAATAATTGCCACTTCGAGCGGAATAATCGGAAACTGGCTATAGCGCATCTGGGAATAGGCATGGATAAGCGATTTTAGGAGTGTGAGATGCGCGTCAGTAAAAAGTTTCGCGTGTTCGATCATTTTTCCGATATGTTCCTCCATCAGCTCGTTTTTGAACATCTCCACCATACGTGGGTTATATTTTAATACCGCCACACGCCGGACGTACTCAATCAGGTCTTTTGTGAACTGCACGATGTTGTGGCCACCATCAAAAATACGGGAAAGTTCGTGGATGGCTTCGGGCATTTTTTTCCGGAAAAGGAGTTCCGCAAACGCAGAAAGCGTATCGAAGCCGACTTTGCCGATCATGGATTCCACATCCGAAAGCGTTATTCTCTGATCGCCGAACGCGATGAGCTGGTCAAATAGGGATTCGGCGTCGCGGAAGCTACCTTCGGCGGAAGAAGCAACCAACTCAAGCGCGTCAGGCGTTATCTCCACTTTTTCTTTTTGCGCGATACGTTTTAATTTTATGGCGATCTGACCTACTGGAGCGCGTTTGAAATAAAACTGCTGGGTACGCGATACGATCGTTGCCAATAATTTTTCGGGATCCGTGGTTGCAAGGATAAGAAGCGCGTGCGCGGGCGGTTCCTCGAGCGTCTTTAAAAGCGCATTAGAGCCCTCCTTGGTAAGTTGGTGTGCCTCGTCGATGATAAATACCTTATAGCGGAGCAGGGAAGGAGCAACGCGGATATTTTCTTTCAGTTCCCGAATTTCATCAATGCCGCGGTTGGTTGCGGCGTCAATTTCGATTACGTCCAGAGCGCGGCCCTCATCAATAGCTTTGCAAGCGGCGCATAGATTGCACGGTTCCCCGATCTCTTTGAACTTTTTATCACTCGCGCGTTTTTCGCAGTTCGCGATTTTTGCGACAAGGCGCGCAGTGGTCGTTTTGCCCGTGCCGCGCGGACCCGCAAATAAATACGCATGCGCCAGCTTGTCTTGCCGAGCTGCTTCTTTCAAAATCCGCACGGTGATTTCTTGCCCCAATAAATCCTCAAACGTTGTGGGACGATATTTTCGGTAGATTGCGAGCGCCATAATCAGTTATAATTATAAGAGTTCTATTACATTTAAAAACTGGCGGGAAAGGAAGATATGTGGCGAAGAGTGCGGATGTATGTTATTTGCGTTCTGGTTTTTGTTGCGCTGTGTGAAGTCGCAAAGGCGGGTGGATACGGAACGATTGTTATTCATCGGAAAAGCCGTTTTTTGGAGTTTGTAAGAAACGATTCCATTGTTTTTGCCGCTCCTGTCCGCGTGGGGAAAAGAAACTTTCCTACGCCGCTCGGATGTGGGTACATCGGCGAAAAGAGGAACCGCCCCATCTTTCGGTTTGTGGATCCTGGACCGAAGCAGGGCCAACTGGTGGATTCGGCAGAGTGTGCCGGTGGCAAGGTTCGCGTGAATTATAAGAAAATGCGCGCACTGATGTTGCATTATGATTTCATTTTTCTGCCCCGTAAAATAGTGGAACGGCGCCATCTGAAAACAGAAGGAGAAGAGCGATTTAGTATCCACTCCGTAACATGCAGTGAAACCATCGGCCAGGCGATCTCAAAAGGATGCGTAGGGATTTCAATTCCCGACATGCTGAAGTTATTCGAATTCGTGCGCGCAGATCCGACCGGGATACGAGCCACACAGTTTCGCGTGGTAGATGATTAACGCTTACCCCTTGGGATACCAAGGGGTTTTTGTTATAGTGGGTGCATGGGAAATTTTGCGCTTAAAAGTACTGCGTTCAAGGATGGTGGAATTATTCCCGCGCGTCACACCTGCGACGGAGACGACGTAAATCCCTTTTTGGAAATCCGGGATGCTCCCCCCAACACAAAAAGCTTTGCGCTGATTGTGGATGATCCCGATGCACCCGGCGGAGTTTGGGATCATTGGCTTGTATGGAACATCGACGGAAAAACCCAGTACCTGTCGGAGGACAGTATTCCTGCGGGCGCCTTTCAAGGCCTAAGCGGCGCGGGACACTCTAAATGGGGAGGCCCGTGTCCGCCGCGGGGAAACGATCCTCATCACTATCGGTTTACGCTCTATGCGCTCGATACAATATTAACGTTGGCGGCGGGCGCAAAGCGTGCGGAACTTGAAGATGCGATCGCGGGGCATATTTTGGCGAAGACCTCGATTACCGGCATCTACGAACGGAAGTAAGATCATGAATCCCGTTAGAGATTAACCATGAAGATTCCGAAGGATGACGCGCGGTATTCCTGGACACACCATGTGTTCGAAAAGATGCAGTATTACGGACTCTCGGAGAGCCGGATTAAGCGCATTATCCGGTATCCGAAGCGCACCGAAGAAGGTATTGCGCCCGACACGGTCGCGGTGATGCAAAAATCCGACGGCAAACATCCGCAGGAGTTGTGGGTGATGTATCGACTGGAGAAAAAGCAGGAAACGATCAATAAGAAACTGGGAACGGAAGAAACGCCGTTCAAGAAATGGCAACCCAACAATGCGCGCATAAAAATCATCACGGCGTGGCGCTATCCGGGCGAGAGTCCCGAGCGCGACCCTGTTCCGCAGGAGATACTTCGTGAAGTCCAGCAACTGCTATAAAATCCCCACAAAGGGGTTATCGTTTGACGTCTGGCATGGCGAGCGGTACTCTAGAAACAGTTTTCTTTAAACGTCATAGGAGATAGGTTATGCGTTGTAAATCCAGCTTGTGGATCTTGATTATCGGACTCAGTACGTTATTTCTGCTGTGGTTTCTGACGGGGTGTGGGGATACAGACAAGAAGGTTGATCGGGTTACAAAAGAGGGGAATAAATCTGCAGTGGAGCCCGGCCAGGTTCTAGACCGAACACAACAGGAAGCAGTTTTAGAACTCATTCGCCGAGAGCATGAAATCGGAGGTTTACGTCAAACGCGAAAGCAGTTGGAAGACTTACATCTTAAGCTTCTGCATCTTAGAATATCTTGTTTTTCCTCAGCTCCTCCGCAGATACGCAATATGATTGATAGCGTGCTTATATTTGCTCGGCAGACGATTGATTCTAATGTCGTTTTGACAGACGGTTTTAAGTCCTATCGGGGAGTTTATTGAGTACGCCATGGCTGTGGGATTGGCAAGAAAACAGCAACAGGGGTTAATCGAAAAATACAGCTTTGCGCTTGTAACTTTTATCCGGAATGGATGCGATGGATATCCGTTACAGAAAAAATTCGGACAGATTCTCTAAAAACACAAAAATCCTCCGCATATGCGGAGGATTTACTTAAATAGCAGGCGGAGGGCCGTGACCGGAAGATCCACTAGGCGGAAATTTAATATTCCGGAAAATAGCGAGCGCTACCACAGCATAGAATATCCATAGAATGCCAGCATCAAGATCAAACCATTGAAATAATGCAGTAGCAATCGACGTAATACACGCGCAAATCAAAAGAATGATGAGCGCGGTTTTCGGGGTCCATTCGCGTCGTTCCATCCAACTCCTTTCTGGGAAGTTTCTAAAATACCTATTTGTAGTTTAAAATTGAAGTGTGCGGAAGTCAACAGGAAAACAGAGCATCCTTTTGTCGCGGTTTTTCGAAGAACCGACAGTACGAATGGCACAGTCGCTTTTGGGAATGTATCTATGCCGAAAATACGGTCGAAGAGTTATTGCGGCGATGATCACCGATGTCGAGGCCTACGACGGTCCGCATGACAAAGCATCGCACGCCGCGCGGGGGAAGACACATCGCAACGCGGTGATGTTTGGTCCGGCGGGGTACTGGTACGTCTATTTTACATACGGCATGCACTGGATGCTGAATATCGTCACCGGAAAAGTTGGCCACCCGGCAGCGGTTCTTATTCGGGGTGTGGAATCTGCCAATCGGCGAATAACCGGTACCGCGCGCGTCACAAAGTTTTTCAAGATCGGAAAATCACTCAATACAAAACTCGCAAACCGCCAAAGTGGTTTATGGATTGAAGATAGAAAGGAGCGCATTCAAAAATCACAGATCAAGCGCGTAGCGCGCATTGGAGTAGAGTATGCCGGTCGAGTATGGGCGAAAAAGAAATATAGGTTTTATATCGAAAAATAAAAATCCCCACAGAGGTAGGGATTATTCCGGTTCATCGCTGGAGGTTTTGGTAGGAAGTTTCATTAGTTTACAGCATCGAGGTGAGATCAGAAGTCCCACAATGACAACCGTGACGAGAGTAATGAGTTCGGAGAAGATATCAAAACTTTCCCAAAATTGTTTCAGAGCATCCATGGCCTACTCTCTAGGATTTTAACAAAAGAAACTAATTACAGTGTGCGCCTCGTAGTATTTAATGTCAAATAAAAGCCCCCTTTTGTGAGGGGGCAATCTTCTAGCACCATCCTTTCAACCACGACAGGATAAAAGCAGGAGTATCCCACGTGAGGAAAAATTTCCAGAACGTTCCCAAACGGCTTTGAGAATTATTGCCGGTATATTCCGAGCGTGCTTTCACAACAGCTATTTGATACGGTCCGGTGCATTTTTTACGCCAGAAAAACTTATGTCGTTTGTTCCAGCGTCGCCAGAACGTTGCTCGAACACGACGTGCGTGCCACTGCTGGGCTACAATAATTGCGGATTTCCAGCCGTTTTCTTTCATGATCGCGAGCGTATTGTCCGCGTTCATATAGGTACGAGTACTTTTCGTTTCTAAAAAACATTGTCCATCCGTGGTGTAACGTCCCGACGGAAACGGAACCCTGTTTTTTACACAGTTCCACATTCGTTCTGCTTCTGTTAATCCGCGTGTGGCGTAGCCACCACAAAAAATAATAGTGTCCGCACGCCTGTTTTGATAGAGCGTTGCCGTTTTTATCGCGATTGCCTGTGATTGGGGGCTGGGCAACCATCCATCAGCAGAAACATCCGTTCCGATAGCGATAATTACATCCGCTTTTGTCGCCAAGCAATCATCTTTCGTCTCAAACAGCTTTTCGAACCATTCAGAGAATTTCACAACCCGTTCCCTTTCCTGTAAGATGAAGTTAAATTACTGTGGGCATTATACAAATAAAGATATGAAATTGTCAATAGGAATTGTAGGACTACCGAATGTGGGGAAATCCACGCTGTTTAAACTGCTTACAAAACTAGAAGTGCATATCGCCAATTATCCGTTTGCAACAATCGATCCGAATGTAGGCGTAGTAACCGTACCCGACGAACGCGTTTCCAAACTGGCGGAGCTCGAAAAGTCTAAAAAAGTGGTTCCGGCGGTTGTGGAATTTTACGATATTGCAGGGCTGGTTAAGGGGGCTAACAAAGGCGAGGGGCTCGGCAATCAGTTTTTGGCGACCATCCGCGACTGTAAAGCGATTGTTCAAGTAGTGCGCTGTTTTGGGGGAAGCGATATAACGCACGTAGAAGGTACAACGAACCCCATCCGCGATATGGAGATCATCAAGGCAGAGCTTGGGCTTAAAGATCTGGACACGGTGGAACGCCGTTTGGGTAAGGCGGAAGCGCAAGGCAGAACGGGGGATAAAAGGGCGCTCAAAGACGTTGAAATTTTGAAAGGGGTAAAATCAGAGATCGAGAGGGGGAATTTTATATCCGATTTTGTGCATGAGCCGATCGTAAAAGAACTCCAGTTATTAACCGCTAAAAAGCAGATTTTTTTATTAAATGGCGAAGAAAGTGATGTAACGGATGAGATTAAAATCTATATTAAGGGACAGAAATCGGATTACGTGATCGTGAATCTGGCAAACACGCTTGTGCTCGATTCGCTCATCAAAAAAGCATACGAAATTCTGGATCTCATCAGTTTTTTTACGACAGGAGAAGACGAAACGCGAGCGTGGACGATTATGCACGGCGACAAAGCACCGCAGGCGGCGGGGACCATTCATACGGATTTTGAGCATAATTTTATCCGCGCGGAAGTTGTGAACTGGCAAAAACTATTGGAAGCCGGCGGATGGAATAAGGCAAAGCAAAAGGGCTGGCTCCGTTTGGAGGGGAAGGATTATATCGTGCAGGACGGGGATGTGTTGGTTATCCGCCACGGGTAAGGTAGGCGGACCAGTCCGTCAATGACGGTGATTTGACAAATGAATGAGAGGGAAGTATACTGAACACTAGTGCATTGAATGTGGGTGGTTGGCGTCCATAGTCGGATACCGGTACCGATGTGACCCCATGGCGCAAAGCATAGTGCTAAGCAGGAGCAATCGATAAGTACACCGGCGTGTACATTTCCGCCAATCTTAACCGGATGGAATAATATCGCTCCCGTGACCCCAACCACCCCACCTTTTTCCTTGATCACGGCGCATCTCGATTTCGGTTTGCATTCTTGCTGAAATTCTTCAGCCAGTAACCAAACCCCGTGCCAATAGGCATATTTATCGCCGCATCAAGGACCCCGCTCCCGTACCATTGCTTGGTATGGGAGCTTATTTTTTGGGTTTCTACGCAGGTTAGTATAGTATTAAAGAAATGGCTCCCTACGAGGTCAAAAACGAACAGTTTAAGGGTCCGCTCGAAAAACTCCTTGAATTAATTGAGGAAAAGAAGCTTGAAATTACGCAGTTAAGTTTGGCGGACGTGACTGCGGATTTTTTGAACTACATCAAAACGCTTGAAGGTGAGGCGTTTGCACAGCAATCCATGGCGGATTTTTTGGTGGTGGCATCGCGGCTCATTCTTATCAAATCCAAAGCACTCCTGCCGTCGCTCCAACTGACCGCAGAAGAAGAAACCGATATTAAAAGTTTGGAGATACGGCTCAAGTTATATCACGAACTCAAAGCGACGCATCAGATGATTCGTTCCACATGGGATGAAACATCACAGATGTTTTCGCGGGAATTTTTAATGACAACGGAACCTATTTTTTATCCTCCGGCGAATATGGGGCCGGAATTTTTACGCGATACGCTCGCACGCATGGTAGGGGAGCTGGAAAAAGTATTCCGCCCCACGGCAACCGTGCGTCGGGAAATTTTGCACTTGAAGCAGAAAATCGAGGAAGTGCTCGCGCGGCTTACGGAACTACCCACACAATTCAATGCGCTTCAGAAAGGAAAGGGGCGCGAGGAGATCGTAGTGCTCTTCCTTGCTGTTCTCCATTTGATCAAGGACCAGTTTGTGCACGCGGTACAGGACGCGCAGTTCGGCGCTATCACGATTGCGAAAAAGTCTCCCGTTACGTAAAATAAAACTGTTGTTTTTATGGACGAAGAAAAAAATATGACACCGGGGCTGGATCTGCACGCAAAAATGGAGGCGCTTCTTTTTTATTACGGAGAGCCGATTCCGATAAAAAAAATGGCGAACGTGCTGGGGATCAAAAAAGATGAGTGTGAAGCGGCGCTTCTCGAGTGGGAGGCGGCACTAAAAAATAGCGGTTCCCGCGGTGTCGCCTTGCTACATTCAGACGACATGGTCCAGCTAGTGACAAAATCCGAGCTCAAAGACATCGGCGAAAAAGTATTGAAAGAGGAAATTCGTGAAAATCTCACCCCCGCAACTCTCGAGACGCTGGCGCTGGTTGCGTACTTGGGTCCTTTGCCGCGTTCTACGGTGGATTATATCCGTGGGGTGAATTCCAGTTTCACATTGCGGAATCTTGTGATGCGAGGACTTATTGATCGCGATCAGGAGGGGAATATGTATTCCTATCGGCCCAGCTTCGCTTTTCTAAAGCATATGGGGATTGAAAAAACAGGCGATTTGCCGGAATTCGATCATTTCCACACCATTCTCAAACGCTTTGAAGCACAGTCGGTTGAGTCGCAATCCATCGAGAATGTTTCGATGGCGGATCCAATTTCTCCAGCTGCATGATGACCACGCGCATACAAGCACTGCTTTTGGTGCTTATCATTCTTATTTCCGTTGCGATTACACGGACGCAGATTTCTGCGCCCGCCTTCAGTGCGGCGGATAATGTCTCCGTTTCGGATAGCGGCCAGCCCCGAACCGTTCAAAACACAACCTTCGATCTGCGCGCATCCGTAGGCGCTTCCGTAGCGGCGGATCCTCAATTTCCGCGTCGCAAATGGGATGTTCTGGATCCTCGGGTGGATGCGGAAGCACTTTTAGTACAGTCGCTCGACACCGATTTTCCGTTTTTCCGGCTGAATACCTATACCGAATGGCCCATGGCATCGCTCACAAAATTGTTGACAGCCGTCACGGTTCTGGAAGATATGGGGAGCAACAAAAAAATTCCGATCAGCGAAACAGCGGTCGAGACGGAAGGATTTTCGGGAGAATTGAAAAGCGGAGAGGTTTATAGTGCCGAAGATCTTTTAAAAATCCTTCTCATGGTTTCTTCGAACGATGCCGCAGTCGCCTTTGAAGAATACGGCGGTGGAAAGGAAAAGTTTGTGTCGCAGCTTGCGGAAAAAGCGAAAGCCATCGCGATGAACCGCGTGGTGTTGAAAGATGCTTCGGGACTTTCCGACACGAACGTGGGGACTGCAAATGATCTTCTTAAACTGGTTCGATATATTGTGGAACGCCATCCCGACATTTTCAGCTGGACCCGACTTCCAGTGGTGGTCGTACAACCGCTCAATTCAACCACAATCAAAACGATCGAGAATATCGATCCGCTTGTGACGGAGAAAAATTTCTTAGGGGGGAAAACCGGAACATCGCCTGCCGCGCGGGAAAATCTCGTAGCGCTCTTTTCGTTCCATAACCAGCGCATCGCGATGATTATTTTAGGAAGTCGTGACCGCATGCGCACCGCACGCGAAATTTTAAAATGGGTCGAGGAAGCTTATCAGTGGTGATACTATGGAAGTATTTGAAGCGATTCGCATTTTGATCCTATTCGCTCTCGCCTTTGTTGCCGCGCTTTTTATTACGCCATTTATCACGCATTTTCTTTTGCGATTCAATCTGCGCAAAAAAAATATCCGCGATGAAATCACCGCTCCTGTTTTCAACCAATTCCACAAAGGAAAAGCGAACACCCCTACCATGGGAGGCATCATCGTCTGGGGAACGATCGTAGGGCTCGCGCTGATCTTTTTTATATTCGCAAAATTGTTCGATGGGTTCGCGTCCTATTTTGATTTTGTGAACCGCGCCGAAACATATTTGCCGCTCGCCGCGCTTTTCTTTTCCGCTATCGTGGGGCTCGCGGACGACATGTTCGGCATTTTGGGAAAGGGGCCGAAGGGTGGAGGATTGAGTATCGTTCAAAAGTTGGGACTCTATTTTTTAGTCGCAACAATCGGTGCATGGTGGTTCTATTTCCGGCTTTCGTGGACAACATTCTACATCCCGTTTGTCGGTGGCGTAGAAGTAGGGTGGTGGTATATCCCCATTTTTATCTTCATCCTCGCCGCTACGGCATTTTCCGCGAATGAAGCGGATGGGCTGGACGGTCTTGCCGGAGGCACACTTTTTTTCGCTTTTGCCGCGCTTGCGGTGGTGTCATTTGTTCTGCATCGGTATGATTTGGCCGCGCTGAACGGCGTCATTTTGGGTGCGCTTCTGGCATTCTTATGGTTCAATATTTATCCTGCGCGTTTTTTTATGGGAGACACGGGCTCGATGTCGCTTGGAATTACACTCGGAGTGATGGCGATGCTCACGAACACCGCGCTCCTACTCCCGTTTTTCGCGTTTATCCCCATGATAGAATCCCTTTCAGTGATCGTACAGGTCATAAGCAAAAAAATCAGGAAGAAAAAAATTTTTCTTTCGACGCCCATTCATCATCATTTTGAGGGTTTAGGTTGGCCCGAAAGTCAGATTACGATGCGGTTTTGGATTATCTCGGCGGTCATGAGCACGGTGGGGTTAGTGGTTTTTTTCCTCTATCGTTTTCTTTAGGTGGAGTATAATAAAAGAGAGATGGCAACGATTCTCATAAAAAATGGGACACTTTTTGACGGAAGCGGAGCTGCAGCGCGACCCGCAAGCGTTCTTGTCCAAAACGACAAGATTATCCGGGTAGGCGATCTTTCAAAACAGCGTGCGGACACCACGGTGGATGCAACAGGCGTGTTTGTGATGCCCGGTTTTGTGGATATCAACACGGACTCCGACCATTATCTTTCGCTTTTTACAGACCCTCTCCAGAGCGATTTTTTAAAACAGGGCGTTACAACCATTATCGGCGGGAATTGCGGTTCGTCACTTGCCCCGCTTTTAAAAAATTCCCTGGAATCCATCATGAAATGGGGAGACCCATCTCATATCAATATTAACTGGCGCACGGTAGGGGAGTTCCTTTCCATCCTTCGAAAAAATAAACTCGGGGTGAACTTCGGAACACTGGTAGGACACGCAACAATACGGCGCGGCATGCTCGGGGATACGCTCCGCGACTTGACCGAGGGTGAACTTGCGATGTTCGCGCGGTTGCTAGAAAGCGCCTTTCAGGAAGGAGCGTTCGGATTTTCAACAGGATTAAGTTACGCGCATTCTCGCGGGACACCGCTGTATGAAATAAAAAAATTGGCGGCGGTCGCGGCTCGCTATGACCGCGTATATGCGACACATCTACGGGATTCGGAAGTGGGGATTTTGGAAGCGGCCGAAGAGGCGATTACAGTGGCGAAAACAACCGGAGTCAATACAGAGATCAGCCATTTGGAGCCGCGCCAAAGTTTTGCCCCGCTCTATGAGACGGTCTTTGAGGCGATCGAACGCACATCTTCCGATAGTCGCATCCACTTTGATGTCTATCCATTCGAAACACTCGCGCTTTCCATGTATATGTTTTTGCCGAAGTGGTTACAAGAAGGTGGGATGCCGGTTATGCGCGAGCAAATTCTTTCGGGCGCGAGTGAGGAAAGATTGTTGGAATATTTTAAACGATATGCGCGCAAGGAAATTATTATCGGTCACATGCAGGATGCATCGTTCCGCTTTTTGGAAGGGAAAACAATCGAAGAATTCGCGAAAAATCAGAACTGCGGCATGCCGGAGGCATTGCTTCGCTTGATGCGCATGACGCGTCTTTTGGGGACATTGTTTTATAGCGACATCGATGGGAGTGCGCTCGATCGTGCAATGGCGCATCGCCAAGCGATCATCGCTTCGAACGGAGCTAGTTTAAGGGAGGGGGGGTATAAACACCGACGCAATGATTGGGCATTTCCGACCTTTTTTGAGCGCTCGGAGAAAAAGAAATTAATGCCCCTCGAAACTGCGGTGCAGAAAGCAACGTCACTGCCAGCGGAGAAATATCGTATCAAACAGCGCGGGTTGGTGAAAGAAGGATATTATGCCGATCTCGCTGTACTCGCTTCCGATTTTAAGCCCCTGCATGTGTTTGTGAACGGCGGTTGGGCTTTAAAGGACTCCATTCCCCAACGCTTATTGTCCGGAGCAGTTCTAAAACGCACTGCGTGAACCCGCATATGGCAACACGAACCCCCCGTGCATCCTCACCCGATTTGGTATTCATCGTGCTCTTGGCACTTTTGATCGTCTTTGGTTTTGTGATGCTCACGAGCGCATCTTCCGATATGGCGAAAGCCCGCTTTGGCGACAGTCTTTATTTTTTGAAGCACCAGCTTCTTTTTGGATTCGGTACGGGACTTTTGGGATTTTTTATCGGCATGATGGTGTACTATCGCCGATGGGAAAAATGGGCGCCGTGGCTTTTTGCCGCAAGCCTTCTCCTTCTGATCCTCGTCTTTTCCCCCCTGGGATTCGGTACAAAAGGCAGTGAGCGGTGGTTGAGCGTGGGACCCATCACATTCCAGCCGGGAGAAGTTCTAAAACTGACATTCTTTCTTTTTTTGGCGGCATGGCTTGGAAAGAACGCCGCTCGAGTGAAAAGTCTCAAAAACGGTCTTATTCCCTTTTTGCTTATTTTGGGACTCACAGCGGGACTTTTGTTTATACAACCCGCTACGTCCATCGCCGTCATTATTTTGGGTGCGGCGTTTGCTGTTTATTTCATTGCCGGCGCGAAGTGGTGGTATATCGCGGTCGCAATTCTGGTGGGCGTGGGCGTTGTCGCAGCGTTGATTTATGTGACGCCATACCGGTCAGAGCGCTTCACGTCATTTTTGCATCCGGAAACCGATACACTCGGAAAATCCTATCAAATAAACCAGATTCTGATGGCGATCGGATCGGGCGGAGCGACCGGTGTGGGGTTCGGGAAATCGACCACAAAACTCAAGACCCTTCCGGAGCCGATTGGGGATTCTATTTTTGCGGTAATCGGGGAGGAGCTTGGTTTTACAGGGACGGTGGCGCTGGTTTTGTTGTTTCTATTTCTTTTACTCACCGGACTGCGCATCGCAAGCCACGCTCCCGACGTGTTCGGGCGGTTGTTTGTGACGGGCTTCGTTTCCCTTGTCGGAATCCAGACATTTATCAATATCGCAGCCATGACAAAAATTATTCCGATCACCGGAGTTCCTCTTCCATTTGTGAGTTATGGAGGCACGGCACTCACGATTTTTTTGACGATGGCGGGCATTGTCGTTAATATTTCAAAATATCGAACGAGAACATAACATGATGCGCATTACACTCACCGGCGGGGGAACGGGCGGGCATATCTATCCGCTTCTTGCGGTTGCGGACACAATCAAAACATTAGCGAAGGCTCCGGTTGATTTTTCATATATCGGCCCGCATTCCCCGTTGAATAAAGAGTTTACCGATCGGGCAATCCGCATCCGCTCTATCTTATCCAGTAAGATACGGCGCTACGCCGATATTCGGAATATGTTTGACATCCCGAAATTCTTTGTCAGTATTTTTCAGTCGCTCTTTTGGCTCTATATCGAGATGCCGGATGTTGTTTTTTCGAAAGGCGGACCCGGGGCCTTCACGGTTGTCCTGGCGGCCTGGTTCTATCGCATCCCGGTCGTCATTCATGAGTCGGATGCCGTCCCGGGGCTTACCAATCGTTTATCGGGCTATCTTGCCGCTAAAATTGCGCTTGCATTTTCTTCCGCCGCGGAATCTTTCCCAAAAAGAAAAATTGCCTTTACCGGAAATCCCATCCGTGCCGCACTTTTGGAGGATCGCCCAGAACAAATGACCGCGAAAAAAAACCTGGGATTCAATTCTGAACTTCCTCTTTTGGTGGTAGTCGGAGGTTCGCAGGGTTCAATGAAAATCAATACGTTTATTGCCGAACATCTTAAGGAGATTTTGAGTGTAACACAGGTTTATCATCAGGTGGGTGCCACGAACGCAAGGGTTGTACAGGATTTTTTAACTCCCGCGCTTGCAACGATCGATGCTGCGCTCTGGGTGCGCTACAAAATGATTCCGTATCTGGAGCTTTCGGAGACCGTCAAAGCATTTTCCGCGGCGGACGTTATCCTATCGCGTGCGGGATCCGGAGCTATTTACGAGATCGCGTCCTTCAGAAAACCGGCGATTCTAATCCCGCTTACGGGTTCCGCAAACGACCACCAGAGAGCGAATGCCTACGCCTATTCGCTTGCAGGCGCGGCGGCTGTTTTCGAAGAAAATAATCTCGGAATCCATCTTTTCACAGCCAAGTTGAAGGAAATTCTCGAAAAGCCCGAACGGCGGCAAAAAATGATCGACGCGGCAAAACATTTTTTCACGCCAGAAGCTGCGGAAATCATTGCAAAAGAAGTGCTTTTACTCGGTTGGAGGTAGCCAAAATCCTCGAACTATGCCTATAATAGGTGTATGGTAGTGAGAGTAAGGTTTGCGCCCTCTCCCACGGGTTCTCTGCATTTGGGGACTGTGCGGACCGCATTATTTAATTGGCTTTTCGCCCGCCATGAAGGAGGGAAGTTTTTATTGCGCATTGAAGACACCGACACGACACGTTCCAAAAAGGAGTACGAAGAGGGGATTTTTAAGAGTTTGGAGTGGTTAGGACTTGATTGGGACGAAAAAGAAGTCCGTCAAAGTGACCGGATAGCCGTCTACAGAAAATTCCTTCAAAAACTCATCGATGAACGAAAAGCATATTATTGTTTTTGCACAGAAGAGGAACTAGAAGCTGAACAGCAGGCGCAGTTAAGCCAAGGATTGTCGCCGAAGTATAGTGGCCGATGCCGGGCGCTTTCGTCGGAAGCGGCAGAAGAGAAACACGCGACCATGCCGGCGGTCATCCGTTTTCGCGTTCCGGACAAGAAAATCGCTTTTACCGATCTAGTGCGCGGGAAGACCGAATTTAACGTGGCGCTTTCGGGTGATTTTATCATTGCGAAAAGTCTTACGGAACCGCTTTATAACTTTGCGGTGGTCGTGGATGACGAAGAGATGGAGATCAGCCATGTGATTCGCGGTGAAGATCATTTGTCCAATACCCCCAAACAGATAGCACTCCAGGAGGCGCTGGGATTCAAAATTCCGCATTACGCCCATCTGCCGCTTATTTTGGGCCTAGATAAGAAAAAACTTTCAAAGCGGTTCGTTTCGACCTCCATCGACACCTATCGAAATGGGGGATATTTGCCGGAGTCCATCCTGAATTTTCTGGTCTTGCTTGGTTGGCACCCTCTCGTCGATCGTGAAGTCATTTCGATTGCGGAAATGGTCAAAGAATTTGAAATCAAGCGGGTTCAAAAATCAGGCGGCGTTTTTAATGAGGAAAAACTTAACTGGCTGAATGGGTATTACATAAAACATCTTCCCATCGAAAACCTCATCCACCATCTTGCGCCCTTTTTACCGCCGGAATGGCTCTACAAAAAGGCATTCGTGAAAAAAGTTTTGAAAGTGGAGCGGGAACGGATGCGCACTCTGTCGGATTTTGTTTCACTTGCAAAAATGTTTTTTGAATTACCGAGTTATACAGGAGCGCTTCTTGCCTGGAAGGGGAGCGAGCCGGCAAAAACGGCAGAGATGATGCGCGGCGCGCGCGATATTCTTCAGGATGTTCCCGAACACGATTTTTCAAAAGAAAAATTAACGGCGGTTCTCATGCCATTTGCGGAGGCCAAGGGGAGGGGAGACGTTTTGTGGCCCTTGCGCGTAGCTCTCTCCGGATCGGAAGCGTCGCCCGGACCGGTCGAGTTATTGGATATTTTAGGCAAGGACGAATCTCTCCGCCGTATCGATCAGGCGCTTCTGAAACTAACGGTATAAATCATCAGGCCATGGAATCTATTCCTCTATACAGTCTTCGTATTTTAATTGCGCTATCTATTATCCTTTCAGCCACGGGCGTATTTTTGACGTACGCGCAGATTTCCGTGCCGCCCTCTGGCGGAGGGGCCACGACGACATTGCGCGACTCGCTTCAGAAAAAAGCCGAGGAATTGCAAAAAATTCAGGATCAGAAAAACGTGGTGCAGAAAAATTTAGACACCGTGCTCCAATCCAAAAATTCCTTGAATCGCGAGATCAATGTATTGGATTCGAACATCGGTCAATTAAATCTTTCCATCAAGGCAAGTCGCCTGAATATTGAAAAACTTTCAGATGAAATAGGATCGCTCGGCGATCAGATTACGGGGCTTCATGGCAGCATCGTGAACCAGCAGGCGACAGTGGCAAAATTATTTATTGAACTGCAGGAAAAGGATCACGAAAATCCGCTTACATCTATTTTACGGAACGCTCGGTTGAGCGAAGCCGTTTCCGAAATCCGCTCCATTTCATCGCTTAGCTCATCCCTTACGGAGAATATGGGACGCCTGCGTTCACTACAGGAAGAGATGAATAATAAATTGGACGAGGCGCGGACGAAAAAAACAAGCAAAGAACAAGAACGCATTACGCTGGTTGGCCAGCAATACATCGTCAAAGACCAAAAAGAAGAGCGTCAACGGCTATTGGAACAGACAAAAAATCGCGAACGCGTCTATCAACAACAGCTTTCAGCGCTTGAAAAAGTACAAGATGAGATTTCCGCGGAGGTTGAAAAAATCGAATCCGTATTGCGGAAAAGCATCGATCCTAATCTGTTACCGATTGCGCGGAAGGGCCTTTTTCTGTGGCCGGTCTTGGGTGCCCGGCTGACTCAAGGCTACGGCTCTACGGCATTTGCGCTTCGGAATTACCGTGGACGTTTTCATAACGGAGTGGATCTAGGAGGTGTCCCCGTGGGGTCGCCGATTCTTGCGGCGGAGTCAGGTGTTGTGATCAATTCCGGAGATCAGGATAAATTCTGCCGGAAAGGCGCTTACGGGAAATTTGTGGAGATCAAACATGAAAATGGACTCGCTACGCTCTATGGTCATCTTTCCCGCTACATCGTGAATGCCGGCGACCGGGTTGAGAGGGGACAGATTATCGGATTTTTGGGCCGCACGGGATATGCCACAGGTCCCCATCTTCATTTCACCGTATTCGCGAATCAAACGCTTTCGCCCGCGCGCGCAGGGGTTCCGGAAGGTTCGCAACCATCGCGCCAATGTGGTTTAATGCCCATCGGCGGGCATATCGATCCCACACTTTATCTTTAAATAAAGTTATTGTATAATAACAGTATGGGGAAAATAGCGGCGATAACAATCGGCATGATTCTTATAGGTACAGGATTTACTTATGCACAAACACCGCCCAATCTTTTTGCGGAAATCCTTCCTCCTGGAAACGCGAAAATAAACGATATTAATTTTCAAACTATTATCCCGCAGCCGATTAAGGATTTTGCAAATAAAGCACGAGGCACACAGATAGACCTAAACCAATTTCCGAAGCTCAAAGCGGCCATTCAGAGCGTAAAAGGGGCGGTAGGAAACCCCGCGGAGATTCTGCGGGACTCGGGATCGTGGTGGCAGAGAATAAACGACTGGATGCGGTCAAAAATCGGATTCGATCTGCGGCAGATCGTGAAAGCGATAGGGAGTTTGTTTTTATACGTAATCGATATTGTGAAAGAGATTGTGGTGTGGGCGATAGCCAAACTTTGAGCTTATTTCAGATATATATCATGTCGCAAAAGATATATTGTGCGACAGATACTAGATTAAAATAAAAGCCGGCAAGGACTACTCCTCTACCGGATTGAGGTCCAGAATAAGTCTTTTTGGCTCAAAATTGACCATTTCAGCCCTGTTTTTTGTGTATGAGCCTAAATATGTTAAGCAACCCGGGACCCAGTGTTTAAACCAACACTCGTTCGTTGAGAGGTTTTTGAAATACTGATACGATAAGGAAACATCTGACAATGGATTTATACAAAACTCCTGAAGATTTTAAAACAAAAAGCGGCTATAACATAAACGGAACGTGGTATCCGCGCGTCACGAAGATCGTGGACATAAAGGCAAAACCGGCTCTCTATCATTTTTATGGACGCATGGGGAGTTTTGCCGAGGGCGAACGCGTGAAAAATCAGTCTGCCACCGAAGGGACGATGATCCATGAAGCCGTGGAGGCAATCTTGGTCGGAAAAAAACCGGAAATCCCTTCGCTTATCCAGCCGTCCGTAAAAGCATTTTTGGAATTTATGCTTGCAAACAAAATCCAGGTTGATCCCGCATACGTGGAGCACCGCTTGGTGAATTATGAACATCGGTACGCGGGCACACTGGATGCGGTGGCGCTGATTGGCGGAAAATTGGGAATTTTGGACATCAAAACCTCCAAAGAAATTTATCGGGATTATAACCTGCAAACGTCCGCGTACTTGGCGGCGATGAAGGATTCCGTAAAGGGTCTCGAGACGCGTTGGATACTGCGTATCGACCAGGATCGTCGCTGTGTCCATTGCGGAGCTACCTTGCGAAGCAAGGGCGGCAAGCATCAGGTCAAAACCCAGCGCGGGAACCCGTTTATGCAGGCTTGTACGCATGAATGGGGGCAGACCGAGGGGCGTATTGAACTCCAGGAATTCCCCTACTGGAAAGAGGACTTTGAGGCATTTTTGGGCGCAAAGAAATTATGGGAATGGGAAAATGTTGAATGGTTGAAGAAAGTTGGGTATCTCTAAAATCCCCTTTCGTTCATATCCTCGCTCGCTAAAATAACTCTCACTTCTTGTTGGACATAACGTAATTCTCCGAACTCAACCTCTCCGCCGACTAGCGGAGTCGGGATTCAGACAGCGGCGAATTCCTACGTCCTTCCTCCGCGCTCGGTTATTTTTACGCTTCCTCGGCGATATTCACTAAAAGGGATTTTAGAGATTTAGTAAAAGAAATAAAAAAACCGCCGATACTTTGACGGTCGGGAATTTAGTTCCCAGTGATAAGACCTCGGGTTGTGAGAAATTTTGTAACCTCCCCGTTGAAGACTTCCTCAATTCGATTCGCTTCTTTTTTGCTCAATGCCTCATCGCCATCAAACCGGAAGCGTATCAGCATTTCTTCGGAGTTGGTCTCATAAAACGGAACATGCTCCACCCACAATTTTGTGCCGTGAAAACGCCACTCAACGGGGCGCCGCATTTTAAGTTCGTCTATTCCTCTCCCCAACATTTCGGGAGAAATTAATGTAGAGCTTCCGCGGCCACGTCGCGCACGATCGTATACATCCACGATTTTTTGGAAAACCTCATAGGTAAAATCAGACAGTCGCATTTGTGGAATTTTCATTTGGAACCCCAATAATATTAAAAAATACTTTCTTTATAATAGCGTTTTCCCCCCGTGCTGTCAAATTAGAGCGGTAATGTTCATTGCAAATATGGCACAATCTGGGTGACTTCAATTTTGTCTCATAGGCGACATTTTTGAAGCCGAAAAAATCACCTGAACTTAGCAAAGCGGCGGAAAAAACCGCTAGAGGTAGAGTTGAATATTTCTCTGGTGTTCGGGGTAGGTTTTGGTGCAGTGGATCTGTCCGGTTTTGTCGTGGAGATAGTACAGACAATCTGTTTTTGCGGGATGAAGCGCCGCCTCAATCGCGGCTGATCCTGGATTTGAGATTGCGGTAGGCGGAAGTCCTTTGTGCAGATACGTGTTATAAGGCGACTCTAATTTCCGCGCATCCGGACCGTGAATCGGCGCCCACCACAAGTCCCCTACTTTCCCTTGCGCGTACTGGAGAGTCGCATCAATATCCAGCTTCATGTTTTGCAAGAGCCGATTCCAAATGATTCCCGCAACAAGCGGCATATCATTGTGTCCTGCGGCCTCGCGCTCGATGAGCGATGCGATTTTTATCGCTGTCCCCTCTTTTATATTTTCTTTGAGGAACATGGCGTAATACGGAGAAAAGTTTTCGTTGAATTTATCAATCATTCGTTTTGCGACCACGGCGCCGTCTTCGTCGGTCGGTATCAAATACGTTTCCGGAAAATAATAACCCTCTCTATACTGGGCTCCGATGGTTTTATATGCATTCAAAAAATCATTGGATTGTGCTTCTTGCCACATAAGAGACGCACCCAAAACCTCCGCGGTCTCTTCTTTTCTAAGCCCTTCGGGTATCGTAACCCAGCGCATATACGGCGCTTGCGTTAAAACACCCGCAATTTCCCACGCGTTCATCCCTTTGGATAGTTTATAGCCGCCCGGCGTCGTATCCCCACTTTTGACACTTAAGAATAATTTTGTAATCCAAGCGCTTCGCACAAATCCTTGTTCTTTTAAAAGAGCAGAGACATCCGCTCCCCTATCGCGCGGCACGATAAAACGTTCTGGTCCGGCACCGGGGTTTGGTGTGTTCGCAAAAAAATAATAACCGCTGACAAGAATAGCGAATAAAATAAATATGATCAGAATACTCTTCTGCATTTTTAACTCAATAACCGCAGCAACTCCTTTTCGGCAACAATGGTGTCAGAAAAAGTTTTAAACCCGTATTTCTTAGCCTCTGTTTCATAATAGAGCCGTTCGCAATTCCAAAATGTGCTTGCCTCCAAAATTTGCAGCTCTTCCGTTTCGCCCCAGCGTGGACTTTTTTTATTCCGGTCCAAAATCAGCTCGTAGGATTCGCCCAGAAGAACAATTCCGTCAAAATCCAAATCGCGCCTTGCCAGACGGGGCAAAATATTCACTCCTTCAAAAATAGTGTCTTTGTCCGAATCCTCGACCTCTCTTATTTTTTCTAAGATGGCCGGCCATAACATCTCCGATTGTTTTTTCAGATTTTCCCACTGCTTCTCGCATGTAGTGTTTTTAAAATACTTTTTTTCGTCCTGATTCCAATAAAAATCTACCCAAGGTTCAAGTTTTGGGTCGCTTCGAAATTCCTCAACCCAATCGTCAATTTTGGCGTGCCGAGCGTCGCAAGCTCTCGCTACCCTTTCTGCTAAATAGCTTTTTCCTGCCGCAGGGATTCCACTAATGAAGACGCAGCTCATTTTAATTCTAGAGCTATCAGACCGAATTTCTTTATTTTTTCCTTATATCCCGGAAAACTAAGATAGAGTTCCTTTAACTCCTTTGCGGAACTGGTGTTGGGATTGATTTCTTTGACTCGATAGACTTTAAGCATCGCAGGAATGGTCCGGAAAGTTTTTATTCTTTTCACTTTTTTCTGAAATGTACTTTTCCCGCAGATCAATTTTACCCCGTCCCCTACCTTGACGTGCCGATATCGTAGGGTTGCGGCTCTGGTCTCTATTCTTTCCACTTTTAATCGCCAAAAAATATCACGATTGATCGCGCGAAATCTCAAGACATATGTTTTATTTGCCATGACACTTTTGTATTTTTCAACTTCTGACAAGACAATTTCTTTTACCTTTTTATCAAAAAGGATTTTATGATGACCAAAGCTATTCACTTGAATATTTTTTGCACCATCAAGGCGGCAACTTTCCACTGGCCAAACATGGTTATCAAAAACACCAAAAATTGAAACAACGTTCTTATTAATCGCACCCTGTTTCTTCAGCTTCTGGACGGTTTCGTGCTCTGGATGAAACTCCTTCAGGTGTTTCTGTGGAAAAATGCGCGCGACCGCGCTACCGCCAAAGGGGGGTGGCAATAGTAATCAGTCTTTTTATTCTATCGTCTTTTATTATTAAAAGCGAGAAGATACTTACCGATAAGGCCTCCCTTGCTGTGTGCAAGAATGACAATGTTGTTTAGGTTCTGCTTGTCTATCAGCTCACGAACTAATTGAGCGGAACGATGAATTTCTTTTGTGTTATATCCAAGATGTTCTAGGGCGTACACCGGGTGCCCCATGCGTGAAAGCGGGTCAGCAAGTGCCTTCAGAAAATGCCATTTTTCGTATACACCGGGAATCAAAATTATTGGTTTCTTGTCATGTTTTACATACCCAAGGTAGTGAGCCGGTGGTTTGCGGTATAAAAATGCATAACTTTGTTTATGTATCGCATGAAGATAATCATGAACCCAGAAGATAACGTTATTGAATTTACTTCCCATGACATTTTTTGAATTTATTTCTGTGTCCTTAAGAATTTTTCTACAGTTTCAACATCTTTCAGATCTTTTTCTCTGCCATTCTGTCTTTTCCACTCAACAACGTATTCCAGTTTTACAAACGGAAGTCCGTCTATAATTTCCGCTTCGCCAATCAATTTCTAGATGTCCCACTGACCAGGTTTCCAATCTTTCCATAATTCAATCTCGTCATTCCAGAGATATTGACTTCCGTGAGGCATCGTTTTTATCTCCCAGTTCTTTTCTTTATATCCATTCCATAAATCTTCCGTCACAATAATATCTATATCGTGACAATCTTTTAATCCGCGAATTCCGAGCGGTGCGCTACCAAATAAAGCATATTTGCCTAGAGGTAATTTCAGCTCTTTTGCTCTTTGGAATAAGTCTTTATTGCTTATATTATTTCCCATGGCATTTTTACGCTTTATTGACTAGCACACACGGATTTTCTATATTTTAAGGCGTTTTTCCGTCTGTGACACTACCAGATTGGACGATTTATAAAAAATGTTATGCGGGTTTATGATTCATCTAAAATTATCTTATCTTTAAATCCTCCTCGTTCTGATACTTTCTTTTCTTTGACCATTTCTACTTCATTTCGATCAAACTTTTTGTAATCAGCTATCGCGTCTATCACTTCTAGTAAATCAGCAAATTCTTCGATATTTTCATCCTTTTTGAATTCCTCCAGCTCCTCATTCAGCTTTTCTTTAAGCTTCCGCCAGTATTCAGCGTCATCGGCAATATGCGTTATTGGGTTACCGCCCTTCTTGCGAATATATTCAGGAATTTTATCTCGTACTAATTTGTTGTATTTCATAGTTTTATCTCCCATGACATTTTTTGAACTTTTTTCCGCTACCGCACCAGCACGGGTCGTTGCGGCCCGGCTCCTTCGCGTCAGGTGGTTTCTGTTCAGTCGGTTGCGGCGCATTTTTTATCTGTGAGAGATCCATCTCAAAAATCGGGAAGATGGTATTAAACACAAGCGAATCGAACTGTGCATTCAGTTTCTGGTACAGAAAATGTGCTTCTTTGCGATATTCCACGAGCGGCTCGTGTTGGCCATAAGCACGGATATTCACCGTTTCGCGGAGACTCTCCAGATTTTCTAAGTGCTCCACCCAGAGCGAGTCCAAAATGCGCACTAAATGCTGGCCTGCCATGATGGCACGTTCGGGTTCCAGCATCTCCGGAATATTTTTTATTTTTTGTTCAATGAGCGCTATTTTCTTCTCCTTGCCCTCTTCGCTTGAAGTTTCGATTTCCTGTGTTACTGCGGCTAAGAACCGGTTTAGGATTTCGCCAAGTGTCACATGAATCGTTCCGGCTTGCCCCTCTTCCAGATACTCGGTCCGGCGCGTGTACGTGGCAAAACGCTGTTTGTTCAAAACATCGTCAAAATCCAATAAGTGTTTCCGCATATCGAAGTTAGCGCCTTCCACGCGCTGTTGAGCCTGGTTCACGGATTTTGAAACCATCTTGGATTCAATCGGCGTGTCGTCGGGAAATTTTACCGCCTCCATAATTCCTTTTATGCGATCGCCACCGAAGATGCGCACCAGGTCGTCCTCAAGCGACAAAAAGAATTGCGACGACCCCGGATCACCTTGTCGTCCGGCGCGGCCGCGGAGCTGATTATCGATGCGCCGCGCCTCGTGGCGTTCCGTACCTAATACATGCAAGCCCCCCAGTTCGCGTACTTTCGCGGCTGTTTCAGGAGTTGCGGGATTTCCGCCGAGCACAATATCCACGCCGCGTCCCGCCATGTTTGTTGCAACCGTCACGGCCTTCAGTTTTCCTGCCTGCGCGATAATTTCCCCTTCCCGTTCGTGATTTTTTGCGTTCAACACTTCGTGGGGGACACCCGCCTGATACAGGGACGAAGAAATCGCTTCGTTGTTGGTGATGGATGTGGTCCCCAACAAAACGGGCTGTCCTGCTGCGTGGCGTTTTTTTACTTCTTCCACGACTGCGCGTAGTTTCATTTCCTTCGTTTTATAGATCAAGTCCGTCGCATCGTTCCGAACCAGCGGTTTATTAGGCGGGATGCTTACCACGTCCAAGTTGTAGACTTTATGAAATTCTTCGGCAGATGTTTGCGCGGTTCCGGTCATCCCCGCGATTTTTTTATAGAGCCGGAAATAATTTTGAATTGTGATTTGCGCAAATGTCCGGTTTTCTTCTTTCACTAAAACGTCCTCTTTTGCCTCGATCGCTTGATGCAATCCGCCCGAAAAACGCCGCCCCTGAAGCATTCGTCCGGTGAATTCGTCCACAATGATAATTTCTCCGTCTTTTACCACATAGTCCTTGTCGCGCTTAAAAAGCGCGTGCGCTTTCAAGCTTTCCTCCAAAAAATGGACCAGGCGGGCATTTTCGGGGGCAAAGATATTGGTAAGCCCGAGCATTTTCTCCACTTTTTCAATGCCGGCATCCGTGATGATAACCGAGCGGTGTTTTTCATCCAGATCATAATCAATTTTTCCATCCAGATGTTCCGCCACCTTTGCGAATGTTTTGTAATACTCGCTGGACTGGCGATCGGGTGCCGCGATAATGAGCGGCGTGCGTGCCTCGTCAATCAAAATAGAATCGACTTCGTCGATGATCGCAAAATAATGCGGGCGCTGAACGCGGTCGGAGAGCCGCAACACCAAATTATCGCGCAGATAATCGAAGCCGAATTCATGATTGGTCCCGTAGGTGATATCCGCCGCATACGCTTCGCGACGCGAAATCGGGCGCAAAAACTTCTCGATCACTTTAAAACTCCCGACGGCATCACGTTCAGCATCAATCGGCTGGTTATCAAATTCCGGGTCATAGAGATACGCCGCGTCATGCACCAAGCATGCAACGCTTAACCCGAGTGCGTGATGGACTTGCCCCATCCAAATCGCATCGCGCTTCGCCAGATAGTCATTTACGGTTACTACGTGCACGCCTTTTTCGGTAAGCGCATTCAAATAAGTGGGGAGAGTTGCTACAAGAGTTTTCCCCTCTCCGGTGATCATCTCGGCGATTTTTCCTTCGTGGAGTACCATACCGCCGATCAACTGTACATCAAAATGCCGTTGGTGGAGTGTTCTCCATGCCGCCTCGCGCACAAGCGCAAACGCTTCCGGCAAAATTTCCGTGAGTTCCGCGTTTGGGTCGTCCGCATTTTTTATCCGATTTTTCAGCTCCAGCGATTTTTTTTGTAGTTCATCATCGGTGAGTTTTTTTATGTCGATTTCGAACGCGCCGATACGCTCCACGATGATTTCGTAGTTTAAAAGCGGGTTGCCGCCAAACCATTTTTGAAAAATTGAGTTCATGGGTTACAACAAACGGCCGTGCGAAGGACAGCCGGATCGGGAGGGCAGCTATAAGTGGTGACCTCCAAATTTTTAATTTGAATGAATGAGTGCGCAACCTTATAACCGCCCTCGCGAGCCATCTGTAGGCGCGGCCAAGTCGCGCTTTTATTATGCCAGAAATCAGTATAAGGAAACAAGGCCATTCCTGTTGTTGTTTTTTAAAAGAAGGCATATAGTGACCCTAGTTAATCTTTGACAATTTTATTATGGAAGGTAATTGATATGAAACACTGGAGCATAAAACTCGCTGTTGTTTTGTTGTTCGGCATGTTATCAGAGAACGCGGATGCGCAGCGGAATCGATGGAGCAATGGGATTGAGTGGCACATGCTGCGCGGAGAAAAGAATGCATACCGTATTTTTTTCCCAACCGGAATGGAACCTATCGCGCGCGAAGTGAGTGCGGAACTTGCAATTATTGTCCCTCTCTACTCCGAAAAGCTGTTTCGTGATTCCATGCTCGTAGTTCGTAAAGATTCACTTGGTTGTGAAGATATAAAGCGGGATTCACTGGGGAAACCGATTGTGACGTACGAGTTAAAATCGTGGAGACCCGATTCGGCATTCGTGATAGTGCTCTACGCAAACCCGCAACGTTTTAACGAACAGATGCTGGTGCATATAATACTCCCGCCCGGTATCCTGGGATTTACAGAGTTGTTTACGGAGCGCATTGCATTCCCCTACGGCGGCAATGATCATGAATTTCGGCAGACACTGGCGCATGAGATTGTGCACGCGTTTGAGCGATTCTTTGTGAAAAAGCAAGCGGAACGTTTTCGGCAAATGGGTTATCGTTATGATGAGTCGCCCACATTGCCGCTTTGGAGCACGGAAGGATTCGCGGAATACGGATCAAGCGACGTTTATCTGGATTCTTTACAGGAACAAAACGATTATCGCCGTGCCCGAACCGAAATGCGCAATGTGATCTTTGTCATGAATGAAGAGGAACCGTCCCTGGAACTACTCGCGCTCACCAGAGATTTCGGGAACTATTCTTTCGGATACAATTTCCATCATTTTATGGCAGAGCGTTTCGGTTCTACGGTGTTTGCCCGTCTTCGCAGCCTTGTGGCCCGCGATCAACCGTTCAAGGACAGCGTATGGGAAGCGACGTTTCAGGAGCCGCTCGCGGTATCGGAAGCGGCATGGAACGTATCCATGCGGAAAAAATATTACGGACAAACCTTCTTCCAGGTTGCCGACAGCGTGTCGAAACGCATCCTGACGGAAAAAACAACCGCTGGGATCTCTTTGGTTCAGCCCGACGGAAACGTCGGATTTGACCCCCGAACCGAGCGCATGGTGTTCTATGAGTCCACCAATAAAAAGTGGGGTGTGGATGTCGCCACTTTCGGCTTTGATACGGGATATAGCAAGACGACATGGGACGAGATTGAGATCGCGCACCAATTTGATGATAAAACACTTTGGTATCGGCTCGGCAATCCGCCTGCCATTTTTGGAGATCGCGTTGCGATTGTTCTATCAAAAATTGACGGGAACGCAATCCGTCTTTACCGGATGGAAAACGGCAAGTCCAATGAAGAAAGAGAATATTCCATTCCCGAGCTTCCGTGGATAAAGGGTCTCCGTTTTTTGTCGCGGGACACTTTGATCTTTGTCGGGTTCGATACAACCGGAGAGCAAAATATCTACACGTTCAATCTGGCAACCGAAGGATTGCAAAAACTCACGCATGATTCGTTTGCGAAGGACGCGCCGGGATTTGTAAACGGCTCTCTTTTCTACATTGAGAGCGGCGGTTTTCGTGACATGCACTATCTGGTGACCAATATGCGCGGCACATCCGAACGCGTTTGTTTGGATTCTGTTTCGGGTTTTGTCGACCAGTGGGTTGCGGATTCTTCACGTCTGGTGATGCGCATACTTCAGGAAAATGGCGTGCCGCTTCTTTATCTGTGGAAGATCGGAGATTCCCGAGCGTATCGGTATCGTTATGGCGATGGGACAAGTATAAAAGGAAAAACGGAATCGATTCAGTACCCGTTTGTTGATCAACTCATTGGTTTTCGAAAAAACGGAACGTTTCTGCTCCATGAAACACGGAGTAAAAGTGCCACGAACGGAAGGTTTGTGGAAATTCGATTCGATACCTCCCCTCTTCAAGGAACAGAGGTTCGAATGGAGGAGATGCAGACATTTGTGCGGCGTGGAAATTTCACGTTGCCCGTGGAAGCGCCGGATCGGAGTCGCCGTTACCGCACCATGCTTTCTTCTGAAGACACGTACACGGGAATGGGTGAGATTGTTTCGACGGACGCAACGGGTGAACACGGGTTCGCCGGTCACCTTTATCTTGGGACACAGCAGGTGTTCGCGAATACGGGAGTTCATTGGTTTGATTTTTCAAAACGGCTCATGACACAAACAGGCATTACGATGAGCGCGACTCCGCAATTTTATCGTTCTCCGGCAACAGGACGCGTGGATGTTCTGAAACGGGGGGTTATGGAGGTGGAGCGGCGTTTTACATGGCCCTTTGATCTTGAGAATAAAATCTCGGTTGCATTGAGTGCGGGATTTATCCTGCATCAACCGCCTGATAGTGTTGCGCCTGGGATACAGAATCTTGGAGGAGCGTTGAATAATACGAAGCAATTGATTCCCCAACCCGCATTTCTGGAACTTCCTTTCGTACAACTGAATGCGGTGTTTGTCTCGGACGGAACTTTCCTGGACGATCTTCGCTCCACACGGCACGGGCATCGTTATACCGTGTCTTTGGTAACCACAAATGGCGTAATTGGCAAATTCGGGAACCGTGTCATTAATATGACACTCTCGGCCGACGCGCGGTATTATTGGCGGCCGTGGCAATCGCGGGCATATCTCGCAATGCGAGCAGGATACGGCATCTCGCGGGGACATCAACCCTATGCGTTCTTTCTGCCGGAACTGTATCGCACTCCGGGATTTCTGAATTTTGAGTGGGAAAAGAATTTTGGCAACACGTTTCTGCTCTACACTATCGAAGCGCGATTTCCATTCCTGCGCACTTTTATTGTGGACTATGAATTCTGGGAGCATCGGAATCCGTTTTGGTTCTTCTCTTTCAGTGTGGCGCCATTTTTATACGGCGGCACTACGAATTGGATCGATGATCCGTTTCAATTTACCCATCGCGGGGGAATCGCTCTAAAAACGGGAATCTTTGGATGGTTCCCCCTCTACCTGCGGTTTGAGGAATACCATTATCTGAACGGCGGCCCATGGTATCCCGCGTGGAGTATCGAAATCGAATACTGACCTGCAAAACCTCGCTTTTTTAGCGGGGTTTTTTGTATAAAAAACTCCCCCGACTTTCGTCGGGGGAGAATCTGGATAGCTTTCCTTGAATTTTCCGAGTTTCCTTTCGGACACCCGGGACAAGGAAAACAGCTCATTCATCCACAGGCATTATAGCATATCGGTTGTAAAAATACAAGTCGGCGGATTTTACCGCGTTTCTTATGTTTCTGGTGTTCCAATTCTTGGAAGATCCGTATGGTTTCTATCCAGACGCGCCTTAAAATCGCATCTTCCGGAATCATTTTGCACGGTTTTGCCACGAAGAGGAGGCACCTCACATGGCTATGTTTTTCTTGATGCTCTTTGAGCATGTTTTTCATTTCGGGGGACAGCAAACTCTCTTTCCTCCCCCCCTCGAAAGGGCAGAACAAGTCCGATCGTTTTTCCGTTGTTTGAGGTTTTAATTTGGAAGGGTACCTGAAAGGCATATCCTCCAAGACGAACTCTTGAAAAGTCTTCTCCCCTCGCATCTCCGATTCCGTTTTTCGGATTATGCGCAAAACTGATTGCGCCGCTACCATACCGTTTCCAGCTAAGTTGGACAAGTTGTTCGGCATCCATAAGACCGCAACTCCTCGAGTATTTTTGGATAATTCGTTTTTTAAAAAACCATCTTTAGCTTGCACCCGTTTTTTTATCCGGTCAAGCACCAGCGGGATGGAAGTTTGCCAGATTTCTTTTCCTTCGTGAGATCAAAATGGAACTCCAATTCGTCGTCTTGTACCACAACGCGCCCGTCTTTCGGTTTTTTTGCGATGTAATGCACCAAACGTCGCGTAGCAATAGGTTTTAGAATGTTGCGCTCAAGTAAATCTCCGACTACGCCGCCCAAAATCCATCCCCCCGCCCGCTTCCATCCGTTTTCTCCCGCATCGTAAAAACGTTTATCCCGTAGTAAGGGTTCCGAAGGATTCGCCCATTGGTTTGCTTTCAAGAAAGCGGCGATGGCTTTTTTCTTGCCGAGCAAGGGAACAAAATTTTTATAGAGCTGTCCGCGATAAAAATTATGGGGCTGTTTTTCGAATGTAGCTTCGGTAATGAAATGGTTGAAGCATAGCTTGTCGGCGTCCGCATCGTGGAGGTCATTCATACGGCGCATCCCCAGCACGGTAAAAAGAAGATTGATGAGATAGCGGGTGGTAAACATGCGCCCCTTCCGAACCGCGACCAGCAAATCAAAATCCGACATTGGCGTAACATTCCCGAATGCCATCGAGCCGCTCGCAAGCGCAAATTCCACAAATGGGACATGGCGTAGCCAGCGCACCGATTTTAAAAACCGCTTCCATTTCATATCCGAGACCAGATCCTGCATCCGTCGTTTCAAACTCGGAAGGGATGCGTCCACAACGGTATAGAATCCGTCCTCCGCATAAATTTTATTGTTATCGGCAAGCGCAAGAAGCGCATTTTCGAGTTCCAATGGTTCTGTATCATCCGGTGCGGGCAAAAGCCGATGGATCTCAAAACGCGTAAGCGGCCGTCCCAATCGGCGGTAAAATGAGAGAAGCTCCAAAATGTCGTCATGCGTCGACTTCATTGTGATTTGGTTTTTCGAGTTCCATAGGAACGACCCCGATTTTTGAATCCCCTTCGGTAATTCTCATCACATCCTTATCGATTTTTCCGAATTCTTTATTCGCTTGATTGTACATACTGACGGTGGTTCCAAGGTGCACCCCCATTTTTTTCATATACTCTTCGTAACTTCCTAAATGTTTCGCAAGTGCCTCCACGTTTTTCCGGATTTCCTTAGCCGTTTCTTCAATCGTAAGCGCGCGCAATCCCTGGAGTACGGTTTGAAGATACGCCAAAAACGATGTAGGTGAGACGATAATCACGTGTTTTTCCTTAAATGCATACTCGATCAAGTCCCGGGTATTTACCTTGACTGCCCCCACCTCGTTTACCAGCAAATCATAATAGATGGCTTCATGCGGAATAAACATGAATGCAAAATCCATCGTGTCTTCCGCCGGCTTCACGTATTTTGCCGTCTCGTCGATGCGATTTTTCAAATCCGCTTTGAATGCCTTCTCAAGACGCTCTCGTTCCGCGGGGTCGCTCTCCCCTGCCAGCCGGTTGTAATTTTCGAGCGAAAACTTTGAATCGATGGGAATAATTTTTTCACCCACGCGCACGATCGCGTCCACAATAGTTCCATCACGAAAGGGGTATTGCATCTGATAGGCGCCGGGCGGTAGGACATTTTTCAGCACCGTTTCCAGATAATACTCGCCCAAGATTCCGCGTTGTTTCGGATTTTTTAAAATATCCTGCAAATTTTTTAGTTGGTCGGTAAAATTAACGACTTGACGATTTGTTTCGTCGAGGCGTGTTAGCTTTTCGGTGACATCGCGAATAATAGTGGCGCTTTGTCCAAATTGTTCACGCATGGCGCGTGTGGACTCTCCTAGTTTTAAATCAACCGCTTTTGTAATCTCGTTAATTTGATTCTGGAGCATCAGAAATGACTGGTCTTTGGTGGTATCGCCTGCCGGCTTTTTGAGGGTTTTGAGTACCACAAAAAAACCAATTCCTATTGCCACCAGAAGAACTATGAACAAAGCGATCTCCATGAGTTTATTTTAGTTGACGGATGCGATAACCGCCATAAGGATAAAAAGAAAAACGGAAATCAACACATTCATGCCGACAATCGCATAAGAGAGTACACGTTCGCGAAAATAAAGCAGATCTGCCAAAAATAGATTGATAATCGCCATTGCAAACGCCATGATCCACATTCCCGCAATGTTTCCAACAGAACCGAATAAATCTATGCCGTGGAATGCGTCAAAATGAAGAATCAGGGGCCCGGAAACACGGGCAATATTCAGAAGTAGAATGCCCAAACTCACGACAAAAAAGAACCCCGCGACGGCAAGTAGAATTATGATTTTTCTCTGCGTAAAAATTTTCATCTATACCCTTACGATATCATCAATTTTGTGTCTCTATTGTACCAAACTCGCACCTACTTCCAAAACAAATGATGTCGCACGCGCAGAGCGCGTGGTAGCTCTGACCAAAATCGTACGCTCGGAGAAAGCCCCACGCACTGGCGAGTACGCCAGCAACCCCGAAAGAAAAAACACTCCTTGCATTTCTGATTTGGCGGGGGTGAATTTCT
>CAYISA010000002.1:0-88220 GCA_964365955.1 uncultured Candidatus Saccharibacteria bacterium | reverse complement strand
TTTCTGCATATTTTTATCCTATGCAGAGTTGCACTTCAAAGTCGAATTTTCGAACAATTTTCTCACTTATTTTTTGAGTTTGTCATGACATGCATTTTTGCTTTTCTCGCTATTTGTTTCGGATTTGCTGCATACATTTCTCATATGAAAATTATGCGTTATTATAACGCAGACGACTCACTTCGTATAAACGCCGCAGAATCTGAAACCCCCTATGAAATTAAAAGAACAGTTGCGGGTTTGAAAAAGGATCAAATAGTCGAATCTACTATCGCTACGATCCTTATCCTTATTTGGTTATATCTTGTCTTGCATTAATCTCCTCTCCGTAGTTTTTCTCACACAATCCCCCGCTTAAAAACGGGGGCATTTATTTTTTCAAATTTAATAACCTAAAACTCTCCGCATTGCTTTGAGCCATATCGCGCAAGCGATAAAAGCATGGTCTTTCGCGAAGCAAAAGTTTTGTCGCCGAGCGGAAAGAACATTTTTCCGCCGGAGAAAAATGATTCTGATGGCTCAAAGCAATGCGTGGAGCCACATTCTTATCTCAACTGTTCTAGCAAACTTTCACCCGTCATCTCGGCGGGTTTTGGAATTCCCATGAGCGCCAAAACCGTTGGCGCCACGTCCGAAAGAATGCCAAGCGGCGGCAGGCGATAGTATCCTTCGTGCCGGTTCGGTTGCGCGTAATCGCGCGCCACCAAATAAAAAGGTACCGGACTTACATTGTGCCGCGTTTCTTGTTCGCCCGTATGAACATCCAAAAGTCGTTCCGCGTTTCCGTGATCCGCTGTAATAATGACGCTGTGTCCGCCGTCCAACGCGACGCGCAGAAGCCGCGACAGTTCCGCGTCCACAACGCGCACCGCTTTAAGAGTTGCGTCAAAATTTCCGGTGTGCGCCACCATATCGGCATTCGCGTAGTTCACTAAAATAAAATCTGTGCTCCCTTCCTGCAGGGTGGAGATCGCGCGATCGGTAATCGCGGTCGCCATCATTTCGGGGCGCTCATCATGGCGCGAGACGGACTGCGAAGGAATCAAAATGCGGTATTCGTTGGGGAACGGTTCTTCCCGCAAGCCGTTGAAAAAATAAGTAACGTGGGCGTATTTTTCCGTCTCCGCGATGCGGAGCTGGGTTTTTTCGGCGTCCGCAAGCGTCTTTCCAAGCGGCTCGTTCACCATTTCGCGGTCGAATACTTCATACCCGGGAATTTCTTTGTGGTATTCGGTCATGGTGGCGATAAAAAGATCCTTGAACTGTTCTATGGGAAACTGGCTGAATTTAGGATTTAAAAACGGTTCGCTTAACTGCCGCATGCGATCTTCGCGAAAGTTGAAGAATAGAAGCGCGTCGCCGTTTTTTACAGGCATGGGTCCGTTCGGCGCCGTTGGTTCAATATATTCGTCGTTTAGATCTTTGCTGTACACTTTTTGGATTGATTCTTCGATTGGACGCACAAATCCTTTGCCGCGTACCAAGAGTTCGTACGCTTCCTTCGTCCGTTCAAAATGCCGGTCGCGATCCATCGCGTAATATCGCCCCACCACACTCGCGATTTTCCCGACCCCCTTCGCCTTCGCGGTTTCTTCCAGTTTTTCTATCAATCTTTTTGCGGAGTGCGGATCGCTGTCGCGTCCGTCGGTAAAAATATGCAGGAACAGCGACGCGCACGTTTCGCGCTTCGCCATTTCAAGGAGCGCGTCCAGGTGTTCCCACGCGGCGTGGACGTTTCCAGTAGTCAAAAGTCCTGCCAGATGCACTGAGCCGCCGGTTTTTTTTGCGTGCGCAAATACCTGCTTCAGGCGGGGAAGCGTAAAGAAATTTTTATTACGCACCGCAAGCGAGATGCGGGGATAATACTGATAGAGGATTTTTCCGGCGCCAAGCGTTAAGTGCCCCACCTCGCTGTTTCCTTCTTCTTCCCAGGGGAGCCCCACCGTGATGCCGGAGGCCTGCAGGGTTCCGGCAGGGAAGTTGGTTTCAATGAATTTGATGGTGGGCAGATCCGCCACATGAATGGGGTTTGAAGCATCGGGTTCACCGATTCCCCACCCGTCCAGCACCACCAGCACGCAGGTACGTTTCATAAGGTTCCTTTATTGTACTTTAGGTAGATTATTTTTTCATTCCTTTTTATTTGACCCCGCGACGCGCTTCGCGTTATACTAAAGAAGCATTTTAAAGTCGATGCAATCAACAATAGTTTTAACTAACATTTTCGTTTATGGATCAAGCCACCTGGATTACAGGCGGTTTAGCGGTAGTGGGTATCGCAATCGGATATCTTTCACGATTCTGGGTCGCCAAGCGCGTCCAAGGATCACTCGAAGAGAAATCCAAAAAGGAGCTCGAGGCCGCTAACGCCCAAGCAAAAGAAGCGCTTGTAGCCGCGAAAGAAAAAGCGGCGTCGATTGTCGCGGACGCGCAAAAAGAAGAGCGCGAGCGGCGCGAAGAGCTTCGCAAGATGGAGGAGCGGTTGGTCAAAAAAGAGGACACGCTCGATAAAGAGCGGGGTCGTTTGGACAGCGAATCCGCCCGCCTTCGTCACGAAGGGGAGCGTCTGGGTACGTTTGAAATAACGCTTAAAGAGCGCGAAACGCAAGCGTCGTTGGAGCTGGAACGCGTTGCAGGACTCTCTAAAGAAGAAGCGCGAGAAAAACTGTTCCGTGATCTTGAAGAATCGAACCGGAAAGAAATGGGGGAGACACTCGCGCGGCTTGAGCGGGAACGTCGCGATGCGATCGAGGCAAAAAGTCTGGATATTATCACTGGCGCTATTCAACGCTATGCGCGTGATTATATCCCGGACATTACCACCACATCGGTGCAGATCCCAAGCGAAGACTTGAAAGGGAAAATCATCGGGCGCGAAGGACGAAATATCCGCGCCTTCGAGCGTTTAACGGGTGTTGAGGTGATTGTAGATGAGACGCCGGACGCAATTGTACTTTCTTCGTTTGATCCTATGCGCCGCGAACTTGCAAAACTCGCGCTTGAAAAACTGATTAAAGACGGCCGTATTCAACCGGCAAAGATTGAAGAAAAAGTTGAGGAAGCAAAAAATCAGTTGGAAGAACATATCCGCAAAATTGGCGAGGATGCCGCCTATGAGGTGGGGATTCTGGATCTTCCGAAAGAGCTGAATTATCTGGTGGGTCGCCTGAATTATCGCACCAGCTATGGCCAGAACGTGCTACAGCACTCCCTTGAAATGACGCATATTGCCGGAATGATGGCGGCGGAGCTAGGCATTAACGTAGCCGTTACCAAAAAAGCGGCTCTTTTACACGATATCGGAAAAGCGATTGACCATGAAGTGGAAGGTACGCATGTGGAACTGGGGCGGAAACTCTTAAAAAAATACGGCATTGAAGACGCAGTTATTAAAGGCATGGAAGCACATCACGACGAGTATCCGTACTCCACGCCGGAGTCCTATATTGTAGCGGCGGCGGATGCAATTTCTGCGGCGCGGCCCGGAGCGCGGCGCGATACACTAGAGAAATACCTGAAGCGCTTGGAAGATATCGAAAAAGTAACATCCAGCTTTGAGGGTGTGAAACAAGCGTATGCGGTGGCGGCCGGGCGGGAAGTGAGGGTATTCGTGGTGCCGGAGAAAATAGACGATTTCGGCGCGATTGAACTGGCCAAGAAAATCGCGGGAAAAATTCAGACGGAGGTAAATTATCCGGGGGAGATAAAAGTTACGGTAATACGCGAAACAAAAGCGGTGGAGTTTGCTAGGTAGACCAGCAACCGCATAGCTTTTCGGAACCGACCGTCCTCCCGCTCCAGCGGCGGAAGGCGGTCTGCCCTCTCGGCAAAAAATCCACCCGCACTTTGCGGGCGGAACCAATCTTTTTTGCCTCCGAGAGCTTCCTCAAAACTATGCGGTTGCTTCTTATGTCACGGCTTTCTCTGTTGCCTCAAAGCATATCGCGCAGGTTGATTTAGCTTGGTTTCCGCCTTGGCGAAATAAATCAACCGAGCGGAAAGAACATTTTTCCGCTGGAGAAAAATGATTCTGGTGATTTGAGACAACAGAGAAAGTTACAGAGAGTTTATAAAAAACCCCGCGGTTAGGCGGGGGATTGTGAGGATGGAAAACCATTTTACTTTACGGGTTCGCATTCGATTTGGATCGCGTTCCCATACGGGTCTCTTTCGCGATAACCCAAGCCCTGTCCTTTGCTGAAGTCAGAAAGTAGACAAGAAACTTTTGTAACGCAAGTTTTCTTTCCATAGGCGTCAATGAGTATAAGATCTAGAAAAGGAACGATCGGCATTTCCATGTTGGATACGACATGGGAAGGCCCAGATTTTTCAGTTACCGTTACACGGATCAAAGCCATACAACCTCCAAAAAGTTAGTGAATGAAATTGTTAATCGATTCTGGTGTAAGTATACTCCTAATATCCTAATTTGTCAATAGTACAAAAAGTGTAAGAAAATCAATTGAAATAAGGACCTTAGAAATCCCTTTATTTTCAAGCTTTTTCAAAAAATCTCGCTCCACACCTTGTGGACAGGCCTGTTTTTGCTTGATTTTCCTTATTTGCTATACTGAAGCCGAATCTGAAAAGGTCGATTAGACAACCTACACTTAATTTTATGAAAAAAGATGGTCTTGTAGAAGCCGTAATGAAAGCGGCAGGTATTGAAACAAAAAAACAGGGTGGTGAAGCGGTAGAAGCAGTCTTCGATGCTATTGTAAAATCATTGAGCCGCGGCGAAGAAGTCGCGGTCGCAGGATTCGGGGTATTCCGTGTTGTGAAACGTGCGGCGCGCATGGGACGGAATCCGAAAACTGGCGAATCGATCCAGATTGCCGCATCCACCAAGCCAAAGTTCCGCGCAGGAAAGCTTTTGAAAGAAGCGGTAAAGTAAATGGCTTTATCTCTAAAAGGAGTAACTAAAACCCCGGACAATTCCGGGGGTTTTAGTTAGTTACTTGAGCAAGTCCCTCACAGAGTTGCTCATATCAATAAAGACCTGATACGCGTCTCTGATTTTTGTAAGCGACGCAATCACTTTTTCTTTGATTGATAGCGCGGGGGAGGGGGGAAGCGGGGGAATGTCTCCGCTCACTGTAGATGTCGAAGTGGATGTAGAAGAAGCGGTTTCCAATGTGGAGGTTGAGAGGGGAGACGTGCTGGTGGCAATCGGCAGTGTTGAGGTGGCAGTGGAGGAGGTCGCGATAAGCGGTAGCACATAATTTTGGAAGAAAACGTTCCCAGCGTCCTCGTTTATGGATCTCGCGTCCGTAATCAAATTCACCGCAGCTGCCAAAAATCCCGATAATTCTTTGGTTTTTTTGCTTCCCGCTCGTGTTTTTAATATCTTTTTTATCTCCTCCGCCACCTTCTGGAGGCGTTTTTCGGCGGTTTTGATCGCTTGGGCTTCTTGCGCGATTAAAAGAAATGCCTGAACCTGGTCCGCGGTTTCTAGATAGTTCTTTTCTCGCCATTCTTTGAACTTTGTGGCGGCTACCTTGATGCCAGTAAGGTCGATTGTTTTTGAATTGAGGTCGAGCCACTCCTGTTCATCTCCAAAATAGCTCTGTGCGGCATCAAGTATCTGCAAGGCGCTATCCTTCCAGCGCTCTATTTCCTTTATTTTTCCCGTGTCCATCACCACGATATTCGCTTTGAATTCTTTTGCTTCCACAAGCGACAGCTCGAGCACCTTACGGAACGTATCCACGCGAAGGCGGAGTTCGTTCCCGGCATTTTCGTCTTTTGCCGCGACCAGATCGCCTAAGGTGTTTTTGATATCCTGTGTCGCTTTTTGCACCGGATTATCCTGCGCCTGTACGAAAGCCGGAAAAACTCCCGTAAGAGAGAGTGAAAAAACGAGCGACAGAGTAGTTAAAAATAGTGTGCGGGACAACATCGGGCTTAGAAAATAACGGTGTCTAACATTTCATCGATAGACGGATTTTTCGGATTCGTAAGATTCAACGCGTTGGCCTCTTCAGATTTTAAAAGGGAAGGGCTTAAATGTTGCGTGGCGCTGTCAGTGATCTCGGAAAGTGCGGTTGCGACCGCGTTATCCGCCGTTTCCTGGTAGCGAATTTCTTTGATCTGTACATGGATAGAAAACCCTTTCAGTTCCTGCGCGATACTCTGCGGGTTCAGCGCTCCATTTGCCGCAAGACCGCCGTCTTCCGCCGGCAAAAATGAAGTGGGGAGCATGACAAAAGCGATGACCCCGAGTGCCAGAACGGGAGCCGCAAACCACAAAAAGCGGTATCGCATTCCACTCGAGATTGGCGCGCGCAAAATTTCACGGGATGCCAAAACCACGCGCCGCGCGTTCGCGTTCCATACGGGGTCTGGCGTGATTGTCTTAAGCCTCTTTAATTGTAGAACGATATTGTTTTCCATCGACAATTGATTTTAACGTTTTGAGCGCCCGGTGTTGAATCACGCGTACCGCTCCTTCGCTTTTTTCGATCAGCTCCGCAATCTCTTTTGTGCTCCTGTCTTCGACAAATCGCAGAATCAGCACGTTTTGGTGTTCGGGATCAAGTTTCGCAAGCGCTATTTTGATCGTCTCCATTCCGAACGAGTGATCCAGTTCATTTTCCATCGCCGCGGTTCGTGCCACCAGCTCTTCCGGAACTTTTTCGATGTCATAGGTTGGTCGCGCGGTTCGGTAATAATCAATCACGGCGTTCGATGCGATGCGGTAGAGCCAGCTTGAAAAAGGGAATCCCTTGAACTCGAAATTCGGAAGATGTTGCCACGCGTTTATAAAAACCTGCTGTGTCAAATCTTCGGCATCGTGTTTGGCTCCTACCTTGAGGACAATGAAACGGAAAATCCGCGGCATATGCGTGTCGTAGAGTTTTCCGAACGCGTCCGCATTCCCTTCTTGCGCCTTTTTAACGAGCAACTCCTCTTCCTTCATGAAGTAGAACGATAAAATTGCGACTTTGTTTCGTAACGGTGTGTAACGCTATTTTTTCCATATTTTGTGCGGGATGCCGGAATTGAACCGGCGCCTTAACCTTGGAAGGGTCACGTACTGCCACTATACGAATCCCGCCTCCCCAACGAGTAACCCTCTGTGATTACTATAGTAACGGGGAAAATGCGCGCGCGCAACTCTTTTTCAATCTGACAATTGAGAAAATAGAAAGGTGTTGGTATGATGGAGCGTAATCATTTATGAGTATTTTAGGCGGGAAAACAGCAAAAAAGAATATCGGAATTTTTCTTGGAATTGTTATAGTTGCGTTCGGAATCTATTTTATCGTGCGCGCCACGCGTTCTGGCGGCGTTTCGGCTGAATTTTTGGAAGCGCGAAAAGAAGCGGCCGGGGTAAGCGCACGAATCGTGGATTTGACGAACTACACAAGCGACAAAATTCGCGCCGTAAATTACAGCGAGTTTGCGGGAGATGCCGAGCGTGCGCTCACGTTTATTCGGGAAGCAAATGCGTCGAATCAGGAAGCGTACGCACAGGTGTTCGAGCTCACCAAACATCTTCAGCGTCTTGCGGAGTCGCTTTCTTCCATGGGCGCGTCCGAACTGCGGGGACGGGCGTATGATGCAATCTCTACGGAATTATCGCTGGTAAGTGAGTTTATTCTTTACACACAGAAACTGAATATATTTTTGGAAAAATTAGGGAAAACCATCGCGACGGGATCTGTTGCGGATCGCGCGGTTGCCGATATGGCGCTTCAGGCAGCAAACGAGCAGGCAACACGCATCAACGAAATCAATCAAGAATTCAACGTAAAAATGCAGGCGTTCGACCAAGCGCTACAATAAAAACGCCCCGATAAATATTGAGGCGGTTCGGATGGCATTACCTTGGGGTTATGCAAGACACACAGTGAGTTGCCTCGGGTACTTCCTTGAGGTGTTCAAAATCCACGAATTTCCTGCAAGAACAGCAAACACCGTAGTAGGTTCCTGTGCGTAGCGCATGTCGTGCTCTCTGTAGAGCTTTGTAACGCAAGACCACTGCCTTTCTTTGTAGTGCGATACTTTCCTTTGCTTGTATATTTGCCCCGTCTTCTCCCGGCGCATGTGCGATAGGGATCAGACTGTCATCTCGCACTTCTTCAAGCCGTACTCCCAATTCCTCGATGCATTTTTCAAGTTCGCGGCATTCCTTGTCGACGATTATGAGAAACCCCCCCTTTTTTTCTGCGGTAAGCGCTTGCTGCTGCATTCAAAAATCCTTTCGATAATGAAATGTTGAAATTGTTAAATTACACTTTTTATTGTAGCGTGTTTTTTACTTTTGTCAAATTTTCAAAACGTCTGAACTGGTCGGGATGCCGGGATTTGAACCCGGACTACATACTCCCAAAGCATGCGTGCTACCGTTACACCACATCCCGTTACTTCCACAGCTTACCAAAATAAAAAGCCGCACTCAAGGTGCGGCAACACTTTTTTATTATTACACTTCAGGACGCAGGTTGAGACTTCTTTGCCCCTTTTCTCATTGTTGCCTGCCTGTCTTTAGCGCTCCCACAAGTAAATGGAGTTCCTCACCAATTTTTTCCAATGCTTCCGCTTGCAGTAGTGATGCGATAGCTTTTGCAGCCTCGATCTGTGCACCCGCAGCCCATCGAGAATCCTTAAGGTTGTCTATTTGTGCCAGGATGATCTCTTCGCGTTCTTTCTTGCTCAACAACATACGCCACCTTTTTTATTTGGGAAATTATGTTTTGAATTGCTTTTTCCACGATAAATTAATATAGTAATAAAGTCAAATTATCGTCCCCGTAGTTCAACGGATAGAACGACTCCCTTCTAAGGAGTAGATCGAGGTTCGATTCCTCGCGGGGACACAAAAATAGACCCATCCTTGACTTCTTTTTGCTCCGGAGTATTCTAAAGATAGTTTTTTTGTTTAACCACAAGAGGGACAGATGGAAGCAGTATCGCCGAAAATATCGAAAGGAATGGGACCGTTGGGTTGGCTCCTTTTTTTCGTGGTAGCGCTTTTCATGTCAATTATTGTCGTTGCAATTGATCTTTTGTTTAAGATCGGTCGCGGCATCAAAAATCTTGCCCGAGGGTTTAAAAAATCCACAGACGAAATCACCACGACAAAACGCTGGCCACTGTCATCATAAAACCGCTCTCAAATGAGCGGTTCTTTATTTATCGAAATACTTCCTTCCGGCGCGGCGGAAATAGTTAATTCCCCATATGTGCAGAAGACTCCCAATCATCATGCGCAAAAATTTCCAGTGTCCCAACTTTTCGAGCCGGCGATTCGGCGTTTCCGCATAAATGGGAAGAACGTGGAATTCCGAGGCCCGAAGGTTGCGGGTCAACACGTAATCTTCGGACCATGTGACGGTTTCATCAAACCCCCCGATTTCTTCAAACCGGTCGCGGCGGAACAGCATAAACATGCCGGATGCAAAAGGAGAAAAATACTTTGAGATGCAGAATAGAAGATTTCCGGCTCCGTAAAAAAGATTATCGATCCAGTCACCGTTATTTGCGCGAATCATCGTAGTGATGCATGCATACCCTCTTTTTTTCGCGATTTCGAGTGCCAGCCGAATGGTGCGTGGATCGGGAAGCGTGATGTCGGCGTCAATGAAAAGAATGTAGGTGCTTTTGGTTTGGCGCGCCCCGATATTCCGTCCTTTTGCGGGAAGTCCGCCTTTAATGCACCAGAGGAGAATGTCCTCGGAATGTTCGCGCGCAACTTCGCAGGTTCGATCCGTCGAATGAGCGTCCGCGATAAAAATGGGGGTTTGAGAAAGACGGGGGTAGTCTTGTCCGCGCAGCGAATCAATCAGACGCCCGATCTGCGTTTCTTCGTCTTTTGTCGGAACTACGATAGAAAGTTCCTGGTTCAGTTCCATCAATAAGAGTGTATCGTAATTTCTCCGGCGTTCCCAATCGTAATGTAATATCCGGGGATATCGGTTGAGGATCCCGTGTTGAAGTAGCGGATGCCGCCCGCTGTTTCGGTCATGGATTTATGCGTGTGCCCGCAAAAGACGATGCTTGCGCCCTTGGATTCAGCCCGCTCTATCGCTTTTCGGGCAATTTGTTTCGAAAGTCGGAGCCACCCCTTGCTCAAGCGTTTCAAAAAACGCGCCAGGCGTTGATCTACGCCGCTCACCCGCTGGACGGTAAGAAATGCCCAACTGGCGATGCCGCTAATGAATTTATTGCGACGCAAAAAACTATCGAATTGATGCCCATGAATCGCAAGATGTTTTACGCCGCAGTGCTCCCATAGATATTCCGAGACCGCGTTCGCGTCAATGAAGTGCGAGAAATTTTCAAGCGGGGTGTCGTGATTTCCAAGCACCCAGATTACCTCGACATTATTTTCAGGCTCCGAAAGATCGCGGATATAAGAAAGGAGTGCCCAGTGATCTTTCGTAAGACGCTTAAAATTCAAATTATCAAAAACATCACCGAGTAAAATAAGTCGGCGGTAGTCGTATTTCTTGAGTTCTACAAGCAAATCTTTTGCCCGACTCACATGAGAACCCAAGTGCACGTCGGAAATCATCATGGTGTTTACGCCCGCCCGGGCTAGAAGCGGTGATGACGCGGGTGTCATGTTAATAATCTCGTTTGCCGAACAGCGTAAGTATGAAAAAGAATGCTCCCGTGAAAACTGTTGCTGTTCCCGGTCCGAAATGCCAGATGGCATCCGCATACAGACCGATGGTGAGCGATGCAACAGAAAAGACGACACTCCATCCGATAAACTGGCGAAAATTTCTTGCGATATTCCGTGCGGACGCAGCCGGGATGATAACAAGCGCGCTCATCAGAAGAATCCCCACGAAGCTGATGCCGATCGCAATGGTAAAGGCAATGAGTGTCAAAAGGAGAAATTCCAGAAAAGAGGCGGGAAGACGCTCTGCTCTCGCGAGGTCGGGCGCGATGGAGGAAAGGACGAGTGGTTTTAAAAAACGAATAATGACCGCGATAATGAGCAGCGCGACGACGCCTTGTAGTATGAGCTCGGGGACGGTGATGCGCGTCACGCTTCCAAAAAATGTCTCCAAAAGATTTTCTTCCGGAATAAGAAAGGAGCCCGCCGCAAGCGCTGTGACAAACAAAACGCCGGTAATCGTTTCTACCGCGAGCTTTGTTTTATGCTCGATCGCCCAGATAAAAAATACGCCGATGAATAAGAATAGAACGCCTCCGAGCAGTGGCTCAAAATGGAAGAGTACTCCGAGCGCGATCCCCGGGAGCGCAATATGGGAAAGCGCGTCCGAAAGGAGCGTCATTTTTCGCAACAGCAAAAATGATCCCACCAGACCGCTTGCGGTGGCGACCAGGATTCCTGAACCCAAAATGAGAGGAAATAAGGTGTTTGTCATTCTTCGTTTTTATAATGATGATGATGGAAAAACGCGTGGTTGCCGTAGAGCTCCGAAAGTTTATCGGTGGTGAGTGCGGTTTCGGGCGCTCCGTAGCAGACCATTTTTCCGTTCAAACAGATCACGGTATTCGCGTAGCGATACACCACGTGCAGATCGTGCGAAACGATCATCATCGCGATGCCGAGCGTATCCTGGAGATTATGGAGAAGCGTGTAAATAGATTCTTGCCCGACGACGTCCACGTTTTCGGTCGGTTCGTCGAAAATCAGAAGTTGCGGTTTATCCAAAATCGCCCATGCCAGCAGAACGTGCTGCAACTGACCGCTCGACAGATGTGCGAGCGGACGTTTGAGCCATGACGTATCCAGTTTGGTGAGCTCCAGCACTTCATGAATGGAAAATGCGCGTTTCGGTTTCAGATCCAGAAATTCTTTGATGGTCATGGGGAGATAATGATCCACATGAAAGCGCTGGGGGAGATATCCCACTTTTGTGCCGGGTTGCCATTCGATTTTTCCCGACGTTGCTTCAGTCAGTCCGATTAGCGTTTTTACCAGTATGGATTTGCCGGCGCCGTTTGGGCCGATAATTGCCACCACTTCTTGGGGCTGAACCGAAAAGGAAACATCATGAATGATGCGTTTATGTCCAAGCGTGACCGATAGATTATATACCGAAAGGATGGTGGTTGGTTCCATGTTTTGACGAAGATCCTATCTTGATTATAATGGGAATGCGTTAAAAATAGAAGAAACGCTTTAAGAAACGCCGCGGTAGCTCATTGGTAGAGCGCAGCCCTGAAGAGGCTGGCGTAGGGTGTTCGATTCACCCCCGCGGCACAACTGAACGAAAAGAAGGAAATCAATACCCCCCGGTTTTCATTTCGTTTTGGCTATTGACAGAATAGTGTCGACTATGCTATACTTATAGCAGAAAGTTAACAATTCCATTCACATTTTAGAAGGGAAACGTCATGGACGACGCATCAACCAAGAGTTCTGCGAAAGTGGGACTCATTTGCATCCAATTTAGATTTGCCAAGAAGAAAGATGTTCCACAAGCGATTCCATGGGAACCAGAGCGACCTCCCACGAACAAAGAATCCATCAAGGGAGTGGAGGTGTTTGAGATGACCGAAAACATCTCCGTTTCTGATTTTCTAAATCAACTTGAGGGAATCGGATTCGTCATGGTTGGCGCGTGGTGTCGGCAAATGCAGGATCCGAAATCCAAAAAGTATCACTTTATCACGCGCTTCATGTTCGCGCCGGAAAATTGGGCAACCTGCTCGAAAAATTTCGTCGCGGAACGCGATGTCTTGCGAGACGCATTTGAAGAAATTTGCGCCGCAGCGCTCTGGCGTGTTCGCGGGTATATCAACCCGCTCTTCGTAGACAAACAGGTTGTCCCGGGGAAATTCGCCGCGAGCATCAATCTTGAGGGGCGGGTTTCGCTTTTCGAGTCCAACGGGACGAGAGTCCTGCGATGGAAGAGAGATGCGGGTGGCAACAAGATCGGAGATACTGCTCTTCCGCTTGAACCGTCTGGATTTTTGACAGTTCAGGATGGGCAAATTTGCCTCCTTGTTGGACCAACGACGGAAGTCGAAGTATAAAGAAGCGGTTTCAAATGGCCCCTTCGCAGTTGCGGGGGGCTTTTTATTTGACTTCAACGGTTTTGGGGAGTATAAAAAAATCAGCAAACTATTTCACAATTTCATACAGAAGGAGTTGTTATGGAATCGATACTGCGTTTTATCCCTGTGTTGTTGGGATTGATTGGGGCGTGGATGATCATTGTGGCATTTGTGGAATTTTTCGTAGCGCGATTTCCGGTTCTAGTGGGCAAAAAAGTGTTCCCTTGGTTCTTTTTTTCTTTTGTCCTATTTTCCGTCCTCGATATTCATAGCACTTCGCGGTTGATAAGTGTATTCGGTTTCGAATGTGAAGGTTCGCTCATTCCTTACTATTTGTTCAAAACATTGGGAATGGCTGGTATGGTATTTACACGGCTCGTTGTGTTGAACACGCTTATCTATTTTCTTTTTAAACGATCTCCCGAGGCCCTTCTCGGCATAAACATGATTTATCCATTCGTAATTGTGTGGAATTATTATCAGGTAGTTTCCCACGGCATTGATTTTTTTTAATCCGCCCCCCGCCACGTGCGGGGTATTTTTTTGCGAAAAAAGAAAATGCGGAGTATTCTAACAGTAGAACTTAAACAACTTATTTGGAGAATGGCATGCGAAGATTTTTGTGGTACATCGTGGCGCTTCTGATTTTTTCGTGGTCCGCGCTTTCCTGCCCACCGCGTGCGCGCGCGGAAGATAATCAGATGCGCGTTTCAAAAAGCAAACGAATCTATTTGAAAGAGCGCGAAATGTTAAAACACAAACTGGCGCAAGCGACGGATAGTATGTATGTCGAGAAGATTTTTGCGGATTCGCGTTGCAAGATTGACTCCACGCTCCTGTATCGGAAACCGCGAAAAAGCGACTACTCGTTCTTATTTACCGACACTTCGATTGCAGAAGGAAAGCGATTTTTTGCTGAAAAGCGAGAATTCCTTGACTCACTCGAGAGAGAGTTTGGCGTTGATGCGGCGGTCATTACCGCCGTGTATCGCGCCGAGACGAATTTCGGACGCTATCTTGGAACTCATAGCGTGCTTCAAGCGCTTTATACTCGATATTTCATGCGCACCGGAAAAAAACAGTTGGAAGAATTTAATCAGCTGGTTTGTTTTCTAGAGCTCGCGCGCCGAGACGTCGTGGACGTTTTTTCTCTTACGGGATCTTCTGCGGGAGCGTGGGGACGCACTCAATTTCGCCCCTGCTCGTTTGTTTTTGCGGTTGATGGGAGCAATGATGGTTATCTCGATCTCTTTAATGAACGCGATGCGCTCGCGAGCGCGGCGAATTATCTTCGCGCGCACGGATGGGCAAAGAAACTTGCGCGGCAAAGATCGGCGCTTGATCGATATAACGGGAAAATGTATCGCATCGTAGTGCTTCGGTATGCCAAATTGATCTCTTCTTAACCCTGCACGACGTCATCGTCCGCGGGGTTTTTTATTTCCGGAGTATTCCGTTCCCATTCCTCCACCGCTTTTCCAATCATTTCCGCCTTGGATTCCAGATTAAAACGCGCATTCATGGATTTTTTTATAAAATGTTCCGCGATGAAAATCAGCACGAACAGTCCCCCAATCACAATCTCCACGCTTCGGAAGGATTGTGAAGTTTTTAAGTATGTTACGCCGCTCATTAAAAAATACGCGATAAGCGTCATGCTTCCGAACCAAAACAGAAGACCTTTGGTATACGCTTTTAAAAATGTACCGAATCGTACGCGCGTCCATCCGGTCAGAAGCAACGAAAGGACGCTGGTGGCGGGCAAAAATTTTGCGATGACCAATAATTTACCAATATTTTTTTTGAGATAGTAAGAATACAACTGAACGCGACGATTCCCTTTCATTTTGCGGTAAAACTTCCATCCGAAGCGTGTGCCGCGCATCATGCGTCCAAAGAAATAAACGAATAGTTCAGCCACAAATACGGTTCCGAGCGCCGAGATTACGAATTCCTGGAACGTCAGGAAATGATTGAGGACGAAATACATAAGCACCAAGACCGCGAGTTCGCCCTGAATCAGCATGCTTCCACCGATAATTGCAAGGCGCCACGCTGGATAGTTCATAAAGAGCTGTCCCAACCCATCCACAAGATTGCCCATCGAAATAGTATACCGTATAATTCAAAAATGCCTATTTACCTTACGGAAAAAGATGTGAAATTCAAAAGCGCGCGCTCGTCGGGTCCGGGCGGATCCCGCACGAATCGCCGCGCGACCAAAGCGCAAGTGTGGGTGGGCGTGGGAAAATTGCCGCTTTCGGCAGAGCAGAAAAAAATGCTCCGAAAAAAACTTCCGCGCCACCGGTTGAATCACCGCGATGAAATAGAAGCATGGTGCGAAGAAGAACGGTCGCAGGCGCAGAATCGTGCTATGGCGATTGGACATTTAAACGCACTTATCAATAGCGTTCTTAAAATAAAAGCTCCGCGCATTCCTACCGCGGTTCCGCGGAGTGTAAAACGTGCTCGTCGCGAAGACAAAAAAATGCACGGACGCAAAAAAGCGCTTCGTTCCGGGCGCTGGTAGGGGAGCTTTTTGACGTCACCTTTTGAAAGGGGTATAACATAAACGACGGTGCCTGTAGTTCAATGGTAGAACACCGCTCTGTGGCAGCGGTCACGAGGGTTCGATTCCCTTCAGGCACCCCAATTTGGACGACCGGTTGTGCGGACTGATTAAACGATCCAAAACTTGACGAGGTAGCGCAAAAAGGCTATCTTGGTTTCAGGACATTCACTCACTATTTTAGGAGAAACGATTGTGGCAGACGAGAAGAAAAAATGCGTCGTCGGATTCAGAAAAATATGGGCAAGCCCAGAAACTGTTTGGGGCAAGAGGCCGGATTATGAGCAAACAAAATCCTGTTGCGCGGCTTTCGATGCCTTGTATCGGGACCGTTGTTTTGGACCGAACCCAGATGATGTTTTTTACGGAGGACCTGGCATACAGCTCCTTGTGCGCGGGGAACTAGGCCTGTATCTGAACGGAAGAGTAGAAGTAAGATTTTGTCCCTTTTGTGGCGCAGAGGCAGAGATTAAGCAGACTTCTGAAGTAATACGGAAGAGAAGGAAAAAGTTAATTGATGACGGCTACGACGAGGTGCCCTATACGCCGCCGAAAACCGAATGACATCACCCCCCGAGTTCCGGGGGTTTTTATTTTGTTCTACAATATATCCATGAATACCCAGTTTTTTACAGGAGCAGGAGACGGAGGAGAAAGTAAGATTGGCGGAAAGACATACGGAAAAGACGATGCCGTGTTCAAGGTGCTTGGGGCGATGGATTCGGTGAACGCGCTTTTAGGGTTTTGCCGGGTTGAAAGCGCTCCTCAAGCGATTCCCGCGCTCCGCGAGATCGGGAATACTATTTTGAAAATTCAGGAAATAATTTTTATCGCGCAGGCGGAATGCGCCGCACGCGCGTTCGGTGTGTCCGACAACACCAGGAAGATTTTGGAGTCCCATATCGCTTTTTTGGAAGAAACGATTCACGTGATCGACAAGAAAATGCCGACGCTCACACAGTTCATTATCCCCGGCGGAAGTGAACTTTCCGCGCGGTTTGAGCTTGCGCGCGTGGAAGCGCGGCGCGCGGAGCGGAGCATCGCGGGTGTGCGCGAGCGACTCGCGCTCTCTTCCGAGTTCCTTACTTTTTGGAACCGACTTTCAAGTGTTTTATTTGCGCTCGCGCGGTATGCAAACCACGCGAAGGGAATTTTAGAAGAACATCCTTCCTATTGATTTTTTTTCGTGTGCGATATGGCATAATAGAGCATACGTCCCATAGAAGGCGTATTATCTATAAAGGTCAAACAAAAAATACTATATGAAAACTGTTATTTCGTTTATAGCATTCTTTGCGATTACGGGAGCGGCGCTTGCTCAACCAACACCGGTACCGTTTCAAGGGGCTCGCGAAGTATTGCGTGAAGGGAAGAAAGAGACGGTCGAACAGATGCGCGATGCGCGCAAAGACGTCCGTCAAGAAGTGCGTGATGTACAGAAAAACGTAAGGGAAAACATACGCGACGTACATAAAGATGTGCGTGAGGAAGTGCGCGACGTAAAGCGGGATCTCAATGAAGCGCGAAAGGAAGGGGTCCAAAATCTCCGCGAGGAAATTAAAAATACCCGCGAAGACGCAAAGAAAGCGTTTGAAGCAAAGCGAGAAGAAATGAAACAAGTATTTGAAGCGAAACGGGAAGAGATGAAAAAAGCGTTTGAAGTGAAGCGGGAAGAGTTTAAGTTCAAGATGGAAACGGTTCGCGAAGAGGCGAAGAAGAAAATAGAAAACGCGCGCGAAAAACTAAAAGAAAAAGTGCGCGAACTGCGCGATACCCGCCGGGAAGAAGTCGTGAACCGCGTGGATGAAAATCTTGGAAAACTGAATACACGTTGGACAGACCATTTCCTGGATGTATTGGATCAGGTAGGGGAAGTGCTAGTGCGCATTAAGGCGCGGACCGATGATGTGGCTTCTAGGGGCATCAATGTTGCGGATGTGCGAACAGCAATCACCGTAGCCGATACCGCAATTCAAAACGCGCAAGCGGCAGTAAAAGCACAGAGCGGGAAAACGTATCCGATCACATGGACGGCTTCGACCACGCCCGCAGTGGTGAAAGATGCGGTTCAAGCGGCGCGGGATGCGCTTCGTAAAGATTTAGAAGCGACACGAACGGTCGTACAGGGCGCGCGCGATGCCGTGCATACAGCGGCTGTTGCGCTTGCGAAAGCACGTGGTGCGGAAAATCCTCTAGTGGTAATACCCACTTCCACTCCAACGTCTACCGCGACAACGTCGACTCCTTAATTTAATTTTTATTTCTTATGGATAATAATATGCAACAACCCGTGACTCCCGTGAGTGCGCCCCAACCAGAGGATTCAAAGAAGAAGATGATGCTTTGGATTGTTCTTGTTGTCCTTGTGGCGATTATCGCGGCTGTCTGGATCACCAGCATGAATAAAGTTTCCGCGCCGTCTACAGGTCAAAATTCCCCGTCTGCTTTTCCGGCGGAAAATCTCACTCCCTTAGATGAAGATGTACAAGGGATTAACATGAATCCGATTGCGCCCGATTTTCAGAGCGTCAATAGTGATGTAAACAGTCTCTAGATCAGAGCTTAAAAAGTGCCTCCGCGATTTGCGGGGGTGTTTTTTTATGATTACAATAATAGGGTCATGCTTACCCTGGAACAGATGGTGTTGCGGCTCGCGATTGCGGTGGTTTTAGGAGCCATCATTGGGTTGGAGCGCGAACTTGCCGGGAAAGAGGCGGGAATCCGCACGGATATTATGGTTGCGGCGGGGGCGGCAATTTTTGCGATTGTTGGAGTTACGCTTCCTTATTTAATTGCGCTTTCACCCGCGAACTTGGAAGAAATTCTGGCGCGTAACAGCGGATTCTTGGGCGCTGTGGCGAATGTGGTTGTGGGAGTAGGTTTTTTGGGTGCCGGCATTATTGTAAAGCAGGGGATCCATGTACGAGGGCTTACCACCGCGGCTACTGTGTGGTTTGCGGCGGCAATCGGAGTGCTCTGTGGCATTGGGCTGTGGGAATTCGCGGCGGTTTCTTCGGTGGGTCTCACATTGTTATTGGTCGGACTTAGAAAAATCAACCTTTATAAATACGTCGGGAAGGCTCCCGGGCACCGGCATCCGGAAGAGGAGGCAGACGAAGAAGATCGTAGCCACAGTCACGATTAACCCTATGGAGCGTGCGGCATTTAAACCCGAATCCGGCGTCAGTTACTCGGCGGGCGTCGCGTTCATTTTTTTGAAAAATAAAATTCCGCATCTGCTATTGATGCTGCAGCGGGCGGGTGAAAAAAACCTCCAGAAAAGCGGAGGATTTTTTGTTGAAGAACGCGCATGGAAAATGCCGATGGGACATTTTAATATCCGCATCGACACATCTTTGACGGATACGGCACAGCGCGAGTTTGAAGAAGAAACCGGATGTGCGCTCCCGAAAGGAGTTCTCGATGCCAAGCTTTCGATTTCTATCCGCATCCCTTCGGATCGGCCCGACGCCGAGTTTCACGAAGACACTTTTTTTCTTGTGGTAACCGACAAAGAACCAAAACCGTTGAAAGATGTCGCGCGCGACAAGGTGATTGAAAAAACCAAGTGGTTCCCGCTTTCGAAACTTCCGGGTGGGGACGATGCGGCGTCCGAAGGCGCGGGAATGGCATTCGGGCACCGCAAGAAACTAGCGCGGCTTCTACTTGCGTGCGAAAACAAAAAAACAAAAGACGGAATTGAGATTCGAAAACTTCTTACGTCGCTCACAGGAAAATAAAAATCCCCCGCGTATTGCAGGGGATTCATTTCTCGGATCGGCTCGATTTTTCTAACCGTGAGACCGGGCATACGCTACCCCACCCAGGTGTCCCGGATAGATAATTTGTTTTCCGTCTCGATTTTCAAAAAACGGAAAGCGTTCTATCTCTGGGGCATCAGGCGAGGCATCTGGAATCCGGATTGTGTCTGGATCCACGAGTGTTGCGGCGGAGACTTCTCCTCTATTGACATCACGAATATTTTTTGGGATATCCGTATATGGCTCTATGGTGCCACCAAAATAGAAATGGAAAACCCCGTTGGATGTTTTTGTGACGAGGATCGGTTTCGAATTTACCGAGACCGAATGATCGAAAAGATTTAGTTCCTCTCTGACCACCCGTTCTACAGCTGCGTAGGGCGTCTCAATAGTTGCAAGCTCCCCCGAACGCACGGTCTCGGTTGGGAGTCCCCATGCCGCAGGTTTTTGAAACCCGCTACTTTCCCCTTTTTCATTTTTTACAAGGACGATAGAGGCGCCGTCCCAGATGATCAGATGAACGACCATCTTTCCCGATTCGTTTTTTTCATACGCCATCACGTCCCAGTCTCCTGAAACACGACGACCCGGAGGAGCATACTCGCTCCATTTTTTTACTTGCTGGGGCATAAGAAGCCACCTTTCTTTTAAGTGATTGAAAATTGTAAAGAATTCTGTTATCATCTTATTATATAGATACTAATCTGTCAATATGTCAAAAAAGCAAGCAAATAAAAGGATTTATATGGATTATTGCGCCTCTACACCCCTTGACCCCAAGGTCTTTAAGGCGATGGAACCGTATTTTAAGGGTGAGTTTGGGAATGCGGGATCGCTCCATTCCTGGGGGCAGGCAGCCATCAAGGCGGTGGATGACGCACGGGAAAAAGTCGCGCGCGCGATTGGAGGACAGTTTGAAGAGATTGTATTTACGGGTTCCGCAACGGAGGCGAATAATTTGGCGCTTCGCGGTGTTGTAAAACAAGCCTTATTATTTCAGCAAACTGTTTTTCGGAACCAGAATAGTTTTTCTCCAGCGGCAAAACTTTCTTTTCCCTCGCCTCAACAACTCCGACATGAGTCGGAGTCCAAGCTTGTTGAAGCTGTGGGATATTCCTCAAAACAGCTTTCTGAAATAAAGCATCGTCCAAGAATTATTGTTTCTGCGATCGAACACGAATCTGTTTTGGAAACCGCAAAAGATCTGGAGCGCAAAGGCGTGGAGGTGGTGTATCTTCCGGTGGATGCGCGGGGCGTGGTAGATCTCCACGCGCTACAAAGCGCGCTGAACGAAAACACGATTCTGGTTTCCATCATGTATGTGAATAATGTGATTGGGACGATTCAACCGATCGTCGAGATTTCAAAAATTATTAAAGAATTTAAGGAGCAAACGTTTCTTTCTAAGAAAAGTGTCTCGGAGTCCGAGCGGGCATGGTTTCGAGCATTGCGAGAAGAGCGAGGACGAGAGTTAAGCGGGCGAACGAGCGGCTGGGCGAGTGAGACCCCGTCTTTTCGTGAAAGAAAGGTGAGCGACTCTGTCTATCCATTGTTTCATACCGATGCCGTACAAGCATTTCAGTATCTGGATTGCAACGTGTGGGAACTCAATGTGGATATGATGACGCTTTCGGCACATAAAATCGAGGGTCCGAAAGGTGTGGGCGTGCTCTACACCCGTGTGAAACTGCCGGGCGTGATCACGGGCGGGGAGCAGGAGTTCAAAATGCGGGCGGGAACTCCGAATACGCCGGGGATCGCGGGGTTCGGGAAGGCAGTTGAGATTGCCGTAAAAGAGCGCGTGAAAAATAGGAAGAAAGTCTACGTGTTGCGCGCCGAGCTTCTTGAAGGCATCAAAAAAGTTTATCCCGATGCGCAGTGGAACGGTCTGGATTTTGAGAGTAAGAGGGCACGTTTTGCGCCGCATGTCGCGAACGTATTTTTCCCGGCGCATCTTGCGGAAGACCTGCTTATGCAATTTGATCGGGCGGGAGTTGCGGTTTCCGCCGGTGCGGCGTGTTCCGCACGCGCGTTAAAATCATCGCACGTCCTTCAGGCGATCGGGTGCGCGCCCGATCGCATAACGTGCAGTATCCGGTTCAGTTTAGGACGTGAAACCACGCAAGAAGAAGTTCGGAAGGTGGTAAAAAGATTAAGAAAAATTATTAAGCGATAGGCCAAAACTCCATATTTTACTTATCGTTCATAGCTATTGACTTTCTAGCGTATCATATGCTAGACTAGAAATGTACTTTACAAACGGTTTGTCTGGGGTCTCGTGAAAATCATGAGATGAGAGATGAGCCACAATATAAGGAGTAGTGTCATGAGTAAAAAAAATCCTTTGATTCAGTTTGCCGGCCATTTTCAGTCTGTCGCAACTGAAATATCAGAAGAACTCAAGGAGCGCGGTATAAACGTTGTCGAGGCAATTACTGCGGTGGCACAACCAAGGGGAAAACCCGCGATCAAGAAGATCGCTGATGTGCTCGCCGAGCTAGTGCATGGAGTGGTTAAAAACATTTTGGAAATTCCAGCGCATCTCTCCCTTGCCGACCGTATCGCCCGTGGGAAGTACGACTGGGTAAACCCCGACATCACAAAAGGGCATTTCCCCACAAACGTGCCTGTAGACTACTCTCCAGACCACAAACTCTATCACTTTGATCGTCCCATCTCCTCCGAAGAGGCGATCAAATGGATGGAAAAGGATGGATTCCGCCCGGGGAACGGAGCAGAGCTTCTTGCCTTTGGGGAAACCTTCCGCGATGAGCAGAAGGAGTATCCTATCGTAGCTCTTGGTTCGGTCTGGCAGTACTTGGATGGCCACCGCCGCGTGCTGGTGCTCTGCTCGCATGCTTCGGGGCGCGGGCTGGGTCTGCTTGGGTTTGAGGGTGGCTGGGATGGCAACTATCGTTTCCTTGCGGTGCGCAAGTAACTTGGACTTGGGACTTTGATGCTTAGATTTTTAATCTCTTAGTCCCTTAGATTTTTGACCCGTTTCGATTTTTGAAACGGGTCTTTTGTTATAATAAAATCTATGACAGAAAAAATAAAAAATTATGTGGGAGGCGCGATTATCCTTGCGCTTGTGGGGGTGACGCTCGCCGCGTGGAGTTACGTGTCGAGTTATAACGATTCGGTCAATCTAAATCGTGAGAGAAGCTTTACGGTTCAGGGAGAAGGAAAGGTGGTGGCGATTCCGGATGTTGCCGCCTTTACGTTCAGTGTTTTAACGCAAGGCGGGAAAGAGATCGCGGGGCTTATTAGAGAAAATACCGAAAAAATGAACGGAGCGATTGCGTATGCAAAATCGCAGGGTGTGGAGGCAAAAGACATCGAAACACAGAACTATAATCTGGAACCGCGGTACCAGCATTACAACTGCAATCCCGCCTATGATGCGTCGAGGAACACAAAACCCTGCCCGCCCGCGGAGATCGTGGGGTACGCCATTACGCAGACCGTATCGGTTAAAGTGCGCGATTTCGGGAAGGTGGGCGATATTTTGGCAGGTGTCGTAAAAAACGGGGCAAACACGGTTTCGGGCCTTGATTTCAGAATCGACGATCTTTCAAAAGTGCAAAATGAAGCCCGTGCCAAGGCGATTACAGGGGCTAAAGAGAAGGCGAAGATGATCGCGGACGCCGGGGGTTTTCGTATCGGCAAATTACTTTCGATTGATGAGGGGTATGCTCCGTTGCGGATGATGAATGAAAAAATAGTATACGGGATGGGCGGAGGCGATGCCGCTCCGGTTCCCGTTCCCGCGATTGAACCCGGCTCGCAGGATGTTTCCGTTTCGGTCACGCTTCGGTACGAAATTCGCTAGGTTGGAACACCGTAGATATGTTTATCGATGTCTAAAAAACTAATTTCTTTTATTGTGGCGGTAGGACTTGTGGGAGGAATCGCGGGTGTGGCGATCACGATTGGAGTCGCGCGCGCGAACGTTTTTGACGATATCTTCAAGTTTTTCAAGCGTGAAGTTCCGGAAGCGCCTGTTTATAGTGATCAAAAAAAGGAAGAGAAAACAGTTCCGCTCTACAAGCCGGCGATTGATTATGAAAATGCCGTTGTGGGTGCAGTGGATTCTGCCGCAAAGTCAGTAGTCTCAATTGTTATTTCCAAGGATCTACCCGTGATTGAACAGTGTCCGGGAGACCCGTTGGGGGGTATTCCGCCGGAGTTCCGCGATTTTTTTGGCGGAAACTTTGGATTCCAGTTCAGCCAACCCTGCCAGAGGGGAACCAAGAAGCAGGAAGTGGGCGGGGGGTCAGGGTTCGTGATTTCGGAGGACGGCATGATTTTAACGAATAAACATGTGGTTGCGGATGCAAAAGCAGAGTACACCGTCCTCACAAACGACGGAAAAAAATACAGCGCAAAAGTGCTTGCGCGCGATCCTGTACAGGACTTAGCGGTCATCAAAATCACGGCGGCAGGACTTGTCGCGGCAAAACTGGGGGATTCGAGTGCGTTGAAACTGGGGCAGACCGCAATTGCAATCGGGAACGCGCTTGGCGAGTACCGGAATACGGTTTCCGTGGGAGTGATATCCGGATTGGGGCGCACGGTAACCGCGTCCGGCGAGGGGATCGGCACGGAAACGATTTCCGGTGTAATCCAGACCGACGCGGCAATCAATCCGGGAAACTCCGGCGGGCCGCTTCTGAATCTTCGGGGCGAAGTGATCGGTATTAATACCGCGATGGCCGAGGGAGCGCAGAGCATCGGGTTTACGATCCCCATCAATAATGCAAAACGTGCCATTCAGTCGGTTAAAACAACCGGCAGTATCAGGTCCGCCTATCTGGGAGTGCGGTATCGGCTGGTGGACGAAGAGTACGCGAAGGCGCAAAAACTTCCGGTGAATTACGGCGCATTGGTGCGCGGTTCCGAAGACGGTCCCGCAGTCGTTAAGGATTCTCCGGCCGATAGAGCGGGGATTTTAGCGGAAGATATTCTGCTTGAAGCGAACGGCGAAAAAATTACAATCGAACATCCGCTTTCAGCGATCATTCAAAAATATAATATCGGCGACACTCTTACCTTCAAAATACAGCGCGGCGATACTATTGTTACGGTACGCGCCGCGCTTGCCGAGCGTCCTTCAAACTAGCAGCGCTTAAATAAAAACTCCCATCTTAACCTATGTTTAGATGGGAGTTTTTCTTGTTTCTTTTCCGGTTTATCGAACTGAAGGGATGGTAATCATTTGCATTTGCGAAGACATGCCGGGCGCAATCGTAGGTGCAAGCATCTTCATCTTATTCAAGGTTGCCGCATCAATTTCTCCTGATGCCGGAAGCCCTTGTTTTTCCTGGAATTGTTTCAGCGCTTCCCGGGTGATAGGCCCGAAAAATCCTGTAGCGGTGGGATAAACGAATGATCCCTCTGCTTTCAGGAAATTCTGAACCGTAGTCACCATAGAAGGCGACACCATTGCGGTACCGACGCCTGCCGAGCCGCTTCCTCCTACATAGGGGCCAACTGGTGTCGGGACGCCGTAGTTCGGAGGGATTGATCCGCTTGTCGGATTAGCTGGATAGAGGGCCGGAGTCGGTGCTCCGATTGACGGAAGAACTCCCGCGTTTCCCACGCCGAGTTGCGTCTCCATCTTTGCCAGACGAGCTTCTATAGCAAAAATTCTCTGCATCAAGCAGGTGACGGTTGGTGTCCAGTCACTTGCGGTTGTTGGGTTCGCTGGTATGGCGCATGATGTCTGCGCCGGGGTCACTTGCGCGCCCGCGAGGAACGGCATCGCCATCATAAGTAGCGTGCCTCCCAATAAAATTACTGTATGTTTCATATTTTATAATTTTGACCTCGACCTTTTGCCTAGAATACTACGAATCACGGAAGAAAATGTTATCCAGTATCCGTATGGCTCCATTATATATCCCACAATCTCAATTTCGCAATACATATTTGAAAATAAGGAAAGGAAAATTTATACTGTAAGCATCTAACCTATGCCCCAATTCCACCGATTTACGATCAAAGCACAAGAAGCGCTTCAGAGAGCGCAGGAGCTCGTGAGCCAGTATCAGCACGGCGAACTCAAAGCGCTCCATCTTTTGTTTTCTCTTTTGGAGGACGAGCAAACGCTTGTGGCGCCCATGCTCCTGCGTACGAATGTGAATGTGGATGCGTTGCGCCGTGATCTTGAAACAATCCTGCGCCGACTTCCAAAAGCGGTAACCGCGACCGGGAATGTCGCCCAGATGTATCTGTCGCAAGAATTAATGAAACTACTGGATCATGCGGCGGAGATCGCGTTTCGCCAGAAAGACGAATTTATCTCCTGCGAACATCTGTTGCTTGCGCTTTTGGATATTCCGTCCGCCGCGCAGGAACTTCTTCTTAAACTTAGCGTCCGCCGCGATGTGTTGTTACGGACGCTCGCGCAGTTGCGCGGATCCATGCGCGTGACGGACGAAACGCCCGAAAGCAAATTTCAAGTGCTTGAAAAATATGCGGTGAATCTTACGCAGAAGGCGCGGGAAGGAAAATTAGATCCGGTGATCGGCCGCGAAGAAGAACTGCGCCGCGTGATGCAGATTCTGTCGCGCCGCACCAAAAATAATCCCGTCTTGATTGGTGAATCTGGCGTCGGGAAAACCGCGATCGTGGAAGGACTGGCTCAACGGATTATTCACGGCGAAGTTCCGGAGTCGCTGAAAGAAAAAGAGGTGGTGATGTTGGACTTGGGATCCTTGATTGCCGGGACAAAGTTCCGCGGCGAGTTCGAAGATCGTCTGAAGGCGTTTTTGAGAGAAATCCAGAATTCCCAAGGACGGATTATCCTTTTTATCGATGAAATTCACATGATTGTGGGGGCGGGAACCGCAGAAGGGGCGCTTGATGCCGCAAACCTGCTGAAACCCGCTCTCGCTCGCGGAGAGCTTCATGCAATCGGCGCAACGACCACCAAAGAGTATCAAAAACACATCGAAAAAGATGCCGCGCTCGAACGGCGGTTCCAACCCGTGATTGTGGAAGAGCCGACAATCGAGGACTCCATTTCTATTTTGCGGGGACTCAAAGATAAGTACGAAACGCATCATGGGCTCAAAATCAACGACGGCGCGATTGTCGCGGCGGTGAATTTGAGCGCGCGCTACATTACCGACCGTTTTTTGCCCGATAAAGCCATTGACTTGATCGATGAGGCGGCGGCGGCGCAGCGATTGGAATCCGACAGCGTTCCCGTTGAGATGGATACGCTGAAGCGCGATATTACGCGGCTTGAGATCGAGCGTTCCGCCTTTCAAAAAGAAAACAAAAAGAAGCCTTCGGCGCGTCTTAAGGAGCTCGATAAAAAACTTTCAAAATTAAAAACAGAGTACGACGCGTTTCAGGGGAAATGGCGCGCGGAAAAAATGACGTTCGAAAATCTTCATAATCTTCAAAAACGGATCGAAGAACTGCGCCGCCAGGCGGAAATTGCGGAACGGGAAGGCAATCTGGAGCGCGTGGCGCAGATTCTCTATGGAGAGTTGCCGTCGGCGGAAAAAGAATATCGCGCGTACGAGAAAAAATTCGCGACCGAAGAAAATAAAAAGAAAAAATCCGATAAAAACGAGCGCTTCATAAAAGAGGTAGTGGATGCGGAAGACATTGCGGGCGTTGTTTCGCGCTGGACCGGAATACCGGTAGAACGCATGATGGAGTCCGAGATGGGGAAATTGATCCGTATGGAGGAAGAGCTCGGGAAACGCGTGGTGGGGCAAAAAGAAGCGATTGACGCGGTCGCGCGCGCCTTGCGGCGTAGCCGCGCGGGGCTTGCGGACGAGGACAAACCGTCGGGATCGTTTATGTTTCTTGGTCCCACCGGGGTCGGGAAGACCGAGCTGGCACGAGCGCTTTCGGAGTTCATGTTCAATGACGAAAAAGCCCTGATCCGCATTGATATGTCGGAGTATATGGAGCGCCATGCCGTTTCGCGCCTGATCGGCTCTCCGCCGGGGTATGTGGGATATGACGAAGGCGGACAACTTACCGATATCGTCCGCCACCGGCCCTACAGTCTGATTTTATTCGACGAGATCGAAAAGGCCCACCCGGAAGTTTTTAACATTCTCCTGCAAGTACTGGATAACGGCCGGATGACGGATGGAAAGGGAAAGATAGTGAATTTCAAAAATTCCATCATTATTTTGACCTCCAATGTCGGAAGCTCGTATTTCCGTGAAATTTCGACGCTCGGGTTTGGGGATTCCAAAAAGAAAGAGATGCAGGTACGGGAAGATGATTTCCGCGATCGGGTGATGGGGGACTTAAAAGACACGTTCCGGCCGGAATTTTTGAACCGATTGGACGAAGTGATTGTTTTTCATCCGCTTACGCCTGGTGAGATCGGCAAAATCGTGGATATTCAGATCACGCGCCTTGAGGAGCGACTGAAAGAGCGAGGGATTGTACTGCATATCAAACCTTCGGTACGCGAGCATATCGTGAAAAACGGATTCGATCCCGATTATGGCGCACGGCCGATTAAGCGTCTGATTCAGAAGCTGATTGTGGATGCCTTGGCGGACAAAATGATCCGGGGCGACATTAAAGATGGTCAAAAAGTTAACGTTTTTCTTAACCCAGCGAATCGCGTGGAGATTAGCGCTTGAAGCGGCGCTGTTCGGCGGTTTTTTATGGTGGAGCACGTATGATTCCACCGAATTTTTGTTTTGGACGCTGTACGGAGCATTTTTGCTCTGGATTTATCTACAGGAACAGCCGGAGAGGAAGCGTACGCGCATTATGTTCTGGTTTTTCGCGATTCTAAGCGTAGGAGAACTGAAAGCGCTCGCCGAGACGTTTCCCGAAAGCGCGTCGATAGGATGGGTCATTGTCGGTTTTACTATCTTCTTTTTCTTTCTTGTGGGAATTACGTCATTTTTCATAAAACAACGCGAGTTTGTCTATTCCCTTTTAAGCACCACCCTCTTTTTCTTGGTTGCGGCATGGGCGTTTAGTTTTAGCGGATTTTTTGCCCTTATGTCGGCACTTTTTCTTTTCTGCGCCGTTTTGTTGCTGTTTCGGGGCGCTTTTGGATTTTTTGACATTGCAGGAAGGCGACGAGTATGGATTGTAAGCGCGGTGATTGCGTTCCTGGCGCTTCAGGCAGGATTTTTTCTGAAACTGTTGCCGCTCGGATTTTTAAATGCCGCCGCGTTTTTGACGCTCATTCTCTTTCTCATGCGCGATTCCGTAATAGCCCATTATCGCGGCAAGTTGGACATCCCCTTCCTTCTTCGTGGACTCGCTTTTTTTGTTGGGGTGGCTATCCTCATATTTGCGGGGAGTCAGTGGTCTGTTTAGTCCGTTTTACTTGGATTTTCGGCGATTCTCGTAACTTCCACCCGCCTGTATCGTTATACCTTACGATAGAGGGAGAGCGTTTAGGTAGTTGCACTTTTTACGATTGTTTACTAATATCATTGCTGTATTTGGTGTGAGGCCGAATACGCTAATTCTAGGTCGGTTTTGCGTTTATCACCCAGTCGGGGTATTAGCGTTATTTTTTGTCTCGCTCCAATAAAGCGGGATTTTTCTTTTTTCAATCATTATCACCCCTGTCCCTAACGGTTCCTGATGGTATCAGGGTCGAAACGCGTGGGCGACAGGTATCAGAAAAAAAGGTCGAAACCATACAAAATAAAAAATAATTAAGTTAAATATAAGTTAGAAATGAGTATATTAGTACGAAAAGTTGCATCCGTGGCAGTAGCGGTAGCGACCATCGCGTCCCTTTCGGGAATCGCGGCGGCACAATCGCTTTCTTCCGCAGATGTAGCTGCAATTTTAGCTCAAATCGCAGCGCTTCAAGCAAAATTGGGCGCTGTGCAGGCAACTGCTCCGTCGTCATACACTTTCTCCGTGAACCTCACTCTCGGATCGAAAGGCGCTGACGTAACGGCTCTGCAGAATGTCTTGATCTCGGGTGGTTACCTTAAAATTTCCGCCCCCACCGGCTACTTTGGTCCTATGACCAAAGCCGCTCTTGCCGCATGGCAGAGCGCGAATGGGATTACCCCAGCGGTTGGCTACTTTGGTCCGAAAAGCCGCGCCGCAATGGCGACTGCTCCTTCTCCGATCCCCGTACCAGGACCGGTTCCGGTTCCCGTGGGAACGGATCTGATGGTGGAGTTGGCATCGGACAATCCGGCGTCTCGCACGCTCGGAAGTGGTACCGCGTTTAACCCCGCCTTAAAGGTGAAGTTAACTGCCGGTTCCAAAAACGTGAAAGTTTCGTCCCTCTCCGTCATGAAGAGCGGATTTCTCGCAAATTCGAATTTGAACGGCGTGGATGTCGTGGATTCTAAGGGGATGCGGCATGGAAATGTCGTAACCTCGGTGAATGCCGACAACTCCGTTTTGATCACGATGTCGATGGATCCGGTCATGGTTGGCGCAGGATCGACGGAATACCTCACGGTTCGCTTTAACCTCCTTACAGGAAATTACAACGGTACGGTTGCGTTCGGCCTCAACTCGGTTTCCGCAGTGGGCGCCGACACGACCGCAGTTTCCGGAGCATTTCCGTTGAACGGTAATGCGATGAACATTGTGAATGGTGGTACCTCTCTTGCGTCTACGACGCTTGATGTGCTCACCTCCACCGGTTCCTCGTCGTTGAACGTGGATCCGAACAGTGTTCAGGAAATCACAAAATTCCGAATTCAAGAAGTTGGAAGCAACGAGGGAATTTACTTGCATAGCTTAACGCTTTACATGTACAACACTGCCTCCGACAGGGATATTAAAGATATCACCTTGGAAGCGCAGGACGGCACGGTTCTTGCAACGGCACAGCCCTCTAGCAAGAACATTGTCTTTAACCTCACGTCGCCCTACTTCATTGACAAGGGATTGACGAAAGATTTCGCGGTGCGCGCAAAAGTTGTTGATGGCACCAGCCGCAAAATTGAGTTCGTGGTTTACAACAACTACGATATTGATATTCGTGGCGCATCAACCGGCGTATCCGTCATTCCGGGTGTAGGCTCGAATGACACATCATTCCCGATTGGTAATGGATTCAACATTCATACCATCAACTCGGGTTCGGTTACCTTTACCCGCGCGTCGGACTCCCCGAGCGCTTCCGTGGTTCCTGGTTCCACCAACGTGGTTCTCGCGAAATTCAATGCGAAGCCGACGGGTGAAAACATGGAACTCCGCCAGATTAGTTTTGGGATCACACAGGTTACGACTGCTCTTACCGGCACGGTTTATGTGAAGGTAAACGGCGTAACGGTCTACAGCGCAGCCGCTTCCGGTTTCGCTACAGCAGGAACGGTTCAGACCATCACGCTTTCTTCGTATCCGATTCTGACTTCCGGTCAGGACTCCGTGATTTCGGTAGAAGGTTCTGTGAATTCCAGTGCGGCCTCAACCGCGACCTACACAGTGAACGCGTTTGACCTTCTTCAGGTAAAGCGCTTGATCACAAATGATCTTACGGATCCTTCCGTGGGAACCGTGAGCGGTCTTACGGTTGGCGTTCAGGCCGCGAAACTCGCAGTAACGACACTCTCGACTCCGGTCGCGAACTCTGTTGTTGCGGGAACAAACGGCTATGAATATGCTACCCTCCAGCTCAATGCCCAGTCGGGCGGCGAGGATGTGAAGGTAACAAAAATCATTGTCACGCATACGGGTCCGACCGTTGGGGACGTGGGGAATCTTTATCTCTACAAAGATAATGACACTTCTCCGCTTCCGACAACCGGATCGACCGCTACCAATGCGGTAACCGTAACGTTTGACTTCACAACTCCGATTGTTGTGACGCGTGTGGCTCCGGTTACGCTCCACCTTAAGGCGGATGCGCTCTCCGGAACAACCACCAGCACGTTCAACATTGCTTCCTCTTCGGGAAACATTGTTGCAACAGGTATCTCTACGGGTAACTCTTTGACGCACGGAACGAACATCACGTTCGCGGGTACTGGCCAGATGATGACGCATGTCGCATCCGGCAAACTCAACCTCGCATTGGTTTCTGGTAGTGGCGCATCGCCTTCCCAGAAGCAGGTGGTGAGCGTGGGTACCGCAAATGGTGTCTACTTTGCGTGGAAGATGACCTCGCAGTTTGAGACGCAGAAGATTACGTCCTTGAAGATCACCGCAACAGGCGCGGGCGCTTTGGCGACAACGACGCTTTCAAACATTCGTTTGTACGAAGGCTCGACCCAAGTCGCACAGGCCTCGCAGTTTGATGCTTGCACCGCAACGGTTTGTACGATCACGTTTACCGCAACGGATAACCTGCTTTCGGCCCCGGTGCCGGTCACAGGTGTGACGATGTCGGTAAAAGCGGATGTGTCAAACGGTGGTGTTGCGATCTTGGCGAATGACTATGTGTTCTCGATTGCGGCGACGACAGATATTGCCGTGAAAGGAAACACCACTGCAACGACAACGGCGACCATTACCGGTACGCCGACGGCGAGCGGTATTACGTATGTCACATCGCAAAACGTTGTGATCTCCGCGGTGTCTCCGCTTACGGCAGTCGATATTGGTACGGGTAGTGGAAACACAGTTGGTATCTTCAAAGTTACCAATAACGGTTCTGCTCCGGTCTACCTCGCGACATCAACATTTGTGTTTGCGAACGGTGGAACTGCCTCTTCGTCCACAACCTTTAAGATCTACGCATCTGCGATGGGTGGCGGTCAGTCGGATACATCGGCATGGTCGAGCGGCAGTGGGTATGCGGCAAACACCGGTACCTTCGGCGCTTCTTCCACGATTCCGTTTGATACGGCTGTAGTTACTCCTACAGAAGCGAAGCTCGATGGAGGTTCTTGGAGGTATCTCACGATCAAGACCAGCGCAGCGGCGGCAAACAACAACACGTTCCAGCTTTCTGTGAGCGCGTTGGGGAATGTCATCTACTACGCACTTGAGTCCGATCTTGGATACTCCGGTAATGCTGACTCTGACTTGTCCGATACCACCAGCAACATGTATGTTGATGGTACGCCTTCACTCGGAACGGTTACCGCGAAGACCTAAATCTGGTTTTGCAGTAGCAAAAAACTGTATTAAAACCGCCCTTCGGGGCGGTTTTAATTTTGGTTGCAGGGACTTCACGAATACAGTACACTGATAAACGACTATTTAGTGTTATGCCCGACTTTTTCAAAATTGCCCGATTTTTTCTGATGGCAATCGGCGTTACCGTCGCGATTGTCACTACCTCCACGCTATTCCCTTTTATTGTCGGTAAATATGTCTGGTTCCGCACCGCCGTGGATCTGGCGTTCTTTTTTACCGTGATGGGACTTTTGTGGGGGAAACAGGCGGAGTTTTTCTGGACGCGGTTGAAAAGTTTATTCAGATCCCCGATCGCGATCGCGGTTACCGTTTTCACGATCGCGTTTCTCTTAGCATCTTTTTTCGGTATCGATCCCAAGTGGTCGTTTTGGTCAAATTTTGAGCGCGGTGAAGGTGGGTTTCAGATTCTTCATCTTTGGTTTTTCTTTATTCTCACGTCGCTCTTATTTCATGAAGAAAAGCAATGGCACACAGCGCTCCGGTGGTTTTTCGTGGGCGCAACACTGATGATTTTATATGGTGTATTGGCGAATTTCGGTATGTTCGGTTTTATTGGCGATAAATTCAGCACTCCGGGATTTCGTTTCGCAGGCTCCATCGGCAACTCGTCTTACGTAGCTGTATTCTTGGCATTCATGGTGTATTATGTCCTATACTTTTTTGCAGAAAAATATAAAGATTTTAAACAGAAACCTTCCGCATGGATTCTCTTAGGACTTCTCGCTATTTTTCTTGCTTTCTTTTTCCTTGCAGGTACGCGCGGAGCATTTATGGGACTTGTGGCGTCGGCGGTTTTTGCGGCGCTGTTATTTGCTTACAGTCACAAAGTATGGCGGAAGTGGCTGATTACGGGCGTCGTCGCCTTTATTGCCGTGGTGGTGCTTTTGATCAATTTTAAAAATACCCCTTTTGTGCAGGCGATTCCAGGTCATCGTGTTTTCGATGTCTCCATTTCCGCGGAGACATTCGCAACACGGCGTATTATGTGGAATGTGGCGTGGGAAGGATTTAAAGTGCACCCCGTGTTCGGTTGGGGACCGGAGAACTATATTAAAATTTTCGACACCCATTTCGATACGCGCTATTTTATTCCGAAGGATGGATTCGGGGCATGGTTTGACCGCGCTCACAGTTTGATTTTCGATTACTTGGCCGAGACGGGCATTGTGGGTCTTTTGAGTTTTGTGGGAATGTTTATCGTTTTTTACTGGCGTTTCTTTATCGCGTCCAAAAAACAGGATTCGTTCATTTCCCAAAAATCATCGTTTCAGCGTGCCTTGATTGCCGCGATCCCGATTGCGTATCTTGTGCAAGGATTAGTGCTCTTCGACGTACTTCCCACCTACCTCAATTTATTTTTCTTCCTGGCATTTTCCACGTTTCTTTTAGAATTCAAATCGTCGAGTTCCAATACCATCATCGAACATGCGCGCGACTCCAACCGTTAAAATTATTATCTCGAGCATGGTAGGGATGATCGTGATCGTCGCGATTATTTATGGGTCACTCCTTCCTATTGCGCGTTCCCGCCGGTTTATTGCGGGGCTTCGCGCTCTTGGCTCCGTGCAATCGCTCCAGCAATTCCAGGATACGTTTGATGCGTCGTTCAAGTTCTATGCTCCCGTGGGGGACGAAGAGATTGCAAAGTTTTTGTCGAACGATATTATGTCCGCGATCTCGCAGCAAGACACGCCGGAAAACGTATCGCGCGCGCTTCTGGGATACCTGGAGCCGTATATGTTTAAAAACGACGTGCGGCATCTTTTGACGACGGGGCAGATGTACTACATCTTATGGAGGCGTTTTGGGAAACAAGAAGATTTCGGGAAAGCCGAAGATTATTATTTAAAAGTATTGGAAATCGGTCCGAAGTTGCCGCCTCCGCTTTATACGCTTTTCCAACTTTATAAAGACGGCGGTCAAAAAGAAAAAGCGAAAGTGATCGCAAAGCGAATTCTTTCGCTGTGGCCGGATGATGAACAAACCAAGAGCACTCTTGAAATGCTTCAATGATCCGTCAAACAGTCTTTTGGCATAATAAAAATATCCCTCAAAGGGATATTTTTATGAAAGAATCGGTTTTTCTAAACGAAAAGTGTCTGATTCGTATTCCTTCCCCTGGCGGGGGCCTTTTGACATCTGTAGGATAACCGAATCTTTAAGCGCTTTGAAGGCATGCCTTGATCCTGGAATATCTATGGTGATATCTCCTGTTTCAACAGTTTTGGTTTCGATCGGTCCGTCGTCTTGTTGGGTTGCATAAATTAATTTGCCGCTTACCACATAAGTGTTTTGCGTCGTCTTTTTATGGAAGTGATTTCCCCGGACGGAATTTTTTGCACAGGTGATAATAGTGACTGCATCAACATCTACGCCAATCAGAATATCGCGGATAGTGCCGCGCGCATCCTCGAAGTTAATGGGCTTTTTTTCTACTTGCATAATTCAATTATACTATTTTTGGTTTAGGAATCGGGATGATAAATTTACCACCTTTCTTTTTGTACTCGCTTAGTCCCCGCATAATCTCCGGCGCAAAATTCCAGGCCAGAAGCAGAGCATAATCGGGTTTCCGTTTCAATAATTCGGAATCGGGGAAAATCGGGATGTGCGTTCCCGAAGTAAAACGACCTATTTTTAATTTTGATTTTTCCGTTGCAAACTCAACGTGTTCCGGACCTATCCGGCAAAAATTTAACAAGGTCATTCCTTTGGCAGGGGTGCTTACAATGGCGATTTTTTTCCCACGACGCTTTAAATCCGTCAATAAATTCATAAGTTTTTGCCGGTGCTGATGAACTTTTTTTCCGAATTTTTTCAATTTCGGAATAAAATAAATTCCGCCTTTCTTTTCGCTTTTTAGCATCCGCGCCACCGATAGTTGGACTTTGTGGACATCTCGGTTACCGATAAATACCCTAAACGAGCCACCGTGAATGGGGTATGTTTCCACATCAAATACCTCCATTCCATGGCTTTTGAAAAATTGCACCACGGGTTTTAATGATAGATAGAGGAGGTGCTGATGGTAGATTGTGTCGTATTCGAGGTTTTGTATGAGGTGCGAAAGATGGGGGGATTCAAAGATAAACACCCCGTCTTTTGCGAGAAGGATTTTTACCGCTTTCATAAAAATGTGGTGGTCAAAAATATGGGCAAAAACATTCGTGCCGACAATGATTTTGGCGGGGCCGTATTTTTTCCGCGCCGTCTGCGCAACGTGCGAAACGAAAAAATCTGGAATGGTCCGTATGCCGTTCTTATTCGCGATCGCCGCAATGTTTTTTGCCGGATCAACGCCAAGAATTTTTACGTCCTGGTTTTTGAATCCCTTAAGGAGAACCCCGACGTTTGAGCCCACATCAACCACAAGGTCTTTTTTTGTAAGATCAAATTTCTTTGTGACCGACTCGGCAAAACTATGGTAGTGACTAACTCCGGTTTTTGTTATGGACGATTCGTACAAATAATCCTCTTGGTAAAGGAATTTTGGATCTACTGTGTAGCTTAATTGATGCAGTCCGCAGTTTTTACACATCATTACTTTTAGGGGGTGGTATAGTTCCGGCTTTTCGAGCTGTTCCAACGTTGGGAATCGATCGGCATGAGGCGTAAAACCTAGGTCAAGGTAGGGCTCTAGGGTCGTTTTGTTGCAAAATCTGCATTTCGTAATATGCGCCATAGCATATACATGTAAGCAAAATAAACCTTATCAGTCAACGCATAAACTTGACCATCGGCCTTATTTTTCTTATCATTTGTTAATCATGAAAAGCGCGCTTATTACGGGCATAACGGGCCAAGACGGTTCATACCTCGCTGAGTTATTATTGGAAAAAGGCTATAAAGTCATGGGAGTTGTTCGCCGTTCTTCTTCTCCGAATACGGAGCGTATTGACCATATCCTTAAAGACTTACATAACAAAGGAGCGGTCCTCTTTAGAGATTATGGCGATCTCTCAGATACGCATAGTCTTTCCAGGTTTATATTTGGTTCGCATGACGCATACGGAAGATATGGGCTCCATAAATTCGACTTCCCTCCGGACGAAATTTATAACTTAGGCGCTCAATCCCACGTGCGAATTAGTTTTGATATTCCCGAATATACTGCGAATGTTACGGGTCTTGGTGTGTTAAGACTCCTTGAGCTTATTAAAGAGTTTGAAGCGCGTAATCCGGGGCATAAAATTAAATTTTACCAAGCGGCAAGTTCAGAGATGTTTGGCGCTGCTCCTGCTCCACAACATGAGCTAACCCCTTTTCATCCAAGAAGTCCTTATGGATGCGCCAAGGTGTTTGCATTCAATGTAGTAAGGAATTATCGCGAAGCTTATAACATATTTGCAGCAAATGGCATTCTTTTTAACCATGAATCACCTAGGCGGGGAATTAATTTTGTAACACGGAAAATTGCAAAAGGCGTTGTGGGTATTAAGAAGGGACTTCATCCAAAACTACATCTTGGTAATTTAGATGCAAAAAGAGATTGGGGATACGCTCCCGAATATGTAGAGGCGATGTGGCTTATGCTACAACAGTCGGAGCCAGATGATTACGTTATTGCAACAGGAGAAAGTCACTCCGTGCGTGAATTTGTTGAAAAATCCTTTAAACACGTGGGAATTGATATAGAGTGGCGCGGCAAGGGCATTGATGAAAAGGGGTTTGATAAAAAAACGGGGGCGGTACTATTGGAAATTGATCCGGATTTCTTTCGTCCATCAGAAGTCCACGATCTCCTGGGTGATTATACAAAAGCTAAAACCAAACTTGGTTGGGAGCCGAAAATAAAATTTGACGATCTTGTGTCCATAATGATGGAGCACGAGCTCAAGATAAGGTGAAGGGTTCTATTGATGTCTGCGGAGAGTTCGTTTTACCGAAGAGAGAGATACTGCGATTCCTTCTCTCTGCAGCCGATACTGCAGAATCTCCGCGCATTGGTTCCGTTCTCTCCGAAGTTCCAAGATGCGGAACACCACCGTATCCGAAAGTTCGTTCGGATGATGAAGAGGGCGGGATGAGAGCGTAGGAATGATTTTTCTCCCATCCTCCGGAGCACGCTGCGCCCACTTCACAACGGCACTCTGGGAATATCCCAAATGTCGAGCAACCTTCACGGTGCTCCATCCTGCACGAACAAGCTGCACCGCTTCCCGTCGGACACGAGGCAGATGGGGATTGTTAGAATATGCCATGTACATAGCTTGAATGGCCCCGAGGGGTATTCCAAGCTATTGAACCATTACGTAGTATTGACAAAGAAATATATAGTATGTTATTGTCTTACTAGAAGCTTAAAAATAACGTATAGCAAATAACTCTACGAAAGGAGTTTCAGATGCATTTATGGACTGTGTTTCCGAATCTCACAAAAATTGTGAGAAAAGCACACGTGAGCCGAAAGATGGCCCATGGACATGATTTCGATCATGCTTTTGCTGTGGCACAACTTGCTCAAACGTTTTGGTCGGATTCTTCTGGTCAAGCTTGGGTCGCTGGTATTTGTCATAATGCTGATCGCATGATTGCGATAGACTTAGGCAAGCCGCGTGGAGAAGTTCCCGCCGCAGATGTCGAAGTGCTAGTAAGGAGCTGGCTTGATACAGAACCGAATCTCTCCGAAGAGGAAAAACAGATCATTGCTCGAGCGGTTTTGAATCATGGCAGACCGAACGAAGAGTCAGATGATGCTGTTACGATTGCCTTGAAGGACGCCGATCGGGTTGTAAACACGCGACTCGATGTCATAATTCGCTCGGCGCAGTTTCATTCAGAACAACTAGTGCTTGATCCCGTTCGACTTTTGAGCGGCGAGAAAGTCGGGCGCTACAATAGTCGTCCGACGGTTATGGACGCTCTCCGTGATTGCCTGGACTGGGGAGATTTTAATTCTCCCGAGAATGCGCGATTCGCGGTGCGGACTGAGAAGGCGAAGTGGATGATTACGGAGTATGTGGCCGAACTTAGAGCGTTCCTCGAAAAGATTGTGGAACAGCGGCGCAAGGAAGGTCTCGTGCCATATCCGGTGGAGTTCGCGAGAGATTGAGTTACAAAGCTCAAGGTAGAGGCGGGGGAAATACCCCGCCTCTTTTTATTATGTACGTTTGTATTTTTTGCACCACTTCGTCATAATTACACCTGTAATTCTTATGAAAATCCCTGTTTCCCAGCCGGTTATTGGAGAAGAAGAAAAAAAGTTTGTAAATGACGCTCTAAACAAAGGAGAGCTTTCTGGGTTTTCCGGAAACTATATAACAGACTTTGAAACCGGCTTCGCGCGCTATTGTGGGGTTGAGCATGCAGTAACTGTATCAAACGGGACGACGGCGCTTCATCTGGCACTTGCGGCCCTGAAGATCGGTGCGGGTGATGATGTGCTTGTGCAGAGCTTTACGAATATGGCCACTTTCTTTGCTGTCCATTACCAAGGAGCAAGGCCCATTCCGATCGATAGTGAACCGGACACATGGAACATTGATCCAAATTTGATTGAGGCAAAGATAACGCCAAAAACTAAGGCGATTATGGTTGTTCATATTTACGGGCACCCGGTTGATATGGATCCAATTTTAGCGATTGCAAAAAAACATAACCTGTATGTAATTGAAGATTGTGCTGAAGCGCATGGCACAGAATACAAAGGGAGAAAAGTCGGTTCCTTGGGTGATATTGGTTGTTTTAGTTTTTATGCGAATAAAATAATCACGACTGGTGAAGGTGGAATGATCACAACCAATAACAAGGAGCTTGCAGAAAGAGCGCGGATGCTAAAGGCGCTTGCGTTTGGAAAAGAAAACAAATTCATGCATCAGGAGATTGGTTTTAATTATCGGCTTACGAATTTGCAGGCGGCGCTAGGGTTGGCTCAGCTTAAAAAAATTGATTTTATCATTCAAAAAAAACGAGAACTCGCCTCCTTTTATTTAAAAGAACTTGCGGATGTAGAGCAACTTCAGCTTCCTGTAGAAAAACCGTATGCCAAGAATGTGTACTGGATGTTTAATGTAATCCTTCGTGGAAGCGCCCATGGGAAGAGGTCAGCTGTTCTTAAAGAATTATTAAGGCAGGGAATCGAAGTTCGAGAAGATTTTATTCCGTACAATATGCAAGACATTTTCATTAAGAAAGGATTGGCGAAGCCAGAGGACTGCCCGGTTGCAAACAATCTTGGCCTAAATGGATTTTATATTCCCAGTGGCCCGATTTTAACCGATGAAGAAAAAAGTTATGTTGTCCGTACTTTAAAAGCAGTTCTTCAGTCCCTTTCTTAAATCATGGAGAGTAATTACAAAGAAAAATTTTATTCAAAGTACGTTTCCCAGCACAATCACAATCTTTATGGGGACACTAGCTTGGAAATTATTAAAAACCAGTTTACTGCTTGGAATAATTATTATTCCGGATTTTTGACGGGGAATACCGATGCGAATATTGTTGATCTGGGATGTGGCAACGGTGGTTTTGTTTATTGGTTAAGGTCCTTGGATTATAAAAATGCTGTGGGGGTTGATGTGAGTTCTGAGCAGATTGAGTTGGGTAAAAAAATTGGTATCTCTGGAATTGAGAAGGACGATCTGAGCAATTTTTTGAAAACTCGAAAGAATTTTTTTGATCTGATTTTTATACGGGATGTCTTGGGTCACTTTGAAAAAGCTGAAGTTTTAGAAATTATGGAATTAATTTTTGAGTCATTAAAAAAAGGTGGAACCCTTATTATAAAAACTCCGAATGCCGAAAGTCCGATGAGTGGCCGTCTCCGCTATGGTGACTTTACACACGATACAAGTTTTACTGGCTCAAGTTTAAAACAGATACTTTTGGCATATGGCTTTGATGCAGTGCAGGTCTTTTCAGTCCGGCCGACGGCTCATGGACCCATCTCTTTCCTTCGGCTTATTTTATGGTTTTGTATTGAGCTTCGCCTTCGTTTGTACCGTCTAGTTGAAGCCGGGAGTGGGGTAGGAGTTTTTACACAAAATGTTATCGTTATAGCAAAAAAATCCTGAAGCAATTGACATATCATGACTACAAAAAAACAAAATTCTAAAGTTAAATTTGGCGTCATTGGTTTATCACGTATTGCCCTGAAGAGGATGCTTTCCGCAATAGGAAGTTCGGAATATTCCGAGCTTAGCATGGTGGGAAGTAGGAACTCTGAAAAAGCAAAAGAAGTCGCAGCGCAATTCGGTGCGGACAAGTGGGGAACATATGAAGAAGTTTTAGAAAATAAGGATATTCAAGCGGTTTATATTTCTCTTCCCAACTCTCTTCACGAAGAGTGGACTGTGAAAGCACTTGAGGCCGGAAAGCATGTAATTTGCGAAAAACCAGCCGCTATTTCTTATGCGGCAGCAAAGCGAATGGTTGGTGCTGCAAAAAAAAACAAAGTTCGGCTTCTTGAGGGCTTGATGTTTCGTTATCACCCCCAACAAATAAAAGTAAAAGAATTGATAGAACAAGGAACTCTAGGGAGGCTTACCAAATTTGATGGTTGTCTTGGTTTTACCATGCCTGAGGAAACAGATATTGCGATGAAGAAAGATTTAGAGGGAGGATCTTTGAACTCATGTGCGGTATATCCGGTCTCTGCAAGTCGGATGGTTTTTGGTGAAGAGCCGGTCAGTGTTTTTTGTCGATTGGAAATCGATCCGAAGAGTGGTGTTGATATAGGCGCAACCGTACTTCTGGAATATTCCGAGGGACGAACAGCCTCAACTACTTCATTCTTTGGTTCTTACTTTCAATCAACCTACAGTGTTTTGGGTACTAAGGCTCATATAAGAATGGGGCGAGCATATGCTGTCCCAAGTGACATGGGAACAAAAATTTTTCTTGATTCTAACGATAGGGTTGAGGAAATTGGATTCCCGCCGATCGACCATTTTAAATTAATGGTGGACGATTTTTGTAAAGAAATTTTTGTGGGTCAAGCAAGCACGAAGGATTATGAAGATGATCTTTTGGCTCAAGCGCGTATTCTTGAAGCCGCAAGAATATCAAACGCAGAGAAACGTGTAGTAAATATTTCCGAAATACACTAGCTCTGGTTGACCACAATCTTTTAGTTTTTGAGAAACCTTGCGCGCGTATATGATTGAAAAGAAAAGAATACTTTTGTTTAGGAAAACTCTTGCACACGAAGGTGGTGCTGAGCGGTTGATGCTTGAAATCGCTAAGTGGTTTATAAAATTCGGTTATGAAGTACGCGTGGTTTCGGTAAAGGGCAAAAATACTGTTTCGCTTTTTGACGGTGCTTACGCAGATGTCCCTATTGCCAGCTTTCATGAAGGTAATTATCCAACTCATATATTCTGGAAGATTTGGATTTCTCTCTCGAGTGTTGGTAGACTCCGGAAGGAGATAAAAATATTTCGACCAGATATTTTATTAGGACAGAATCCCGCGGACGCAGAGTTACTTTATTTAGCTTCTCTGGGGATGAGAATTCCTTACGCTACATTTCTCTACGCTTCATTTTTTAATTTTCCAGAAGACGGATTGAAATATATGGCACCCTTTAATCGAGTGTTTACCAAAGTAAGAAATTCGATTTCCGGACATCAGGCTTTTATTCCACTGGAAAATCCGGTTAGGGGATTTTTTGCTAGATTGGCGTTGCAGTGCCGCGCTTGGATGAATTATTTTGTAGTGCGTCGCGCTGCCTACGCTTTTTCTATGACTCGGAGGATGGCTTGGGAGAATGAGCAATTTTATAGTCGCCCTGTAATTGATATAAAAAGTGGTGTGAACCCGTCTTTTTTTAATTACAAATCAAAAAAAGACATGCGAGCAAAATATGGTTTTCCTCCTGACGCTAAGATACTTGTTGATATAAGCCGATTGATTCCCGGGAAACGCATTGATCTTTGCATTCGGACCATAGCAGAGCTAAAAAAGAAAAGAAATGATATTTATTTTGTAGTGGGAGGCAGAGGTCCGGAGGATAAAAATCTGGAAGCACTTATTAAAGAACTACGTGTAGAAAGTCATGCAGTACTTGCTGGTTTTGTTGCGGAGGAGGATTTACTGGATCTCTACGCAAGTGCTGCGGCAATATTCCATCCTGCCTGGATCGACTTTGATCTTACTGTGATGGAAGGCCTCTCTTTAAGGAAAAAGGTTATTTGCTCGACCGACTATGACCTTTCGGGAGATTTGGGCGAACTCAAAGGCAAGATGCTTTTTGAGGCGAATCCCGATCCAGTTTCTATGGCTCGCGTTATAGAGCATGCTTTGAATACCGAATCAATTCTTGTTGCCGAGGCAGAGCGGACCCTTAATAAATTCACGTGGGAAGCGTATTCGCAAAATATCGCTTCTTATCTTTTTCATACCACCCGGAGATAAAAAAATCAAAACGAATTTTTGAAAAGGTGCAAAATTAGATATAGTATAACTAAATGTTCAATAAACCGAGTTTTAGCATAATTGTTCCTACCTACAATGAGGAAAAAGATATTTATCGTACGCTAAATGCGCTCGAAGCTCTTGATTGGGACGGATACGAGGTAATTATTGTGGATGGTCACTCTACAGATAAAACCATTGAGATTATCAAGGGATATGCAAATCGCCTCTCGTATTTTTCGCTTCTTTTTCAGCCGGAAAGCAAACGAAAAGGTGTTGCCGAGGCACGCAATATTGGAATTAAAGCCGCGAAGAACAACGTGCTCGTTATTCTGAACGCTGATGTTATTCTTCCGCGTGATTTTTTGGGAAGGATAGCTCCATATTATCTTGAGGGCAAGTATTGGGTTTCTGTGTTTGATCGCGTGCTCAATACCGAAAAACTATATCCTCGATATGTCGGCGCAGAGGGATACTATGTGTATACGGTAAAGGGTGCTCCTTGGGTATGGACCGAAGGTTTTTCGTGCCGAAAAGACGCAGCGCTTGAGGTAGGCTTATTTTCTGAAGATATGCCAGGGTTTTCCGGCGAAGATGTTGATTTTGGAGTTGAACTTGAGAAACGGTATCCAGGCGTGCGAGCAACGGAAATTATTGTTCCCCATATCGCGCCAGACACCCTGAAGGAATTTTGGTGGCAACAGAGAGCTCGGGGAAAAGGGAGAACGAATTATTACTACTACGCGAAACATTTTTCCCTGTTCCATATAATCTTAAATACCATTCTTTCGACCGTCTCACGACTGGTGAAAATAGTAATTCCTCTCCCCATTATTCGCGCGTGGCACATATCGCTTTACTCTGGGCGGAGGCATAAAGACTTTATCCCATTTATGTGGATAAGTTATGTCAAGGATGCTGGCATGATTATAGGAATGTGGCAGGCGCTTTTTCGTGTAATAAATGTGGGGTGGAATAAATAAATATTTCCAGGATTAATAAAAAACCCTTCTAATGATGCAAGGCAAAAAAATTCTTGTGACGGGCGGCTGTGGCTACATCGGAAGTCGGGTAGCAAAAGCACTAAGTGAAGCTGGGCACGATGTTCGTGTCGTTGATATTGCAACGCCAGAGGAGCATAAAAAAGTTATGGTTGAATTGCCGAGCGCAGTGGAAATACTGACGTGTGACTTAAGGGAAAAATCTTGTGCGAAAAAGTCACTCAAAGGAATTCATCTCGTTGTTCACCTTGCTGCTGACATTGGCCCCATTGGTTACATGCGCGATCATCAGGCTGAAATTATGGCGAATAATATGGCGATTGATTCCGTTGTTTATCCTACGGCAGTTGAGGCTGGGGTCAAAACGATCATATACTCCTCGAGCTCTATGGTTTTTCAAGGAGCAGAACACTATCCCTATAAGGAAAGTGATTTGCCTCTTATAAAGCCACCAACAAATATTTATGGTTTTTCAAAACTCGGCGGTGAATACTTCTGCACGGCGTTCCAAAAACAATATGGTTTGCAATATGTCGTTATCCGATATCACAACGTCTATGGTCCTGGCGAGGATTCAAAAGGTTCGACGCTGGCTGATATTCACGTTATCCCAGCGCTCATTAAAAAAATTATTAGCGGTCAGTACCCCCTTGAACTTTTAGGCGAAGTTGAAGCAACGAGGCCATTTACTTACGTGGACGACGCCGTAGAAGCAACAACCATGATTATTGAAGAAGCGCTAAAAGAAAATCCTCGCGTGATCAATAGCGATTTTAACATTGGATCAAAGGATGTAACCAAGATTATTGATCTGGCTCGTTTGATTTGGGAACTACTTGGTGTCAGGAAGGAATTAAAATATATTGTCGATAAGACCGATTTTAATACCGCCATTCAGCGCGAAATGGATCCATCAAAAATTGAGCATCTCATTGGTTGGGCGCCGAAAATCGGGCTAAAGGAAGGAATATTAAAAACCGCCGCTTGGATACGAAACGCACGGAAAATTTAGGAGATGAGACGGTTAACGAGATTTGTAAAACGAGCTATACCCAAGATTCGTGTAGTAGACTTGGGGATAGCTTGTAATGATTTTTTCATCCCACAGCCTCCATGGATCGAAAAAAAGGGCCGGAGTATTTAAAGCTTCAAGACATGGGAGCCAGCTTTTATCCTGGTAACGTGGATGATTGGTCATGAGTATTATACAACTTGCTTCGCGTACCGCTTTTTCTATGCTGAGCGCGAATTTGATTCCGTGCGGCGTTAGTGTTTCTGCGGGAACCGCAAAATCATGTCCCCACACTTCCGCTCCCTGCTTTCTAAGTAGTTTTGCCATATCAATGCTTGGTGAGAAGCGGATGTCGGATGTTTCTGGCCACCCCTTAAACGCCATACCCAAAAGCGCAATTTTTTCTTTGCGGATATCTTTTTTGCGGATATTCTCAAAAAAATCTTGAACTTTTTTTAGAATATAAGGTACCATCACCTCATTGCTTTTGCGGCCCGCGTGAATGATCGACATGGAAATTCCACGTGACTCCGCAGAGCTCATTAAAATGTAAGGATCTTTTGTTAAACAATATCCCCCTACACCCGGACTAGGGGAGGGGATGTGTCCGCGGGGATAATTTGCGTTTGCAGCATTGACCACCTCTTGTGGGTCGATATTGAATGCACCGCAGAGACGTGAAAACTCATTTGCAAAACCAAATATCGTATCACGGTAGGCATTATTTGCTAATTTAATAATCTCGGCGGTTTCAAGAGAGCGCACTACGATTGTTTTTTCAACGAAGGTTTGGAAAAAATCGCGTGCACGGACTGTGCTTTCTTCGTTTACTCCGCCAACGACTTGCGGAAGCTTGACCAACTCTTCAAGTGCTGCGCCTTCGATAACTCGTTCTGGTGCAAATGCAAGAAAAAAGTCCCCTCCCGCGTTCATTTGGGATTCCTGCTCCAGTATGGGGAGGGTAACCCTACGTGTTACTCCGATTGGAACGGTTGATCGTAGAATTACTAAATCCCCACGCTTCAGGGTTCTACCAACCGACCGACTCACCATTTTTATTGCAGTGAGATCCGGAACCCTTTCTCCTTCGCTAAGGGGCGTTCCAACCGTGATGATGAACACGGACGCATCTCCTTTTTCAATGGATGCGCGAACTTCAAAATTTTTTCCAATGCATTTTTTAAGAAGTGGCTCCAGCCCCGTTTCAAAGAAATGGGGCGTTCCTTCCATGATCGTATCGCGAATTTCGGGATTTGTGTCGATTCCAAGAACATTAAATCCTTTTTCTGCGAGCACTACTGCGAGTGGAAGTCCAACATATCCAAGGCCAAAAATTGCCACCGTCTTTTGGGAGTTCCCCATATACGGGCTAGTTTAACACAGCATTTTTTGTGTGTGAAGGATGGCTTTTTATTGCGCGGCAGAGGCCGAAATGATACTGTTCTTAATAAGCTAAAGGATGAAAAGTTCAATTAAAAATCCCACTCAAGACATTTTGTGCCCACTCTGTAACTCTAAATCCGTAAAACCGGCCAGCGCGATCAATGACGACTCGTTTTATTTTTGTGATGATTGCGGGGCGGAATTTTGTGTTTCAATCGAAGCCGGATCATCTGAATATTATGAATTTAATTACGGAGCTGACGGTGAGGGATACGGAGATGAAAACAAGTGGGAATTTCAAAAATTTGCAACCGATTCTAAAAAATTCAATGTACGAGGCCGACTTATTGATATAGGATGTGGACCCGGAGAATTTTTGAAAGTTGCATCACGATGCGGTTTTGATGTGTTCGGGGTAGATTTTAACGAGTTGGCAATAGAGAAGGCAAGAAGTTGCGGGTTTAATAATGTGAAAGTCGGAGCTCTTTCAGATATCCCGCGTCTTTTCCCCGGTGTTGTTTTTGACGTTGCGTCAATGTTTCATGTTCTGGAACATTTAGAGGATCCCGCCTTGTCTATAAAAGAAATAAAAGGAATACTTAATTCAAAGGGAGTTCTTGCGATCGCCGTTCCGAATTCCAGAAGATTTTTTTTAACCATAAATCTCAGAAAAAGACGCGAAGGTTGGGATTATCCACCGCACCATTTAACCCGCTGGAATAAAGACAGCCTGTCCAAATTTTTGATGAGCCAGGGTTTTGAAATTATGGAAATCGCCGAGGAACGTCTGGAAACTATCGGACAGAACTACGAGTTTATTCAGGGATTTTTGAGTTTTTTAACGAGCACCGGCGCAGTTGCCAAGGTTAAGAAAGATCAATTTTCTAATCATGAAAAACAACAAAAAAACACGTTAAAATTTAGAATCCTGAAAGTAGCCGCCGTTATAAAAACCGTTGTATTGCAGGTGCCCGTTATAATTCTTTTGCCGTTTCTTTTTCTTTTATCCAAGTTCGTTTTTTTGAGAGGCGTGAATCTGTATGTGTTGGCAAAAAAGAAAATCCAATGAAATTCAATAACAAAAAACCATTAGTTAGTATTTGCGCAACATTTTTAAATTCGGAGAAATATATTCACAGATTTCTTGAAAGCTCTCTGAATCAAACTTATAAGAACATTGAAGTTGTGCTTGTAGACGATGCCAGCACCGACGATAGTCAGAGAATAATTGCGGAATATGCTTTACACGACAAGCGGATAAGGTATTTCAGAAATCCCGAGAAGCTTGGCATTATTCCGGGTCTCAAGCGAGCGTATGAACTCGCGGAAGGAGAATTCGTTATTTGGCTCGGGACCGATGATTGGCTTACGCGGAACTCTATTGAAAGGGGCGTGCGTAGTTTTTTACGTTACCCCGATTCATCTGCCGTTATGCCAAGAGTAATAAGCTTGCGCGAAATTGATAAGGAAAAATTTGATTTTATTATGGATGCCAGCGTGCCCTCGGGGATTTATTCAGCCGAATGGATTGCAAAGCAAACCTATCGAGGGTTTTTATCCGCCTCTTGTCTCTTCGCTTTGTTTAGAAAAGAAGATGCGCTAAGTGCCATAAACTATTTTCTAAAAAATTGTTGTTATAGCCCAGATTTTCCTGAAGAATTGAGAGAGATCACCCTAAAAAAGGCCTATGCTCCCGATTTTATATTTTTTCTGGAAATTTTGACAAGATATAAAAACTGCGTTTCAGACGATTCATTCATAATTATGAAAATAACGCATTCAAGCAATTTGACGTTTAAGAATCTTGAATTTTCTTCAGCATCCAACGTCTTGAAGAGTGAGTATTATGGCCTACTCTTTTTTAAATCCATTTATAAATACAAATATCCAAACTTTTACAGCAGAATGAAAATTTATACAGGAGCGCAATCCTTAGCAACGTTTTTTATTTATTTCTTAAGATCAGGATTGCGGCCATCTTTTTTTGATATAAAAGAAAACCGCAAGGTGATTTCTGAATATTTCAAAGATTTTTCTATTATTGAGCGTGTGCTTGTAACTTCCCTTTTGATTCCAAGAATCATTTCTCGCCTTTTTGGTTTCCTTGGAAGATCTGCGAAGAAAGATGATCTAAAATTAAAAGAATCTCAAGTGTTTGTTAAAGAAAATTTTTTGGACCGCGACGGCTATTTTAAGGTTTAAATGGTTCAACAATCCGAAAAAATAAAATTAGCTTTTTTTACCTCTCACCCCAGTGAGTATAACGGCCCCTTATTTAAAAGTTTGGCCAGACACTCTAAAATTGATTTGACGGTTTATTACGGTTGGGACTTTGGAGTTAAGGAGACCCATGATTTGGAATCGGGTGTCAATATCAAGTGGGACATCCCGCTTTTAGAAGGATACAGATATAAATTCCTTAATAATTGGGCGATTAAAAAAACCTCCTCCAATTTTTTGGGAATTATCAATCCCGGAATTATAGTAGAGCTTTTTCGGAATCGCTACGATGCGATTATCGTTCATGGTTACACGCACTTGTCGGATTGGTTTTGTTTTTTTGGAGCCCTTATTACAGGCACCCCGCTTATATTTAGAGGAGAAACTCTAGTGCGGCCAAATCAATCGCTCTGGACCAAGGCCTTAAAATTTATGGCGCTAAAACCACTTTTTAAGTTGACAAAGGCATGCTTGTCCATAGGTAGCAAGAGCGGAGAATTTTATAAGTACTATGGAGTACCCGCAGATCGTATTTTTCTAACCCCGTACTCCGTGGATAATGATTTTTTTATTAATCAAAACAGTAAGTACAAACCACACCAGACCGAACTCAAGAAAGAACTTAATTTGCCAGTTGATTTGCCGGTGGTGATCTTTATGGGCAAGTTAATTCATAGGAAAAGACCCGAAGATCTATTAAAAGCGTTTTCACAGTTAAAAAACGGTTTGGCATCTTTAGTCTTTGTTGGCGATGGCGACTTAAGGTCAGCTCTCACAGAGTATGTTCAAGAATTTCATATACGAAATGCGGTTTTTACCGGCTTTATTTCTCAAGGTATGATGCCTAAATATTATGCATTGGGCGATATTTTTGTTTTGCCCTCTGATGGTGAAACGTGGGGATTGGTTGTAAACGAGGCAATGTGTTCAGGCCTGCCGGTTATTGTCTCCGACGCTGTGCCATCCGTTTATGACATTGTAAAAGATGGCTCAAACGGATTCATTTATCCCTGTGGTGATGTCGAGCGTCTAAAAAATTCCTTAGAACTATTGGTTAATGATCGTGGGAAAATAAATGCCATGGGCAAGAAGTCTCTAGAATTGATTTCAAAGTGGAACTATGGTGCTTGCGTTACGGGTATCTTGCGAGCGTTAGAATCAAGCGTTAAATAATCAATCCGTATGAAAACTATCATAAGCATCGCGGGACGTGGGGCAAGCACCACTTATTTAGCCCAACAACTTCTAAAGAGAAATTCTTTGGAGAAGCTCATCACATCGTATCCCAAATTTGAGATAGTCAAATATGGGATCCCGCGTTCAAAGATAGATTCCGTAATCATTAAAGAAATTTTGACGCGGGGGTGGTCGAAGCTTCCTAATTTTATAAAAAATGTTACGAGCCCAGATTATTTCATTCATGAAACTTTTGATAAGGGGGCTGCAAAAAGAATAACTCCGGCCGACATTTTTTGGGGCTGGACCTCTTTTTCACTCCATTCCTTAAGAGAGGCCCAGAAAAAAGGTGCAATTTCTATCATCGAGGTGGGTAACGCGCCCATGCTTGAACAGAATAGACTTCTTAAAGATGAGTATGACTTAGTCGGTTGGCCTACAAAATCATATGAATTATCTTCTCCGAGATTGGTCGAGAAGGCGATTCAGGAATACAAGGAAACTGACTATTTAAGCGTTCCGTCCCTTTATATCAAAAATCGTTTTCTAGCTTTCGGAATACCGGAGGAGAGAATAATTCATATTCCATACGGCGTTGACCTTTCCGCCTTTAGGCAAGTTCCCAAGGAAGACAAGATTTTCAGGGTCATTTTTGCTGGCGGGATGTCGCTTAGAAAAGGAGTTCACTATTTGATCCAGGCATTTACAGAACTTAAACTGCCGAATTCGGAACTGTTCCTTGTCGGCGGCTTGACCGAGCAAATAAAACCCATTTTTAAAAAATATGAAGGCCATTATACATGGGTTGGCCACAAACCCCAGGCGGAGCTTTACAAACTGTACTCCCAAGGATCAGTGTTTGCCTTCCCCTCGCTCGATGATGGCTTTGGGGCAGTTTTGGTGCAGGCGATGGCCTGTGGTTTGCCAGCCATTGCTTCGACGAATACCGGCGGGCCCGACATTATTGAAGAGGGGAAAGAGGGATTTATCATACCCATAAAAGATGTTGAAGCGCTTAAAGAAAAAATTTTATTTTTTTATAAAAATCCCCAGGCAGTCGTAGCTATGGGTCAAGCGGCTAAACAGAGGGTAACTTCTGGATTAACGTGGGACGATTATGGCGATAAGGTATTTGCGGCTTTTGAAAAAATAATGGCAGCGAAAAAACAATGAAATGTCCTCTCTTCAAAAACTAATATTAAAAATTGGTGGATATCAGAGTGCAGTTTTGTGGAGCGACCCAGCGGCCTTTGATCGTCTAGTTTGGTTGAGACGTAATCTTGGGACAGGGAATTTACGTGTTCTTGATGCCGGCTGCGGTTCCGGGGCTTTCACTTTTTGTGCTGCAAAACGAGGTGGGGAAGCAATCGGCATTTCTTTTGACGAAAGGAATAATCACGAAGCAGTGGAGAGAGCGGATATTTTGGGATTGAAAAATGTGAAATTTGTCCATACAAATCTAAACCAACTCGATTTGCTAGCTAAAGACTTAGGACTTTTCGACGAGATTATCTGTTTTGAAACAATCGAGCATATTATGGACGATAAAAAATTATTGAAAAATTTTTGTTTGTTCTTAAAACCGGGCGGTCATATTCTTTTAACGACTCCCTACAAGTATTACAGGCATTTTCCAGGAGATGGTGTGTCTGAAGTTGAGGATGGAAACCACGTTCGTTGGGGTTACACATTTAAAGAAATGAACTCTCTATTAGTTGCGTCGGGTTTCAAAGTTAACAAAGAGGAATATGTAACTGGTTTTATTTCTCAGTATTTATGTCGGATTGCAAAAGTCCTTGATCGCATGTTCCATAATTTAGGATGGTTTGTAACATTTCCCCTACGGATTTTCCAGATTTTAGACAAGCCTATTAGTGATTTGTTGGGTTATCCCTATCTTTCTATTTGTGTTGTTGCCGAAAAGATTTAGAATTAAAGAACTTATATGGCTGTCAGCAAAGGAAAAATCTTGATTACGGGCGTGGCCGGTTTCATCGGCAGTAATTTAGCTGATAGATTGCTGGCCGCGGGCTATAAAGTTTTGGGCCTTGATAATCTAGCATATGGACCGGCCCATCAAGTCCCCAAAGAAGTAGAGTTTCATAGGGTTGATGTTTCTTCGCAGAGCATTTATCCATTATTTGAGGGCGTTGATGCCGTCTTCCATCTTGCTGCTAAAAACCAGCTTCTTGATTGCCAAAAAGATCCCGTCGAGACAATGCAGATTAATGTTGTTGGAACTACGAATGTTTTTGAAGCTGCAAAAAGAGCCGGAGTGCGAAAGGTTGTTTACGCTCAATCTTCGGCTGTTGAAGAAGGCGACGATCGTTTGAAAGGATTCTATGCAATAAGTAAATTAACAGACGCAATGATTGCCGACGGTTACCACGCGGCTTTTGGTGTAACGATGGTCGGCGTTAGGTATTTTAACGTCTACGGCCCACGCCAGGATTATCGGCGTTTAATTCCACCTGTTATGTCCGCTTTTATAATAAAACTACTAAAGGGTGAGCGACCGACGATTTATGAAGGAGCGGAAAATAACAAACGCGATTTTGTTTATGTAGATGACATCAATGATTTCCACTTGCAGTGCATTACCGATGACCGTGTAGATAATCGGATGTTTAGATTGGGGAGCGGAAAGTCTTATTCAGTGGTAGATATTTTAAATACAATAAAAAATATTTTACAATCCGACATTGAGCCAATCATAAAACCACAGCTAAGCGGAGACGTTCCGACACAAACACTCGCCGATATTTCGGATGCCGTAGCGCTGGGCTGGAAGCCCAAAACAAATCTTGAAGAAGGACTGCGCGCAATGGCTGAGTTTATTAAAGGGGAGATGGAGAAGGGAAGGATATAGAGACAGTTTTAATCTCAATCTACAATCATTTTATGAAAAGAATTTTAAGAACTATAAAAATTCCTTTTGATTTTTTCCTAGCCCTTACCTTCGGGGATTTTATACGTTTTCTGAAAATATTAATCCGTCAATTTTCGAAAATACTAAGAAGTAAAAACCTATCCTCGTTATTTTCTGAAATGGATAAGTCGGCTTGGAATTTTCGTGTTTTTGGCAAAAGAATAATTGCGGAGAAAGATACGATTGGCTATGCTTATGAGATATACGCTCGGAACGTATACTGCCGATTACCCGGATTTTTAATAAAAGAGGGAAACGTTGTTTTGGATTTAGGCGCTAGTTTCGGGGCTTTTTCTATTCTTGCGGCTAAATTGGGAGCAGAAAAAGTAATTGCCGTAGAAACAAATTATCCCCGTACTAAAATATTCCAGAAAAATGTTGCTACCAATAGTTGTTTCGAGACTATTCAACTGCTGCATGGTTTTGTCGGAGATACTCTAGGATTTGATAGCAATGATCCCGAAAATTCTAATCTCTCTCTCTCTCTTAATGACATCATAAAAAAAGAGAAAATCGAACAAATCGATTTTTTGAAGGTCGATGTCGACGGTTCTGAAGAAAACTTGTTCTTATACAATAATCAATTTTTGAAGATCACCAAGCTCATTTCTATGGAGATACATTGTGATAGGGTAGATTATTTAAAAATTCAGAGAGCATTAAAAGAAAATGGCTTCGAGGTATTTTTAGTTGATTTGGATGGGAGAATAGTACCCAAGTTAGTCGGTTCCACTGCTTATGTATACGCCAGAAAATAGTTGTTTCCACCGCGCCCCATTTTACATTTAGTTGTTTTCGTTGTAGCTTATTAAGTAGAAGTAAATAAGATGATAATCACTCAAACACCATTTCGGATTACTTTGGGCGGCGGAGGAACCGACCTGCCTTCCTACTATTCAAAATACGGCGGCTTTATTTTTGCAGCCGCCCTTGATAAATACATGTTTGTTGATGTTAACCGACCGAAAGCCGACGATTTGATTCGGCTTAAATACACAAAATCGGAAACAGTTGAGAGAGTGGATCAAATTCAACACGACCTTGTTCGCGAGGCGCTTCGAATGACCGGCGTTGAAAAAAATATAGAAATCAGTTCTTTAGCCGATATACCAGCCGGCACGGGTCTGGGTTCCTCAAGTTGTTATACTGTGGGGCTTCTCCACGCCCTCCACACTTTAAAAAGAGAGTATATTTCTCTTCAAACTTTAGCCGAAGAAGATTTTAAACTCGAAGCAGAAGTTTTAAAACGACCCATCGGCAAACAAGATCCTTATATGGCGGCTTTTGGCGGATTCACAGTCTTAGAAATTAAAAAAGATGGAAATGTTTCTTTAAGAAAAGCAAACGTTTCAATGGATGTGGCGGATGAACTGAATCGCAATATACTAATTTTCTTTACTGGAGTTACGCGGCAGGCCGATGAAATTTTGCAAGAACAATCTTCCGGAGTAAGCGAAGAGAAAAAGGAAGTTGTAGAGAGCATGCATTATATCAAGGAAATCGGGTGTGAGATTCTTGAGGCGGTTGAAGAGGGGAATATCGATGAAGTGGGAAAGCTTTTTGATGCGCATTGGCAGCACAAAAAGAAGATATCTTCAAAAATGACGAATCCGGAATTTGACCGGTTGTATGATCTTGCTAAGGAAAGCGGTGCTTTAGGAGGAAAAATCTCCGGCGCCGGCGGCGGAGGATTCTTTATATTTTACGTTCCGGGCGGTCACAAGAATTTCCGCGAAACAATGGCACGTGAAGGTTTAAGAGAGATGCGATACCGTTTTGATTTTGAGGGCTCAAAGGTATTAACAAACTTCTAAGATGAATTTTAGAAATAAGGTAGTTTTGATTGCCGGTGGAAGCGGGGGTATTGGTTCGGTTATCGCAGATTATTTTTGCCGCGCGGGTGCCAAGGTAATTATTCTTGGTCGTTCCCGGAGATTATTGAAAATAGTGGCTTACAAGATTAAAAAAGAAGGTGGTTTAGTAGATTTCAAAACAGTTAATATTTCCAACCTCAACGAAACTTCGCAAGTGGTTCGTGGCATTCAGAAAAAATATGGTTTTATAGACGTACTTGTGAATGCCGCCGGCATTCAGGAACCCATCGGCTCGTTTGTTGAAAATGATTTAGGGCAATGGCGCAAGAATCTGGAAGTCAATCTCTTGGGGACAGTATTTCTTTGTCAGCTAATTTTGCCGGCGATGATAAAAAGGAGATCAGGAAGCATTATCAATTTTTCAGGTGGCGGCAGTACTTCTTCGCGTACCAATTTTTCCGCCTATGCTGTTGCCAAAACCGGCGTTGTGAGATTTACAGAAATTCTAGCTGATGAATTAAAAAAATACAGAATCCGGGTCAATGCGATTGCGCCGGGTGCGGTCAATACAAAAATGCTAAAAGAGGTTTTACGTGCCGGAGCAAGAGCTGGCGCGGAAGAGCTAGCTTCGGCTAAAAAGAGGTCGAAAATCGGTGGTGCGCCCCCTGAAAAAGCTGCGGAACTTGTACTTTTTCTTGCCTCCGATAAATCCAAACCACTTAGTGGCCGCTTGATCAGCGCCGTTTGGGACGACTGGCAGGGTTGGCGGAAGAGCGATTTAAAAAAGATAATGAAAAGCGACAAACTTACTCTCCGGAGAATTAAATAAAATTATGAAAGGAAGACGGATTATCAATGTAGGGATTGTAGGCGCTGGACTAATTGGCAATAAACGTGCCGAGGCCTTAAAACATGTAGGTGGTACCCGTCTTTTGGCTGTAGCAGATATTGACTGGAATCGCGCCTTAAGCCTGAGTCAGAATTATAAGTGCAAATCATATCGTCGCTGGCAGGATTTGGTGAAGGATCAAAAAATTGATGTGGTCATTATTGCTACACCCAACAAGTTTTTGATGCCGATTGCCATGGCTGCGCTCAAAAATGGAAAACATCTTTTGTGTGAAAAACCTTTTGGCCGGAATTTTGATGAGGCCAAGAAGATTTTTGATGCTGGTAAAAAATATAAAAGATTAATTCAAGTGGGATTTAACCACCGTTTTCATGCGGCAATTCGAGAGGCGAAGAAAATTTTTGATCAAGGTCAGATAGGCAAGCTACTTTTTATCAGAGCGCGCTATGGCCATGGTGGTCGCTTGGGAATGGAGAAAGAATGGCGGTTTCAAAAGAATATTTCCGGAGGTGGCGAGCTTTTGGATCAAGGCGTTCATATCATTGATTTGTGTCGTTGGTTTGCCGGCGATTTTAATGAGGTTTACGGTCTTGCAGAAACAAAATTTTGGAAGACAAAGTTGGACGATAATACTTTCGTACTGATGAAAAATAAGACTGTTACCGCCTCGTTTCACGTGAGTACAACGAATTGGAAGAACATATTTTCTTTTGAACTTTTTGGCGACAGGGGATTTCTTGCCGTTGATGGCAAGGGCGGTAGTTATGGAGAGGAAACATTGGTTTTCGGTCGAAGACCTAAAAAATTCGGTGTACCGAAAATAAAAATTTTCAAATTTCAGAAAGACGTAAGTTGGGTAGAAGAATGGAAGAATTTTTTATCGGCGCTACAGGGTAAAGGGAAAATTATTGGCGATGCAAAAGACGGCCTTGAAGCAAATAGGATTATAGCCGCGGTTTATGAATCTTCAAAAACTAAAAAACCAATTTGGCTTGCAAGGGAGCGGTGAGTTGACTTCTTTTAATTTTTGTTTAATTATTACAAAATGCCGAAGAAAGCCCACGAGCTAAAAATCAAGATTTTTGCGGATGGAGCTGAAAAAGAAGGAATGGTCGCTTTGGCCAAAGAGCCTCATATTAAGGGATTTACCACCAACCCTACGTTAATGAGGAAGGCGGGCATCACCGATTATGCTTCTTTTGCAAAAGATATTTTAGGAGTTATAAGAGACAAGCCAATCTCATTTGAGGTGTTCTCCGACGACTTTAACGAAATGGAGCGGCAGGCGCGAATCATAAATTCTTGGGCGCCTAACGTTTATGTTAAAATACCGATCACCAATACCAAAAAAGAATCTTCATTTGATCTTGTAAAAAAACTTGTGGGAGAAGAGATAAAATTAAACGTAACCGCAATACTTACCGTTTCTCAAGTAGCGCACATTGTTCGCGCGCTCTCACCCAAGACGCCCTCAATTATTTCCGTTTTTGCTGGTCGCATCGCCGATACCGGAGTAAACCCCACCCCCATCATGAAAGAAGCAAAAGCAATCACCTCGCAGGTTTCTCGGTGCGAACTGTTATGGGCAAGTCCGAGACAGCTTTTGGATATTTACCACGCCGATGAAGTAGGGTGTGAAATAGTTACCGTCACTTCCGACATTTTGAAGAAATTGGAGAAAGTCGGATATGACCATCACGAACTCTCCTTGGACACCGTCAAAATGTTTTACGACGATGGGCAAAAGGCCGGCTACACGCTGTATGAAGCATAACTAGAGAAATTTGAAATGTACTACGACTACATAAAATCTTATTTAGATGAAGTGAAGGAAATTGCGGAAAAAATTGACCGCGAACCTTTGAATAAAATGATAGAGATTTTAAACAATGTGCGAACTGGCGGTGGACGGCTTTTTATCATTGGCGTTGGTGGCGGAGCGGGGCATGCAAGCCATGCGGTAAATGACTTCAGAAAACTTACGGGCATTGAGACGTACACACCCACCGATAATGTCTCGGAGCTCACGGCCCGGGTAAACGATGATGGATGGCACACGGTTTTTGCCAACTGGCTTTTAGGAAGCAAATTGAATATTAGGGACGCGCTTATGGTATTTTCTGTCGGCGGAGGCAATGCCGAAAAAAACGTTAGCATGAACATTGTGGAGTCTTTGAAACTTGCGAAATCAATTGGCGCAAAAGTGGTAGGCATTGTAGGGCGCGACGGGGGGTATACTAAGACCGTTGCTGATGCCTGTGTTGTGGTGCCCGTGGTAAACGTCGAGAACGTCACTCCTCATACCGAATCTTTCCAGGCGGTGCTGTGGCATTTGATTGTTTCACATCCAAAATTCAGAACCAATGAAGGAAAATGGGAATCGGTTCAAAAAACAAAAATTGCGTAGAGCGATTTTCCTTGATCGCGACGGCACCATCATCAAGTTTGAAGATTTAGTAACGAAGCCCTCGCAATTACGCCTGCTTCCACGTGCCGCAGAGACGATAAACAAGTTTAACAAGCTCGGTTTCTTAGTGATTGTAGTGACAAATCAGCCGGTAGTGGCCCGCGGTTTAATTACACCAAAAGGCATCGACGATCTTCATGAAATCTTAATTAAAAGATTCAAGCGTTCAAAGGCCCATATCGATGCATTCTATTTTTGCCCACATCATCCGGAAGCGACATTAAAAAAATATCGGGTAGTTTGTTTTTGCAGGAAACCGAGCCCCGGAATGTTAAAACAAGCTATTAAAAAATTTAACATTGACCCCCGAAAGAGCTTTATGATTGGAGATTCTGTTATCGACGTTGTTTCCGGGAAACGGGCGGGATTAAAGACGATTCTGGTTAAGACTGGGCCGGGTCATTCCCGGTTAGATAGAATCTATGAAAATAAAGTACGACCGGATTTTAAGGCGAAAAATTTGATCGAAGCAGTAAAAATAATAAAAAATAAATGTTAAAACAAGCCGTTATTCTCTCTGCGGGCTTGGGCACAAGGTTAAGGCCACTTACCGATACTATCCCGAAGCCAATGATTCCACTTTTAGGGAAGCCGATGCTCGAGTGGAACATCGAGCAGTTCAAAAAGCACGGGGTTACGGAATTTTTCATAAATCTCCATTATTTGCCGGATGTGATTCGGAATTATTTTGGAGACGGCTCCAAGTTTGGCGTTAAAATCAACTACGTTTTCGAGTCCGCCATCTTGGGGACTGCAGGCGGCGTGAAACAATTTGAAAACAAATTAGATGTCGAGTTCTTTCTGATCTATGGCGATATGATAAGTTTGGTTGATTATACGACAATGGCCGATTTTTTTGATAAGCTTAAAGATCCTATTGGCATCCAGCGCGTGGGAAAGACAGGTGATTACGCGGATGCAGACATTGCCGAGCTCAATCAGAACGGTCGGTTTATGAAGATCCATCCGAAGCCTCACACCGAAAAATATCCGAACGCGTACAGGATGCGAGGTGTTTTTATTCTCAAAAAGGAAATCTTGAATTTTGTGCCGCTAGGCATTTCTTACGAAATCGGTAAAGAACTTTTGCCGGAAATCGTCAGAAAAGGGAAGAATTTCTACGGTTATGAATGTGATGAATATTCCAAAGGAATCGACACGATGGATAAGTATCGGGAAGTAGAACGTCATCTGTCGAAAAATAAAATGGATTAGGAGCACCGCATTGCGAACTCATCAGATGCTGTTAAAATCATTTTGTAATGAAAATTCTCCATATAACCCCGGCGTATACTCCGGCCTACCGCTATGGCGGACCGATCTCAAGCGTTCATACACTCAATAAATGGCTTGTACGAGCGGGTGTCGACGTTACGGTTTATGCCACGAACGCCGATGGCAGAGGCACGCTCGACGTGCCCCTGGAGACGCCGGTAGAACAGGACGGCGTAAAGGTTGTGTACTTTCCGATCTCATTCCCGCGATCTTGGTTTTATTCTCGGACGATGCACAAAGCCCTAAGAGAACACTGTAAAGAGTTTGACATAGTTCATGTCACCTCGGTATTTCTGGCCGCATCTACTTTGGGCGCATATTATGCTAAGAAATGTGGAAAGCCTTATATTATCTCTCCGCGTGGAAGCTTAATGATTGATCCATTAACAAAAAAGAGCTCGCTAAAGAAAACGTTCTACCTCAAGTTTATTGAGAAAAATAATCTTAAGAATGCTTCGGCAATTCATTTTACAGCCCCCAAGGAAGAGAAAGAGTACAGGACAAAGAACTTTCCAATCAAGCGCAGTATTGTGATTCCGAACGGCATTGATGTTGATAAAAAAAAGGTTGTTTCCGCAGGAAGGTTTAAGAAGCGACTTGGTATATCTCCAGAGAGGGAAGTGATTCTGTATCATGGCAGGATTGGATGGAAAAAAGGTTTTGATACACTCATTCCCGCCTTTGGGCGTGTACACGAAAAGAACCCCGGTGCAATACTCGTTATCGCAGTATGGTCGGATGAAGGATATAAAGCGACAATTATGCAACTTATTGCGAAATACCAGCTTGAGACGAGTATTCTATTCACCGGACCATTGGAGGGAATAGAACGCGCAGAAGCATTCGTCGATACGGACGTGTTTGTACTCGGTTCTTATTCTGAAAATTTTGGTGTAGCACTTGGGCAAGCAATGGCGGCGAGTGTCCCCGTGGTTGTGACAGAGGGCGTCGCGATTGGTTCCGACGTTTTGGAGGCGAAAGCGGGGCTTGTGGTCCCTAAAGACGACAGGGCTCTTGCAGATGCAATTTTGAAAATACTCGGTGACCCGGTGGAAGGCAAAAAGATGGGAGAGCGGGGACGTGCACTTGTCGCGATGAAATATTCTTATAATAAAATTGCCGAAAGATTTATAGAAGAATATAGTAAGTGCACACACAAGGACAATTTCTTATGAAGAAAAGTAAAAGAGCCCTTAAGGAGGGGTTAAAAAAAGGACTCAGGAAATTTTTTGAAGCGGCCCAATATTTAGGATTCGATATATTACCTCGCCATTTTTATTCTGAAATACCCGATATTCGTGAACTTAAACAAGAATCGACGTGGAAGAATCCACGTACAATGGTGGGTGTGCTGGGGTCTGACATGGATGCCCAACTAGATTTTGCGAAAAGTTGTTGCAACGGGAAGGCACAGATGTTGTCCGAAGAAAATGTTTTTCTTGAGGCTTGTCGTATGAACGGAGATGCAGGCTTTGGTCCGGTAGAGTCCGATTTTCTATTTTGTTTTCTCGGTTTTGCACGCCCCCACAAGGTTATTCAGGTCGGAGCGGGACTTTCCACCGCGGTGATGCTTCAAGCGATGAAAAAGTTCGATTTTAAATGCGATATTATTTGCATTGATCCATATCCTACGCAGTTTTTGCGGGAGATCGCGAAAAAAATATCATTTCCTTGCACCAGGAGAAAACACAGAGTGTTCCTTTGGATGTATATCTTACTCTAGGAGAAGGGGACCTTTTGTTTATTGATTCTACCCATACTGTGAAACCTGGTAGCGAAGTAAATCTCATTATTTTGGAAGTGCTATCGCGTCTTGCGAAAGGTGTTTATGTGCATTTCCACGACATTTATTTCCCGTATGATTATAAAAGAGCTTTAATGTCAGACGGTCTCTTTTTCTCTAATGAGAGTGTATTGCTGCACGCGTTTTTAATCGGGAACGCACACTATGTCATACGCACGTCATTAAGTATGCTACATTACGCAGTCCCCAGTGAATTCGAGAAACTCCTTTCTGGTTATAAGCCACAGGAGAATGATTTTGGACTGAGGAGTGGAAACATTGAGGGTCGGCACTTTCCCTCCTCTCTTTATATACAAAAAATCTTATAGATGATTGTCGCGAGGTGCTGTATCAAAGCATCCAAAAAGACAGGGCTTGATCTTGAACATCCTTATTGAGAAGAACATCTTGAAAGTTAAGTCGGGAAATAGCGAAAAAATGGATTCAAGTTTATAATGATTTAATCAAAAGTTATGGACAAAAAACAGGAAGTTTTTGAGCATTTCGAGGTTCCAGATCCGATAAGGATCAAAAAAGCGTATAATTTTATCACCGAATATTTTAAGGATTTGCGAAATCTTAATCTCCTTGAATGTGGCGTGGCGAAGGGGGGGCTTGCCGATATGCTGAAAAAGGAAGGGGTGCGATGTTTTGGCGTTGATGTTAACCCCAGAGAGATTAACGGCATAAAGATAATCCAGTCAGATTTAAATAAAGGTATTCCTGATTTCGGCGTTAAGTTCGACATAATTTTTGCGGGCGAAGTAATGGAGCATTTGTTTGACGACTCCGCTTTTTTGCAGCATTGCCGCGAAGCGCTTAGGCCGGATGGCATTTTAATAATCACCGTGCCCAATTTAGTTTTTGGCCCCAACCGTTTTTTGATGTTGTTCGGACAGGTGCCTAAGTATTTTGCTTACGCTCCCTATCACTACCATATGTATAACAGAAAGACACTCGCCAGCATGTTCAAAGAAGGAAATTTAAAGGTCTTGAAACTCGTTTCCACACATATTCTTTTTTCAACACGACGAAATAAATTGGGCAGAGTTTTCGAAATTCTAGGCGATATTTTTCCATCCCTGGGCGCCCATTTGATTGTTTTCGCTAAAAAATTGTGAAGTCATCAATTTCAGTCATTATTTTGACTTTTAATGAAGAAGAAAATCTCGAAAAATGCCTGAAGAGCATTACTGGTTTAGCGCAAGAAATTTTTATCGTCGATTCGCACAGTACCGATAGAACTTTAGAAATTGCAAAAAAATATAGCGCCCAAGTTTATGCCCATGATTTTAAAAACCAAGCCGACCAATTCAACTGGGGGCTCGATAATTTAGCCATTACAAGCGATTGGATTTTGAAATTGGACGCCGATGAGGAGATTTTGCCGGAACTCAAGGATGAAATTTTAGAATTCCTGCCGAAGGCAGGTAAGGAAATATCGGGCTTCTACATGAAACGCAGATTTTATTTCATGGGCCGGTGGATTAAGCACGGTGGATACTATCCAATCTGGTTTTTACGCCTTTGGCGAAAAGGGAAAGGACGGTCGGAAGAAAGAAAAATGGACGAGCACATCATTCTCCTTGAGGACGAAAGTCGAAGATTAAACAACGATTTTATTGATAATAATAAAAAAGACCTCAAGAATTGGATCCTAAAACACAAAAATTACGCTTCACGAGAAGCCGAAGAAGTTAAAGCCGGGGAATATGGCATGGGCGAAAAAAGGAATTTTTACTATCAGCTTCCGCCGTTCTTGCGCGTTTTTTGTTATTTTATTTACCGCTATTTTTTCCGGCTCGGTTTTCTTGATGGTAAAGCCGGATTCATCTTCCATTTTTTACACGGTTTTTGGTATAGATTTCTGGTTGATGCTAAAATCTACGGATTATCAGGAATATAAATAGTATGCGCGTTTTAATCGTCACCGACTCCTATCCGCCAGAAACACGCTCCTCCTCGCATTTAATGAAAGAGATGGCCGACGGACTTAAAGAGCGGGGATATGAAGTGTTTGTGGTAACGTCACGCCCTGCAGAGCAGAATGTTCCATCCGGCACACGACGGGTTGCTGGGGGTATCATGCGGGAGGACGGAATTACCGTAATACGCGTAAACGTATTGCGGCACCATAATGTAAATTTCATCGTAAAAGGCATTGCGCAAATGATACTCCCGTACTTATTTTTTTATCATGTTAAAAAGCACATTACGGGCAAGCTCGATGCGGTATGGGTTCACAGTCCACCCCTACCACTTGCCCTCACCGCTCAATGGGTCAAAAAATTTTATGGCGCGAAATATTTTTTGAATCTTCAGGATTTCTTTCCGCAAAATGCTGTGGATCTCGGTATTTTAAAGAATAAATTTCTTATCCGGTTTTTCCAAAAAATGGAGAAGCGCGCCTATATCATTTCGGACATAATCGTAACACCCTCGGAAGCTCATAAGGATTTTTTGCATGAGCGTTATAAGGTGCCGCTCCAGAAGATACGCGTTATTCCTCACTGGATAGACATAAAACCTTTTGAAGAAGTTAAACAAACCGGGAAGTTTAGAAAATTATACGGGCTTCACGATAAATTTGTTTTCATTTTTGGTGGCATCCTCGGTCCTTCGCAGGGGCTTGAAATATTCATCCGGATCGCAGAAAAATTAAAAAAATATAAAGATATCACATTTCTTTTTGTCGGCGACGGTTCCGAAAAGAATCAACTAGTCGCGCTCGCGCAGTCACTCGGTTTGGACAATGTTATTTTTAAGCCGCCGGTTTCAAAAGAGGATTACCCACAGCTTCTAAGGGACGCTGATGTGGGGATAGCGTCACTTACGGGTGCCAACACCACCCCGGCAGTTCCGGCAAAACTTATGGGATATATGGCTGCTGGCCTTCCGGTACTGGCCTTCCTTCACGAAAAGAGCGACGGGATAAAAATTGTGAATGACGCAAAATGCGGCTTGGCCACCATTTCCGATAATGAAGAAAAAATGACCCGTCTGACCGAGCAAGTCTATCTAGAAAAAGAAAGATTAAAATATTACGGAGAAAACGGCCTAAAATACGCCCTCACTCATTTTACAAAGGAGATTTGTTTAGATGCTATTGAAAGAATCTTCTAGATACTAGAAAGTACAAGTAACAAAAAAACACATGTGTCGATGGATTAAGAGCAAGACAGTAATTTCTTAAAATTGGATACAATGCAGTTAATTGTTTTAAACCTTTGGTTGGGCAAAGTATTTGAGCCATTGAGGGAGTTTGTTTTAAAAAACGCCAAAGAGACGGATTTTTTTTGTTTTCAAGAAATGCTCTCTGGACATTTTAACACCGCCGATCTTCTTGATAATAAATATAATATGTACGCCGTTTTCAAAAATTTACTACCCGATTTTAGAAGTGATTTTACGACCATGCAGGATGTCTATTCGAGTCAGAACAAACTAGTTTCATCTTCTGGCCTCGCAATTTTTATAAAGAAATCAATTAATGTTGAAAAATTTGGAAGCCTTTTTACCTACGGAGAACGCAACCGATATTTTCTGTCAAATAACACAAGCGTAATGCCGAGCATGGTACAGCACGCAACCTTTTCTTTTGGGGAAAAAAAATATACCATCGCTAACTTTCATGGTATTTCGGTGTGGCCAAAAGTTGATTCTGCATCGCGGATTAAACAATCAGAAAATATTTCTGGATTTTTAAAAACTATAAACCATTCTAAAATATTGTGCGGGGATTTTAATTTGTCTCCCGACACAAGAAGTCTAGCAATACTCGAGGAAGATATGATAAATGTTGTTAAAAATCAAAATATTTCTCGAACACGGAGTCGCTTACTAAAAACTAAGGAAGATAAAATATCTGATTACATCCTTGTTTCTCCTGATGTTATTATTAAAGCGCTCGCAGTTCCTAACGTCGCCGTTTCAGATCACCTTCCATTGATCTTTAACTTCAACTAATCCTTTAGCTATTCCAAATTTCGAAGTGCCTAAAAGAAATGCGCTGAAAATTCCGTCTTCGCTTTTTTGTACCGATCTCCCCATCCTTTCATTGTTTCGAGTTTTGCCTCGAGATTGAGCATGATTTTTGAGGTGATCAAGACGGATTCGATGGAGTCGCCCTCCTCGTTTTTTGCAATCTTGCTCCCGATAGTCTGGTACATATCCTTGTAGCTGTTGGTTTTGAAAATCCGGAGTTTCCGAATAATGCGGTGGTTATCCTCGGACATGTATCGGATCTGGTCTTCGATACGAACATTTCGTCCGTGTACCTTGAGTTCCACGTGATCGCGCGGACCGACGCGCAAGCTCCCTTTTTCACTGAACGTGGTGGTCATCGTTGCGCCATTGTCGAGTTCGATCCACACCTCGACCGCGCCGTCTTGGAGAAGTTTGATATCGAAGTTTTTCGGTTTGCTCCAGTTGTTCAGGTGGAAGAAGTGATCAATCTGGTGGCAGCCGTTTGAGAGGAATGTGCTGCGGGATACCGGCCAGTTATACCAGAAAAATTCCGGCTGGATAAGTTCATACACGATGGAATGGTACGAAATGGGTTCGCCGTACTGCACCCCGAGGTCATGAAGCGCCATTTTATTGAAAAGGCCGTAGCGCTTGTGGAAGCCGATGAATAATTTTCGGCCGGCCGCCCGGAGCGCTTTTTCGATTTCCACCAATTCATCCGCGTCCATGACCACGGGTTTTTCCACGACTACGTAGGCGCCCTGCTTTAAGGCGTGAAGCGTGATCGGGACGTGTGTGTGGTTATAACTTGCAACGTAGTACACGTCGTACTTTTCTTTCGGTTCGGGGAACGGAGAGGAATCCCACCGCTTGATGCGGCGTTCCACGAAGATTTGTGTTGGATCGATCTCATGCACGGACTTGATGTGTACGAAAGGTTCGGAGTACGGGATGATATTTATCTTCGCGTAGTTTCCGTAGCCGTAGAGGATTCCCGTTTTTTCCCCTGGTTTCAAGTGCGGCGTCTCGCCCCGCGTTGTTGCCACCGGCCTTGGTTCCGTTGCCACAATACGCTCTGCGGCGGTCCAGTCCGCTCCTCGCATCTCACTCGCGAACCCTGTCTCGAGGCCGCGACGCGTTTCTGCCGGAACTTCAATTCCGGAGTAGACGCTCCACGCCTTCGCGGGTTTCCACCATCCGCCTTTTTTTGCGTCTGCTGCGAGGGGAATATAGAGAATAGTGTCCGCAGGAAACGGGGAGAGAACGGATTTTTCAACCGGGAAAATAAACGGTTCCGGCAATGCAATGCGTTCCGCGAGCGCCGGGTGCCACGGAGCGACAAATCCCACCACGTCGCCTTCCGAATGAGCGCCCCCCTCGGCCTTCTCGAGGATTTTTCCGATACCGCACGCGATGTACTTGTCGTTGCGGCGCTCCTCTCGGATACGCGACCATGTTTTGGTAATAAGGCCTTCGAGCCCCACAACCGGGAAGTAGTTCAGGAGCAAGCGCAGGCTTTTGGCCCGCGTATGATAGACGTTTTCGAGCTTTTCCAGGCTTTTCCACGCGAGAACCCGGATGCGGTATTCCCGCTTATTCTTGTGGTAATCCAAGAACCCCTCGCGCCATTTTTTCCCTGTGAGTATCCGCATGCAGAAAGTATAGCTTTTTAATTGAATCGGTAAAGGGAAATCGGATTTTTCTGTGTTTAAGCTACAAAAAAAGTTTTTTTCATCATATGTCTCGCATCCTCATATATCAGACGATTCCGCATCAAAAAGAGTAATCCCAGATAAAGAATGCTCGCGACTCCAATTGTAATAAGAACGTGAATATGGGATCTATTTAGAAAATATGCAACTCCTCCCATGATAACTCCCGCGACAAGAATGGACTTTAATCGGGGGAATATACGGATAGGAAGGAGGCTTTTAGCCACGCGCAACGTGAGATTGTTGTACATGATTTGCATTGCTAGAGTTGCGATGGCAGCTCCTGCAATGCCAAGGGGCGGAATGAGAAGCACATTAAATATCACATTGCCCAATGAAGTAAGTCCTGTATATTTTAATATTTTGCGTTGTTGATCATAAGCAAAAATAAGATTTCCCGTAATGATACCCGGAAAAATGAACAGCACCGTTCCTAGAAGTATTTGAAAGGTAAGTACCGAGGGAATGTAAGCGTTTCCATAAACAAAACGAATGATGGATTCAGCAAGAACAATGCCGCCTACTGCAATAGGAACCGCGATTAAAAGCGTCCCTTCCAGTGTTTTTTCCACCACATGTTTTAAATGGACTTTTTCTCCCGTTGCCACAAGGCGAGAGAAAAGAGGAAATGTAGCACTCGCAAGAATGGCGGGGATTGTATAGAGAACCTGTACAATCTTTTGTCCCGCCGAATAATAACCAAGATCTTCGGACGTTTTTAACCATCCGAGCATTACCATATCCACATTCAACATGAACACGCCCAAAAGTCCCAACAGCGCAATTTGCCAGGCAGCTCTGATTATGGGCCTCATGAGGGAGCGATCAAAGTCGGCGATAAGTTTTGAAAATTGTTTCCGGAGAATAAGGATTCCAATAGCCATACCAAGGCCCACACTCGAGACATACGAGATAGTGAGAGATTTCGCCGTGGCGGCATAGCTCAACGCAAAAAATCCGATAACGGTAATAGCAACATTCATGACGACCGTTGTGATAGCCTCCCATTCCATTCGCTCTTTCGCGCGAAAGAAGGCATTACAGAATTCTCGCATGTTATCGAAGACAGTAAGCAGCGCCACAAAGGGAAGTATTACCTTCGCTCCCTCAATGTTCGAGAACAAGGGGGCTAAAAATATTACTGCGAGAGCTGTTACTACAAGAAGAAAAAATTTTAAAACAAAAGAGGTTGCAAAATATTGATCCGCCACTTCGGGTTTTTTAGCGCTTTCGCGCGTGAGAATTGAATTTATGCCGACATCGGCAAATAAGGTAAAAAATCCAGCAAGACCCAACGCATAGGAATATACGCCATATTCTCCCGCCCCCAAGACACGTGCGGCATAAATGATGATTGCCGCTCGAATAAATCGACTTGCAAATTGACCCACCGTAAGCCATACGACATTTTTTACCAGCGTCTGGCGCGCGCTCACATTCCGGAAAAACAGCGATCGAATACGCTCAAACATGCTATATCGAATTCGAATTTCCAAAAGACATGAAAAAATAACGCACAGTTTTTAGGACAATGAGAAGATCAATGAATAAAGAACGGTTTTTAATATAATACATGTCGTAGCGAAGTTTCTCGCGCGCTTCTTCCAAGGAGGCACTGGGGCGATAATGGATTTGAGCCCATCCGGTGAGTCCGGGTTTAATAACGTGGCGTATTTCATAGTAGGGAAATGCTTTAAATTCTTCTGCGAGTTGCGCGCTTTCTGGGCGCGGTCCCGTAAGGGAGAGTTCGCCTTTAAAGATATTAAAGAGTTGCGGAAGCTCATCTAGGTGGGTATATCGTAATATTTTTCCGATCGGGGTTATACGCGCATCGCGCTGCTCCGTCCATGGGGAGCCGTTGTGGTCGCTGATCATGGATCGGAATTTATACAGCGTGAAGGACTTACCGCCTTTTCCAATGCGCTCTTGGCTAAAAATTATCGATCCTGCGGAGGAACACAGGACAAGAATTCCTGTAAGAATCATGAACGGAATAAAAATAATAATAAGAATCGAGGATGCCACCATATCTACTAGGCGTTTTGCGGTATCATAAAAGGGGCGCCGCGTTGTTATGTTTTCAATAAACCAGGTCTCGTTCAGTTCATCCAGGGGGATTTTTTCGAAAATCCCTTCATAAAAATCCCACAGATTCAGAATCTCGATTTCCAGCATTAGAAGCTTATAGAGAGAAATCAGCGTAGGAGAGCCCTCCGGGAACGTGGGTTGTGTAACCACGAGATCTATTCTTTTCTCCCGAATTTGTTTTTTGAGATCTTGCAGATCTTGTTCCGAGAGCGTGGCAAAAATCTTGGTGATTTTATATCCAATCTGCGGATTTTTTTCCAACAACGCCGCCGTTTCCGGGATGAGGGAAGAGCTTCCTATAACTGCAACCGACAACGCTCCCGTAGCGAACTTCCGCGATACCATAGAGCGTGCCAAAAAGTCGAGAAGAAGAAATAAAACACTAAAAATGACGAGGTTGGTCTTGGGCGTTAACTCAAAAATTCCTGAAAGAAGATACAAAGCTACCGTCGATAGAAGGGCGGCAACCGCCGTGGCAATTGCTAAATTACTTAACAACGATGCGCGCGTGCGAAATGCAGAAGGACGATAGAGGTCCGCGAGATACCAGACAAAAAGCCATAGAATAAAGAGTAAAGAAAAAGGTCCCACATGGACCGCCCAGCTTTCAAAGAGGGAAGATGCTCCATACCGGATGAGCAGGGTAAGTGCGAGCGTCCCGTAGAGGAGAAGTATATCGGCTCCTAAAAGCGCGAGTTTTTTCGCGGTATTCATTCTATTCGTATCTTACCATCCGACGTACAGAAATCAAAAGATACTACGTTTGACGCCCTGCTTTGTATCGCGGTAAGATGGAGTTGCTATGGAACCACAAAACATAATTCCACCGAAGCGCGACTACCTGCTCTCCGCAAGCATTTTAATCTCGGCGCTTTTGGTCTCGGTTTCTCTGGTCTATAATGCGGGCAAAAAAGCTCCCGAGAGCGGAAATGCGCCGCTTACGGGTTCGGTTGCGGACACGATCGCGCGCGCGCCGGAAGAAAACATAAAACCGGTATCCGCGGCGGATCATATTTTTGGAGACCCGAACGCGCCCGTGAAGATCGTTGAGTTTTCCGATTTGGAATGTCCCTTCTGCAAGCAATTCCATTACACCATGAAGCAGGTGGTAGAAAAATATGCGGGCAAGGTTGCGTGGGTGTACCGCCATTCACCGATTGATCAACTGCATCCGAAGGCGCGAAAGGAAGCGGAAGCTTCCGAATGTGCGGCGGAACTCGGGGGTAATACGAAGTTTTGGGCATACGTGGATCGGCTGATGGAACTCACTCCCTCGAACAACGGGCTTGACCTTGCGCTTTTGCCGAAGATCGCAACCGATGTGGGATTGGACAGCGCAAAGTTCAACGCATGCCTTTCGAGCGGGAAGTACGCAGAAAAAGTTGCGTCTGATCTGGCAGATGCAGAAAATTCCGGTGGTGGTGGAACTCCGTACTCGATTGTAATTGCTCCAAACGGAAAGAAAACCGTGATTTCCGGAGCGCTTCCGTTTTCAAGCACCGATCCGCGCTTGCCCGCCGTGACGCAGTACATTGACCCCGCGGTAAAAGGTCTGTAGCGGTTGTTGTATTGACATGATGAAATGGTATCACTGGGTAGAGGTGGGGCTTGGGGCATGGCTGTTGCTTGCGCCCTGGATTTTGGGATACTCGGAGGTGAATCTGGCATCGTGGAATAGTATACTGGTAGGGGGATTGATGATTGTGTTCGCTCTTTGGAATTTCACGCCGCCTTCCAATCATTCTTGACTCAAAAAAGTCACCCAACATTTATTTTTATGACCGTTAAAATTTACAGCACTCCGTCTTGCGTTTACTGCAAGATGCTCAAGGAATATCTGAAGCAAAAGAATATCGCATTTGAAGATGCAGATGTTTTGCATAACCTGAAAGCGCGTGATGAGATGGTACAGAAATCGCATCAGATGGGCGTTCCCGTAGCCGACATCAACGGGCAGATTTTTGTGGGATTCAATCGTTCGGAGATCGCGCGAGCTCTTGGAATTTAAGATGTATGAAGTCACGATTATCGGCGGCGGACCCGGTGGCGTTGCCGCAGGGATCTATGCCGCGCGGAAAAAATTGAATGCGATTCTTGTCGCCGATTCTTTCGGAGGGCAATCGGTCGTTTCAAACGATATCCAAAACTGGATCGGCATCAAAACAATCTCCGGGTTTGATCTTGCAAAACAGCTGGAAGAACATCTGAAAGCGCAGACCGGAATCGAAATCGTGGAAGGGGATCGTGTTCTAAAAATCGAGAAACAAAAAAAGGGATTTGTTGTTACCACGCAAGAGGGGAAAAGCTGGGGAACGCAGACGATTCTTTTGGCAATCGGGAGCCGTCGCAGAGAACTGAATGTTTCGGGTGAGAAAGAGTTTTGGGGAAACGGCGTGGCGTATTGCGGCACTTGCGACGCGCCGCTTTTTGCGGGGAAACGGGTTGCGGTGGTGGGAGGCGGGAATTCGGGGCTCGAGACGGTGCTGGACTTGGTTCCGTACGCAAAAGAGATTTTTCTCCTGCATCGGAACAGCATGCTTAAAGGGGACCCCATCACGCAGGAAAAAATCAGAAAAGAACCAAAAGTCGCGCTACTCTTGAATACGGAGGTTCAAATGATTATGGGCAAAAAAACCGTTACGGGACTGCATTATCGCAAAGCAGGCACAAAGAAGGAATTCACACTGGATGTGGAGGGAGTATTTGTGGAGATTGGTTCTGTCCCGAATGCCGATCTGGTTAAAGATTTTGTCGAACTAAACACGTGGGGGCAGATCGTGGTAGATCATAAAACACAACGGTCGTCGGATCCCGGTATCTGGGCGGCGGGGGATGTGACAGACGGGTTTTATAAACAAAACAATATTTCGGTGGGGGACAGTATCAAGGCGGTTATGAATATCTACGATGCGCTGCGCGCGAAAGGTCAAATGGTCTAAATGGGGGGAGATGTGATATAATCAATTTCATGACAAACAGAATATTAATAGGTCTCGCGGCGCTACTAGTGGTTATTTTAATTGGGACGGTCGCGGTAAAAAATATCGTGGGCGAATCGGAATGGAGTGCGGTGTATTTAAAAACGGGCGAGCTGTATTTCGGGCATCTGACGCGGTTCCCGTATTTCGCTTTGACCAATGTGTATATGCTCCAGGCGAATCCGTCGAGTCCGCAGACTCCTTTAAGCATCCAGAAATTTTCAAAAGTATTTTGGGGTCCAGAGGACAAACTTCGGATCAATCGCACGGAAGTCGTGTGGATGACGGAACTTGAGAAAAACGGACAGCTCGCGCAGATTTTAAACACAAACCCGGAACTCCAGGCATCGCAGGGAGACGTGAACCAGCCACAACTCCCGGCCGAATTTCCTCCGCAGTACCCAAACCCCACTTCTACAAGAAGGTAAGATAGATCAAAAGCCATAAAACAAATGCTGGCGCTATCGGGAGGCGTCGGTTTTTGTTATGATAAGATTAGATATGAAGGGATTTCGCATATCGAAGGGGCAGGTTCGCTCGGTCCGTGGGCAGGCGACCCTTTCCTTCGTCCTCCTTGTGGGGGGAATCATCGTGGAAGTTGCTATTGCGGGGGCCTTAATTGCATTTTTTTTGAGCGGCGCGGGACTGGGAGACCGTCTTTCTGCGCGGGCCTATAATGCGGCACAAACGGGAATTCGCGACGCGGAACTCAAAATCGCGCGCAATAAGGAATTCTGTGGTACCTGCTCGTTTCCGATCCAGTACTCGTTCCCCGTGGGCAGTGACTCTGTTGTGGTGAATGTGACGCGTGTGGACGACAGCGTGAATAATGCCTATCTGTATACCTTCACGTCCACCGGAACGTCCGCGAGTCGTCAGCGAAAGTTTGTCGCCGTTCTTGCGGCGGACAAAGCTACGGGCTCCGTCCAATTAAAATCGAACCAGGAGCAATCGGTGCAATAATGTATGAATATTTTCTTTTCGTTTATACGAACCGCCATCGAACGTTTGGGATCCGCCCCTCGTATCGGAGGATTGCAGATCAGCGATTCAGGCGTTCAGTATGTGCTGTTAAGCGCAGAAGGTAAGGCGTTTTCTTTGCGCTTTGCGCCCGGCGTGGTGAGGGAGGGGCGCATTGTGGACGAGACAGCTTTTGTAGCTACACTCGGGGAGCTTCATACCATGATTGAACCCGATCGTGAGAACCAAACCATTCCTATTATTGTTTCACTTCCCGCGGCGACGGTATTCACGCAAACATTTAATCTACCCAATGTGGGGCGCGATCGCCTGGAAGAGTCCGCGAACCTGAATCTTCAGATGCTTTCTCCTATACCCCCGGAAGACGCTTATATGAGTTGGGAGGAAATTGAGGAGACAGAAGACCGATTTGAGGTGTTGGGTGCTTTTACGGAAAAAGCGTTTATCGACACAACCCGCACGCTTTTTGAAAAAGTGGGATTTGCGCCCGTCGCGTTCGAGTTCCCCAGTTTGGGGCTCACTCGCGTGATGACGGAAGCGATGGGGACAATGTCGCACTCGGCGATCGGACTCGAAATTTCAAGCGATGGGCTGGATCTTTTTATCATGCGGCACCAATCGCTCCATTTCGATTACTTTCGTTCGTGGCACTCCATTCAAGGAGAGGGGCGCGAAATTGCGCGATCCTTATTTGAAGACGTGGTGTCACAGGAGGTGCAACGCGTCACGAATTTTGCATTAAGCAAATTCAAAGAGGTTGTGAAAGATGTGTACGTGATCGCGCCGGGGTTTGAAGAGGAAATGGAAACACTTCTCTCGAAAAAGTTTGGACTTCGCGTAACACCGGTGGCGCTTCCGGGCTGGGGGTTGGCTCCGTCGTGGTACGCAACACTCGGTTCCGCGCTACGCGGACGGATGAATCGTGGGAAGGACAAATCAATCAGTCTTGCTCCGTTTACCGCGGCCGATCTTTTTCAAAAAGAAAGAACCCTTAATTTTATTTCGCTTTGGCGGAATCTTCTGGCCGTCACGCTTTTTGTGTTTCTGCTTTTTTATGGGAGCGCCGCTCTTTCCTTGTCGCGCAAAAGCGCCAAGCTTCAGTATGAACTGGGCGAATTTCGCGTGGCGGTGCAACAGCAGGAAATGACGGCACTCAACACCTCGATCGTGGAGTTTAACCAGCTGGTGCAGGCGGTCGCGGTCGCAAAAGGCACGACACCGCCATGGACCACGTTCTTCGAACGCCTTCTTGCGATTGCAGGCGCGGCGCATGTCGCGATTGATAGGCTGGATGTCCCGTCGCTTGCCGGAACCATTTCACTTATCGCCCGCGCGCAGGATGAGGCGGGGGTATTGCGTTTCAAGGGGGCGCTTACGGGAGATGCGACGATTCGGGATGTCGAGCTAGACATATCAAAAATTACTACACTGGAGGATAAATCCCTTTCTTTTCCCGTATCGTTCCAGTATGTGGGGCAATAAGGTTCCTTTGGCAATACGGGTTGAATTTGGTATACTTAAAACATATGAAACAACCTAATTCTGCGTTCATGAAACCCATGAATGTAAGTGCCGAGCTAGCAGCAGTCATAGGCGCGGGTCCTATGCCAAGGTCAGAGGTCGTTAAAAAGCTTTGGGTGTATATCAAAGCAAACAATCTTCAAGACCCAAAGGACAAGCGCATGATCAACACCGATGAAAAGTTAAAGAAAGTTTTCGCGGGCGAGAGTGCGGTTCACATGATGAAAATGGCAGGGTATATTTCCAAACACCTTTCCTAGAAGATAATAAAATTAATTTGACAAAATAGCACTCGGGTGCTATTTTGTTTTTAGTTATTTGATCAAAACTTTTATACACAACCACTAGTTAATTGCCCGCCCCTTCTTTGGGGCGATTTTTTCTTTAAGAAAAAGAACCGCATCAATTTTTGTAAACACACTTTGAAGTTTTTCTATTGCCGCAGGGCTAATTTTTTTCAGAACAAAATCCAACGCTTTTTCGCGCCCCTCGCCTTCTTTGGAAGGGGGGCGGATGCCAATACGGAGACGCCAGAAATCTTTTGTGTGGAGTGTCCTCATAATCGAGAGAATTCCATTATGACCCGCCGCGCCGCGTCCGAACGAAAATTTATAGGTTCCGAGCGTAAGGTCCGAATCGTCCTGTATGACGAGCAATGACCCTGGTTTTTTATTGAAGTATTTTAACGCCGCTGCAACTGCGAGACCCGATTCGTTCATAGGCGCAAGCGATCGGATAAGCGTTTTAGTTCCTGCTACGCCGTAGGCAAAAGTTTTCACGCGTTCTAGTGGGAGTGGGTCTTTTGTGCGCACAGAAAGCAGGTGAGCAAGGTAAAGCGCTCCGGCATTATGATAGGTTTTTTCGTAGGACTTTTCGGGATTTCCCAGTCCTATGATCAGCGAAACCTCCTCGGGGTTGAATTTTTGTTCCATTATCCCTACAATTATGCCATCGTTCGGTCTAAAAATCATTCCAAACCATTTTGAAATGCGAAAAGTATTGTGGTCCTTTTTTGAAGTAGCGGAAACCGTCATTATTGCGGTGGCAGTCGTTTTTGTTATCCGCGCCTTTGTCGCACAGCCGTTTTTGGTTAGTGGAGCGAGTATGGAACCAACGTTCCTGAACGGCGACTATCTTTTAGTGGATGAGCTTGCGTATCGGTTTCGCGCTCCCGAGCGAGGCGAAGTAGTGGTATTTCGCTATCCCGGAGATCATAAATCGTTTTACATCAAACGCTTGATTGGGTTGCCGGGGGAACGGATAGTCATTAATGACGAAAAAGTCACGGTGTATACGAACAACGGAACCGGAAAAGTGTTGCAAGAAGTGTATTTAGAAGGAAGTAAAACAGCAGGATCGCTTGACACGGTGCTCAAAACCAACGAATTTTTCGTGATGGGAGACAATCGTTCGTACAGTTACGATTCGCGGAGTTGGGGCCCGGTAACGACGGGAGATTTGATGGGGCTAGTGCGATTTCGCCTGTGGCCCGTGAACCACGCCATGGCATTCAGCGCGCCTTCTTATTAATCTAGACACATTTTATTGCTATGTCAGAACCAAAAACAAAAAAAACGGTAAAAAAACAAAAAACAGGTTCCCTGCCTTTAATCCAAGCGGTAAAGGGCATGTCCGATATTCTTCCAAAAAATGAAGATTGGTGGAAATACGTTTGGCAGGCTGGATTTTCCGTAAGCGAGCTTCACGATTTTCATTACATCGAGACGCCCATTCTTGAGTTCGTGGATCTTTTCGAGCGCGGCGTCGGAGGAGGAACGGATATTGTGGAGAAACAGATGTATACCTTGAAGACGAAAGGTGGCGATCATTTGGCGCTCCGTCCCGAAGGAACCGCTTCCATAATGCGAAGCTATATGGAGCATCACCTTGGGTATTATGCGCTTCCCCTTAAGGTATTTTATTACGGCCCAATGTTTCGACACGAACGTCCGCAGGCGGGACGCGAACGGCAATTTCACCAGTGGGGGTTCGAGATCGTGGGCGACAGCGATCCGATTTATGACGCGGAGGTGATCGTGGTGGCACTTAATTTTCTGAATTCTCTGAAACTCAAACCGCTGAACTTAAAAATTAACAGCGTAGGATGCCGCGTCTGTCGGGGCAATTATCGGGACAAACTCCGTGCGTATTATCAGACCAAAAAAGGAAAGATCTGTGGCGACTGCGAGCGGCGCCTCGAAAAAAATCCTTTGCGGCTTTTGGATTGCACCGAGAAAGATTGCAGGGAAGTCCGGAAAGACGCGCCGATTATCTTGGATTTTCTTTGTCAGAATTGCAACAACCACTTAAAGAGCGTACTCGAGATCGTGGAAGACAACGGAATTCCGTATGAACCCGATCCCTATCTGGTGCGTGGTTTGGATTATTACAACCGCACGGTGTTTGAAATATGGAGTCCATCGTTCGATTCGGCGCTCGCGGGCGGGGGACGGTACGATTATTTATCGGAGATGATCAGCGGACGTACGGTGCCGGCGGTGGGGGTGGCGCTCGGACTCGAGCGGATCATCGAAACGCTTCAAAAGCTTGAAGTCGTTCCAGCGCTCAAAAGTAAACATCATGTATTTTTTGCGGCCGTGGGCGATCAAGCGCGGAAAGGAAGCGTGCGGCTTATGAACATTCTGCGCCACGGGGGCATCGCTGTAATTGAAGCGGTAGGAAAAAAATCTCTCAAATCACAGCTTAAGGCGGCGAACAAATCGAAAGTTCCCTTCGCGCTCATCTACGGGCAGAAAGAAGTGTTTGAAAAGTCCGTTATTATCCGCGACATGCGTTCCGGCGCACAGGAAACGCTGATGATCGAAAAATTCGTGGATGAAGTCAAACAGCGTTTTAAATCTGTCTAAACGGTATGGAGTGTCTTTTTTGTAAGATTATCGCCAAACAGATTCCCTCCGAGGTCATATATGAAAACGATGCGTCGGTAGCGGTTTTAGATGCAGCTCCTCGCGCGCCCGGACACACGATGGTGCTTCCGAAAGTACATGCGGAGTCGATCCTGGATTTGCCTGATACGGTAGTAGAGCCCGTATTTGCCGCCGTAAAAAAAGTGACGGCTATCTTGCAAAAAGCGCTTGCGCCGGACGGATTCACTATTGGTATCAATCAAGGACGTGCGGCGGGGCAGGCAATTGATCATCTCCACATCCATGTTATTCCGCGCTGGGGTTCCGACAACGGAGGTTCCATCCATTCTATTGTTACCAATATTCCAAAAGAAACGCCTGGGGAAATAAGGTCGAAGATTATCAAGTCTATGTCATAATAACCATATGCCACTCGAAATAAAAAAGAAGGAAGGGGAGACAACGGGATCGTTTATGTTCCGCTTCAATAAACGCGTACAACGCAGTGGGCTGGTGAAGGAAGTACGCAAGCGGCAATTTAAGAGTCGTGCGGCGAATCGCACCAAACGACGTTCGTCCGCACTTTATCGTATCGGGAAAAAGAGCGAGCTCGCGAAAGCTAAAAAATACGGAGCATAAAAAGTTTCGGTTGTATGACCATGAACGCCAACGAATCTCTAAAAGAAAAAATCAAAAGTGATTTTACGGCGGCGATGAAGGAAGGGGGTATTCGGTTGGATACGCTCCGTCTTTTGCGCGCCGCACTTCATAATCGCGAAATCGAAAAACGCGCAAAAAGTGGCATAGCAGAAATCACGGAAGAGGAAACGCTAGAAATTGTGATGCGGGAAGTAAAAAAACGCCGCGAAGCGGCTGAACTGTACGTGCAAGGAGGGCGTGCAGAATTGGCAGCGCAGGAAAAAAATGAACTGAAGGTACTTGAAGCGTATCTTCCTCCGCAGATGAGCGAGGAGGATATCAAACGAGTGGTGGCGGAAGCTATAAAAAAGATCGGCGCAACAGATGCGCAGGCATTCGGAAAAATCATGGGGGAAGCAATGAAAACCCTGAAAGGCAAAGCGGATTCCGCCCTAGTTTCCCGCATCATTAAAGAAGGGCTGGGAGTGTGATTATGGGGAGGATTGTGGTGGCGTACGAAGAAAAGAAATGGAGGAGAGTGGGGGAAGAAGCGGAGCGCGCGATCCGGCGCTCTCTTTTTTTGCTCAAAAAAAAGAAATGCGGTGTGGAACTGTATTTGGTGAGCAACCAGACCATGCGGAAGCTGAACCGGGCGTTTCGCAAGAAAAATGCGCCTACGAACGTTTTGAGTTTTGGAGCAAAAACGGATTTTCCACGTCCCGACATCGCGGGGAGCGGCATTTTTTTAGGGGAGATTTATCTTGCGCCGGATGTGATTACGGAACGTGGAGAATCTCTCCTGCGCCTTGCTCTGCATGGACTTTTACACCTTGCGGGGTATACGCATACGCGGGCTCGTGATAGGATAACAATGGAGCGGGTAGAACAACGTTTGTGGAAGCGGTTATTTCCACGTAAACCATTTATTTCATGATCACGGGATTAGACATCGGAACAGCATTCATTAAAGGTATCGTTGCTGAAGAAAAAAAAGACGGCTCACTTTCCGTTGTCACTGCATTCAAGCACCCATCCGCCGGCGTACGGAAAGGCGTTCTTGTGGATGCGGAGGAAGTTGCGGCGGTATTGCGCGAACTGGTGCTTGATCTCCAAAAAATTTCAAAAAAAGCGGTTCAAAATGTCTTCGTAAGTTTTCAAAGCGAACATGTGAAATCCCATCTTTCGCAGGGCATGGTGGCGGTCGCGCGCGCGGATCAGGAAATTCATGAAGATGATATTGTCCGCGTAAAGGAAACTGCCGGATCGGTGAAGCTTCCGTCCAATTTTATGGCGCTACACAATATCGTGCGCGAATTTTTCGTGGATGATATCGGAGACATTTCGGATCCCGTGGGCATGATCGGAAATCGTCTGGGGGTGAGCACTCTGATTGTCCAGGCATTCGTGCCGCATTACACGCAGCTCTTAAGAACGCTCGAGCGCGTGGGAGTGCGCATCGGCGGTATTATTTACGATCCCATCGCGGCGGGGCGCGCGGTGATTTCCAAAAAATTGCGGGAGCTTGGAGTGATGATGGTCCACATGGGTGCGGGGGCGACATCGGTTTTGGTGTATGAAGAAGGGAAGACCCTTCTCACCAAAACGATTCCCATCGGATCGGCGTACGTGACAAACGATATTGCGATCGGACTCAAAACCTCTATTGATGTAGCCGAGAAATTAAAAGTGACCTACGGTTGCGCGCTTGCGCGGGCCATCGGGAAACGCGAGATGATCGATTTTACGGAAATGGATGCATCGGTACGGGGGGATATTTCCAGAAAGCTCCTCGCGGAGATCATAGAAATTCGGCTTGCGGAGATTTTGGATCTTGTGGATAATGAATTGAAATCCGTTGGAAGAAGCGTACAACTTCCAGGCGGAATCGTGCTTACGGGCGGCGGCGTGAAGTTGCCGGGGATGGCGGAACTGGTGAAATCCGAGATGAAATTGCCGGTGCAGATAGGATTCCCGCTTCTTTCGGGGATGGAAATTCCAAGTCCCACGTATGCGGAGATGCTCGACGACCCAGAATTCGCGACCGCCGTAGGACTTGTCTTTTTGGGGACGGAAGAAAACGAATCAGTCAAATCCAGTAATCATTTCGGCGCGGCGCTCAAAAAAATGATCAAGAATTTTATTCCTTAACGAATGGCGAAAAAACAAAAAAAACAATTTAAGAAAACATCCGTTTCCGTGCCTACGCGCGCTTCGGGGTCCAAGCGTTTTTTTGCAAGAATTAAAGTGGTAGGAGTCGGCGGCGGCGGCGGGAATGCCGTTTCGCGCATGATGGAGGGGAATCGCATTCGGGGCGTGGAGTTTATCGCGGTGAATACCGACGCACAGGATCTCGATCATGCGTCGGCGCACCGGAAGATTTACATCGGAAAAGCGCTTACACATGGCTTGGGCACCGGAATGAATCCGGAACTTGGAAAACAAGCAGCGGAAGAAAATCGCTCGGAGATCGGAGAGGCGATTGAAGACGCGGATATCGTATTTGTGACCGCCGGCATGGGAGGCGGCACAGGAACCGGTGGCGGGCCGATCGTTGCGGAGATCTCGAAAGAAAAAGGCATCCTTACAATCGGGATTGTCACGCGGCCTTTTACGTTTGAAGGGACGCAACGGGCAACGATCGCACAGGATGGGTTGAATCGCCTGAAAGAAAAAGTGGACGCGCTGGTAGTCATTCCGAACGACAGAATTTTTGGACTGATCAATAAAGACACCCCTATGATCCGCGCATTTGGATATGTGGATGACGTTTTGCAAAACGCGGTGAAAGCGATTGCGGATCTGATTAACGCTCCCGGCATTATCAATGTCGATTTTGCGGATATTAAAACCACTCTACGGGACGCCGGTGCCACATTAATCGGTATTGGAGAAGCATTCGGTTCCGATCGGAGCGTGAAAGCGGTCAATATGGCGATCAATTCTCCGCTCCTTGAAATTTCCATAGAGGGGGCAAAAGGTGCTCTGTTCAGCATCGCCGGCGGACGGGATATGAAAATGGCCGAAATCCACGATATTGCCAAAGCTATTTCATCGAATCTAGACCCTTCGGCGCGCGTTATTTTTGGAGCGTACCATGACCGGAGTCTGAAGGATAAAAGTATTAAAGTTACCGTGGTGGCGACGGGATTTAACGGCATTTTGCATCAAAAAATGTCCGCGCCGACGCTTTTTGTTCCCGCGGAGTTTCCGAAACGGGAGAATTCATCCAAGGAAGAAGGTGTAAAACCGCATGGAGATAAGGAAAAGAAAGGAAAAGAAGAAAAAAACGAAGAGTTCGGGGACGGGAAGGATGACCAGTGGGAAATCCCCGCGTTCATGCGCAAAAAAAAGAAGTAAGGTTGATTTTAAGATTTTTTGTAAAGCCCTTTATGCACAGAGAGGGCTATTTTTTTTTGATACAATAGGGGCATGAAAACCAAAGTGGCAGGAGAACTTTCAAAAGCCAAAAAAATCGGAGAAAAAAGAATCACGCACAGGGATTTTTTTTTGAAACGTGTTTTTACGCGCGAAGGAGCGCACCCGTTTGACGAAGTGACGTGGGGACTACGCGATGCAAGCGTAGGAAGTGGAGAAAAAAAGGTATTTGAACAGAAAGAAGTAGAATTTCCCGATTTTTGGTCGTCGAACGCCATCAATATCACGGTTGCGAAATATTTTCGCGGCCAACTTGGGACTCCCGAGCGTGAACAAAGTCTAAAACAAATGATTGCGCGCGTAGCGACGACGCTTCGTGCGTGGGGAGAGCAGTTCGGATATTTTGCCGATAAAATGCAGGCACAAATTTTTGAAGACGAGCTCACGCATATTTTGTTGCACCAAAAAGCGTCCTTCAATAGTCCCGTGTGGTTCAACGTTGGCGTGCAAAAGTATCCGCAATGTTCCGCGTGTTTTATTCTGTCGGTGGAGGACGACATGAGTTCCATTCTGGATTGGATCAGAAACGAAGGAATGATTTTTAAGGGTGGCTCCGGTTCCGGAGTCAATCTGTCGTCTTTGCGCTCAAGAACCGAGCCGCTTTCCAAAGGAGGGTACGCGTCGGGTCCGGTCTCGTTTATGCGAGGTGCGGATTCAGTTGCGGGCATGATCAAGTCTGGCGGGACAACGCGCCGCGCCGCGAAGATGGTTATTTTGAATATCGATCACCCCGACATTTTGGAATTCGTTCATACGAAGGCAGAAGAAGAGAAAAAAGTCCGAGCGCTCATTGATGCGGGGTACAACATGAGTAATTTAAACGACGAGGCGTGGAACTCCATTCAATATCAGAACGCGAATAATTCCGTCCGCATCACCGATGCCTTTATGGAGGCGGTGGATCGGGATGAGGAATGGCAAACGAATTATGTAAGCAAAAAAACAATAGACGCTCCCCATTATCGCGCCCGCGATCTGCTCGACGAAATTGCAAAAGCGGCGTGGGAATGCGGCGACCCTGGGGTGCAGTTCGATACCGTGATCAATAAGTGGCACACCTGTCCGAACTCCGGCCGCATCAATGCTTCGAACCCGTGTTCGGAGTACATGCACGTGGACAATTCGGCATGCAATCTTGCGTCCATCAATCTTCTGAAGTTTTTGAAAGACGACAACACGTTTTTGGTAAAAGAGTTCAAACATACAGTGGACGTGTTGATTTTGGCACAGGACATTATTGTGGGAGGATCGCGGTATCCGACCGAAAAGATAGCCGAAAATACGCACGCCTTACGGCAGCTGGGGCTGGGGTTCGCAAATCTGGGAGCGCTTTTGATGACGAAAGGAATTCCGTATGATTCGGAAGAAGGGAAGGCATGGGGAGGGGCAATTGCGTCTCTCATGTCCGGAGAAGCCTATCGTTTTTCTTCGGTTCTTGCCGGCCGTATGGGCGCGTTTGCGGAGTATATCGTGAATCGGGAGCCGATGCTTAAAGTTATCGCGATGCATGGGGCGGCTTCGCACGGCGTCAATACATTCCATTTGAATGATGCGGCTTTGGGGAAAGAAATGCATTTAGTATGGGAGCAGGCGTTGCGTCTGGGCGAGAAAAACGGTTTCCGCAATTCGCAGGTGACGGTCCTGGCTCCTACCGGAACGATCTCGTTCATGATGGATTGCGATACCACGGGCATTGAGCCGGATTTTTCTCTGGTAAAAATGAAGCAATTGGTCGGAGGAGGGTGGATGAAAATCGTAAATGCGAGCGTGGACGCTTCTTTAAAAAATTTGGGATATACAAAAGAAGAACGCGCCGAAATTCTTGCGTGGATCACCGAGAAAGACTCCATTGAAGGAGCTCCCCATCTCAAAAAAGAGCATCTTCCGGTGTTCGATTGCGCCATGAAACCCAAAAATGGTTCGCGCGCCATTGCATGGCAGGGTCATGTGAAAATGGTTGCGGCGGTACAGCCGTTTATTTCGGGAGCAATCTCGAAAACATTCAACATGTCGTTCGAGACGACGAAAGAAGAAATTTCCGAAGCATACAAAATGGCGTGGAAGCTTGGCATCAAAGCGTTCGCAGTGTATCGTGATGGTTCGAAGTCCGCACAGCCCCTGAATGTGTCCGCAGGGACAAAAAAGGAAAGAGGTGCGGCGGCAGACAACGTAAAAAGGAAAAAATTGCCGGCAACGCGCGCATCGGAGACGCATAAATTCTCGATTGCGGGCCACGAAGGGTACCTTACCTACAGCGTGTACGCGGACGGCGCGCTTTCCGAGATTTTCATCCGCATGGCGAAACAGGGGAGTACGCTTTCGGGGCTTTTGGACGCGTTTGCCATTTCCGTATCCATGGCATTGCAGTACGGTGTCCCTCTAAAAGAACTGGTGCATAAATTTATTTACACCCGTTTTGAACCCGCGGGGTTCACGGAAAATCCCGATATCCGCGTGGCGACGAGCATTACGGATTATGTGTTTCGCTATCTCGCTTTCCGTTTTTTGGGACAGGACGATCTTTTTGAGTTTGGTATGACGCCGCTTTTGGAAGAAGGTAAGCAACCCGCAACCGTGGTCAAAAATGTTCCGATGCCGGTAGCGGTTACCACAACGAAAGAAGGAAATGATCCGCAGGAGCCAAAGAAAAAAATGAGCGCGCACATAGATGTCGACACGGTATGTCGGAAATGCGGCGGTATGATGGTGCGCACCGGAACCTGCATGACCTGTCTCCAGTGCGGTGATTCTTCAGGCGGTTGTTTTTAACGCTATTCCCTTTTTTACATAAATAAAAAAGCGCCGTACCGGTTAGGTCGTGCGCTAGGGTCGGCTTACAAATCCGCTATTGCGAGTTGGAATTCGGCGTCGGTTTCGGCACGCTTGATGCGCTTTGCTATTTCGAAAAGTTTGGGTATCTCTTTTTGTGGATCACCGGTATTATAGTTCCAATAGTTGCAAGAACAAGCCATCATTTTCTCGATCACGATCATAAGTGCACGCTCCTTTTTATTTTCGATCACTGTGTCATGAAAAGGACGAAGTGGTTTTATTGTCGGTGTTTCCATCCTTTGCTCCTATAAAGTTGTTAATAGTGAATTATTTCGAACTAAGAGTAGTTTAGCATACCACTATTCATCTGTCAAGTTATAGTTGTGCCTCCTGTAGGGATCGAACCTACGACCGTCTCCTTAAAAGGGAGCTGCTCTACCAACTGAGCTAAGGAGGCATAGTTATTCAGCCGAAAACAGTTTAGATTATAGTAACTATTCTGTACAGCGGCAAGGGGAAATATGCTGGTAATTGGAGCGGCTCGTGGCATATAATAGAGTGATGATATTTCATAATCAGGCAAGGGTTTTTAAAACCGTAGGGATTGCGCTCGTGATCGCGGGTATCAGTTTGATCGTGGCCACATCAACGTTTGCTCAAGGAAGTGGATTGGGGGTGTATGACGATAACGTGGTGAATCCGTGGGTTGCGGGATCGTCCTTCGGAGTGTTTGATTACCAAAATACGGGGTATGTTTTTTCTGGGAACACAGCGATTCGGGCTTCCACAACGGCATCCGGCGCACTAAGTTTTACAACAAACGGAGTTCTTGCGCCGCTTACGGGATACGGATACCTTGAATTTTCCGTTTTTTCTCCTTCCTCGTTTCGTCTCTACCCCACAGTGAAAAGTGGACGCGGCACATACCGATCTTCCGTGAATCCCGTTGTTCCGTCTAATCAATGGACAACGTTTTCGATTCCGCTCAATCGTTTTACGGGACTTCCGTCCGCAGGAATCGACCGCGTGAGTATTTTAAGTACGGGGATGCCGCGTGTGTGGTATGCGGATAACATCCGTTTTGTGGCGACTCCTTCCGGCGCAATTTCAACTCTCGTAGATAAAACTGTCCCCACTCTTTCTTTTTCGAGTCCCGCGCAAGGCGCTCTTGTCTCCGGTAGCGTCCTGCTTTCCGTGACTGCCGCGGATAATACAGGTGTCTCTTTTTTACAGATAAAAATCGATGGCGCGGTGAAAGTGCAAAATTCGGTGGATCCCTCCTCACTTTCTTACTTGTGGGACACGCGCAAGTTTTCGAACGGTCCCCATACGTTTCAGGCGGTCGTCTACGATGCGTCGGGCAACGCCGCATTCTCATCTCCCATCACAGTGATTGTCGCGAATCCTCCTCTGTTTTCTGGCGGCTCTCCTTCCGTTGTCTACAGCGACGCTGTAAGCCCTCCGTGGTCTGCAACGTCTTCGCGCGGAACAGTTGATTTCCAAAATACTATACAACTTTATAGAGGTAATACCTCTATCAAACTCTCCACTCTTCCCGCGGGAAATATTATTTTTTCGACCACAAATCCAATTGATCTGTCGCGCTACCGCTATTTCGAGTTCGCTGTCTATTCTACCTCGTCGTTTCGCGTCACTCCCGCTATTCGCATCAACGGAATATGGAAAACGTATCCTTCTGTTTTAACGACAGCGGCTGGGCAGTGGAAACCCTTCTCAATTCCGCTTTCAAGTTTTGGCACAGTCCCTATTTCTTTTGCGAACCAAGTTCGGATTCAATCGGACGGAGTTTCACGGGTATGGAATTTGGACGAGCTTCAATTTGTCGCGACCAGTAGCATTTTAGACGGAATGGCACCAACTGTAAGACTTCTTACGCCATTAAGCGGCGCCGCTGTTACGGGAACTGTGGTGGTGTCGGCGACTGCATCGGACAATATAGGCGTCAAAGGAGTGCAGTTTAAGGTGGACGGCACGCGTTTGGGAGCGGAAGACTTCTCCGCCCCTTACAGTGTTTTTTGGAACACGGCCTCTGTTCTGCCGGGACCGCATAGTATTTGGGCGGAAGTGCGCGATGCGGCGGGGAATAAAAATTTTTCGGATGTGATTTCCCTTGCTACCTCAAGACCGACAACCACCCCCATCGGCGTCATTGACCTTATCCGACCGTCCCAACCAGCAAATTTGCAAGCGCAGGCCCTCTCTTCTTCGCAGATCCATCTTTCATGGGATCCTTCTACCGACAATATAGGGGTGATGGGGTACAGAATTTATCGAGGGAATGTTTGGATCGGGACAGCGACTAGTACGGCGTACGACAATAATTGGCTCGTTGCCTCTACTACATACACGTATCAGATCTCCGCATTCGATGCGCGGGGAAACGAATCCCTAAGATCTTTAGCAGTTTCCGCAACAACACAGAGTTCCGGTAGCGGAGGAGGCGGTGGCGGAGGCGGAGGTGGCGGAGGCGGTGGTGGAGGTGACACAACGCCCCCTTCGATTTCTTTAATCTCTCCTCTCACAAACACGACTGTTTCAAGTACGATTATGATTTCCGCCTCTGCTTCCGACAACGTGGGTGTTGCAAGCGTTGAGTTCAAAGTGGGGACTCTTTCCCTTGGAATCGATACCGTTTCTCCCTTCTCTCTTTCTTGGAACACCACTCAAACCACCAACGGTTCCGCAACCCTCTCTGCAATCGCAAAAGACGCGGCGGGGAATCAGACCACCTCCGCGGGTGTTACGGTTTCAGTTTTAAATCCGGTGGTTCCCGATACGACTTCTCCATCGATTCCGACTGGTCTCACCGCGCTCCCGATCTCTCCCTCGCAGATTAATCTTTCCTGGACCGCTTCCACGGATAACGTGGGTGTCGCGGGATACCGCGTCTATCGGAATGGAAATCTGGTAGCCACCTCAACCGCAGTGAACTACCAAGATACCGGTCTTTCTCCCTCGACTTCTTACTCTTACACCGTCTCTTCCTATGACGCGGCAGGAAATGTTTCCGCGCCTTCCGCAAGTGTGAGCGCGACGACACCTTCCACTCCCGATACGATTTCTCCCACCGTATCTCTCACCGCTCCTGCAAACGGCGCCACGGTCGGAAACACGGTCACTCTTTCGGCCTCTGCTTCCGACAACGTGGGTGTTGCAAGCGTTGAGTTCAAAGTGGGGACTCTTTCCCTTGGAATCGATACCGTTTCTCCCTTCTCTCTTTCTTGGAACACCACTCAAACCACCAACGGTTCCGCAACCCTCTCTGCAATCGCAAAAGACGCGGCGGGGAATACAACGATTTCGACACCGGTTACAGTCACGATCTTGAATATTTCTCCTCCCCCCTCCTCAAGTTCCAGTCTCTGGGTCTCCGCTTATCTGTATGGCGTATATCCGACCAATTATCTCCCCGCCCAGTATTACAACGTGAACAATATTGACTGGAATTCCTTCACCCACGCACTATATTTCGGCTCCGGGGTGAGCGCTTCCTATGAAAATCTGGATCACGTGGCGGATGCATGGGTGGAAAATCCGTTGACGGTGACGCGCGCCGCGCACGCTCGCGGAAAGATCATATTGCTGTCCATCGGTCATTCTTTGGATTTGAATTTCAGGTATGCGATTCAACCCGCCCATCGCACGAATTTCATAAACAATATTCTGGCGATCATGGATCAGTATGAGTTCGATGGTTTCGATCTGGATTTCGAGCGCAACACGGCAGGCGGGTGGGGGATCGGTCCGGATGCGGCCGACTACTCCGCTTTCGTGATTCAATTGTATAACGCACTCCAGCTGAAACACGCGTGGTACAACCAAGCAAAAAAACCGCTGATCTTCGTTGCAACGGCGTGGGACACCGCCCTCTGGCCTGTGTTGCAGCCCTATATCGATCAGATCAATCTAATGTCCTATCAGATGGCGGGAACATGGCCTTGGATCAGTTGGCACGAAAACGCGGTGTTCAGCAGATTGCCGGATGGAACGATTTTTGCCAAAGATCCGGCGACGAACTGGGAACTCGATTCCATTCAGAAACGTTATCTGAACTTAACCGCAGCTGGTGTGGACAAGCGCAAACTCGGCATGGGAATCGGTCTGTATATCCAGACGGAAAGTGGTGGAGTGACCGCCACAGATCCCACGCAGGGCATCTCCGAACCGTTGCAGGTCTGGACTACGCCCCCCACAGTTACAGGCGGTGGAGGCAATGATACCTACAAAGCGGTTTGGAACACTTATCTGAACAATCCCGCCTATGCAACCATGAAGCGCTGGGACGACAGAGCCAAAGCCCCCTACATCAAGATCTTTTCGAACGACGGCAACCCCGCAAATGAGAAGATGATTTCATGGGCAGACGAGAACACCATCGCGAGTGTTGTGCAGTTCGTGAAAGACAACGGGATCGGAGGTGTCATGGTCTTTGACTACGGAGCAGGCGGTATCCCCGGAACTGCCACCAGCCCCGCGAATCCTTGGATGGATGCGTTGAAGCAGGCAGCGTTTGGAACGGGCGGTGGTGGTGATACCACCCCTCCCACCGTATCTCTCACCGCTCCTGCAAACGGCGCCACGGTCGGAAACACGGT
>CAYISA010000001.1:0-92901 GCA_964365955.1 uncultured Candidatus Saccharibacteria bacterium | reverse complement strand
GTAAGTCCGATCAATTTCTGGTAAAATACGCTCGAGTAGGGTTAAATAATCCCACAAAGTGAACATCGTTTTTGGCATTCTTTTCGTGCTTATTTTACCTGTTGCGGTCGCAGCCGTGATCGGCGCGCCCCCGGTTTGGACGCCGCTCCGGGCGGTGCGTGCAATGATCAAAAATACTGGTATGAAACCGGGTGATGTGGCATATGACTTGGGGGCGGGGATCGGGCGTTTCATTGTTCTGGGGAAAAAGGAGTTTGGTTTGGATATTAAAGGAGTGGAGTATGCTTTTGTTCTGTGTTGGATTGGAAAATTAAATCTGCTCCTCCAGAGCATTTCACCGAAGCGTCTTATTCGCAGAAATTTTTACACAATGGATTTTGGGAACGCGGATATTTTTTTCTGTTTTTTAATGCCACGAGCGCTCGCGCGGCTTAAGGGAAAATTTGAACGCGAAGCGAAGTTGGGCGCACGGATCGTGTGTTACGCGTTTGAGATTCCTGGATGGAAGCCCTCATGCGTCGTGAAAGAGAAAGGAATCGCGTCCATCCGTGTTTATGAGATTGGCGGAATTTGACAGAGATACGTATCGGTGCTATAGTTAAACCAGCAAATTACCAATTTCCTCACTTATACGAAAGGAGTCGGGTCATGATTCGGAAAAGCGCTTTCGTGCTTTTTGTCGTATTTTGTACAGCAAACGTCGTGTATTCACAAGGATTTTCTCAAGCACCCCCTCGGTCGAATTATGGAGAGGAAATTTCATGGCAGAAAACGACCGTTGTGGGCGTGGGGACAGTAGGACTTCTTTACGTTGTCCACCAGAACTACACCAAAGAATTATGGTGGCCGACACGCGGACCTTTTCATTTTGAATACGACAGTCGCTACGCAAAAAGCGTAGACAAACCCGGTCACACATTCGCATCTTATTTTGTCGGGGATCGATATCGTGGGATGTATCTTTGGTCGGGCTTTGATGACCGTACTGCGCGCTGGCTCGCGTTCGGATCCGTCAACCTGATTCAAGGTTTTACGGAGTATCACGAAGGACTTTCGCGATATTTTGGGTTTGACCTCGGGGATTATATCTCGGGTGCCGGAGTGGGTGGCGGATTACTGGTCCTTCAAGGCTATTTTCCGATGTTGGATCGGGTGTCGCTCAAATGGTCTTTTGTTCCGCGGAAAAATCCGGCATACGACCGGATGAACCCGTGGATGAAAGATTACCAGGATCAGACATACTGGGTTTCAACCGATGTATATAAAGGATATTCGGTAGCACTTGGTGCAAATTTGACCGATTGGCGCGACGGGAAAGGCGATCTGCAGTTGTGGCTCTCGCCCGATTTCGACTGGCGAAGCTTAGATAGAGATTCGGAGATTCTCCGGATTCTGAACGCCATCAAACTTCCCACGCCGGCCGTGAGGATCTATCCGAGTCCGCGATTGGTTTTTGTATCATGGATCAATTAGCCAAAACGCCCCGCGTTCGTTTCCAAACGACGCGGGGCATTTTTATACACCGTGATTTTTATTTTTTAACAGCAAGCCGAAAGAATTTTTTCTTCCCAACTTTCAAAACGGAGCCCGTTTTGATTTTTGGAGTTTCTGTCGGATTTTTTAGGATAGCTCCATCGAGTTCCACCGCGTTTTGCTCTATCAGCCGGCGCGCCTCGCTTTTGCTTGTCCCGGTTAATACCACGAGTTCAAGCGCGGTGGTTGATGCAGGGGATTCCAATTTTGTAGCGTCCTCGGGAGCCTCTTTTTTGGAAAACGTGCGAATCCATTTTTCTTTCGCCTGTGCGGCTTCTTTTTTCCCCGCATACATTTCCGCGAGTGTCTCTGCAAGAAGTAATTTTGCGGAATATGGGTCCGTATCGTTCAACATATCCACTTCGGTCAGAAGTGTAAAATATTTTCGGATTAGCGTATCGGGAACCGTCATGGTCTTCCCGAACATATTATCGGGCGTCTCGTCGATGGAAATATAATTTCCGTAACTCTTGCTCATTTTATGGAATCCGTCGGTTCCTTCGAGAAGCGGGAGTGTCATGATATCCTGTTCGGGTTGACCGAAGTGGCGCTGTACGCGACGTCCCATCAGTAGATTGAATTTTTGATCGGTTCCGCCGAGTTCTACGTCCGCGTTTATTTTAACGGAGTCGTAGCCCTGGAGGAGCGGGTAGAGGATCTCCAGCATCGTGATGTCATTCCCGGCATCCAGGCGTTTTTGGAAATCGGCGCGCTTGATGACCTGTTGAAATGTGGCAGCACGGGCAAGTTCGAGTGTCGCGGCTAGTCCTTCGTGTTTGTGCCATTCGCTGTTGTAGCGAACCTCTGTCTTTTTTATGTCGATCACTTTTTGCGCTACAACGAGATATGTTTCCATATTTTTCTGCACCTCTTTTTCGGAAAGTGGTTTTCTTCCCTCGGTCCTGCCGCTTGGATCTCCCACCATCGCGGTGAAATCGCCGATAATCAGGACAATCTGATGTCCAGCATCCTGAAACTGGCGCAGTTTTCGTAGCGGAACGGTATGACCCAAATGGATATCTGGTGCGGTGGGGTCAATCCCGAGTTTTACGCGCAACTTTTTACCCGAAGCAAGTGCTTCGGCAAGATGATTTTTTTCGATAACCTCTTCCACCCCGCGTTCCAGTATTATTTTGTCGGAAACATTTTCTGCTTTCATGTCTATCTTAGTATGGCGCAGCGCGGACAAAAAGAAAACAATCGGTGGTTTTCCGATTGTTTTTTGTCCGCTGGCTATTTCTTTGTTTTTATAACTTCGTCAATCAGTCCGTATTCTTTTGCCTCGGCGGCGGTCAGATAGAAATCCCGGTCGGTGTCGCGCTCGATTTTGTCCAGTTTTTGCCCGGTGTGTTTTACCAGAATCTGATTCATTTTGTCCTTGATCTTTACAATGTGCCGCGCCGTAATTTCGATCTCGATCGCTTGGCCTTCCATGCCACCCATCACTTGGTGAAGCAAAATTTCGGAGTTCGGAAGCGCAAACCGTTTTCCTTTTTGCCCGGCGCCTAAAAGTACCGCGCCCATAGATGCCGCCATTCCCACGCAGATGGTCGAGACTGGCGCTTTCACATACTGCATCGCGTCATAGACCGCAAGTCCCGCGGTCACCGACCCGCCCGGCGAGTTGATGTACACCTTAATATCCTTCTTTTGATCTTCATGATCCAGCAACAGGAGTTGGGCGATCACGCTGTTTGCGACTTGGTCCACGATGGGGCCGCCCAAAAAAATAATCCGGTCTTTCAGAAGGCGCGAGTAGATATCATAGGCACGTTCGCCGTATGCCGATTTTTCGATGACTGTAGGAATTAAATTCATGGGGTTATCGTATCACCTCAATGTGCGTGACGTCAAAACTTTCCGGAGTGCGCATGTCATGGGCGCTTGTGAGAATAACCGAGTCGCCTACTTTTAAATCCGCAAGGGTGAATTTTTTAGGGGGCGGGACGGGATCAAAAGCAAACGGCGGCGGAACGTTCGAGTCCGTTATTGTAAGAACGGTATTTTTTGTGGCGAGTGCGACGCGGATGACTTTTTTAGGCGTGGGCACGCCCGCAACAATCTCATCCGGATTGTCCATTTCAACATAGATCGCTCCACCCGCGATTGCCTTGATTACGCCTTGAATGGATGTGACTGAAGAGATGGCGACCGGCGCCGGAGAAGGGGGCTGATTTTCATCCGTGGACCCCGCTTGTTTTTTATTTGTTCCCCAATAAATTCCCGCGGCTGCTATAACAATAAGAACAGCAACGCTTATAAAAAGCAGACGTTTTTGTTTTGTGGGCTCGTCAATCATCGTATTCATTCTATCGTGCTTATGCACTTATGCAACGCCATGTGGATAATGCCTAGTGTGGTATACTTTCATTATGACCCCCTTCTATAAATCTCCTTTGACGTATATCGTCATCGGGCTTTTGCTCTCCGTCGCCGTTGTCGCACAGGCGCAGTTTTGGACGCCTCCGCCCGCCGATTTTCCGGCAGGGAATGTTTATGTGCCGGTGACCACCGGGAGTTCCACGCAGTACAAACAGGGGACGCTCCGGCTTGATTATCTGCAACTATCTACAACTACGGGCGTGGCGCAGAATGCGCTAACGTTTCCGTACAACCGCGGGATTGTAGGGTTGGATGCAAGTAACCGCGCACAATCCATTATTTACCCCTACGCAGGCGCTCCATGGGGTCTTTTTCTATCGAACAGAAACATCGCGGGGAGCGGAGGAGTGATCACACTTCTTTCCACCCAAACCGGCAGCCAGTCCCGGCTTCAGTTGTACCCCGACGGCCGTATCACAACCGTGGGAACTTTTGTTTTGCCAAATACCGCGACCACAAGTTTGCCCGCAACGGCGCGTGTTCCCGGAGCTTTAGTTTATACAAATGGTTCGCCGTATTTTTATAAAAATGCAACCGAAGGATGGCTTCCGATTGGTTCCGGTTCGGGGGGTGGTAGCGGTGCGGGGTGGATGCTTGTTCCAAGTGGAAGTTATGCAACTCCTTCTGTTTTATACGCCACCTCCACGTCCCGTTCTGTTAAAGTGGGGATCAACACCGTTGCTCCGGTTGCGGAATTGGATATCCGCGGCGACGTGCAGATTAATGGGTATAACTTTGATCCCAACTTTTTTTCCGACTATTTCTATCAAAAAACGGAAACTGGAAAATCAGACAACACTTATAATCCTACTTCCGTTACGTTTGATACATTTCGGAATGATCCCAAATTTATACTTCTAAACCATTTTCAACAAGCTGGAGCAACCTGGGACACTTATAGAATAACATTGGCGAAAACAGGGGGTAATGTTGGTGCTACAAAAGCATGCGAGGATAACAGCTTAACAGAAGCAACACCAAGTTGTTCTGCATCCCAATATGATGCAACGAACGATCCTACCGTTTCTCCAAATGAGGTGTATGAACTTGGTGTGACGAGCGACTGGAATGGCGGGTATCAACTTCAATTTATCAAGTACGTAAAAACTCGAGTAGATGGAAAGGGCGGCGGTAGTCTTACGGTTGGGGGGGCGTTCAGCGCTGGAAGCATCAATAGCCCAAGAATGCTTGCTTTAAATGTTGGCTGGAATGCATTACGCTGGATCGGTTCTTCGATGACTGTCAGTCAGATTCGGACCGAGATAAATAAATCAAAGGGTAGTATATCCAACAGCGCCCTCGCCGCAATTTATAGGGTAAACCTTGATACGTCGGCATACATCGGACCTCTTGCCGACACAGAACTTATACAGCCAGGCTATTTTATAGTGATTCGGCTTACCGCGCGGAAAAATGTAACAACGCTTCCGGTTGAGTATGCTCCCGAATGGACGTTGAATACGGGCGCTCTAACCATTGGAAACGTGACGGCGGATAGTAACAGTATCACTGCCCCAATGGTAAAAGGGACAACAGGTATCTGTATCGGCGCTGACTGTCGTATTGGTTGGCCGTCGGGAGGTGGTGGAGGCGGAGTCTGGTCCACAAGCACCACTGGCGGAATTATCTATTACAACAGTGGTCCGGTAGGAATTGGAACAGCGAATCCCGCCGACACACTTTCCGTGAGAGGATCCACCATCGGTCTTAATGACCCTGATTCAAAATGGGGGGTACAGATAGGAGAAACGGGAAATATAGGCCAAAACCGCCTCGATTTCAGATTTATAGAACAGGCTCCCGGAACCCAGGAGATGCTGTTTTATGGCGGGGATGGAACGACAAATTATAAAATGGGAACATTTGCGGTGCAGGCAAATGATGTGGACCTTCGAGTCTCTCCCACCGGTGGTCTTATGGTAGGTGGAGCGGTGAAAATCGCAGCGAATCCAACGAATGATGAAGCTCTTCGGATAGACCGAGCTGGAGTAGTGAACCCCGTTCAGTTCCGTATGGGTACAGCGGGAGGATTAGGTGATTTAGTGATTGCCACCAACGCAAAAGATACGTTGTTTGCGAAAGACGGAAAGGTTGGTATCGGAGGTTCCCCGACAGAACGTTTGGAAGTAACACGCGGTGATTTGAAAGTTAGTATCGATTCTAATGCTCCGAGTGGTTACCACTATATTTACGATAATAACGGAGGCACCCCCGGTTTCAATACGGACCCCAATCTCCAATGCTCTTGTGATACCTCATCAGCAACTGCGGACCTAAGTGATTGCGGAAATGATTTTTACCGAGCAACATCTTACATAGGAGGTTTCTGTTATAACAATGCTCAGTCGGCAACCTTACTTCCTAGTCCGCCCAATCCGCCGAATACCTACGCGTATTCTCCGGCTCGGTTTAAGTACAATGTGGAATCAGATTCCGTCTCATTCTCGGGGGGGAGTGGCGTATTTGAAAATAAAATTTCGATTGGAAAGCCAACTGTCATCGGGGCAATACCGAAGCTGTATCTAAATTCAGATGGTGGGAAATATAGCATTGAAAATAGAGGGGGCACTTTGCAGTTTTCCAATGCTTCGAATATAAAAACGCTGACATTAGGACAGGATGGAATGTTAAATCTTAAAGTTAGACAAGAAGCAGATTACCGCTATGGGTTGCTAGTAACCGCAGATAGTGGATATGGCGCAATGATCAACACGACAAAGGCTCTTGCAGTAAACACTACTCTTGATTCGTCCGATCGATTTGTGGTGTATGGGAATGGTGATGTAAGAGCAAAAGGCAATCTGACGTTAGGAGCGGATCTAGGCACAACAGCTCGTAATACCGTCGTTAGTTCGAAAGTATACACTTTTACCATTGGTGACATGCCAGCACAGGAGAGCACATGGCAAAATATTATTGAGACCGGGCTTCGCGGGATATATCTTATTGCCGTTAATGGGATGAGAAGCACAACCACCGATGCTAATCCTCCTAATGATGATCTTGATGACAATTCCTTTCCTGTTGGTTTATGGGTTTGTGCGGGCGCAAGAATCACAGGTGGTCACGTTTGTGATGAGATTACTCCGATGCAGACAGGCGAGATCACTACTCCTTGGAATGGCGCGTGTATGACCGAAGGTATACAGTTAGCATGGCCGAACAATCAGTATATTCAGGCGAGAATGTACACTTCAGGTTTTAATTATTGTTCTAACATCCCCACGCGATTCAATATAAGTGTTATAAAGTTTTAATCTTACTGGAGCGGTTTTTGTTTTCTTTGTGCTATAATCAAGCTATGTTTCGCTTCGTTCGCAACGCGTTTTTTATCGTAGCGTTTGCGGTTTTTGCGGCGGGTTCCACAGCGGTAAACGCGCAAGTTATTCCGCCCGCGAGTCTAACTCCCACGGCGGTTTCCGCCTGCCAGATTGATCTGAACTGGACTTTAGGTTCCCAGCCATATACACAAATTCGCAGTACGGTGCGTGCTGGATGTGATTTTGCCGGATCTTCTCCCGTGACATCCACTCAATCCGGAGTCACTTCTTATAATCAAACCGGCGTTGTTCCGGGAACGACTTACTGCTATCAAGCGCGGAGTATGCCGAACTATAACTCCTGTCTTCCGGGCGGCTGTTCGCTCTGGGCACCCGTCGTTTCTCCTTTTGCCTTCGCGACAACTCCGAGGATTACCGCTCCGGTTCTTAGCGGTATAAAACCTCTACTCACATTTGCGTCCGCTACGGACTCCGGCACGACGGTTACCCTGCGACTGGATCCGACCGCCGTCACGTTTTCGGATCCTAATTTCGCTTTCTATGATTTTTTGAGGGACGGCGTTGCAATTCCAAACGCTACTTCCGTTCCGGCCTATTTTGGTGGAACCTACATCACTTTTTTTAGAGACACGAATGTTCCTGCCGGGCTTCATTCCTATCAGATTGTCGCGGGACAGGGCGCCCAAGGGTGCGCGGTTTCAAGTGCCCGCAGAAGTGCACCCACGCCACTCCTTTATGTACCAACAACGCCCGGCAATTTTACGGGCAGTTATACCCCGGGGGCAACGGAAGGAACGATCGGTAGCGTGGACCTTTTATGGACGGACGGTCTTGGTCCCGCGACGCAGAGGATCCAGCTCTGGCGTCTGAAACAAGGAGACCTGGATTATAGTTTCATAAAAAATATCGGTCTTGGGGTTCAGGCGTATCAAGAAGATCCCACGACGCTCCAGCTCGACAACACCTATTATTACAAAATGCGGGCGTGCTATTCGAATGGATTGTCGTCCGCGTGTTCGGACTATACTCCCGAAGTGATGGTAGCGGTTGCGAACGGCCCGCAAGAAGTGAAGGCACGAATGTACTATGTTGCGTCCGGCGCCGACACCGCGGACATTCTGCTTTCGTGGAAGAATACATTTCCGGGAGAAAATTATATCGTTCAGAGAGCAACCAATACCGTGAGCACTGCGGACGGCGTCTGGGGAGACGTGGGATGGCCGTCGGGAACGTCCGACGACCCCAGTTTTATTTTTCAATATCAGGACAAGAATGTTCCACTCGGCAATTTTTATCGCTATCGGGTAGCCGTGAATTATGGTGGTTCAGTTGGAAGCCCCGTTCTTTCCTCCACTATTAATACGCGCGTTACAAAAATATTTTCCGGTCAGGCATATAATTCCGTGGGGCCGGGTTATCTGTCTCTTTCTCCTCTTCCCCCTAGAGGAATTAATCGTATTGGAATTCCGAAAGCATTCGCGCAGACGCCTATACCGTACTCCGACGGAGGTGCGGGGTGGATCGATTTTAATTCGGAACTGGCGCCCGGCGGCAATGCGCGCCATTACAGCGTTCAGGTAGACGAAAATGGGTTACTTTCCGGTGTCGCGTGGGCGGGGATGGCTACCGATCCATCTGGCAGTGATGATTCGTATCGTTACGGGTGGCTGTCATTCAATCGCGATGATCTTTTTGGTTGTCCCGGACGCGCCCCGAATATTTCCTGCGAAGCCCGTTACGATGCGGCGACGGGGAAATTCTCCGGCTGGGCACGATTTATCGCGTTTGAAAACAGTGGAACGGAAGCGGGAAATTATTGGGACGGGTGGGTAAGTTTAGCGTCATTCGGCGTAAATCCGCATCCCTATGGTTTTGATCTGGTTGCGGCGCTCGGCAAACTTCAAGGAACAGCCTGGGGCGGTCTTCTAGGTTGGACGAGTGTAGGATTATGCACCGATGTGGGGCATCCCTGCGATGTAGTGGTTACGTCGCGTACCAACACGGCGCTCATAAGGAATGTAAGAGTTACAGAAGGTGGAACCATGGCCAGCCGCGTCGGTTCTTCTTGGTGTGCATCATCCTCCGCCTATATTGTCGATTGGACGTATACGGACTCCGTAAATCCTTTGAAGACCGTTGCGGATAAAGTTGATGTAGAGTTTTATCCGGTGTCGGGCGTTGGAAAAACTGCTTCGGGCACCTATACCGGAATTTCAGCCCTGCGGTTCGAGATGCCTATGGGAACGAGTATAGATAAATTAGATTACGACACAAATTATCGCGCACGCGTCCGGGCGTTCGATGCCGCGTCGACTGCATGGACGGCATGGAGTAATAGCTCGACGTTTCGCACGCCCACACATTACTATCCATTTGTGGACTTTAAATCAAAATACAACGGGGTGAATTCGGGACAGTATCAATTCGGTTTTGACGGAACCTCCACGCTGGATCGTTCGAGCGGGAGTTATCCCGTCGATGGTTGGGTATGGAATTGGGAATTTGGAACGGATGCAACCGAACTTGGTACTCCGCCGTTCGCGACCGGCGACAGGACCCCCTCCACCAATTTCTATCAAGATATTCTACATCCCGTTACGCTCACTGTGGACGATGGGGGCGGAGGAGTATGTTCTTATACCAGAGACGTAAGCACTTCCACAACCGATTTCGGAACGAGCGGAACGATTCGCAGAATCTGGGTAGAGCCCTAAACGTCAGACCGGTTTTCTAAAATACTTTTGCGACCACAAGCGCAAAAACACGCCGCGCCCCGGCTCGAAGGAGCGCGGCGCTTGCTTCGTGTAGCGTGGTCCCGGTTGTGGAAACATCGTCCAAAAGCAGGATGTCTTGATTTTTTAACTCCATGGCATCGCGTACGGCAAACATACCCTCGAGGTTTTTTTGTCTCGCTTTTCTCGTTTTTGATCTTACTTGCGCGGGCGCATAAGCGGTGCGGGCGAGTAGGCTTGCAGAAAAAGAGGGCGCAGGTTGTTTCGCCTTGCTATAACAACTCAAAAGTTCTTTCGCAATAAGCTCGCTTTGATTGAATCCGCGCTCCCGCGCCCTTCGCGGATGAAGCGGGATGGGAATCAAAAGCCATTTTCCGAAAGAAAGATCATATGAGCGCTCTATTTTTTTGAGATACAAAAAAAGAAGTTCTGCACAGATGCGTGCTACCAGGCGTTCACGGCGGTATTTTAGTGCATGGATGCAATTTCGTATGGCGGTGGTTTTAAAATCCGTTGCGGGGAAAAGAATATGGTTGGAGTGCGGGTGGCGAACTGTTTCGGATAGGCGTCTCCCGCAGACAGAGCAGTACACTCCGCTTAAAAGTGCGATGGAATTTTGGCAGGTTTCGCAGAGGCGCGTGGACGGATCGGATCCCGGCATGACGGTGTTACAGCCCGGGCACCGCATAGGGAAGAGCAGTGTCCCGAGCGAAAAAATAATATTGCGAAGCTTCATAACTGCTATTTTAGAAAACATAAAAGGATCCCGCAAATCTGTGTTACAATGAATAGGAAATGAATTTTGGCATTAAAGATTTTTTTACGGATGTCACCCAATTTCTTAAAGTGAAACGAGCGCTTGGGGTGGATATCGGCACGGTGGCGCTTAAGGCCGTGGAGTTGGAGCGTCTTGCGGACGGTGTCGCGCTCACGAATTACGGAATCCTTGAGAAGAAGGATTATTTGGATCGGCCGAATGAGGCGGTACAGACCACATCGCTACGTCTTGATGTAAAACGGACTTCCGCTCTTCTAAAAACACTCCTGCGGGAAATGAAGGTGCAGACGGATCGTGCCGTGGCTTCCGTTCCGCTCTTTCGGGTTTTTATCGTTCCTATCGAACTGCCTGCTATGCCGCTCAAAGAGACGCAGAATGCGGTATTGTTTCAGGCCCGGCAGTATATTCCGGTTGCGCTGAACACGACGACACTCGATTGGGTGAAGATGGAAGATTTTACGAATGCACAGGGCCAGCCTTTTCAGCATATTCTACTCACCGCGGTTCCGAATGATTTGATCGAAACTTACAAAGCCATTTTTAGAGGCGCGGGTGTGCATCTGGCCGCCGTGGAGATTGAAAGCTACGCATTAGTGCGGACGCTCTATGAGGGCGAAAACGCGCCGGCGCTACTTATTGACCTAGGTGCGGAATCCACCCAGTTTGCCGTAATTGAAGGACGCCATGTTAAGCAAGTAGGGCAGTCGGATTACGGAGGAGCATCGCTCACGCAAGCGCTCGCGCGCAGTTTGGAGATCAGCCCGTGGCGCGCGGAGGAGCTTAAAAAACGACGCGGGCTTGAAGGATTTGGAGGAGAAACCGAATTATCAACATCGCTTGCGCCCTTTTTAGATGTTATAATACAGGAAGCAAGCCGCGTGCGGGGAATTTTTGAGCAAGCGACGGGACGCACGATCGAAAAAGTGTTGCTTACGGGCGGGGGGGCAAATCTTCCGGGCATCCGGGAACACGTCGAAGAACAGATGGGGATTATGGTAGGAGGGCTTCGGCCGTTTTCAAAGATACAGTACCCCCAGGGGATGGAGCCACTCATGAAGGAATTGAGCAATACGTTCGCGCTCTCCACGGGTCTTGCGATGAAACTATTTTATGGATCAAACGGGAGTTCAGCCAGTAGCTAGAACTTCACAATTTTCGGAGGAATTTTTAACCGAGAAACTGCCCGTGGGGTGGCCGTGGCGGTTGCTTATTTCGGCGGCGTTTCTTTTTCTATTTTCTATCTTTGTTTTTGTCGGACTGAAGTTCGGGTACACGTCGTATTTGGCGGGCGAAAGAAAACGGGTGGATGCCTCGATTGATCAGTTGGCAAAACAAGTTACCAGCGAAGACAAAGAAAAATTTGTGAGTTTTTATTCGCAGATCGTCAATTTAAAAAAAGCGCTTGGCGATCACCTTTTCTCTTATAATATCTTTTCTTTTCTCGAAAAAAATACCGTTCCTTCCGTTGCCTATACAAACGCGAGTATGGAGGGGGACTCGCAGACATTGACGCTTGATGGAACGACTCCCGAGTTTGATGCGGTCGCCGGACAAGTTACGGTTTTTGAGCGTCAGCCCGAGGTTGCTGTGATCGCACTCGATAAGGTATCGCTCGCAAGCGGCAACACGGTGTTCACCATCAAAATTACGTTCAAGGATGACTTCCTTACCAAGCCGGCATTTTAATTTTCATGAGAATTTCCACAAAAAGAATTTTAAGTATCGGGCTCTCGGTTGCCCTTTTTATCGGCGTGGCGATCATCTATTTTAATTTAATCGTTCCCGAGGCAAAAAATATCTCAAAAGAGCGAGGAGAGATCGCATCGAAGCAATCCCTTTTTAACGTTCAGAAACAGGCGGTGGACGAAGTCCAAAAATTGATCGCGCAGTTTCGTAATCTTCCCCAGCTACAAGCTTCGGTTTCCCTCGCGATGCCCGCAGGTTCGGATACGATCGGAGCCTTACGACAGATTAATGCGGTTGCCAAAACGACGAATGCCACCGTTACGTCCTTGGGATTTAAAATCACCCCCCCCTTTCTTTCCGCTTCGAAAGCAAAAATTACCATTGTGAAACCAATGGGGGCCGTGAACGTTACGGTGTCCGCGCGCGGCGTCTATGAAAATCTTAAAAAATTTCTTGAGCTCGTGGAAAAGAATATCCGTGTAGCGAACGTACGAACGTTCAAGTTCACACCCGGGATAGGCAAGGAAGCAGGCGTAGGAGACGCACTCGATTTGTCCATCGATATGTTTTATCAAAACCCCGTGCAATAAATTAAAAATATGGCAATCCTTGTAGAAGAAGAGAAAAAACCAGTAAATTGGATCACTATCCTGACCTTTGCCGTGGTCATCGTCGGTGTTTTTGGCGGCGGATATTATCTCTTTTTCAAACAGCCGGAAAAAATCGAAGTCGTACTCCCCGGAACCTTCAAAGAAATTTCGACCATCTCGAGCTCAACAAAAAATTTCGATCCCACCTCGGTTCTTGATCCCACGTCCCAGGAACGAGAAGCGAAGGTGTTTGCCCTGCTCCAAAATTTTGCTTCCGCGCTTGTGTTGCCGGCGACCGGGAAAAGCAATCCCTTCAAGCCATAATTTTTTCGCATGACCGATCAGGAACTCATCAAAGAATTGGTAAAAAGGCAGCTGGTGGGGGAGGATGTTGCCGATCGAGCGCTCCGAGACGGAGCGTTTGTAAATCGTTCGGCGGAAGAAATTCTCTATGAACGGAAAACCGTGGAGGAAAGCGTGGTGGCGGGTGTAAAAAGCGAGTTGCTTGGAATTCCGTACAAAAAAGTTAATCCCGAATCCATCGGGGAGGAGCTTTTAAAAATTATTCCGCAGGAAACGGCCGTGACCTATCGTGTGGTTCCGATTGAAAAACAGAAAAAACTTCTCGTGGTGGGAATGTTTCATCCCGATGATTTGCGCGCGCAGGAGGCGCTTAAGTTTATTGCAAAAAAAGAAGGAGTGAGCTTGGGGATCTATTTGATCACCTTCTCCGATTTAAATGCCGTTCTTCGAAAATACGCTCCATTTGAATCCGAATTGCAGGCGGCGGTGCGGGAGATCGGAAAAGTTGTGGAGGAAGACGAGCAGGTGGAATTGGAAAGCGGAGGATCACGCGACGACGCGCCGATCATCAAGATTGTGGCATCGACGCTCCGCGAGGCCGTTGAATCGAACGCATCGGACATTCATATCGAGCCGCAGAAAAATCGTCTGCGAATACGATTCCGCGTAGACGGGAAACTGAAGGAAATATCTTCGCTCCCGCCGTCGCTTTCCCAGCCGGTTTTGTCGCGCGTGAAGGTTTTGGCGCGCATGAAACTCGACGAATCCCGCATTCCGCAAGACGGACGATTCCGCACGTTTATTTTTGGTAGAGATGTTGATTACCGCGTGGCGACATTTCCCACTCCTTCGGGAGAAAAAACCGCGATCCGTGTTTTGGACAGCGCGACGGGTTTGAAGGGGCTCGATCAACTTGGACTTAGTGCGTGGCATTCCGCGATTGTCACAGAAGCCGTTACGCGGCCGTATGGGATGGTTTTGATCAGCGGTCCCACCGGCTCTGGAAAATCCACAACACTTTACGCAATTCTTCAGCGGTTCAACAGCGACGCATATAATGTGGTGACGCTCGAAGATCCGGTTGAGTATTTTATGGACGGCGTGAATCAGTCGCAGGTGCGGCCGGAAATCGGTTACACCTTTGCCTCCGGACTGCGGCAGATTTTGCGTCAAGATCCGGATGTGATTATGGTGGGTGAGGTCCGCGATTCGGAAACGGCGGATCTTGCGGTGAACGCCGCTCTGACCGGCCACATCGTGCTTTCAACGATCCACACAAATAATGCGATCGGAGTTGTCCCGCGCCTTGTGGACTTGAAGGTGGAACCTTTTTTGCTTTCATCCGCCTTGAATCTCATGCTTTCCCAGCGGCTAGTGCTCCACCTTTGTCCCGAATGCAAAGTTCCGCGTCCGGCATCCCAAGAAATTTCTAAAAGCATTGACGCGGCGCTTCATGCGCTTCCTGCGGATGTGCAAAAAATAGTGTCGTATCGATCGCCGTACACAATCTATAAAGCGGAGCCGAAACCGACGTGCAAAATCTGTAAAGGAAAGGGAAGCGTGGGGCGTCTCGCACTATTCGAAATGTTCCGGATGACGCGAGAATTAGGTGACGCGATTACGAAAGGGTTCACCGAAGGAACGATTCTTGATGAGGCTCATCGGCAGGGATTTATATCTCTCCGGCAGGATGGCATATTGAAAGCGCTTGAAGGAAAAGTATTGATTGAAGAGGTTATAACCGAAACTACCGAAACGTTTCGTGGAGAAGCGTGACGGACTAAGGAAAATTCGCTACAATTAACTACGCATGATGAATTTCAAGGAAAAGCTGAATGAACTTCTCCTTACTACAGCGCGCCAGAATGCGTCGGACCTTCATATCGCAGTGGGACGCCGCCCCACGATTCGCGTGGACAGTGTTTTGATCCCGCTTGCGAAAGAACCAATTCTAACAAAAGAAGACGCGGAGGGGTTAGTGATGGCTCTTTTAAACGAAGAACAGAAAAGCCGCTTTGGGGCTTTGAAGCAGGTGGACTTTTCGTATAACTACGAAGACAAAGCGCGATTTCGCGTGAACGTATTTTATCAGCGCGGATTCATGGCGGCCGCACTGCGGCTTATTCCCGCGCGCATTCGGACCATCGAAGAGTTGGGATTGCCGCCCATCCTGCATGATTTTGCAAAACTGAACCAAGGTTTCATTCTGGTGGTGGGCCCGGCCGGACACGGAAAATCCACTACGCTTGCGGCGGTTTTGGACGAGGTGAATCATAAATATACAGAACACATCATTACCGTCGAAGACCCCATCGAGTATATTTTTTCACAGGACCGGTGTATTATCTCCCAACGCGAAGTGGGGCAAGACGCCATCTCGTTTCACGAGGCGCTTCGCGCGGTATTGCGACAGGACCCGGATGTGATCATGATCGGTGAAATGCGCGATCCCGAAACGATCGCAACGTCCATGACGGCGGCGGAGACCGGACATTTGGTATTCTCCACGCTCCACACCAATTCGGCTTCCCAGACGATTGACCGCATTATCGACAGTTTTCCGCCGGAACAACAGGGGCAGGTGGTGTCTCAGCTCGCATCGACGCTCGTGGCCATCGTGTCGGAACGGCTGGTGCCGCGGGTGGGCGGCGGACGCGTGCCGGCAATGGAAATCATGCTTTCGAATTCCGCGGTGCGGAATCTTATTCGTGAGCGGAAAATTTACCAGATCGATCTTGTGATCGAGACCAGCGTGCAAGAAGGCATGATCTCGCTGAACCGTTCGCTGGTGAACTTGGTGCGCAATAAAGAAGTGTCGTTGGAACAGGCTGAAGGATTCTCACTAAACCCTGCGGAACTGCGCATTTTGCTCGAGCGCAGTTAAAACCACATCACCAATGAAGTTCAATTATAAAGCACGCACAAAAGAGGGGGAGCTCCAAATCGGTAATGTAGAAGCCACCAGCCGCGATGCGGCGGCGAACATTTTGTTGAGCCACGGGCTTTTTATCTTGAGCGTCGAAGCGATCAAGAGCGCGAATTGGTGGGAGAACATTTCCAGTTTTTTTGAACGTGTCCGCACGGCGGATTTGATGATTTTTACGCGGCAATTTGCGACACTTCTCGCGTCCCAGGTTCCGTTGGGGGATACATTACGGAACCTATACCAGCAGACGACGCGTCCCACGCTAAAACAGGTCATCGCGGAATTAAGCCGCGACATCCAATCCGGTTTTTCGCTTTCGCAGGCGCTGGGGCGGCATCCGAGCGTATTTTCCGAGTTTTATGTGAACATGGTAAAGTCCGCGGAGGTCACAGGACGCTTGGGCGAGGTGCTCGATTTTTTGGCAGATTATCTGGAAAGCCAGGCGCGATTGCTCGGAAAAGTGCGGAACGCGCTCATCTATCCGATTTTCGTGATTTTGCTTTTTGTCGCGGTGGTGATCGTCATGCTCACCATGGTCTTGCCGCAGATGATGCCCATTTTCGCGGAATCAAAAGTTGAGTTGCCGTTTATCACAAAAGTGTTGCTTGCGACGGGGACATTTTTCGGGAATTGGTGGTGGGCGCTCTTAATCATTTTTATCGGCTTTCTGATGGTCGCAATCAATTACGTCCAAACCGAGGAAGGAAAAGCGGTGAAAGACGAAATTATCCTGCGGTTGCCGATTTTCGGAAAAATGTTTCAGAAACTGTATATCGCGCGCTTCGCCGAGTCATCAAAAGTGCTGATCCAGGGCGGTCTTACCATCCCGCAAGCGGTTGAAATTTCGTCCCACACCATCGGAAGCTCGATCTATCAGGAAGTGCTTCACACGGCGGCGGAAAACGTGCGAAAAGGTATTTTACTTTCGCAGGCACTCAAAGATTCCCCTTATTTTCCCCCGCTTGTATCCCAGCTTATCTCCGTAGGAGAGACCACCGGGCGTCTGGAACAGTTGCTTTCAAAGATCAGCTCTTTTTATACGCGGGAGGTGGAAGATTTGGTCGGAAGTTTGGTGGAGCTGATTCAGCCTATTTTGCTTGTAGTTATCGGCGTCATGGTAGGGGGTCTTTTTGCCTCTATTTTACTCCCCTTATACAACCTGACAAAAGGATTTTAGTGATATGATGCAAAGCATGTGGACAATATCGTGTATCAGGGGGCCGCAATAGTGTATAATGAAACCGCTATTCAAAAAGGTCGCTTTCAGGTTATATAAGAACAAATGAAACAAAATAAAGGGTTTACGCTTATCGAAATGTTGATTGTGGTCGCCATTATCGGTCTTTTGGCATCCGTTGTCGTGTTGGGGCTTGGCGGCGCGCGTGAACGTTCTCGAGACGCAAAAAGAGCTGCCGATATAAAGCAGATCCAAAACGGTTTGGAGGCGGCGTATATCAATCCGGCTGGGTATCCAACGGATTCGTCGGCAATCGCAGGGGTTACCATGCAAGGTCCTTCGGGAGATGCTTATGTTTATGAAGTACTTACAGATGCGAATGGGGTAAATACGGGGTACAAACTCGGCGCTTGCGGAGAAACAACGGCTTTTACAGCAGGCACTGGACTGTGTCCTACGGCGTTATCGTGTACCGTTGGGCAGGAAATTTGTGCGGCGGCAGGTCAGTAATTGTTTTTTAAAAGTCCCGACCGGAGATTTTTTCTTCTCCGGTCAGGATTTGTAAGACGGTTATATAATTATGAAAAAAAACAGTGGGTTTACATTAATTGAGATGCTTGTGGTGGTCGCGATTATCGGCCTCCTTTCTTCGGTTGTGCTTGTGGGAATTGGTCCTGCGCGTAGCCGAGCACGGGATGCCCGTAGAATCGCCGATATCCGGCAGATCCAGAATGGACTTGAGGCCTATCACTCCTCATCCAATCGGTATCCTACAGCGAACCAATTTTACGGAACCGGTGTCGCGCGTGTGATTCCGGGGCTTCCCACCGATCCGCAGGGCGGCGAGTATGCGTATATTCCCGCGCCACCCGAGGGATACGTGGTAGGGATCTGCCTTGAAAATAACCGCGGTACGGAAACGCCGAGTTTTATGCCTACAAATGCCGCGTCTTATAACGCAAGTCCACGTAATGTCCCGGACGGCGTTCGGGATTCCATTCCTTCGTGTACGTGTGCGGATCAGAATGCCTACTGTGTCGCGTTAGGGAGCCAGTTCGGGCGTTAATCAAATCTATGACGGAGTGGGGGTGGATACTGCTTTTAGGACTGGGTTTGTTTTTTGGAAGTTTTATCAATGTGCTTATAGTACGATACGATCCCAACGATCCTAAAAACGGATCGCTTTTTTCTTTTCAAAAACTTAGAGGTCGGTCACACTGTCCCGCCTGCGGGAGAACGCTCGGCCCCCTCGAACTCATCCCTGTTTTTAGTTTTATTGTGCAGGGCGCCCGGTGCCGTGGCTGTAAAGCGCGGATTTCATTTCAGTATCCGCTCGTCGAGATCCTCACGGGATGTATTTTTGCGTTTGTCCCGTTTTTTCTGAACGGGTTTTGGAAAATTCCGAACGCGGTATTTTTGGGTGGCGCGTCACCGCTTTGGTATTACGGTCTTGTTGTATCGTGGGTGTTGGTTTTTTTAATCTGGCTTGTGATGGCGGCGGTTGATTTGAAACACTACATCATCCCGAACGAGCTTTCCTGGGGTTTGGGGATTCTGGGGGTGCTCATTGCTTTTCTTGTTGGCACTCACACTGACTTTCTTTTTGCCTTCAGCCATTCATTCTTAGGGCATTACGCGATGCTTTTCCCGCAAGTTTTGAATGTGATGGTAAATCGTCTGCTTGCCGCAGGCATCGCGGGCCTGCTTTTTTACGCGCTTTATGCTTTTAGTAGCGGACGCGCGATGGGGTTCGGAGACGTAAAATTGGCACTCGCGGCAGGAATTCTTTTCGGATGGCCGGATATTACGGTGGTGATCGCCCTTTCGTTTATGGTGGGGGGCTTAGTGGGACTCTATTGCATGGTACAGAAAAAAAAGACCATGAAAGACATGCTACCATTTGCGCCGTTTTTTGTGGCGGGTAGCGCCCTTACTGTTTTTGGGGGCGTTCCCATCGTCCAATTCTATTTCTCCGTCTTTGGAGGGTAATCACCCCGATTTTTTAGTATAATAACGTATATGGAGGATATGAACGCGCGACGACGCGGTATGACGCTTGTGGAAATCGGGGTGGTGCTTGCGGTTCTCATAATTCTTTCCGGAATTTTAGTCACGTCGCAAAGCGTAGCACGCGATCAACTTGCCATGATTCATGACAGCGCGATCGTAAGCGGGCTTCTCTACCGCGCAAAATCCATGACCCTCCAGCGTTTTTCCGCGACCAATGCGGTTTCGGAGCGCGAGGTATGCGCGTTCGGGGTTCACTTTGATGCGGCAAGTCAACAAGCACTTTTATTCGGCGATGTGGCGGGTTTGAACGGCCTATGTAAGGTACGGGGCGTGTATCAAGGGAACCGTTATTACGATTCGGCCGAAGATATCGCGTTTCCGGATGACGGCAGTTATGTCCCGGACCCGCGAATCCAATTTTCGTTAAAAGATGGCGATACCTCTTCTCCAAATGAATTCGATGTTCTGTTTATTCCTCCGGACCCTATTCCTACGTCAACCGATAGTGTTGGCACGGCGTTTCTGTTTCCGCTTGAGATCCAGCTTTCGCTGAAGCAGGGAACGCTTATTTCGAAGATTGGTATCACGGAAAGCGGTCAAATTACTGAATAATTTTATGAAAAGAAACGGACAGATTATGGTAGAGGCGATGGTTGCCTCCGTTGTTGGAGTGGTGGGCATTCTTGGCGTTCTGGCGCTTTTAACCAACTCGATGGCAAAAAGCAGGGAAGTAAGCGAGCGTTTTATCGCAACGTTTTTGGCAAGCGAGGGAATTGAGATTGTACGCGGTCTGGTGGATGAAAATTATACGAATGGGACTGATCCTCACACACCATGGAATGGTTTATTTTCGGAAGGAAGGAATGATTATCAGATGCAGTATGACACGTCGCTAAGAGATTTTACGTGTCGCAGTGTCGGCACCTCTTTCGCTTCCGATGGAAGCACGTGTGTTGCTTCGGTTGACTCCGAAAAAATAAAAACTTTGCTTACTCCTGCGGATAGTACCCCCATTCTTTTTGACCCCGCTAGTAAAACATACAGCTATGCGGCGGGAGGCACGCCAACTCCTTTTAAACGTGTCATTACCACCATTTTTGTTTCTGGAGAACCCACTAAAAGAATAAAGTTTAATTCCAAGGTGTTTTGGAATTCACAAAGCGGACCGCGAGAGATTACTATGGAAGATTACGCCTATGATTGGAGATAAATTTTAATATGAAATACCGTAACAAAAAAAATGGATTTACAATCGTGGAATTGCTTGTGGCACTTTCTGTTTTTGTGGCAGTTTTGGGACTTGTGACGGGTGGGTTTATGCAGAGTATTAGAACCCAGCGTTCGGTAGCGGCTATGATTGCCGTGAACAACAATATGAGTTTGGTACTAGAGCAGATTGCCCGGGAGATTCGGGCAGGACGGAATTTTTGCCATACCGTTGATCCTAATGCGTTACCTCACCCAACCTGTACCACTCGTTTCCCTGCGATAGGTGACGATAATATTGAGTTCCAACGCATGCGGGGAAACGAGCTTGTGACGGTGGCGTATCGATACAATATCGCAAGTACAAGCATTGAGAGAAAAGAAGGAGGCGGGGAGTTCAAAGCCATTACGGCGCCGAATGTTAATGTGCAACATTTCGATTTTTCCATGCAAGACCAAAGAGCGCCTGCATTTGAATTACCGTGGCGAGTTACGATTCGCATGACGGTTTCACCCATAAATATCACTTCCCCGACTATGGTTGAAAATATTCAGACGACCGTGAGCGCGCGTTTTCTGCCATTCGAGGCAGAGGCGGGTTCGAACTAATTCATGACGTATAACACCAATAAAAAGTCCGGACAGATTTTACTCATGAGCGTTATGATGCTCGGGGGGATTTTGTTAAGTGCCACGGCGATCGCGGGGCTTCTGATGAAGTATCAGATTCGCCAGACAAACGACGCGGCAAATTCCGCGAAGGCGCTTTTTGCAGCGGACGCGGGACTCGAGTCAGAAAGCTACTGTGTAATTCAGCAAAAAGATTTTCTTGTCAGTAATCCCACTTCGCAGCCTAATTGTAGTTCGTATGCGTCTACCACATTTGATGATCCGGGAATACACTTGTTCGTAAAAGTGGCAGAGGTTTCCGATAATCCTGTAACAGGAAAAAAAGAAGCGCGTATCAGCGCGGAAGCGGATTCTACGAACGCCATACGTTCGGTGGAAACCATTCTTCCCCTCCAACTATAAAACGTTATGGATAAGAAAACAGCCAAAGAACGCATTCAAAAACTGCGGAAATTGATTGAATATCATCGGACGCTCTATCATGTGTTTGACGCGCCGGAGATTTCGGATTCTGCGCTTGATGCCCTAAAAAATGAGCTTCTTGAACTGGAGCGAAATTATCCGGAGTTCGCGGAATTTGGATCCCCCACCCAGACCGTGGGCGGCAAACCGCTCGACGCGTTCAAAAAAGTTTCTCATGAAGCGCCGATGTTGTCGTTAAATGATGCATTTTCGGAAACTGAAATGCAGAAATGGCGCGAGCGGCTTCTAAATTACCTTGACGTTTCCGCGGGTGCAATAGAGAAAAACGGCTATTATTGCGAACTTAAAATTGATGGACTCGCCATTGAATGTATTTACGAAAAAGGCATGTTGGTGCAAGCGTCCACGCGCGGCGATGGACGGATCGGAGAAGATGTAACACAAAATGTACATACAGTCAGCACATTACCCCACCAATTGGAGGCGCTGGGGAACTATCCTATTCCCGAACATCTTGTTGTGCGTGGGGAAATTTATATCACGACAAAAGAATTCGAGTGGATTAACCGCGAACAACTCAAAAAAGATCTAAAGCCGTATGCGAACCCCAGAAATCTTGTTGCGGGGTCTATTCGACAGCTGGATCCAGGCGTAGCCGCGTCGCGTCGGATGAGTTCTTTCCAATATGACATTGTGAGCCCCCTTTCCTTTTCCGTGAAAACGCACGAAGAGTATCACAAAGTTCTTGCTTCGTGGGGGTTCGCGATAAATCCCCATAATAGGAAAGTTGGAACATTGAAAGATGTGTTTTCTTTTCGCAATCTATGGGGAAAAAAGAGGGATTCATTGCCATACGAGATTGACGGTACGGTCGTGATTATAAACGACAACGAAATTTTCAGGCGCGGAGGAGTTATCGGGAAAGCGCCACGCGCCGCGGCCGCGTATAAATTTTCGCCGAAAGAAGCGACGACCATGGTAGAAGAAATTAAAGTGCAGGTGGGGCGAACGGGTGTGTTGACTCCGGTGGCAGTACTCCAGCCCGTGGAAGTGGGGGGCGTCACGATTACGCACGCGACTTTGCATAACGCCGATGAGATTGAGAGATTGGATGTACGAGTGGGAGACACGGTGATTGTGAGCCGGGCGGGAGACGTCATTCCCCAAGTGATGCGGGTGCTCCCGGAACTGCGGACGGGAAAAGAAAAGAAGTTCCGGATGCCGGACAAATGCCCGGTTGACGGCTCGCCTGTGGTACGCGAGGGCGTGCTGTATCATTGTTCGAATTCGCATTGCGGGGCGCGATTTCGCGAACACCTCTATCATTTTGTGGGGCGTTCTGTCTTTAATATAGATGGCTTGGGTCCGAATATCGTGGATCGGTTTCTGGACGAGGGCTTGATTGTCGATGCCGCGGACATTTTCGTTCTCAAAGAAGGAGACATTATGATGTTGGAGCGTTTTGGAGAAAAATCCGCAAAAAATATCGTTGAAGAGATTACAAAGCATAAAAAAATTACGCTCTCACGTTTCCTTTTCAGTTTAGGGATTCTTCATGTTGGAGAAGAAACCGCGCGTTTGCTTGCAAAAGAATTTTCCGCGCAGTCAATCAAAGAATTGCAAAAAACGTATTCCGCGCTTTCTCTAGGCCGGCTGGAGAACGTAAAAGATATTGGACCGAAAGTAGCGGAAAGTATTCAGGCGTGGTTTTTGGATAAGAAAAATCAGAAGTTTCTTGAGCGGTTGGAAAAAGTTGGCGTTGTGTTCAAGGAAGATGCGCGACTCGCGTCGGAGGGGAAGTGGTCGGAAAGAACCTTCGTTCTTACGGGATCGCTTGCGTCCATGTCACGGGAGCTGGCAAAAGAAAAAATCCAAGCAGAGGGAGGAAGACTGTCGGAAAGCGTTTCCCGCAAAACGGATTTTGTGATTGCGGGCACCGATCCGGGTTCAAAATACGAGAAGGCAAAAACGCTCGGCGTGCGCATCCTTAGCGAAAAAGATTTTCTGGCGCTGCTCAGGTTGACGAAAGAATAGCACGGCTCTATTGTATTAGGGATGTCGAAAGAAATGCAGGACGCGGGATTTTCACCGGAAGCGAAAAAAGATGAGCCGAGGATTATTCCAATGGATGGAAGTCTTTTTGATAACCTTTCTCTATTGCGGGATGAGATTTCTGACCCAGAGAAGCGACAAATATTCGGAGAGCAGCTCCTTAGGGCAAAAACCTACTCCTTGAACTATGCGAGCACAACGCTCGATTATTTATTAGAGAAAAAGGAGAAGTTGGAAATTAAAAAAGAAGAAGATACCGATCACGCTCCTCAAATATCCGATCAACATCAGTTAGCGAATGTTTTTTCTACACTAAATCTTATGTTGGGGGGCAATTTAAACGCGCGCTTGGACATTGAGGCTCCGCAGTTTACCAAGGAAGAGCTGAAAAGGGGGAATGTCACAAGAAAACTCTTGAATCGCATTGATGTTGCGGCAATGGAATACGCGTTTTCGCGGTTGAGAAAGTATCGCGAACTTATTGATTATCAAGGCAGAAAACCCGAAGAGGCGTTACAAGAACTGGATTTCCCTCCCGGTCTAACTCCCGAAGAAATCCAAAGTAATTTTCTTAAGAAGATAGATTTATTACCTCCGAGTGTCAGCGGTCCGCTACTTGATGCAAAGCCATGATTTCAGAAAAAGAGATCCATAATTTGGCAGAGTTGGCGCGCATCGAACTTTCTAAAGAGGAAGAAGGGCGCTTGCGCGGCGACCTCGAGAAAATTTTGGAGCATTTTGAAGAATTGAAGGAAGTCGATACAGCCGGCATTGAGCCAATGGTGGGCGGCACATTGAATGAGAATGTATTTCGTGCCGATAATGGCGAACAAATCGAAGGCGAAAAGGCAACTGAAGATTTTTCCGAGCGGGCGGAAGGTTTCCTAAAAACGCCTCCGGTTTTCGAATAGCGCGTATGGATATTTCTACCCTCACGATCAAAAGTTTCCTGGAAGGATTGAAAGCAAAAACATTCTCGGCACAAGAAATTACCGAAGAGTTTTTGAATGCCATCCGGACAAAAGATGTGGATTTACAAGCGTATCTAACTGTTTTTGAAAGTGAGACGCCGAAGAAGGCGGAAGCTCCATCGGGCACGCTCGCAGGAGTGCCGCTCGCGATCAAAGACAACATGCTTTTTTTGGGAATGCGCACAACAGCGGCCTCCAAGATTTTAGAGTCTTATGAAGCGAGTTATGACGCAACTGTGGTACAGAAATTGAATCATGCGGGCGCGGTGATTTTGGGGAAAACCAATTTGGATGAATTCGCAATGGGGTCCTCTACCGAAAACTCGGCATTTCAGGTAACAAAAAATCCGTACGATTTGAAACGCACGCCCGGTGGTTCTTCCGGAGGTTCGGCGGTAGCTGTCGCGGCTGGTATGGCACTCGGGGCTTTCGGCTCCGATACGGGCGGGTCCATTCGCCAGCCGGCCGCCTTTTGCGGCGTAGTAGGACTCAAACCTACCTATGGTGCCGTTTCACGTTTTGGGCTTATCGCAATGGCGTCCAGTCTTGACCAGATCGGTCCTTTCACCAAAACCGTGGAAGACGCCGCGATTCTTTTTGACGCAATACGCGGGAAAGATGAGTACGATTCCACCAGCGTGGATTTCGATTTTTCACTTTCTGACATAGAGAAAAAAGATCCCAAACAACTCACGATCGGAATTCCGAAAGAATATTTTACAGGCGGTTTGGAAAGCCGCGTGGAAAAAGAGATTGAAGTAGCTCGCAAGGTATTTGAGCGCAAGGGATTCAAAATGAAAGAAATAAGTTTGCCGAACACCAAATACGCGCTTTCGGTCTATTACATTATTATGCCGGCGGAGGTGAGCGCCAATCTAGCGCGATTTGATGGAATTCGTTACGCGCGCATCAAAGAGACGCCGGAATCTTCTCCATCGCTCCGCGATCTTTATTTCAAAAATCGAGGGCTTGGATTCGGCACGGAGGCTCGGCGCAGGATTTTACTGGGGACGTTTGTTCTTTCATCGGGGTATTATGATGCGTATTATGCTAAGGCACAAAAAGTGCGCCACCTGATTAAGGAAGATTTTGATAGAGCGTTTAAGGAGGTGGACATTTTATTTGCTCCCACAACCCCCACGACCGCATTTAAAATCGGCGAAAAAATAGATGATCCTATGGCAATGTATCTTTCCGATGTTTTTACGATCCCCGCTAACCTTGCAGGCGTTCCCGCGATTTCGATTCCCGTACGCGACTACAAAATAGAAGACAAGAAATTGCCCGTAGGATTTCAACTGATCGGAAAGCATTTTCACGAGGCGGATATTTTAAGCTTGGGAATGTATTACGAAAAGAATCGGTAAATTTTTCTCTGACGTGCTATTATCTAGATAGCGTTATTCAAAATTTCAGACAGGAAAAACCGCATGAAAAGAATGAAGGTGATACCTCCGCATTCCTCTGAAGAATGCAGATGCCGGTGTCATTTAGGAGGCGCCAAGCATAGCTGTCCCTGTTCCTACTGTGTTTACTGCAATAAACATATCCGTTTTGAATTCGAAAAAATCCATAAGAAAAACTGTCCCAAACGGAAATAATCTCCGCGTTTTACGCGGGGATTTTTATTTCTTTTCACTTGCGCGGGCTAGTGGACGATGTTAAAACCGCATTTGAGAGGAGAAATGATACATCAATTTATATTCCAGACCTACGAGCGATTGTATTAACTTGATTATTCCTACCACATTTTCCGTTATTTCCAAAGATTTTACAGAGATAGTAAGGAATACTAGAGCAGCTAAATACCTCTGTTCTATATGCTTTTGCTACATAGATTTGACAAAATAGAAACAATATGCTAACCTGGTGTCAGAAACCTTACGAACTAAATACACTGTTTCCCTCACAATTCCTAGGAAGGAGTCACATATGTGCGATTTCATATCATGGAAAAAGGTAGAGAAGAATGGTACCTCCGTGCTTTTCTATCTCACCGACAAAGAGGTTTTCTCCGAAGAGGGGAAAAAGAAATTCACGGAGTGTCGTGATAACGATGTCTTGGGTCATGGTGCCATCGATCTATTCTTCGAACTGGACGGCAAAGGCCGCGAGCACGAAGTCCGGGATTTCTGGAATCTCCACAAGGTTCCCGAAGAGATCGCAAAGAAGCTTCAGAATTTCGACGCGCATTGGGGCAAGATGTTTGCCTCCGGCGCATTTCAGACGGATGATCTCGAGTATATTGTGAAGAACGGTCCGAAGGACTGGCAGGAGAAAGCGCGAAAGCAGCTTCTCCTCCAGAGATTCATGGTCTTGAAGACCTTCTCTCTCACGGTTCCGAAGAACTATCGGCACGAGAGACAGCTCGACTCGTTGAAGCTCAGAGATTTCTACTCCTTCAACGATGACGTGACCGACAAGAATTTCCGGAACGCGACGCAGAAGCTTGTCCCCGGCAAAACTTACAAGGTCAAGATCGTGAACATCGGTTCTCGATCCACCTCGGAGGAATTGATGGGAGTGTATGCCCGCGAGAAAGCGATCTTTGTCGGAGCCCATGGTCTCTCGCTTGCCTGGCAACTCAAGAAAGACGAGTTTCCGGTCGGCAAGTGGACCCTCTCCTTTGATAAGAAGGAAGCGCTCTGGAAAGACCCCGACGGTGACCACAGGGTGCCGCACGTGTACCGCCTCTCGGTCGGTGACTACGAGTTCAACCTCGGCTACTTCGAGGGTGGCTGGAATTCTGCCGACTGCGTGCTCTGTTTCTGCGACGGCGAATAATTCTTTGGCGCTTACGTCCATTATGTATGCCCTTAGGGTTTTTCGACCCTTAGATTCATGCCTCTCGTGCAAACGAGAGGCATTTTTTATACATCGATTTACCCTCCATTTGTAGGGGTTTTGGTAGGGGATAGGCCCGTTGATTCGAATCTTTATGCTTGACAATATATAATTACTATACTACTCTTTAGACCGTAAGATACCCTTACACCTGACTTGGCAGTCTCCAAGCGTTCATTAACAGAAAGGAATATCGTCATGGCAACGAAACCGATTGTCGCAGGCGACTTATACGAGTCGATTACCGGGCAGATTTTTAAAATCGCCCGTCAACTCCGCCAACCGAGTGGGTACCCCTTCAATCCGCATCTCCTCAAACTGCATCTTCAAAATGCGATTGAGGGAAAGTTTGACGGGGCCAACCTCATCGATCCGCGCTACGAGCACCTCAAAGAGTTCGCGCTTACGGTTCCCAAGGACTATGTCCATGGAACCCAGCTTGCGACCTTCGAACAGAAGTACCGCAAGGGCTTCTACTATTACAACACCGACATCACGGACTCACACTTCGCCAAGGCGACCACCCAACTGGTTCCCGGGAAGACCTACAAGGTCAAAGTCTTCGGAATCAAGAAGGGTAGCGTGACCTCCGAAGATCACATGAACCTTTTGCGGTCTCAGAACGCGATTCTCGTCGGTGCTCAGGGTGCCTCCCTCGTCTATCAGGAGAAGAAAGATGAACTTCCGAAAGGAAAATTCTACGTCTCCTTCGACGAGAAGAACGCTCTCTGGGTTGACGCCGGCGGTGACCACAGGGTGCCGCGCGTGTTCCGCTACTCGGTCGGTGACTGCGAGTTCAGCCTCGGCGACTTCGAGCGTGACTGGGGTTCTGACTACTGCGTGCTCTGTTTCTGCGACGGTGAGTAGTACTCAGACACTCGGACGATTGGATAAGTTCTTGTCCGATTAGTTCCTTAGATTCGACCCTCTCGTGCAAACGAGGGGGTTTTTATATATACTAACGACGGAATTGGATTCGAACATGCGGTTACGGCTTCATGTCATCGAATTCCCGTGAGCGAAAATAGGCCAGGAACGCATCGGGTACGCCTTATGCGCGCGCGCCATCCCTCATGAAAAAATCATATCCGTCGGTACGATGCATTCGGGAGTATTCAAAGACTCCGAATGAAATGCAGGGGAGGACAGGCGTTCTCTCCGGTGGACTGGATGATGCGTCGTATATACCATGACGACACGCCGACGGTAACCACAGGGTGCCGAACGTGAACCGCAACTCGGACGGTGACTACAAGTTCAACCTCGGCAACTTCGAGAATGACTGGAATTCTGACAACTGCGTGCTCTGTTTCTGCTACGCATATGATTTCTCCCGCTATTTCGCGGGAGTTTTGCTAGACAAGGTTCGTTTCCACCCTCCGAGCATCCGGCCGATTTCATCTAAATCGAGAAGCAGTTTTCCGTAGAGCGCGTGATCCAGTGTCTTTCCCTCCCATGCAAGTTGCAGGAAGAATTTGAGGATGTCAGATTTCGCAATAGCATTTGACACCATGGATAGCTTCTCAAATTTATCCGCCGCAAAACACGCTCGGAACGTAAGCTCCAAGAGAGAAAGGAACGTCTCGTCAATACGAATTCCTATCGTATTCCGATCAATGCGAGAAATATGCGCGAGGTGGGTATGCCACGTTCGGTATGTTTCTTTTACCTTCAAAAGTACAAGCGGAGTTTCCCTTGTGCGGGGGGGTACAGCACTATTACTACGATTATTCATACTTACCAAGATATCATAACCATAGAAAATCTCCTTGCAACGTGGGAACGGTTTCTCTGCGGTAAACGACACAAAAAGGATGTGGCGGGATTCGAGGCATGCCTCTCAGACAATCTTGTGTCGCTTCACCGAGACCTTCTTTACAAAACATATGTTCATGGACCCTATTCCGAATTCCACGTCTCGGACCCGAAACGACGGACTATTCATAAGGCTTCTGTGCGGGACCGCTTTCTCCATCACGTACTTTATCGGGCTCTCTATCCTTATTTTGAAGAGCGATTCATCTACGATTCCTGTGCCTGCCGAGAAGACAAGGGGATTCATAAGGCTCTGGAACGCTTCGACTCATTTGCCCGCAAAGTATCAAAGAATAATACGCGCACCTGCTACGTCCTAAAGTGTGATATTAAGAGATTCTTTGCAAGCGTGGATCAAAAAATTTTGACCCGTATCATTGAACGAAATATAGGAGATCGAGATATTCTTTGGCTCTTAGGACAAGTCATTTCAAGCTTTCATATGGTGCGGTCTGGCCTTGGACTTCCCTTGGGGAATCTCACATCCCAGCTCCTCGCAAACATTTATATGCATGAATTTGATATGTTTATAAAACAGGAATTGAAGGGGAAATATTATATTCGCTATGCCGATGATTTTCTGATCCTATCGGATAACAAGGATTATCTCGTGGTGTTATTACTCAAGATTCGGGCATTCCTCCATGATCACCTTCGCCTCTCGTTACACGAGAAGAAAGTTTCCATTGAGTCTTATGCCTCCGGGGTCGATTTTCTCGGATGGATTCATTTCCCGCATCATCGGCAGATTCGCACCATCACGAAACGGAGGATAGTGCGAAATCTGAAAGGATATCCGCGCCGTGAGACGATCAACTCCTATCGTGGGTTATTGCAGCACGGGGATACGCACAAACTTAAAGAAGTAATTTTCTAATTTGTCAGCGCAGGCGATGGGATTTTTTCTCCCCCGCCGCATTTGCGCCTCCTCCGAAACCAGGGACTCGCGTTTTATCTCGCTCGCGAGCGCGCGAGTTCCCTTCAAATCCCATTGTGGATAAAAAGAAATTACCCACAAGGGGTAACTTCTTTTCACGTGCGCGGGCGATGGGATTTGAACCCACGGTCTCCTCCGTGACAGGGAGGCGTGTTAAACCAGGCTACACCACGCCCGCAACAGCAACTACACTTTAACAATTCCTTATTTTCTATGCAACCCGCGGGGGCGGACAATGATCATGCGCCGCTTCCATCCCGCGAGAAAACGTTTTTTTGAAGCCACGCGCCGTATGTTGTCGCGCGCGTAAGCGTCGGGATCCAGGTAGTAAACGCGGCTCGCGGTGATACGAGTAACCACCACCAGATGCCCCGATTTCTTTGGATTCAGATCTTTATGGATCGATACAATCACGGGGCCGGTTTTTAGAAAAATTCGGGTTTTTTTGAACGCCCATTCGGATTTTTTCAGGAACCAATCAAAATTTTTTCCTGCAAAACCGTATTTTTTTGCAAGTTTGGCAATACCAGCATGGCTCCACCCGACGCCCCGAATGTATGCTTTCATCTTCTGTCCGTTTTTCAAGAGTTCTGGGAATGTTGGGGATGTTTGTTTTTCCCAGAAATCCAGTACCATTTTGAAAGCGACAACTCCGCAGGAGCGGCGGCGCCACTTTTTGTCTTTAATATCCAGGTGTTGGGAGTAAGCGGGAATCGAGTAGGTCATTCAAAACGCTTGATATAAACAACCGAATAGTGCGGCTGCAGCGCGAACTCTTTCAAGGGTTCTTCGACGACCCCACCTTTTTTGCTTTGTGAATGGATGATTGCTCCGCCCCCCAGATAAAGAACGACATGTCCGATATCCATTGTTTTTCCGTTGAATAACTGGTCGTGGTAATGTCCGCGGTCGCTACGCATGAAAAGTAGATCGCCGATTTCAAGATTCTGGAAGTCCGGAAAAATTTCGACTTCTTTTCCGTTAGGGTCGGCGGCTTGCAGGATAGCACTGCGTGGAAGTTGGATTCCTATCTGCCCGAAAACATATTGCGTAAACGATGAGCAATCGAATGCGTTTGGAACATTTTCCGGCGCGGCGCCGTACACGTATGACTTACCGACAAGCGCGCGAGCAACGGATACGATTTTTTTCTTTTGTTCCGTAGTCATGGGAATAAGCATATCAAAAGCGCGGTAAACGCGACAGGTTCTTGACCGAAAAACACGAATAGAGGATACTTAGCTACAGCATCAATTCATTATTAAGAAAGGAGAGATTCATGGGACAGAGGCAATGTAGGGTGGACACTTCCAAATTTGTCATAGGAGAGGCCATAAAGATTTTTGTCCGAAATGAAGGTAAGTATGAAGTAGAAATGATTGGACGCGATAACTGCCCGTCACGGTGTCCGATTTGGCGTGTTGTATCGGGATCAAAAAAAGGACGCGTTATTTCCTGCGGTGATGTTATCTATATGTGAAACCCAAACCCCGCCAATTGGCGGGGCTTTTAGTGCCGACGGGAGGGATCGAACCTCCGACCTAACGCTTATGAAGCGCTCGCTCTAACCACTGAGCTACGCCGGCAATATTTCAATTCCCACCTGTGTCGCGGGGGTGGGAATTTTTCTCCCCCGTCCGCTTCGGCGGGACTCCTTCGAAACCCGTCGCCCTCACTTTTTCTTGCCCCGCAAGCGCTCGGGTCGACTTCAATTCCCACCTGTGTTGCGGGGGTGGGAATTGAACCCACTACCTTCAGGTTATGAGCCTGACGAGCAACCGTTACTCTTCCCCGCAGAACCATCATATACTAAGAATACCTTGAAATTCAAATCCGTTTTTCTCTCGGAGAAAATTCGGATATAATAGATATATAAACCATGGAACCGCTTGAGGATATTAAAAAACGTGCCTGGGGCGATATAGAAAAAGCACGGGACGCGGTGGCGCTCGAACTTGCGCGCATAAAATACATCGGCCGCAAAGGAGAACTTACGGAAATACTCAAATCTCTCAAGGGCCTTCCGGTGGAAGGGCGGCGGAAATTGGGTCCGCGCGCAAATGCCCTGCGTCAAGAACTGGAAAAGAAAATCGCTGTTGCGCTTACGCATCTTTCGGAGATAAAAAGTAAAAAAAGAATCGACGTCACAAAACCGGGGAAGCGAATTTCCCGGGGGCATCTCCATCCTCTTACGCTGGTGGACGCCGAAGTGCGTCGCATTTTTTCCTCGATGAACTTTTCCGTTGTGGAAGGACCGGAAATCGAATCGGAATTCTATAATTTTGATGCGCTGAATATTCCGGGCGATCATCCCGCGCGGGACCTGTGGGATACGTTCTGGATAAAAAAGGAAAAACGCGGCGAGGAAAGTTTGTTGTTACGCACGCACACGTCGCCCATGCAGATTCGTTATATGCAGGCGCACAACCCCCCGTTTCAGATTATTGTTCCGGGACGGGTATTCCGTTATGAAGCAACCGATGCTTCCCACGCGTTCAATTTTTATCAGGTCGAAGGGCTGATGGTGGGACCGGATGTGACGCTCGCCAATTTTAAATTCATTATCGAGGAATTTTTCAAAAAGTTTTTCCGTACTCAAATCGATTTTCGTTTCCGACCAAGTTATTTTCCCTTCGTCGAGCCGGGATTGGAAGTTGATATTCGGTTGAAAGGTGGAAAATGGCTGGAAGTCATGGGCGCGGGGATGGTACATCGAAATGTTTTTGATGCGGTGCGTTATAACCCCGATTCGTCAGCCGGTGGAGTGCAAGGGTTCGCGTTCGGTATGGGGCTCGATCGACTCGCGATGATCAAATATAACATCCCCGACATTCGGCTGTTTTATTCGGGTGACATAAGGTTTATCGAACAATTCTGATTTATGAAATTTTCGTACTCCCTTGTGAAACAATTCGTTCCCAAGCTGAAATCCAAAGCGCAGGTCGTCGAGGCGCTGTCCTTACACGCGTTTGAAGCGGAAGATGCTTCCGGGAACACATTCGAGGTGAATCTTCCCCCGAATCGATATGCCGATGCCTCATCACATTGGGGCATTGCCAAAGAAGTCGCGGTGATTTTTGACTGGATTGTCGACTGGGGCGGAATGAAGAAATTGCCGGTTGTGGATTTTGCAAAACCCTCTAGAAATTGTAAACCACAATTGAACATAAATATAGATGAGCCACAACTTTGTACTCGATACACCGCGTGTGTGATGGATGAGGTCACTGTAAAATCATCTCCGCGGTGGATGCAGGAAACACTCAAAGAGTGCGGGCTTCGTCCCATTAATAACATCGTTGATGCAATGAATTATGTAATGCTCGAGATGGGCCAGCCGCTTCATGCGTTTGATGCGGATAAATTAGAGGGCGCAAAAATTATTGTGCGGCGCGCGAAGAAGAAGGGAGAATCCATAATTACGATTGATGGGGTGAAATATGATCTTGCGCCCGAGACGGTGGTGATTGCGGATGCCAAGCATTCGATCGCAATTGCTGGAATCAAAGGGGGACATGGCCCGGAGGTGACTGCAGCCACAAAGCGCATTGTTATTGAGTCCGCCACATTTGATCCCGTGAGTATTTATAGAACGTCAAAAATGTTGAAGTTGGTAACTGATGCGTCACAGAGGTTTTCACATCGGTTAAGCGAAAACCTTGCAGAATTAGGACTTTCGCGTGCCGCTTACGTGATCCAAGAAATCACAGGCGCAAAGATTCTTGAAGTATATGATTCGCAAAAGAAACCGGCCCCCAAGCACGAGCTTAGGTTCGATATTCTTAAATTCAACGCATTTATCGGGACCTCTCTTTCTAATGAGGTGGCGGCAGGATATCTACGGCGTCTTGGATTTATAAACAAAGGGAAGGATGTGTGGAAAGTTCCACTTTATCGAACTGACATTGAAACCCACGAAGACATAGCAGAAGAAGTGGTGCGGCTTTACGGATTGGGGAATTTAAAATCCGTTCCGCCCCGTATTCATTTGGGCGCGGCAGCACAAGATGAAACTATTGTTCTTAAAGAAAAAACGCGAAAAATTCTTTCGGAATTGGGTTTGAACGAGATATACGGCAATTCCTTTATTGCGAAAGAGGCCGAGATAATGGTGGAAAAAGCGATTTTAGTGTCTTTGGAAAATCCGATCAGTAAAGAATTTTATTATCTTCGCCCTGCACTCGCGCCAAATCTGCTTGCAAGTGCCGAATCGAATGCAAAGTTTGGGGATACGGTGACTATTTTCGAGGTTGGGAAGACCTTTTTGCGAAATACAAAAGGTATTGTGGAGCAATGGATGCTGGGCATGGTGTTTGCAACCAAAGGCAAGGAATCATTTTTCAACTTAAAAGGCGTTCTTCAAAGTTTTTTGAAAAGTACGGGCATTACCGACTCCGTTCTTTTCGACAAGAAAGGAAAGCCGGCCCATGTCGGAAAATACTGGATGGACAAATCTTCTGTTGTCACACTTCGTTTGGGTGCAAAAGAAATCGGTGTTATGGGGACTGCTTTGACAACGGCGAAAGGCTGGCATACGGCGATCGTGGAAATCCAACTCGATGTATTGAAAGAAGCGGTAGCCGAGGAAATGGAGTATCTGCCGCCTTCCCGTTATCCGGCGGTGATGCGCGATATTTCTATCCTTCTAAACACTATGTATTCGGTAGGAGACGTGATGCAGGCGATCCAGCTTGCCAATATGCGCATGATCCGCGACGTGGATCTTGTGGATGAGTACAGCGATCCCAAATGGACGGATAAAGAAAGTCTTACGTTCCGAATCGTGTTCCAACAAGACAATCGGACGTTGACTGCAGAAGAAGTGGATAAACAAATAGAAAAAATAAAGAAACTATTAAAAACGGAGTTCAAGGTAGAGTTCCGATAAATCGAAAAAGAAATAAAAACCCCTCGGATTATTCGGGGGGTTTTACTGATATTCTACCAAAAATTTTCTTAGGTAGAGTGTTATCCATATTTTTTGGTCAAAAAGATAAACCGAAACATATGGGTAGATAGTGTAACCATTCACGCGCTCAATCAAGATATCTCCCGCGATATAGGGATCTCTAGTGTTTACGTTTCGCGTGGTTACAGTCACAAATCGTGAGTGCGTCCCGCGGAGTTGAATTTTTTCGGAATCGGGAATTTCGAATGGTTTACGATCGCGGAATTTTGAAACAATTTCCGATGTATCGATATGGAGGATCCCCTGAAGTGTTGTAGAGCAGGCGTCTGTACAGTTCAGAAAGTGAAGGATTTGCCCCACCAGCAATATCGCGTCTTTTCCAAGATTTTTCAGGTCGGCGCGTGGCAGGTGGACAAAAGATTGAACGGAGGAATCCTGATCTACCAGGAACCATCGTTCTTTTCCGTCCGCAATCAACTCCACTCGAAAGGCATAACCCGGCGCTTTACCCGGTTTCCATGTTTCATGATAGAGCGCTTGTTTAGGTGCAAATCCCAGAACCGATCCCCCGAACCATGAGACGGGATCGGAATAATTAATCTCGATTGCGTAGAAGCTTTTTGCGATGATTGTAGGTGACTGTGCAGAAGCAACCGAAGGGGAAAATACAAAAAATATCGACATCCAAACAAGATATTTCACAAAAACTCCTTATAGTTCTTGGAATGTGCTAATCGGATTATATATCAATATGTTTTTCGCACGCAAACCGCTTCATTCCCCGTGCATATTTTTTTGAAACTCTGCAAGGCGTTCGGCAAGCAGCGGATATATTTTCAAGTTCGGGTCTTTTGCAAGAAGTTTGGTAGCGGCTTCGCGGGCATGTTGTACCAGATCGGGATTCTGTATGGCTTTCATTGCCAAGTCCGGCATCCCGGTTTGCGACTCTCCCAAAAACTCGCCGGGTCCGCGCATTTTCAGGTCATATTCCGCAAGCTCGAATCCGTTTTTTGCCTCCACGATCGCCTTGAGGCGCGCTTTTATTTGGGTGCCCGATGCATCGGTAAAAAGCAGGCAGTAGGACTGATGTTCTCCCCGTCCCACGCGCCCGCGGAACTGATACAGTTGTGCTAGGCCGAATCGTTCGGAGCCCTCGATTATCATGATGGTGGCATTTGGAATATCGATGCCGACTTCAATGACTGACGTCGCAACCAAGATATCTTTTTTCCCTTCGGAAAATTCCCGCATTGTTTTCTCTTTTTCTTTCGGTCTCATTCTACCGTGGAGCATGGCGACGCGGAGATCGGGGAATATCTTTTCTGATAATTTCTTATACTCTTCTTTCACGGCTCTTATTTCTTGCAATGGATTTACGTTCCCGAAAGCGGACGGATTCTCTGCGGCTACTTCAATTCTGGGACAGATGACGAATACCTGCCGGCTCTTTTTGATCTCACTGCGGATAAACGCATATGCTTTGGTTCGGTCTTTGGGAGGAACCACTTTGGTAAGAATCGGCTTCCGGTCTTTTGGAAGTTCCGTAATCAGCGAAAGATCCAGATCGCCGAAAAGCGTAAGGTTGAGTGTTCGGGGGATCGGCGTCGCGCTCATACTAAGAAAATGCGGGATGGGAGGATGTTCTTTTTTGTTCCCGAGGTTATGCTTTAAAAGCACATCCCGTTGGCGGACTCCGAAGCGGTGCTGTTCGTCTACCACTACCAACCCAAGTTTCGGAAATGTGACTGTTTTTTGAATCAACGCGTGAGTTCCAATCACAATTTTAATTTTATTCTGTTCGATATGGTCAAGTAGCGCCGCTTTCCGCATCTCGCTCTCCAGTTGATGACCGTACTGCATCTTAGCTTCGCTGGAGGTCAGGAGTGCGATGCCGCCGTCAAAATCGCGGAAAAATTTCTGAAACGTTTTATAGTGCTGGCGAGCCAAGAGTTCGGTAGGCGCCATAAACGCCGTCTGGTACTCCGTGTGGGCAGTTTCAAGCGCCGCGATCGCCGCTACGATGGTTTTTCCGGATCCCACATCGCCCTGGAGAAGCCGGTTCATGGGGTGGGGGCGCCCTAAATCCTGCATAATTTCCCACAACGTTTTTTTTTGGGACTTGGTCAGTGCAAACGGAAGCGCGGCGATATAGTTTTTAATAACGGCAATATCGACATGAATTTGCGGCGCACGTTCTTTAGCGAATTTTAGCCGCTCGCGGACACTCCACAGCTGCAAAAGAAAAAGATCTTCAAACGCAAAGCGGCGTTTTGCGGCAATCGCATCCTCGAGAGTTTCGGGGAAATGGACATTTTGGAGAGCGTTCGAGACAGTTGGAAAGTTTTCTCCTTTAAGTACTTCTTCCGGAATGGTTTCGGGAATCTCAGGAAGATTATCTAAAATCGGTTTGATAAGGTACCGTAGTCCTTTGGAAGTGAACCCGCGTGTTTCGGGGTAGATTGGCACAATGCGCGCGGTGTGACGTGTTTCCGTGGGTGTCTCAATGGGTGCTCCTGTTTCGTCGAAAGAGGAATGTCCGGAGCGCAACACTTCATAGGTTGGGTTTGAAAGATACAGATCACTCTCTTTTCGCGAAAGAACCACTTTCCCGGAAAAATTAGCCTGTTTTCCCGGCTGAAGAACATTTTGGATATAGGGTTGGTTAAACCATAGGGCGCGGATGGTGCCAGTATCATCCGAAATGTCCGCTTCCATTAGGAATAGATTCCGGCGCCAGGTATGCCGGCTTTTTATCTTTTCCACAACTCCTTGAATGGTTGCCTCCTGATTTGGAATAAGATCCGCAATTTTATAAATTGTTCTGAAATCTTCGTAGCGGGTGGGGAAGTGCCACAGAAGATCTTTCACGGTATAGATATGCAAGCGTGCGAGTTTCTCAAGAAACCGCGCGCCGATTCCATGGATTTCCGAAAGAGGCGTCAAGAGTTCGTGATTTCCCTTCATGCGCGCACCAGTATACCAGATTTTTCGGTATTTTTCGACCGTTTGACATGACCCGCAAAAGAGTGATACTGGAGTTAGCCTTTTCAAAAAAATGGAGAAGATGAAATGTTCGAGCAGAATTACAGATCGAAATGTTGTCATGCTAAGGTAAAAACGCATGGCATACCTGATTTTCCTGGTAGCAAAGAGATCTGCACTTTTAACTTTTCTTGTGCTAAGTGCGGGAAGTCATGTCATATCGTGGGAGTTCGGGGAAATAAATTAAAGGCATCAAAAATCGAAAAAAGAATTCAATCGCAGAAAAAAAGACTCGATTTCTAGGGCGAAGTGCTTCAAAAACTGACTGAATTTTTTGACGGGATTCTTATCAGCCCCATCAAAGGAGTGATTCTTACGCCCAAGAAAAAACGTCAGCTTGCCGAGCTTCAAAAGATGGAACAGAAACTGTTGAAGTCAAAAAAATCTTAGTTTGGTGGGTAGCTTCATTTCTTTCCGAATCTACGCTTATAGCGCCCGTCACGGCGCTATTTTTTTGTCCGCCTGGAAGGACTTGAACCTTCAACCGTCTCCTTAAGAGGGAGCTGCTCTGCCAATTGAGCTACAGGCGGTACGTTGATCTATACATATATACCGCACTTCCGAATTTTTGGGAAGAACCTACGATGAGTCCCAAAAAATAAGCACAATAGAGATGATGCCGACGAGAACGCCGACAATCTGAAGCGTGGTAAGATTTTCCTTATAAAATACGAAACCGATGAAGACCGCAAGAATCGCAGAAACTACGGAAAAAATGATCACGCCTCGTCCGAGCCCGGATCCGTTCTTGAGCGCAAAGAGCCAGAAAGTGTTTGCTAAAAGATAAGCAAGAAGGGCGCCCGTTGCGCGGATCCAAAGACCGTGTAGCGACCATTCTTTCGCCAGTACATCCGCGATGGCTTCAAAGATGATAAGAATTAAAAGAGGTAAAATCCACTGCATAATGTCGTGGTGCCCCCGGAGGGATTCGAACCCCCAACAACTGGTTCGAAGCCAGTCGTGATATCCTTTTCACCACAGGGGCATAATTTTAGTGTACCGCAGACATTTCAAAATAAAAAGCCGCCTTTTATAAAGACGGCATATGAGCTTAAGAAATCTTGAGCGCGATCTGGTCGGGAGTGAGGTAGATACGTTCGTGCAGTGTGATTTCAATCAGTCGCTCAAGTTTCGGGCGCAGTGTTGCGTCAGGTTCGCTATCGAGAATGCGCCGCAGAATGATCTGAATCGCTTCGTTCTGGATCTCTTTCGGATCCACCAATGTATTTTGTAATTCTTGGACTTTTTTCTCTAAGTCCCCGTTTACTTTTTCCAGATTTTCCATCTGTTTGTTAGATTCATCAGCGCTTTTCAAAATTTCTTGGAGCAAAGACCCCAGGTCTTCCGCAAGTTTTTCGCTTTGGGGCAGGGTCGTTTCTTGGAACTCGATGATTTTCGTGAGCAACGCGCCCGTCTCTTTAGAGGGAAATGCCATAGTAAAATACCCCTTTTCTAGTTGATTAAAGTACTAGAAAAAGTCTACATCGCGTTGAAAATCGTGTCAAATGAAATTACAATTAAAACAACCTATGACGTATGGATCCATTCCCAAAGGGGTTGTTCATGTTGCCGAGACGCTTATCCAGGCGGGGTTTGAGGCGTTTTTGGTTGGCGGGTGTGTTCGTGATCTTATTCTGAAACGGGAACCGAAGGACTGGGATATCACGACGAACGCAAAGCCCGATGAGATTCAAAAACTCTTTCCGGAGAGCGTCTATGAAAATATCTTCGGAACGGTGGGTGTAAAAACCGAATCCGAGGATCCGCGACTGAAAGTAGTAGAAGTCACGACGTATCGGATTGAAGGAACCTATTCGGACAAGCGACACCCCGACGAAGTAAAATTTGCCGCAACCGTAGAAGACGATCTGGCGCGCCGCGATTTTACCGTGAACGCGCTGGCGCTCTCGTTTCAAAAAGACGCCTCTGCACTCATCGATCCGTATGGAGGGGTCGCGGATATCGGAAATAAAATTATCCGCGCGGTGGGTGAACCGCACCGGCGCTTTGAGGAAGACGCTCTGCGTCTTTTGCGGGCAGTGCGATTTTCGTCAGATCTGGGGTTTGTGGTTGAGCCGGAAACTTATAAAGCGATCCGGGAGCGTTCCGGCGCGCTGGGACTTATTTCGCAAGAACGTATCCGCGATGAATTAACAAAACTATTGATGACGGATCGCGCGGCGGACGGAATTGTGATGCTAGAAGATACAGGGCTTCTGAAATTCATCATTCCCGAACTTCGCGAAGGAATTGGGTGCGGGCAAAACAAACATCACATCTTTACCGTTTTTGATCACAATGTGCGGGCGCTGAATTACGCGGTTGAAAAGGGGTATTCGCTGGAAGTGCGTCTCGCTTCGCTTTTACATGACGTGGGAAAACCGCGCACAAAGGCAGGGGATGGCCATGATTCCACATTTTATAATCATGAAGTTGTGGGGGCAAAAATGACTCTGAAAATTCTAGATCGTCTACGATTTTCGAAGGACATTATTGAACGCGTTGCACATTTGGTACGCTGTCATCTTTTTTATTACAACGTGGGTGAAGTTACGGAAACCGGCGTGCGACGATTTTTAAGCCGCGTGGGAATGGAAAATGTGGATGATTTGCTGAAGGTGCGCGAAGCGGACCGGATCGGTTCGGGTGTTCCTAAGGCATTTCCATATAAACTGCGCCACCTGCAGTTCATGATCGATAAGGTGCGTCGCGATCCGATTCATCCGAAGATGTTAAGACTGAAGGGGGATGGATTGATGGAACTTTTGAAAATTCCCGCGGGACCGAAAATCGGTCAGATCCTCTCGATTTTACTCGAAGAGGTTTTGGAAGATCCCGAACGGAATGCGGAGGCATATTTGAGTACGCGATCGAAGGAACTGGGGGAGATGACCGAAAGCAGGCTTCACGACTTATCAAAAAAAGCGCGCGGGACGAAAGAAGAATTTGAAACCGGTATTGAAGAAAAAATGAAGGCAAAGCACCACGTGCAGTAAATTCTCTTTACGAGTAGAATGACTTCGGGTATAGTGAAGAACGTTTCGGGCTGGAGTATGCCGGTAGTACGCACGCTTCGGGTGCGTGTAGACCGGGTTCGATTCCCGGCAGCCCGACCGGTTTAAGCGCTTGTTGTTTGCAAATAAATTCCATTAGAAGGTATACTTTTGTTTGGGAGATGGAAATCGAAGCCGACGGCCGCGCGTGCGGGGCACGAAGAAAGCGGGTGTGGCGGGTTTCGGAAGAGGAGCGATAGTGACGGGGGAGAAAGATTCCCAGCAGCCCGACCAATTCAGACATTTTGAAAATTGATTTTGGGGCCCATAGTAAAGTGGTATTACGCGGCATTTTTACCCGCCCACCATAAGCTTGTTTATCGGGCCTATGGTCCAGTGGCAAGACGCCACATTCGCATTGTGGAGACGCGAGTTCGATTCTCGCTAGGTCCACAAGAATGGTGGGCGGGCAAGTTGCCGAGGCTGGAGCTCGATTCTCCATGGGTCCACCAAAAATAAAAACCCCCGCAAAAAGCGCGGGGGTTTTGAATCCGAACACTTACTTCAGAAGGATCATCTTTTTGGTTGCAAGATGATTTCCCGCCTGAAGCGTGTAGAAATAGATGCCACTCGGCAGCTCGTCGGAATGAAGTGTGATTTCATAGCGACCCGCTTCATACGGAACATGGTCCATCACCTTCAGAACTTCCTGTCCCAACACATTCCAGACTTTTAAAGTCACGGATGCATTTTCTGGGAGATCAAATTTGATCACCGTTGTTGGGTTCCAAGGATTTGGATAGTTTCCATAAAGCATGAAGCTCTTTGGAATATCTTTTCCGTTATATCCCGGAGGTGGCGGCGGAGCTTCGTCTGTGGGCACAATCACGATTGCGAAGGGTTGTGCTGCTGGCGTTTTTGCAAGTATCAACTTGCCGTTTGCCGACGCTCTAACCCAGTACGCTTTTCCGGGGCCGATGGTGTCTGCTGTGTCGTAGACTTGAGAGACACCCTTCCACCCATAGAAATTCGAGACGACGAGTCCACCGGGGATGCTTCCGATGGTTGCAACGGGAACAGGCGATGTAATTGAGCCGATCATGTTCCAGCCCTGTCTTACGCTCACCGTTTCACGTTCCACCGGAGTGCCTAATATAGCAATGCCTGCGCTTGGATGTTTTACCCAATAGCCGGAGCCACGTTGCATAACGTCTTCGGTGTTATAACCGCCGTCATAGGCAAACGCTTTGGACTGTGCCGACGGGAAGACCGATGTCTTCCGGGAATCGTCTGGACGCACGGGAAGTGAAACCATATTCCATCCGTCCGTTAGCGCGTATGTGTACTCTGCTACCGCAATCGGTGACAGAGAACGGAAAACGCCTTTGTCAGTTGCGGCAAAAACATAACCGCGTCGCGTGATCGTAACGGAAGGGATTTTGGAACTGGTGAGCCCCGCATTAATCGGTTCCCATCCAGTTCCCTGATCCGTGGAAAGATATAGTCCCGACGTTTCGGTTCCCGCAAAGACACTTACGTGTTTGCTTGCAATCGAGAGCACGTTCGTCGGTCCTACACCTTGAACTCCGCGCAGTGCTCTCGACTCCGCACTTGGGGGTTCCCAGGTAGTACCGTTGTTGGTTGAGCGATAGATGCCATCCTGATTTCCGGCGTAGACCATGCCACCCGCGTCAACCGAGAGCGATGTGATTCCGATGCCCGAAAGGCCAGTCAGTTCCCACGAAGTTCCACCATCGGTACTTCGATGAACTCCATCCGCCCCAGCGAAGATTAAAGAATCATTGAGTGGGGACGTAGCAAGTGAAGTAATTAATCCAACTAATGGATAAACCTGTTCCCACGTATTTCCAAAATCACTAGAACGATACAATCCTTCAGCAAAATCACCGCTTGCAAATAATTTATTCCCATGACTCATTGCCATGGCATAAATTCTTTGAGTTGGCGCTGGGAAAGATATTAATCGTTCCCATGTGTATCCGCCATCCAGTGACCGGAAAATGCCTCCACCAAGAGTTGCCATAAATGAATTTCCTGGTGAAACGATTGCGGTTTGTACAAATCCAGAGAAACCAGGAAGTTCAAACCGTTCCCAGCGAACACCATCGACAGATTGATAGGGATACCCTTTTGCGACTGCAAGAAGTGCGCTTGGAACGGAATCAAGATAGACCGATTCCGTAAAAAGCTTGCTTATCAGAGGAGGCGGAGCAACTGTGTCCGGAATCGCCACCATAGAGGTTTGCGCCGGAATTCCTATCTGTTTCCATGTCGTTCCATTATCCGTTGAGCGGAATACTCCATCGAGCAAAGCGCCTACATAGACACTGCCGTCCTCGCCGAATTCGATGGATGCAATTTTTGGTACACCTGCGGCGGTGTTCCCGATAGCCGGATTTGAGGCGTCCCATGTGATGCCATTGTTTGTGGATCGAAGAACGCCGAGGTTTTCACGCGAACCGCCAAAAACAGTGCCATTTGGATGCACGGCAAGCACGGTCGTGTGAGCGCCTAGTCCCATTCCCGTCCAGGTTGTCCCGTTGTCGGTGGAACGGTAGATATCTTCTCCGTTGCCGTAATTATAATCCGTGCTCAAGAAGAGGTCCCCGGAACTATCAATCGCAACGGAATAAATATGCCCCGGAAACACATCAGAAAAATGATGCGTCCAGGTAGCGCCGGCATCGGTTGAGAGAAAGATCCCGCTTTGCGCACCCACAAAGATCGTGTTTCCACGAACCGTAAGTGAATAGACGGAAATAGTATCAAGCCCTAGACCGCTTGTAGTATCACGGACTCGTTCCCATGTCTTCGCAGTATCAAGTGATCGCCAGATGCCGCCACCAACGGCAGTATCGGCAAATGCTCGTCTTAGTGTCCCTGTAAATAGTTGCCCTTCTATGTTAAACGCAAGGCACGTCAAAGGGGGGGGACCGTCCGGGAATCCGCTCGCGAATTCTGTATTCCATGTGGCACCGCCATCTTTTGACACATATAAAGTTCGATACGACATGAACCGAGAACTTGCATAAACAATAACTTCTCCGTTCAAACTTGCCATCGGTTTGGTGTTGGAGATAACCGGGAGGTCATTGTAAACAAGAACATTGGCCCATGCGGTATCGCGGAAACGGTACAGATTATCTTCCGCTCCTGCAAATATGCGGCCGCCAGTTCCGCGAGCAATCGAAAACACATCTTTTCCGTACGGTCCTTGCGTCGGAACAAACGATTGGCCGGTTGCGACAAGGGATGTAAGGAAAAACAAACCAGCAAGAAAAACAACAAAGCGTTTCATATTAAACGCCCCTTTCTTTAATTAGTGGTACATCAGTTATTTAGTTTGAAATTAGCTGATGAGATTATCCACTATCACTGGCAAAATGTCAAAAATCATTAAAAATGAAGGATAAAAAGTGTGCTATAATCTTTAAAATGCTTGCAACTTCAACGCGGAGAACATTTTTTTTTGTCGCCGCCATTTTTCTTTTTTTGGGCGGTATTCCGTATATTGCGCACGGAACAACAACGGGTGCGATCCATCCTGTAGCGGATGGTACCAACGACTCGGCATCGTGGGCATACCAGATACTCCCACTGAAGGATTGCAGCGCGAATGTTTGCTATATAAAAGTGAACGACAACAATGATACGACTACGGTTTTTAGTAAGATCATTAATACGCGGCAGACATTTAAACTCTCTACATCAACAACGGACTGGACCAATATTCCGGTCGGTTCCACAATTACCGCGATCGATATTACGTTTTCGGCAAATGCGGCAATTGATGAGTACTCCGTTTGTGCGGGGGGAAGCGCTCCGACCATTAGCGTTTATCCGACTGCAAAATCCGTCCGGGTTTTGGACGGCGCCTCGACAGATTTCGGAAGCGCGATCACGATGACGGATACATTTACATCAAGTACCCAGTCGCACTCCATTAGTTATGTAAAAGGAACCACCTCAACGCTTGAGGTGGGGCTTACGATCCCGGACGACGGAACCTGCGATGATGGAGACGGTGGCTCTTACTCGAACTCAATTTACGTCCAACTCTCTAAAGTGTATGCAACAATTACCTACACGCCACCGGCGATTTCGATCACAATTGCGGGTACGATTTATCAAGACGAAGGGGTTACAGCGACATCTTCCACGGTTAAAGTGGTAGTAGGGGGGAGTGTGGCGTCTTCTACAAGCGCGGGAGCACCAGGAACCTACACCGTTACTATGACACAGCCCTCGACAAGCACCGTGATCACTGTCTATATGGACAACGGAAGTGCCACGCGGGTGGGCGCGACCGTAACGCGTTATTCAGGAACGAATTTAAGCGGAATTGATGTCTATAGGGGGCGCGTGATTTTGCGGCATGAGGACTCCGGACCTATCACTAATGCGAATGTCGGAACGTATGACAGTGTGAGTGATACGGATATTCCCTTTACGGTTTCAGGAGGGGTGTTGAATGCAACATCCGCGAAAGTGATTGTGGCTTCTGGGAAAACATTCCAACCCGGCGGAGCGGTGAACGTGGGTGCCCTGTATGTCATTGGAACGTTTACCCCCGACGGGAATACTATAACACTCAATCGCCCGGGGACATCCGCCACGTGCACGGGCGCATTGAACACCGTGATACCATTTTGTGTTTCGGGCACGTTCACAATCGGTACCAGTACGATTAACTACACCGCCACGTCTTCTGTCACGCTTGCCGCGGTCGCGTACTATAATTTTGGAGTTGGGACGACAGCTGACTCGTCGGCGGTCACTTTTACGTTAGGCGGGAACGCAACTGCCGCAGGTGTCGTGACGGTTGGGAATGCCGGTTCGGGAAACTCCGATACGCTTGCCTTAAGTATTGCCACGCTTACACTTTCGAGTTCGGGGACGCCTTTTGTAATTACAAGCAAGGGAACACTAAGTGGAGGAACAGGGACTGTCAGTTATACAGCGACAACCGCCACCACAATCGCTGTTTCGGATGCTTATTACGGCCTCCAAGTTGGTGTAAGCGCAGATGCTTCAGCGGTTACATATACCTTGGGAGGCGATACAACGGTTACAAATCGAGTCACAATTGGGAACTCCGGTTCAAGTGCGACTGATACATTTTCACCCGGGCCTTATACACTTACGATTTCGGGGATTGGAAGAATTATTAGTACGCCCCTTCAGATCACAAGCTATGGGGCTCTTCCATCAACAACAGGCACCGTTGCTTTTAGCGGAAATGGTTCTACGGATATCCCCGCGACAAGTTATTTTAATTTGTCTTTAAAACCCCAGAGTACAAATATTTATTATTTAGCTACAACAACGGGCCAGACAATTACAGTGAACGGTGATTTTAGATTATTTCGTGATGCCGCGGCAACTGTAGACGCATCATCGTATAATCCGAGCATCACGGTGAAGGGGAATTTTATCGTCGGAGATTGTACGAGTGTTTGTGGAACCAACCAACTCACCTACACAAAAGGAACCGGGACGATCACCTTAAGTCCAGGCGGTACCAAAACATTACAAGACAGCAATCCGGCGCTCCAAGATTTAGGGATTATCAGTATTAATACAAACGGATCCACTCCCTATACGGTTCAATTGAATAGCGATATCGTAGCGACGAGTATCACCATGACAAGCGGAGGCGGCGGAAGCGCAACGTTAAGTGCGACTTCTACGAAGACGATTACCGTAACCGGCACGGGGTCTCCCTTCGTGGTCCAGGGATATCCGGGTGGAGAGATTCCAAACCCCGGAGTCTTTAATGCGGCAAGCAGCACCGTCCGCTACATCGGAATCACTACCAGTACGAATATCGGTGCCGCAACCTATTGGGATCTTTTTGTAGGAACATCTACCGGAAGTACTACCTATACGTTGCGAGTTGGAACCGGCGGATATTCTACCATCCAAAACACGATAACCGTTGCAAGCTCCACGACCGGCACCAATACGTTAAATGGCGGAACGGGATCAATTTATTTATTGGGGTCAGGAACGCCGTTTGTGATTGCCCCGACCGGAGCGACGTCAACTCCCGGAAGTTCTACGTTCAGTTATCGTGGATCTTCCGCAACAACGATCACTGCCGCAACCTATTGGAATTTGGACACCAACGGTACCGCAACGTACACGCTGGGAGGTGCCGCAACGGTTTCAAATGATGTTACCGTGACGGCCGGAACGCTTGCGGGGACCTCAAATTTTACCGTGAATGGAGGCGATATCACCGGTGCAGGAACTGTCACACTTACGGGGGGGACAGCAACGATCAGCGGCGCCGGAAGTTTAGGTGGTGCAACCAACTGGACTTTTTCCAGCCTTACCGTAAACGGTTCCTCGCAGACGACCACATCAACAGGCGCGGGCGCGATGACAGTGAGCGGTGTGCTTACTGTTTCTGCGGGGCATACGTTTTCGGCGGGCGGAAAGACATGGACGCTCTCGAATGTCGGGAATGTAGCCACGCCATTTTTACTCTCCGGAACTTTTAATGCTGTGACCTCCACCGTACAATTTACCGGAAATTATACTGTGGGGAATACATTAGTGGCTTCAACCACCTATTATAAACTGACGCTGAATAATGCAAGCGAAGTATTCGCGCTTCAAAGTCCTTCCACCGTCAATAATCTTTTTACAGTGGCAACCGGAACCGCTACCTTTGCGGGAGGAGGAACCTTTGCGTTCAATAGCGATTATTTGAACAACGGACAGGGAGGCGCGAGCACCGGCACCGTGACGTTTGGTGCCACCTCAACAGGGCACATGATCAACGCGGGAGCGCTTGCGGCGGGCTTTCAAGTAAGTCTTCCAACCGTGGTGTTCAACGGGTCGGGGGGCGGATGGAGCTTTGCAACTTCGACCGCAGTGATTGATTCGCTTCTGGTCGCGAATGGGACGCTGGATAATTCAAACGGAAGCGCGAATATTCAATTAATAGGGAATGCCACAACCAGTTCTATCACCTGTGGAGCTACCTGTGGTACGGTGAATTTAACCAATGTAGATCACACGGTAACGTTTTATACCACGGGTGGAACACTCGGCACCACAAGCGGCTCGAATGATTGGACGTTCAATAATTTAACTACCACGTGTGCCAGTTGCGGAGGCAATCATGAAGCAGGGAGTAGGTTATATCTTGGAAGCGGCGGGACTGGAAATCTTGTCGTGAAAAAAGTATGGACGATGAATCCGAGCGCCGATATTTACGCACGCGGCCGCACAATACAATTTTCTGGTACGGGGACGCCGATGGTTGTATCGGACACAATCACGTTCCAAGCGGGCACGAGCACGGTTGTATATGCAGGCCAAACGACAAGCACGATGGTTACAGCAAACCCCTACTACAATTTACAGGTCGGAACGTCGACCGCCACGACCACATATACATTTTCCGGCGACACGACGGTCAACAACATTCTCACTATCAATGATTCTTCAAACGGCACTAATACGCTTGCTGGATCGAGCTACACTATTACCTTTGCTTCAAGCGGCACACCTTTTGTGATCAACGAATCGCCCGTGAGTTTGGCGTTTTCCGCAGGTACAGGAAAGGTAAAATATAACGGCGCTGCTGTCACAACGATTACCGTCGCTACCTATTACAATCTAGATGTTATGCCGAGCAGTACTTCCGCGCATCAATTTGCGGCTGGTACTTTTATTGTCGGGGGGCAACTTACGGCAGGAGACGGAACGCATACGGGAGTAGTAGACGCAAGTCCGAATAATACAACGATCAGTGTGACGGGCGCGATGCTTATCGCCACAAGTTCCACATTCAAGGCGAACGCTGTCAGGACTATTTCAATAGGAGGTAATTACACGAATAATGGCACCTTTACGCACAATAGCGGGCAGGTGACATTCAACGGAACGTCCGCACAAACGCTTACAGGGAGCATGGGACCGATGGAGGTAGGAACTTCCGCGTTCAATCATCTTGCATTTTCGAACAATTCCGGAACACTTGCGGCTCCGGCAATCCGCTTGACGGCTGACGCAACGACCGTTGCGACATCCACGATTGTGACCGCATCTACCACCGTGCGTTTCAACGCGGGTAGTACGTACACTTTTAATAGCTTAAATTGGAACGGACAGGCGACCACATCGCGGGTTGGGGTAAGGAGTTCTTCTGCGGGATCACCGTGGTTGTTAACGGTTGCGGGCGCCAAAATTGTTTCGTCGACGGACGTTAAAGATTCAGACGCGTGCGGAAGCGGAAGTATCTCCGTGACAGATGATTCTTTGGATAGCGGAGGGAATAGTTGTTGGATCTGGCCGCTTCCGGGAACTCCGGGAACGCCAACATTTCCGTATGTAACGGGCGTTTCCGTGGTGGTAAACTGGACCGCGGCATCCAGCACGACTTCGTACAATCTTTTCCGTTCAACAAGCTCCGGAGGAATCTATGTTCTAGTGGCCTCGACCACGATTACATCTTCCACCGATACGGGGCTTACCCAAAGCACAACCTACTGGTATAAAGTGATGGGAGTGAATAGTTACGGAAATGGTCCCACCAGCACCGCGGCAAGCGTGACGACATTAACGGTTTCGCAGGGGTACGCCACTTCTTCATCACTCACCTCCGTTATTTACGATACGGCGGTGGCAAGCGGCACGGCGCCGAACTCCATTACCTGGCAGGGGACGCGCCCAACCAACACAACGGTAAAATTCCAGTTTGCGGGGTCGGATACCACATCGAGTCCGTGGACCTATACCGCATGGAATGGATCAGGTTCGAATAACCCATCCGTCGCCTGCGATTCGAATTCCTATTATCCGCCGACCGGCACCAGCGAACCCAACACCGCGGTGGAACTAAAAGCAGTGTGTCAGCAGAACAAGCGGTATATTCGGTACAAGGTGTTTTTAGAGACCACAAGCAGTTCCACAACACCCACGGTCACGGATATTATTTTAAATTATGCAAAATAAGCGATCGGGATTTACGCTGATTGAAATGATGATTTATATCGTCATCTTTGCGATTGTCGCGACCCTCGGCGCCACCGTGTTCGATTTTGCGCTTCGCACCAAAGACACCACCAATCGGTTAACGGAAGCGCAAAGCGGAGTGCAGCAGGCATTACAACAGATGGTTGATAAGGTTTATACGGCGACGGATATCAACGGTGCCTCGACGACGCTGAATCTTAAGATGTCCGACAGTACCAAAAATCCCACGGTGTTTTCGCTTGCAAGCGGAGCTCTGATGATGCAGGAAGGGACCGGTACAGCTGTCGCCGTCACTCCTTCCACAATTTATGTAACCGCACTTTCTTTTACAAAACTTAACAACACCAGTTCCCAAGGAACTGCGACCTCATCCGTTCAAATCCGCATCACGGGAGGGTATAATGAAGGGAGCGCCGCTGATACAAAATCGCTCTACACATTGGAGACAGCAGCGCTTTCCCTATGAAGAATCGCGGCATCGTATCGCTTGCCACCGTTCTTGTTATCACGCTTTTTCTTTTGAGCGTAAGCATCTTAATGGGCATCCAAAGCGGCACCTCGGTATTTACAGGATTTTCAGAACGAACGGCAGAAGTAGCACAGGCGCTTGCGGAAACGGGTATACAAGACGCAACACTGAAGCTCGCGCGTAATAAAGATTACGCTGGAAGTTATACGCTTACAGAGTCGGACGGTTCCACGACCGATATCTCGGTAACGCAGGGAAACCCGGTTGTTGTGGTGGCAACCTCTACCGTAGCGAAACCCTTGGGGACGATTAAACGTTCGTTGCGTGCGTCCATAACAATCGATAGCAATGGGGTCATCACAACTATTTCAAAAAACAACCAGTAGACATGAAAGAAGCGCTTGAAAAAATACTAAGAAAAATTTCACGGTTGGTGTTTCCCAAATTTGTGTTGGTGGGGTTGGATATTCAGGACAAGCACATTGCGGGTGTTGCAACGCTTCGGCACGGCGATAAAATTTCCGTCCTCTCTTCGGGTATCTACGACGTCCCGGAGGCATCCATCGAGCACGGAGAAATTTCGGACCCTGTTCCGGTACGGACGGGTATTAAAGCGCTCTTAGGAACCGTTCCCGCCCGACATTTTAAATTTACCGTGGAGCCGGTATTCGTTCTTTCGATTCCTTCCCACAAGATGTACACCGAAACGGTAGTGTTCCCGGAAATGGATGCGGAAGAACTTAAAAATGCCGTCATGCTAAAAGCCGAAGCTTCTCTTCCGTGGCCGATCGAAGACGCCCATATCGATTGGACATCAACTTATATTCCGGAGAAAGAGGAACATATTGTTTTTATCGTAGCGGTGAACAAGAAAACCATCCGGAATTACCTACAGATTACTTCCGGTGAGCGATGGAGAGTGGGGGCAATAGAGTTCCACATTTTGAGTCTTGCGAAGTTTGTGGATCAGGCAAGTGTGCCATCGTTTATTTTCGCCTTAATTGACGAAGACGGAATCGAGTTCGCTGTGTTTTTTAAGGGTGTGGTTGTGGCACATTTTTTGCATCCGGTCGCGGGCGAAGAAGAAGCCACTAAAGTGTTGGAAGGAAAAATTCGCCAGCTCACCAGTTTTGTTGAGTCGAACCTGAAATTTTCTATCGAGCGCATTTTTGTTTTTGACCGCGTGAACCGCGAGGGTGTTATCTCTTCTATTCGTACCATTACCGGTATTCCGACACAACCGTTTCTTCCGGATTCGCGGCCCGCGTATTCCGATCCTCGTCTTTTAATCGCCCATGGCGCCGCATTCCGGCCTTATGCGGCGGCGGACATTTCGATTAATCTCATTCCGTCGGAGTTCGGAGGGCGATATCAGGAAAACCTTTCTCTGCGTACGCTGAATCTCTGGATAAAAATTCTCTTTGTCTATACATTTTCCTTTTTGCTGGCATTTGCGGGCATGTTTGCGTTTTTAAAATATCAAAATGCCACATTAAATCGCGATATTCGAAATCAAAGTGCTATTTTTGAACGATTGGTTCCACAGTCCCAACCAGTGATCGATGAGGCGCAAAAATTTAACGCGCTAGTGGATGCGTTTCGAGCAGCAAAAAATCTTCAGACCGTCGCGGGGAAGCGGATCGGAGCGATTGCTAAGATTGCCGCCGAAACGGGAGTGGGAATAACCAGTCTTTCTTCCGCGAATGAGGGTATCGCAGGCGTGTTTACCGCCGCTTCGCGCGATTCTATCTTGGAGTTCAAGCGGCGCATGGAATCACAAAAGATTGTCACGGAGGTCTCTATCCCGCTCACAGACTTGGCACCCGAAAAAAACCTTACTCTTAATGCATTATTACGCCTTTAATCGCCTATGGAAAACGAAAAAAATATAAAAAAAACAGAAACCATACCGAAGCCGGAACAGCCAGGAACACAAAAATTCGGACAAGGCGTTGGATTTACGCTGGTGATCTTCGGAATGATTCTGACGCTCTCTGCGGTCGCGCTTGTTGTGCTTTCTTTGCTGATCAAAAAAGAAGTGGCACAGGCGGATAATGCGAAAGGTGAATTCGCCCGCGTTTTAGAACAATTCGACGAGATTGCGGAGTTGAATAAAAAACGTCCGATTGCGAACGCTCTGCGCGGCGAGCTCGAAAAATCCCTCCCTCTTTCCATTGACGTGCCCACGAAGATTTTTCCTTTAGTGCGGGCGTTGGCGCTCCAGTACGGGTTTCCGCTTGAAATTTCTCTGGGTGTTGAACTCCCGGGGGTTGTCCCCGGAGGTGGGGGATTCGAATTTTCCGCCAAAGCGGAAGGAAACATCACTGCGCTTAGTAATTTTCTTATTGCGGTGGAAGGATTGGAGACCACGATCCAGATTCGGCAATGGTCGTTTGCCCCATCGGGAGGAAATTTTCGGATGGCATTTTCAGGTACTATCTTTACGCGGGGAGAATAATGGTTATGTTGCAACGTTTTTATAAATCAAAAAATTTCGAATCTTATTTAGGAGCCGCGGCACTTGTGTACGTGATTATTCTTGTGGTATGTGCGGCGTTCCTTGTGCAGTTTGTCGTGCGGGAGGGACTCATGGCGTTTCGGGTGCCGAAAGCGCCCGCACATCAGCTCCCCGCCTTCCAAATTGAAAAAGTTCAGGATTAATATGCACACGCGCAATCAGAAAGCGGGTTTTTCGCTCATCGAGCTTATTATTGTTGTGCTGTTTCTCGGCATTGCGGGGAGTGCTGCTCTTCTGATGTTCAAAAATCAGGAAATCGGTTCTCTTGAGTCGGAAGCGCAGGGAGTGGCAACCAGAGTGCGAGAAGCACGCGGTCGCGCCTTTGCTGGCGTCGACGGTTTGGCTTGGGGTGTTCATTTTGAGAATGCCACTACAACACCTTTTTATGCGATTTTCCCAGGATCCACTTATGTAAGTGCATCAAGCACCGTTTTTAATCTTGGAACGTTGGTGCGTTACGCGACGCTCTCGCAGGGGAGCAGCACGGAGATCCTATTTACAAAATTGAGCGGAACGATTGCAACCGGCACATCGGTGCAGTTTAAACTTGCCACGGATGCCTCTAAAACAAAAACCGTTTCCGTCTCGGCAGAAGGGAAAGTTTCAGTGGAGTAACGTTAGAAGTGGCCGATTAAGCTGTAAATCGGAGAAATAATAGATGCAGCCATTAGCCCCACAACCAGACCCACAAAGACAAGAAGCAATGGTTCAATGAGCGTCAAGAAGAGTTCTAATGAATACAAAACTTCTTCCTCATAGAACTCGCCCATCTGGAGAAGCACGGAAGAAAGCTGTCCACTTTTTTCGCCGGTTGCTATCACGCTCACTAAAATACGCGGAAAAAGATCTTCGTAGGATTTTAGTGCCTCAGAAAATTCCACACCTTTTGCTAGTTTTGCTTCCGCAATTTCTTTGAGCGCTTTTCTGTGTTTCGGTCCCACTACTTCTTCGGTTGTGTGGAGAGCTTCTTTTAGAGAAAATCCCGCATCAATCAGGTTCGCAATCGTTTTAGTGAATCGGGAAAGAATAAGATTCCTGTTTATTTTTTTTAGGACCGGGAAATACCAAAGAATTTCCATTAATTTCTCACGAAGCGTTTTTTTACGAAACGCAATCATCAACGCGACCGCGCAAATTGCCAAAATTCCCAGGATCGTCCATAGATGAGCGAGCCAAAAATCCGATACAGCGATAAAAAATTTCGTATAAAAGGGAGGTGCGGCGCGCGTAGTGGAAAAAAGCTGTTTTAAACGCGGCACAACAATAGAGATAAGAATAAGAATCATTGCAACAACCGCGACCACCAGAATAACCGGATAAGTTACCGCGCTCCGAAGTTTTCTGAAAAACGAATAGTCTTTTCGGAGTTCTTGCGCGTAGCTAATCAGCGTTTTTGGAAGCGTTCCAGATGATTCTCCGGCGCGTACAAGACTTACAAAAATGGGGCTGAACTGGCTCTTCCATTTTTCGATCGCGTCAGAAAAACGCTCACCGCGTCCCACGCGCTCTTTTACATCGTAAAGTATTTTCTGTACCAATGGGTTGATAGCGTCTTTCGCGATGATATCGAGACCCGAGAGAAGATCAGTGCCGGTGTTCAGGATTGTTCCTAGGTGGCGCAGGATATTGATTTGGTCAAAGAGCGTCAGATTTTTCCGGAATGAAATAGTAATGGGGAGCGTTTTATTTTTTTCACCCGCGTCCTTAAACACCTCCAGTTTAATAGGGGAAAGGCCCTTGCGTACCAAAACACGTACAGCTTCACTGTGCGTGGGAGCCTCAATCACTCCCTTGCTAATTTCATTTTCAGAATTTTGAGCGACGTAAGAAAAGCGTGCCATGAGTTATTATTCCGCGCTCATGATGCGGAATAGTTCTTCAATAGTGGTAACGCCGCGCTCCACTTTTTCGAGTCCGTCTTCAAACATCGTGGTCATTCCTTCCGCGCGTGCCATTTCCGAAAGCGAGTCGAGCGTGAAATGGGTTCCTGCGATGATGTCGCGAATTTTCTCGCTCACGACCAAAATTTCGAAAATACCAGTGCGACCCTTGTACCCCGTGTTATCGCAGATTGTGCATCCTTTTCCGCGGTAGAGTTTTTTGGGAGGCGGATTCTTTTTACCCGCTCGCGCAAACTCTTCTTGTATCTGTTTCGCGATGCTGGGAGGCGTGGGATACGACTCAATGCAGTTCTGGCAGATTTTTCTTCCCAGGCGTTGTGCCACCACCGCGTTCAAAGTAGATGCTATAAGGAAAGACGGAATGCCAAGGTCCAGGAGTCGCACCACCGCGCTCGGGGCATTATTGGTGTGGATGCTCGAAATCAAAAGATGGCCGGTCAGCGCCGCATTAATTGAAATAGAGGCCGTTTCCGCGTCGCGCGTTTCACCGATCAAAATAACGTCGGGACTGTGGCGTAGGAGCGCGCGGAGCCCGGACGCAAACGTAATATTTGCCTGTACATTCACCTGTGTTTGGCTTACGTTCGGAATCATGTATTCAATAGGATCTTCGATGGTTGCGATATGAACCTCGGGTCGGTTCAGAAGAGTCAGAATACTGTAAATAGTTGTCGTCTTTCCGGAGCCGGTAGGACCGGCGCTCAAGAGCATTCCGTAGGGGCGCTTGACGGTCTGATAGAGTTTTTGAGCCATCACATCGCTCACACCCAATTCTTCAAAGGTGAGGAACGATTGCGATCCCGCCAAAAGGCGGAGTGTCAGTTTCTCGCCAAAAAATGTCGGCATGATGGCAACGCGGATATCCAGATCGGTATCGCTCGTTCGGAACCGGAAGCGTCCGTCCTGGGGTTTCACGTGTTCGTCAATACGCAGTGCCGAAAGTGTCTTGGCGCGCGCAATAATTCCGTCGTTAATCGCCTTATCCGTTATAAAAATATCCCGCAAGAGTCCATCCACACGGAAGCGGATTCTTAAGAGTTCTTCTTCGGGCTGAAAATAAATATCCGAGGCATCCAAAATAGCCGCATAATCCATGACCGCGTCAAAAAGTTGAACCAGCGGAACATTTTCGAGGATGTTCCCTTCCGCACCGCGCTTCAGTGTTGTGCGGAGCTCTTTGATGCGCTCATTGATGATTTTTTGGAATTCGGCGGAGGACTTTTTTTTGTAAATACGAAACCCGAATCGCAGATCCTCGGACGAAATGAGGTAAGGGTCAATCGTTCCGTTCAGGTATTCTGCAAGAAAGGTAAGAGTGTCGATGTCCGTGGGGTCCGTCATCGCGACCGAGTACGTTTTTTTCTTCTGATCGGCGTCTACAATAAGCAGTTGACGCTGGCGCGCGATCGCTTCCGGAAGCAGTTCCACAAATTCCGGCTTCAGTGCTCGCTCCTTAATGTCAAAAATAGGGACATTCAAAAACGTACTGATGATTTCATTCAGCCGTTTTTCGGTAAGCCGTCCCTGCGAGATTAAGTACCGCGAAAATGTCGCGCCCAACTGTTTCGCTTCTTCTTCTAATGTCGCAACCTCTTCCTTTTTTACCACCCCCTCTTTTACAAGTAGATCTGTTATCTTTCCGAGCGTGATTGCCATATGTGTTTATTTTAGCATTTTACGAAAACAAAAACCCCCACAGGTGGGGGTTTTTCAGAACAAACACGCCGTCCAAATGGTTAGAGCGTCGTAAGATTGCTTCCCACTTCGTAAAGTGAGGAGGTTGCTCCGCCGTCATTTCCATCAAGGTTCAGATCGCTCGCAAAATAAGTGCTTTCGAGTCTTGCGGTCAACTTAAATTGTTTGTTGGTTGATTCACACGCATAGGAATAGAAATAGGTGGAATCTCCTCCCGGAGTTGTTGGATCAAGCGGAAGGTTGGAGATCGGAGAACCTCCGGGCGTCCAATCAAAACGTGCCGGTAACCAGCCCGACGCTCCGATAGCCTGGCCCGAGCTTGCTGATTTCGCAACCCACGTATGACCCACGTCATATGCACCGCTGGTTGTCGCTCCGGCTGTGCTATTAAAGAAAATAGTGTCGGCCCCGCCTCCACCGGAACAGAGCGTATTCGCGGTTCCCTGTCCATCCAAGTTTACGGTTGTCGTGGCGGTCGCAAGATACAAGTTTAAAGCAGATTTCAATGCATCAAGGTCTGCAACGCGTTTTGCGTCTCGGGAGCGTGCCAGCTGTTCAGCGGGGTTGATTGCGACTACCAGAACCGCGACTAAAATTGCCAAAATCGCGATGGAAATAATCAGCTCAATAAGCGTAAACCCCCTCTTTTCTTGTGTTTTTAACATGATCAATAAAGGAAAAGTTAAATCGACCTTGTAATGATGCATTTAGTATAGCTCCATTCTTTGAGAATAGAAAAGGAATGTGTGGATAATTCTATGTGTGGTAGTATAGATTGAAAAGGGTATGGGAAACAAAAAAAACGGTCAAGTGCTTGTGGAAATCCTTATCGCATCACTTATTTTAGTGCTCGTCAGCCTATCCGTAGCTTCCATTTCCTCGATATCTTTGCGGGCGGTACCCCAGACGCGTGCTGCAGGGGCGGGAGCATTTTTGGCGAAAGAAGAACTTGAAGCGCTCCGCGCTATCGCGCGCGAGGATTGGCATAATATTAGCGGCCTTGCGACAAGCACGGCGTATTTTACGACAACGAGCGCGGGGAAGTGGATTGTGTATGGTTCGGCGGGAACCGCGACAACACCTTTAAATAACATCACCTACACCCATTCGTTTTCTCTTAGCCCCATTTATCGCTCAACTTCAACGGGAGATATTGTGACAAGCGGCGGATATTATGATCCCTCAACACTTAAAGCAATTATCACGGTGAGTTGGACGGATCTTGAAGGGACCTCGGACTCGTCTTCGCAGACGATCTATCTTTCCCGTTTTCTGAACAATGTGTATACACAGACGGATTGGTCCACCGGTCCAGTGGGGGAACAGGTGGTAACGGGTACGACCAGCACATTCGCTACCTCCTCGAGTATTGATTACACCTCGTCCACAGGCGCGATTATTCTCCAGACGAACTAGTTGAGCCGTTCTTTTTTGGAAGAAAGATGATGGCGGCAAGCGTGGCCCCTAGAAAATCAAAAAAAAGATCAAAAGCGGTATCGGTGGGCGCGAGGTGATTTTCTATGCCCGTACCGTACCGGAGTATGCTTATTTTACCAACGAAGACTTCAAAAAATTCCCAAAAAACTCCCACCAGCACCGCCATACTGATAAGTAGGATACACGCCCTCATAAATTTATCTTTCGGGAAGGCAACGGTTTGGTGTTTTGTGGACAATAAAAGGATAATTTGAGCTATCCAGAATCCACCGGCCACGTGGACAATTTTATCAAAGGAATAAAAAGTGTTATACCAGTGAAAAATGACTCCACCAAAGTGCAAAAACAGCAAAACAAAGGTGCTGGTGTACAGAGGGAGGTTGTTTTTTGGTTTCATGAAAAGCGTGTGGTATAATGGAATCACCTAAAAAGGTCGAGAATTCAATCAGCTTATCATTTCAACATGCTTATTCAAGATTGGACACAGGTAGTGGTTTCATCACTCCAGAATCTCTGGACAGGGTTTTTTATGACGCTCGGGAACATTATTGGGGCGCTCATTGTCCTTATTGTGGGTCTTATCGTAGCGAGCGGGCTTGCGACGCTTGTAGAGAAAGTGATCACGTTGATCAAACTCGACAAGGGGCTTATGAGTTTAGGGCTAAAGGAATATTTTGATCGCGCGGGCCTGAATCTGAACAGCGGCAAGTTTTTTGGAAGAATTGTTTATTGGTTTCTGGTGGTAGTCTTCCTTCTTGCGGCGACGGACATTTTAGGGTTCTACTCGCTTTCAACATTCCTTAAAGAAGTGCTTATCTATATCCCGAATGTGATTGTAGCGGTGCTCATTATGCTCGCGGCATTCGTATTCGCGAACTTTTTGAAGCGCCTGGTTCAGGCGTCGGTTAAAAGCACAAAGTTTCACGGAGCGCATTTCTTGGGATCGGTCACGTGGTGGTCAGTGGTGGTCTTTGGTTTCCTTGCGATGCTTACGCAGCTCGGCGTTGCGGTGGCGATTATCCAGTCCTTAGTGACGGGGTTTGTCGCGATGTTCGCGATTGCGGGCGGTATTGCGTTTGGTTTGGGCGGCAAGGATTACGCCGGCACGCTTATCGGTCGCATGAAAGACAGAATGGAACAACACTAAACTTTTAGATTTGAAGCAAAAAACCGCTCCTCTTTTTCGCCGGTTGGCGAAGGGCAAAGGGGCGGTTTTTGTTTGGCTTGCAAAAAAGATTTTCCCTGATACACTCTATTTTGTTATGCAATTTGCAGTTATTGAGACGGGCGGAAAACAATATAAGGTTTCAAAAGGAACCAAACTTCCGGTGGAACGGATTTTAGCAGAGAGACTCCCGGTAGCGGAGGGCTCTTCCGTTGTTTTCGATAAGGTGCTGTTGGTTGCGGACGGGGAAAAAGTGACCGTGGGAACGCCATATGTTGCAGGTGCAAAAGTTGAAGCAAAGATTTTGAAAAATGCACGCACGCCCAAAAAAATCGTGTTTCGCTATCACCCCAAAACCCGCTATCGCAAATTCAATACCCACCGCCAGGATTTTTCCGAAGTTGAGATTACAAAAATTTAATAAGCGACCCCCAAGGAGTCGCTTATTTTATTTTCTAGTGTCAATCACTTAGTTTCTTCGTTCTAATGCGGATCGCAGAGTTTCTTCGTCTGCAAATTCGATTTCTCCACCCGTGGGGATACCACGTCCGAGTCTGGTTACACGCTCCGCAAGAGTTTTAAATTCCTGGCCGACGGTGTCTACGACAAAATCACCAAAGGTTGTCGGATTTACCGCCACAATGATTTCTTTTGCCTTCCCCTTTAATTCTTTTTGAATTCGATCTTTCAGCGCCCGCAAACGGAGTTTATGGGAACTCTCAAGCACGCCTCGTTCCGGAAGCTCTCCGAGTACCAAATACTGACCCTTAAAGCGGCCGGTAGTTTCAAGTGCGAGTATATCCGTATCTTTTTCCACGATGGCGATAAGCATTGCGTCGCGCGTCGTGTCGGCGCAAAACGAACATGGTTTCTGCGTTCCGCTTTTCAGAAAAAAACAGCGCTCACACCGCGTGAGACCCTTCAGATTATTCACAGCAACCGCGAGTGCGTGGAGTTCCTGGCGATCAAGTGTTGTCAGATGGAACGCAAGGCGGGTTGCAAGCCGGGGTCCGATCGCGGGCAGGCGGGAAAATACTTCAATAAATTTTTTGATGGGGTCCGGTGTCATGACATTCCGATTTCTGCTTCGGGAGCCGAGTGCAGGGTGTCGATATTTTTGAAACTGGTTTTATCGCTGTCAAAACGGAGTTCAATGGATCCCACGGGACCGTTGCGGTGTTTCGCGATGATAATGTTCATAATATTGTTTTCAGGGAGCCCTTCCGGGTTATCTTTGCGCGCGATGAAGATTACTACATCCGCATCTTGTTCCAACGATCCGCTATCCCGCAGGTCGGAAAGCTTTGGTATTTTTACTTCGCGGCGTTCCATTTCGCGCGAGAGCTGGGACACAATCAAAACCGGCACGGCAAGCTCACGGGCAATCGTTTTGATGCCGCGCGATATTTCCGTGATTTGCTGAACCACGTTGTCGCTTGAGGTTCGCGGTTGGATGAGCTGCAGATAGTCGATAATCAAGAGATCAAGTCCGTGTTCCATTTGAAGGCGCCGCGCCATGGAACGGATCTGAAGGATGTTCATAGAGGGCGTATCGTCGATGAAAATTGAGGCCTTCGAAAGCTGGTCCAGTGCTTGCTGTACTAGCTGGAATTCCAACTCATCACGGAGCTGTCCGGAACGCATGCGCCACAGGGACACTTGGGCTTGTCCGGCGATCAAACGATCCACCACCTGATCTTTGGACATTTCGAGCGAAAAAAACCCGACTGTTTTTCCGTGGAGTCCCACTTCGCGGGCGATATCAAGAACCAGCGAAGTTTTTCCTACCGAGGGGCGCGCGCCCACGATGATCATATCGGAGTGTTGCAGACCCGAGAGCATCTGGTCGAGTTTTGTAAAATAGGTGGGAACGCCGCGCAAGACATTTTTTTCTCCGTGGTGGAGTTTTTCGAAGCGCTCATAGGCGGCGCCGAGTTCTTGTTTGATGGCGGTGAACCGTTGCGGGCGCGAGCGTTGGGAAATAGTGAAAATTTTATGTTCTACTCCGTCCAACAATTCTTCGAAGTCGTCCGCGTCAAAAGCGTCTTCGTTAATTTCGGACGCTGCGTGCAATAATTCTCGGCGTACGCGCTTTTCTTTCACAATCGTCGCATAATGTTCCACGTGTGCAGACGTCGGAACGCTGGAAATAATTTCTGCCAAATAATCTCCGCCGCCGATCTCTTTTAGTTTCTTACCCCCCTTCAGTTTTTGTGTGACCGTTAGTACATCGATGGGTTCACTGCGCTCGAAAAGATCCAAAATTGCTTCGTAGATAATCTGATGCTGGGGATGATAAAAATCCGTGGGATGCAGAATATCCGCCACGCGGACGACGGCGTTTTTGTCGAGCATCAAAGCGCCCAACACGGAACGCTCTGCCTCCAAATCATGAGGAGGGACTTTAAGTGATAATTTCGGCATAGATTCCAGGAAGCGCGCGCCGTTTATTTTATTTCTTTCCGCACGAAAGGTCCGTAGGGCGTGTCTTCTAGAATGTATCCTAAACGATGGATTTCTTTTCTCAAGTCATCAGATTGAACAAACTGTTTACGGGCTCTTGATAACTCGCGTTTCTGTGTAAGAAGACGTATTTTGAGGGGAATTTTTGAGCCGGAGAAAGAAAATCCAAGATTCTCGAAGTTTTGTAAGGAAAAAGAAACCGCTAGTTTGGCGTCGGAAGAGGAAAGATTCCAAATGCGCTTCTCGATTTCTCCCATAAATTCAAAAAATGCCGCAATCGCTACCGGAGTATTGAAGTCGTCGTCCAGCGCGCCGTCTATTTCCGTCTGCGCTTTTTTTGTGAGTTTCGCGACTTCCGAGATTTTAGAAGCGCGGGATTTTTTTTCTACAAAGACCAGTTTTTCCAAAAATGTTTTTATGGTTTCAATGTTTTGTTTTGCCTGTTCAACCAGCTCCAGCGTGTAGTTCAGTGGCGACCGGTAGTGGTGGTTCAAAACCATCCAGCGGAAAAGCTGCGGAGGATATTTTTTCAGAAAATCCCGAGCGGTTATAAAATTGCCTAGACTTTTTGACATTTTTTTCCCCTCCACGTTTAGAAGCCCCCCATGCATCCAGATCTTTACAAAAGGAATTTTCCCCGAAGCAGCTTCCTGCTGGGCGATTTCCGCCTCATGATGCGGAAACTTTAGATCAATTCCGCCGCCGTGGATGTCATATTGGGGGCCGAAGAATTTCTCGGTGATTGCAGTGTCTTCAATGTGCCAGCCCGGCCGGCCACGCCCGATCTCTGTTTCCCAATACGGTTCCGCGGGATCTTCAGAATAAAATTTCCAGACGCAAAAATCACCCTTATTTTTTTTTCGAACACTCTCGTCAATGCGCGAAACTCCATCCTCCGCTTGGGCAACCGTTCGCTTGGAAAGTTTTCCGTAGTCAGAGAATTTCGAGATATCGAAATAGTATCCGTCGCCTTCGATTTTATAGGAAAAACCCTTTTTTAAAAGAACGTTTACTTGTTTTACGATTTCCGGAATAAAATCCGTTGCAGACGCATAACGAGTCACGGTGTCGATGCCCAACGCTTTCACGTCTTTTAGAAATTCTCTACGGTAAAAATCGGCGATTGCACTTGGAGTTTTCTTTTCTTCTTCGGCTTTTTGGATTATTTTATCATCGATATCGGTTATGTTTTCGAGAAAAAAAACCCTGAATCCCTGGGATTTCAGATAGCGAGCAAAAAGATCAAAGGAAACATAGGTGAGCGCGTTCCCTAGGTGGATATAGTCATAGACGGTAGGACCGCAGACAAAAAGCTTGAGCGCACCTTTCGGCCGCTCAAGTTCGTCCTTTTCTCCCGAAAGCGTGTTATAGATCCGCATAGATTAGAGCCACCCCTTTTTTCGAAAGAAGAAAGCGGCGGTCACGATGATAACCGCGATAACGCCGAATTGAATCCAAAAATCGTTCGCGGTGTTGATGATCCCCGCCTCAACTTTCGGCTGGAGGGCGATGGTGGCATAGAGGATTAGGGGGAACGTAAGGAATCCCAAAATGGAAAAGCGGCGGATAATTTCGGACGTTTTAAATCCGAAAATCTGGGATACCGTCTCGCTGTAGGACTCAATGGTCGTCTTCAGATTTTCAAGAAGGTAGTGGATCTTGGAAAAATCTCCGACCAGATCCAAAAAATACGGACGGAATCTCGGCCCCCAAAAATCACTCGCTACTTGGAGCAAGGATTCAAGCGTAGACCGTTGTGGCACCGCGACAATCGAGAATTCCAGTAGATCGCGCTTGATGTAAGAAATTTCCTCGAGCAGTTTGCGATCTTGGCGTTTAAATAATTTTTCCCCTACATAATTCACCTTTTTTTCGACGTGTTTTAGCTGGCGGACGGAATAATCGTTTACGCCGCTTAACAGATGGTACAGAAGATGAGCCGCAGAGGAGATCTCTTTCTTTTTGAGGCGCGTTTCGAGGTCCCGCTCAAATTGTTGGATTGGCTCCAGCTCTTCATAAGAAACCGTGATCAGCGTTTCTTTAGAGGCGATGATGTCTATTTCCGCACGGCGCGATGAAAGTTCTTTTGTGTCGTAGATCGGGAAATGATACACCATGAAAATATACTCGGGGTATGTGTCCACCCGTGTGCGATCGGACGCGGAGAGGAGTTCGTCCAAGACGATCGGGTGCGCGTTGATATAAGACTTCAGTTTCGAAAAATCTTCTTGGGACGGGTACGTAAGATGCACCCACGTCAGTTTGTTGTCGATCTGTGTTTCGCGGATTGCCATGGTGTTAGCGGCTCCAGTTCAAAATGATATCGGTAATGACGGGCGTAGTTGTCTGCGCGGTATCGCTTTGGAGCCTTACCTTATATTTTACATATCTGTAGTTCTGCGTATAGAGGGGATTCACACAGATGGATGTGTTTTTGGGGGCGCACCCGGTTCCTCCGGCAATTCCACTTGCCGCATCGCACGAGGCGCCATAGTACGCGTTGCTGTCTCCGCTGGGACCCGAAAAGTTCCACGGTCCTGCGGGGTTATTCGATCCCGCGGTTTGGAAACTTACGCACGTGCCCACGGACGGTGCCCCTTCTTTCCAGAGGATACTATTCAGTATGGCGCCGCCTTGGATCTGCGTGTCAAATACAGAAGATTCCAAATATCCGACTGCATTCGAGGCGGTCCATGTGCTTTTTACTTTATAGTCGTGCCCGGGAGAGGTGCATCCTTGCGCCGTGTTCGCGCAGTTAAAACTGATCCAGCCAACCGAATCGCTCCACGCCCATCCATCAAAGGTCCCATCGGGGAGAATCCGCACTTGTTCACCCGTGCAAGGATATCCACCACGGTTCGCGCAACTAAAACTAATCCAGCCCGCAAGATCGTTCCAGGCGTATCCGGAGAGCCACCCGCTCCCCGCGTCGCTTCCCGTAGTGCATGTTCCATTGGTTTGGTGGGCTAAGTCGCGTCCGTTGCAGACGCCATAATTCCACGCACCACAGCCGCCTGGCGCGGTTGAACAGTCGAGCGCGACAATTCCCGCCGCGGAACTCGCGTAACCCGTAATGGAACTTGTCCCCACCATCACGGCATTGGTTCCGTAAAAATCGATCCAGCCAATCATGTCGTTCCATGCAAAACGTTCGCTATCAAAAGCGCTGATATTCGTGCCGGCGGCACGGGCGGTTTCGGATGGTTTATAAAACGCAAGGAAAAGAGCCAGTAGCACCGCAACGGCAACAAAAATCCAAAATAGGACGCGAAACCACTTCATACATTTATTATATACCACCCGCGGAATTAAGATGCTCCGCCTGTGCTATAATGATAAAAATCGCCGCATGTCAAAAAAAGAAATCGTTCTTATAATAGTCGCCGTTATTATTGTGGTCGCGGGAATTTGGTTTTTAACCGCGCAAAAATCTATGGTTAGGTCGCCGGTACCTTCCGTGCCCGATGTTAACCCCGTGCCCGTTTCCATAGTGCCTCCAAAATATTTCAAACCAGAAATTCCATTCGGTGCATCACCCTCAAAAGCGGCTGTAGAAGTTCCGGCTACTCTGAATTCGGATCGAAAACTCAAGATGTTTGATTTAACGGTGAGTGCCGCAGGATATGCGCCCGCAACACTTACCGCAAAAAAAGGGGATTTAGTGCAAATTCGCATGACGGCGGTGGGTGGCGACTTTGATTTCACGGCGCCGTATCTTGGCCTCTATCAATCGGCGCGTGCCGGCGAAACAAAGCCTATCGGTTTTACGGTTGATTTTACGGGGACAGCGGATTTTATGTGTCGCGATTTTTGTCCCACAGGGAAACAATTAAAAGGAGTTTTTGTTGCGTTGCCATAAATCATGAATAAATTTCCAACCCTCATTCTTTTTTCTATCGCCGCCATCGCACTATTTGTGGGTGTTGCAGACGCACAAACGTTCCAAGGCCCATGTGGGAATCCGCCTACTGGCAACTGCGGAATTCTTTTTGCATCGTCTACGCGCGCGTTACAGATTGGGACGAGCACGGTGTATTCTTCTCAATCCCAGCTCCTGTTCCAAACTTCCGGAGGATCCAACCAGCATATTCTTTTCTTCCCGAATGGAAATGTTGGCATTGGTACCGTGGCTCCCGCGCAGGCATTACAAGTGAACGGGAACGTACAAGCAAACTCATTTTTAGGTGCGTTCTCCGGCGCGCTTTCTGCCGATAATGTCAGCTCCGGTGTATTCGGATCTTTGCAAGGTGGAGGCAATTTTGCATTTCCCGCGTCGCTTGGTGTCGCGACGTCTTCTAAAACGGGTTTGCCACAGCCATTTTCAGTTTATGGAAGTGCTTATGTGCGGGATAATGTCGGCATTGGCACAGTTGCTCCCGCTTATCCGCTTGATGTAGCGGGAAACGCGCGGGTGACCGGTGCGTTTTGGATTGCGACCTCAAGTCCGACATTGGGACAATGGGTGCAGAAACATGATGTGGCAGGCGATCGCTTCTACATGGGTTTCAGCGGAGGCGCCACACAGAGCGGTTCAATCCAGTTTTATCCGAATGGAACCGCAAGCGGTCCCACGGTGCTTTTCTATCCCGCCGATGTTCGTTTTGCATCTGATGTTCGTATTGGCTCGGCGGTCGCTCCCGCAACGGCGCTTGATGTGACCGGAGATTTAACCGTGAGCGCCACTTCCACGTTTGCGGCAAACGTCTGTATCGGGGAAGTATGTCGGAACTCGTGGCCTGCCGGGTCAGTGACAAGTGTTGGAAGCGGTTCGGGTTTGAGTGGAGGACCGATTACGACCTCGGGTACGCTTATGCTGAATATGTTGGGCGGCACCTGCGGCGGAACACAAAAAATTTCTTCTCTTAGTTCTACCGGAACGATTGTGTGTTCGAATGATATTGATACAGTAGGCGTCACAAGTGTGACCGCTTCGCTCCCGCTCACCAGTAGCGGAGGCGCCACTCCGAATATTTCCATCAGCCAAGCAAATGGAACGACGAATGGTTATCTTTCTTTCACGGATTGGACAACGTTTAACAATAAAGGCAATGGCACGGTGACAGGTGCCGGAACCGCAAATTATATTCCATACTGGACAAGTGCAACAGCGCTTTCTGGAACGTCCCCGCTTGCAGTCAGTGGAAGTAATATTGGACTCGGAACCACAACACCGCTCTATCCGTTTTCCGTTGCGGGTGGGGCTGATCCACTGTTCGGACTTTTTCGTTCCACAGCGGCAAATCCTGTGGTTTTTAAAGAGGGAACGGATAGCGCGTTTGTTGTAAATGTAGCGGGTGCGGATCTCCTCACGCTAAAAAATGGTTTTATAGGGGCAGGCAACGGGAACACAAATCCCGCTTATCCGCTTGATGTAGCGGGAAACGCGCGGGTGACCGGTGCGTTTTGGATTGCGACCTCAAGTCCGACATTGGGACAATGGGTGCAGAAACATGATGTGGCAGGCGATCGCTTCTACATGGGTTTCAGCGGAGGCGCCACACAGAGCGGTTCAATCCAGTTTTATCCGAATGGAACCGCAAGCGGTCCCACGGTGCTTTTCTATCCCGCCGATGTTCGTTTTGCATCTGATGTTCGTATTGGCTCGGCGGTCGCTCCCGCAACGGCGCTTGATGTGACCGGAGATTTAACCGTGAGCGCCACTTCCACGTTTGCGGCAAACGTCTGTATCGGGGAAGTATGTCGGAACTCGTGGCCGAGCGGAATCGGAGGTTCCGGAATAGCGAATTATTTTACTTTTTGGCAAAACGCAACTAATGTAACGGGCACCGCTTTACTTCAAATAAACGGAGGAAACGTAAATGCTACGGGACCGCTTCAGATGAGCGGCACGCAGTTTATGGATACCAGCCGCAATCTTTCAAACATCGGAACAATTTCTTCAGGCGCTATTACAATTTTAAGCGGCGCATCATCCATCAGTTCCAACATTACCGGAACCTCTGGAGTACTGGGCGTAACAAATTCAAATAGTGCGACAGGACTAAACTCCTATGGGCTGAAAGTAGCGGGCGGAGAAGCAATTTTTTCGGGAAGCGGCACTCCCGTTTCTTACGGGCTTTTTATAACTCCAGGACGTGCAACAAACGCGGGGGCAACATCCTACGGGATTTATGTCACAACCACCGTACCGATCGGCGGTTTGGTGCGTTCCGCATTTTTTGGCGACGCGATTCAAATTGTAGATGGTACGCAAGGGTCGGGGAAGGTATTAACATCCGACGCAAATGGTCTTGCAACATGGACGGCTCCTACTGGGGGGACCAATTTTTGGTCACTTTCAGGGAATAATCTTAATCCGACATCTGCTTCTTACAATGTTGCTGTGGGCGCAACAACTCCTGGAACCGCGAAGTTGGCGGTTGTGGGGAATCCCGGAACGGGGATTTTTACGGTAGACGACAATGTAACCGGCGGCATAGTTTCAATTGGATCGGATAGCTCGGGGCAAACTCATCTAACCATGGGGGGTAGCGGAAGTATGGATGGACAGGCCGGGCAACTGCAGATCCGAGGCGGCGGCATCACCGTTCCTATCGCGTTTTATACAAGCTCCACCCTGCGCGCCATTTTTGATACGAGCGGTAATATGGGTATCGGTGTGGCAGCTCCCAGTTCCAAGTTGGAAGTTTTGAGTACCTCTCCGACCGATGAAGTTCTGCGTCTTTCCCGAACGGCTACCGCCACCTCCACAAAATTCCGTGTGGGGTTGGATGGAACATTGGTGATTCAAAACCTGGCATCCGATGCTATTTTTGTGCGCGGGGCGAATGTCGGCATTGGAGTATCACCCTCCAGCTATCGGTTTACCGTAGGGAGCACAAACTCAACACAAGGATTCGCTATGGCATATTTTAGTGAAGGAACCCAAGCGTCCACGGCGGAAACGTACGCTGTTCGCGCGGTTCATAGTGGAGGAGCAGCCGCTGGGCGTCTTGCGGTGGGTCTTTCGGGGGAATCCACATGGACGGGGGCTGGCGGAACGAATGTGGGAGGTATTTTTTCCGCGTTTGGCAACACATCTAACCAAGGAATTCGAATAGGATCTCCTAGTGCAGGTGCCGGAAATTATGCAATCTATTCTCTTGCAACCGCAGCGTCTTATTTTGCCGGGAAGGTTGGCATAGGAACCACTACTCCTTCCGCTCTGCTTAGTGTTGGCACAACCACCACCGGGTTGGTAGCGGTATTTGGTGGCGGTACCGGCAAAATCAGCGTCGGAACATGGGACCCGGTTTACACGATCGGCGGAAAGCGTTACGCCACCTATGGCGCCGCAATGACGGGCCAGAAAGAAGAAACGTCGGGCGTTGCGCGCTTGGCCAAACAAGACGGGCGTTATAGCGCGAGCGTGGATTTTAAAAATGCGGAAGAGGCGTCGGATTTATGGCTCTTTTCGAAAGTTACAAACTTGGCGAATCATTTTGATGGCATGACGGTCCTTTTAACGCCCGCGTTTGACGGCAACGTATGGTACGAAAAAGATGCGGTAACGATGCGCGTCATAATCTACGGTTCTTCCGAAGGGGAAGTAAGTTATCGCCTGACCGCTCCGCGGTTTGATTCGGAAACGCTCGGGAATCGGCGCAACGACGACGTGGAAGGGTTTAATCTCGATAAACTTATACGATAAATAAAAACCCCCGCATACCGCAGGGGTTTGTGTTTCCACTTTATTTCAGTAGCATCATTTTGCGCGTTTCTATTCCCGAAGGGGTAGTAAACCGCGCAAAATAGATTCCGCTCGAAGAATTTGTCGCGTCCCAATCCGCCTCGTAGACTGCGGGAGATTTTTCTCCATCCCACAAAATTTCTACCTCTCGACCCAAGATATCATAGACCGCGAGTTTCACGTGTGTTGCGCGCGGAACCGCGAATCTTATGTGTGTCGTCGGGTTAAAGGGATTCGGATAGTTTTGGGAAATGGAAAACCCAATAGGAAGAAGATTTGGAAATTCACGAACCTCTGTTGTCGTTGAATGGAACTTCTGGAGGTAAGACGTGACTGCAAGTGATGGAGGAAATCCATCGCCTGCGATTACCAGATCTCCGTCGGGAGTGAATGTGCCAGCTTCATACTGGGACACTTTATACGCAGGATCATAATCTCCGCGTAACTTCCAGAGCGAATCTCCGTTTGTTGCTTTGAAACATCGCGCGTAGTATTGCGCGTTACCATCGGCCAAACTATCACTCCGCTCCGTAATTCCTAAAAGAACTACTTGGCGGTTGATAATATCATGGCTGGATACGGCAATACTTTGCGTATAATTATACTGATTCGCAAACCCTCGCGGATGTTCAATCCACTCGCGATCCCATACAACATCTCCTACCGCATTCAATGCGACAAGGCGGTACGCCAGTTCCACCCATAAGGGCTCCGGAAGTATGCGAAATTGTGTAAGTGCGAAGTATGCGTTCCCATCTTGATCTACATCAGAGAATGACATGCTTACGTCCGGTGCGTTCCACCTCCAGAGCAATATTCCACTGGTTGTGAATTTAGCAAGATACGCCGCTGTGTTTGAGATAATCCCGTCCGGACTATTTGCAGAGACCCAAATGAAATTGTCTCTGAAGGAAATTCCAATAAATCCAAGTGTGAGCATTCCTGTTTGAAAGCTTCGGACAAAGTTTCCATTCAGATCAAAAAACGAAACCGTTCCGCTTATATTCCCTGGTGTAAGCGTAACGATGGTGTCCCCGAAGACGGAAGCAACCCCTCCCGCATAAGGCATTTTCCACAACAGTACTCCATCCGCGCTTAATTTATTGAGCGCGGTAGTCGTGGGGGCAATAATAGAGTTATCTTTGACGGAGTAAGCAATGGATTTTGGGTAGATTCTAGCGCCCGGTGATGCTGTGTCAATCCATTCCCAGAGTTTCGCACCCGCGGGTGAAAATTTGCGAATACGCAAATATTTTTGATCTTTGTAGTACTCATCCGCGAGATAGACACAGTTATTTGTGTCCGCCACAATTGCACGTGGCTGTGAACTAGGGTCCCCTTCCAGTTTTTTCTCCCAGATTTTTGTAACGGACTGGGAAAAGCCGATAGAGACAGCGATGAAGAGTATAAGCAATACCACCAATAGATTTTTCATAACAAGTCCTTTCATTCCAATTATTCAGTTGTTTAGTTTACTGTTTGTATTATATCACGCCTATTCTTAAAATGCAAGTTTCTCCATACCGCGTAAATCCGCGTGGTGTATAATGAATCCATGATGGATAACAAAAAGAACCTCGTTTTTTTAGGTCTGTTACTCGGCCTATTTTTGGGGATTCTATTTCTTATTAAGGCCCAGTTTAACGTCGGGGAAGTTGCCATGTCCGTACTCCCCCCCGTTGCTACGAGCGAAGTATCTTCTCCCATCGCATCGGTGGCTTTGGCTGAATTTGTAAATATAAAAGGGGAACGCTGGCGGATTCCGAAGGGAAAGGCGGAGTTTGACTCCATCACCAGCGCGGACGTGTACCCGCAGTTTGTGTCGGGCGTGTTAGATCCTTTAGATGTTCATCCGGGCGACACGCAGAGGATGCGAATCGTGATAAATGACACCGCCGCGCTTACGGAAGTCTATGCAGAAGTGGGGCACGACAAAGGAAAAGATAAAGTTCCGCTTGTATTAGCATCTGCCGGAGCGGTTAGTGTTACGGATCAGTTTGACCAACCCGTCTTTTTTGACGAAAAAGGCGTGTTGGTGGCGAAAGAAGAATGGATGGCAAAACATACGAGTGAGGAGCGGACGTCGCTTTTTGAAACCGCAAAAGCGCAGTCCTTGCGCCAGTATGTGTATGAGGGATCCTGGGTCGCGCATGATACGCATAAAACCACCTACCGCACGACATTTTTTGCGATAGACGCGCTTGCGCGGAAGAATCACTTGGAACTTGCATGGTCAGACCCGGTTTGTACGATCGCAACAACAACAACACCACGAAGTCTAACAGGACCGTGTTTTCTTTCTAGTGTTTCTGATGTTGATGGCATTGATGGATTTGATCTGGATTTAAATGCCAAGTCCATTACCATATCGGGGGGCGCCACTTTTGCTTATGCCCCGGGAAATAACATCACACTCCTTGCGGGAGGAACGGGGGCTAAACAGGCAGGAAGTGCTATCACGATCCTTAAAAGTTCCGGCGGGGGGAACATCGTGAAAAAGTATGTTTATTATGACGACATAGATAATGATAGGTATCCTCCCGCTTCCACATTATTGGCGCGATATACTAGTTCTTCTCCAATATGGGTAGGGCATGTTCGTATGTCGGCCGCGCCTGTCGGGGCTACCCTTGATACGCGCCAGCCCGTTATGGATTGTTATGACTCAAACTATAACGCAAAACCAGGACAAACAAGTTATTTTTATACCCAGCGCGGTGACGGATCGTTTGATTATGATTGTAGCGGTCTAGAAACAAAAGTATACAACAGTTCGAGCATGTTTAACCCGGCCACGATTAAGCCGACTATTATAGCTTGGAATCCGACTATCCCGGTGGGAGGTGGTTGTCATATTATTACTGCCGATACGGACACGTTCGCGACCTGCGGCACGTCGCATACGGTTGGTTTATCGACTTGCACGGGATGGGTTACCGAGAAGCCGTCACTTTTGAAGCAGGGTCTTGCGACTGTCTTTAATCAAACTCTCGCGTCGCACACTGGATATTCGGAAGGTTGGTTTGCGACTACCGCCCCCTTGTTCGATTGCACAGCACAGACTTTAACCTCAATCCGTTATTTTTGTTACGCTCCGACTGTTTACGTTCTTTGCAGGTAAGAGGATATTGTTTTGCCAGGAAGTTTTTTATTTGACGAATATATTTTAGTTGCTACACTATTCCTAAAACAATGGGCGGTTTTTTTGTAAAATACAAAGTGGCTGTAATTGCGCTTGGGATAGGACTAGTGTTTGTTGCGGGTATGGGCATGGGGAGTTTGGCGCGAAGTAATCCTGATTCCTCATTGCTTGCGTCTATTGCAGAACCGTTTGCAACACTTGGGCGTGTTGCAAAGGAAACATTTTACCCGAAAAGCACGCAGGAAGAAATTGCACTTAGAGAAACCGAACCTGTCGGGCAAACAAATAGCGCGCCGACATTTTCTGCGCAACCGCAGAACCGTTCGTGTGACACAGAAGCCGGAGATATTGTGAAAAACCATTCCGTTATTTTTAGCGAAATTGCTTGGATGGGTACGCGCACGTCTGCGCGGCACGAGTGGATTGAACTTGCGAATCGTTCCGGTGTTCCGGTCGATATTTCCGGCTGGAGTGTTTTGGACGAGGACGGAAAATTGAATTTAACAATTCCGCGTGGCACACGCATTCTCCCCGGCGCGTTTTTTCTTCTTGCGCGAAAAGGAACAATGTTTCCGGGAATGTCCGTGGACGCTGAATTTTCAGGCGCGATCAGAAATAGTGATCAAACACTCCGCCTTTTGAACGCAGACTGTGGGGTGGAAGATGCAATTGCGGCGGATCCGTCATGGTCGGCGGGAGAAAACGATACCAAGCAGACCATGGAAAGAAATCTCACGATGCTTATGTGGCATACGTCGCGTGTGGAAGGAGGAACGCCGCGAAGAGAAAATACGGTTGTGGCAGATGCCACCCCGCGCACGAGCACGAATAGAATGGCGATATCGACATCTTCTTCTCTCGCGCCTGCGGTTGCCCTTATTGAAAACGTCGCTTTTTGCCCTGCTGATGCCACAGGGATTCCCACGCGTTCTGTTTTGATCAATGAAGTGGCGTGGGCGGGAACTGCAAACGACAAAACATCGCACGAATGGTTTGAGCTTAAAAATCCCGGCGGGACTGCCGTAGCATTAGCCGGTTGGCAGGCAGTGAACAAAAGCGGAAATTTACGCACGGTGTTTCCGGAGGGTTCCGTTCTTTCCGCAAACGGATTCTATCTATTGGAACGAACGGACGATGAAACGGTTCCGACCATCCCAGCCGATTTTATTTACATGGGAGGATTGAAAAATAGTGACGAAATTTTAAGACTTTTTGATTCCACGTGTCGGTTGGTAGACGTGGTAAGTGCGGATGGGGGGAGTGGGAAAACGTGGCCCGCCGGAAATGCATCTCCCGATTACCGCACGATGGAGCGGGGCACGGATTTTAGTTGGCACACGCATGTAGGGAGTGGCACGAGTGGGATCATGGGGACGCCGAGAAGAGAGAATTCTTTTGTTGCAACTTCGACCGTTGTCGCCTCGACAACGGGAAAAATGTTTTCTGTTTCCGTTTCTAAAACTGGAACGGGTTCCGGGAAAATTATCTCGGGTCCTACGGGCATTGAGTGCGGTGCGGTATGCGGCGCGCGATTTGCGGAAGGGACGCTTGTGGAATTTTCCGCGATTTCCGATTTAGATTCAAAGTTTATGGGATGGGGCGGATGTGTGGGGAACGGGACATGCTCCATACAGCTTTCGGGAGATTTTCAGTTGATAGGAGAATTTACGAAAGTATCACCGATCCTCCCAATTGTGCCACCGCCACCCGCGGGTACAGCTCCAACCCATTTAGTCATTAGCGCAGTTCAGGTTGCGGGCGCCACGGCAAACGATGAATTTGTAAAAATAGTGAATCCCACGAACACTGCGGTGAGTTTGGCGGAGTGGTCGCTTCAGTACCGCGGTTCCGGCGCCGCGTCGTTTAGTAAGAAAAATTTTGTGAGCACGCACACGATTGCTCCCGGCGGAACATTTTTAGTGGCATATACATCGTCGTCACTCGTGGCAAGCGCAGATATGACCCATTCGTCTTTTGCGATGTCCGGTACCGGTGGAACGGTATTTTTGGTCGGCACAACAACGCTTTTAGCGAGTGGAAACGAATCAACTATTGTTGATAAAATTGCTTACGGAAGTGGAACCTATCTTTTCCCCGAAGGTGCGGAATTTGCAACAGCTCCTGCGGCGAATGCAATTCTGCAGAGAAAAATCATGGAGGGAATAATACAAGACACCGACAATAACGCGAATGATTTTGAAATACAATAAAACCCCCACTATAAAATGGGGGTTTGTTATAGTTCAACATCAGCAAGTTCAAGAAGCACGTTCTCTAACTCTGCCGTGGTTATTGGTTTCTCAATCGGTCTTCCGATTTTCACAATAACGCGCGCCTTCCAGAACTGTGGAAATCGCTTGCCGTGGGGGAGCACTTTGTCTGTACCATCAATCCATACCGGTAGAATCATACAGTGCGTCATACGCTGAATGCGTTCTGTGATGGGCTGAAGAGGACGCATCTCTTTCCCTTTTTTAGATCGGATACGATGGGGGTCACTTTTTGTTCGCCCACCCTCCGGAAAGAGAATCACAGTACCTTTCCATTCCAACACGTTTAGCATTAAACGGTGTGAAGCGGCATTTTTTTTGGTATCCGCATAATTCCCTCCCCGATAGATTGGAATCATATGGAGGTAACGGAGCCAGAATAAGCCACGGGGTGCTAGAATGTTCTGATAGTCCGGCGTGCTCCAGGGGAGATCTCGGAATGGAGAGAGAAGAAATTTGGGGAAGAATAGATAAGGCAAAAAAATTGCCTCGAGGTACGAAGGATGATTAGCAACCACAAGAATCCCCATTCCCTCCTTTTTTAGATTTTTTGTCCCCAATAGGTTGATGCGTCCGGTAAGTCGCAGGAGCAGAAAAATCAAGCCTCCCAGAGTGCAGATCGTATACAGAAGAATTATAAAGAATATTTCTCGCAAGACCTTTTTAAGCATCTCATTTACTCCAGTATTTAGATAAAAATAAGCTGGCAATACTATACCAAACTATTTTTTATTTGGCAATGTGTTTGATTTTGGAAGGTATGGTCGTTAGACTAAAACTGATGCCAAAAGATACGGAACTCATTAAACAAAAGCTCGACGTGGTCGAGTTTTTGCGTTCCTATCTAACGCTCACGCCGGCAGGAAAGAATTTGAAAGCGCTCTGCCCGTTTCATCAGGAGAAAACGCCGTCGTTTATCGTCTCGCCGGAGCGGCAATCCTGGCATTGTTTTGGGTGCGCCGAGGGCGGGGATATCATCAAGTTCGTGATGAAGTACGAAAATTTGGAATTCCCGGAAGCTTTGCGTCTTCTTGCAGAAAAAGCGGGGATCCCGCTTCGGACGCTGAATCCCGCACAGGAGCGTGAGTTCGGAGTGCTCTACGACTTGAACGATGCCGCAAAGGAATTTTACAAAACCGCGCTTTCAAGCCACGCGAAAGCGAAAGAGTATCTGAAAAAACGCGGGCTTGCAGACGAAACGATTGTGGAGTTTGAACTGGGGTATGCGGTCGGGGGGGAAATGCTCACGCTCCATTTATTGAAAAAAGGATTCGATGTGAACGATATCGCGCGCGCGGGACTTGCTGGGAAAGGCGCGAGCGGCATGTACCGCGATCGGTTCCACGGGCGCATTATGTTTCCGATTATGAACCACGTGGGGAAAACCGTGGCGTTTACGGGGCGTATTTTTGAACTTTCACCGGGAATGAAAGAAGATGATGTAGCAAAATATTTAAACAGTCCCGAAACGCCGGTTTTCAACAAATCCAAAATTCTGTACGGGCTCAACAAAACAAAAAACGACATCGCGCGGACGCGTACCGCCGTTTTAGTGGAGGGGCAGATGGACTTTTTGATGGTGTGGCAGGGAGGTGTGAAAAACGTAACGGCGGTTTCCGGTACGGCCCTTACGCAGTTTCATCTGGAACGCCTGCGGCGTCTGGCGGATACGATCGTGTTGATGTTCGACAACGATGATGCGGGGCTCAAAGCGCTGGAGCGGAGTTTGGATATTTTCAGCGGTTTTGATTTTCATGTGAAAGTGGCCGGGATTGGGGGGTATAAAGATCCTGCGGATGCGGTTCTTGCGGATGCGGACGGTTTTCGAAAGCGGATCGAAACGGCTCGTCCGGCATTTCAGTATCTTTTTGAGGCGCGGCTTTCGCAAAAAGGAATCGAAAAAGATATTGCGCAGAAGAAACGCGTGGTGCGGGATATGCTCCAGAAAGTGGCGAAGCTTACGAGTGCCGTGGAACAGGAAGAGTGGATCCACGAACTATCCCGGCATGCGGGTGTGTCGGATTCCGCACTCCTCGCAGAACTTGCGGCACTTCCCGCGGCAAAGAAAGAGGAAACGGTGGAGCAGAAAAAAATTGAGCCGGCAAAAGAACGTATTGATTTAATCGCGCGAAGGATTCTCGCAATCGGATTTGCACTCCCCGAATTCATGGAACGGGCTCGTGCGATTCGCGAATTTTTACCCGTTTTTTACCATCCGGCGCTCGATGACAGCGCTTCGCCGGTTGCGGTCGCATTGGAACTTCAATCGAGTTTTGCGGTGGATATAAAAGACCGATCGGCGCTCGAGAAAGAATTCGAAGATCTGATTCGCGAACTCCACATCGATTTATTGGAGAAAGAACGTGCCGACGTGAAGCGCGGCATGAAAGAAATGGAAGCGAGCGGTGACGAGGAGGGTATCATGAAAAAAATGGAACGGTTTCGCACCTTATCCCAGAAAATTGACGAACTGCGCGGCACTCACTAGAATAGGGACACATGGCAACACAACGCAAAAAAAAGAAACTCCCCAAGGTGAAACCGGTTCCCAAAAAGAAAGTAAGCAGCAGGAGAGTGCTGGAGCCGCTTTTGAAAAGCAAGGCCCGATCAAAGGAGGTCCCCGCCGAATATGCGGAACATCTGACCAACCTTGTCCAGCGCGGGCGCGGGCGCGGGTTTTTGACGGATGCGGAAGTTTTGAATTATTTTCCGGAAATCGAACGCAACCTTCCTTTTTTGGAACAAGTCTATGAGCGGTTGGATAAGGAGGGAATTCGCGTCAAAGAAACAAGCGAACTGGTGAAACAGGTGCGGGAGGATCGCGCGGAGGTCAGCGTGGAAGAGTTGAAAGCCGCAACATCGATTGATAGGGAACTGCCGGACGCCGTGCAGATGTATCTGCGGGAAATCGGCCGGACGCCGCTCTTAATCCAGAAAGAAGAACGGGAACTCGCCAAACGCATCGAACAGGGCGATGAAGTGGCGCGGCAAAAATTAATTCAAGCAAACCTGCGCTTGGTGGTTTCGATCGCAAAGCGCTATGTGAATCGCAGCCCCCATCTTTCCATCTTGGATCTTGTCCAGGAAGGGAATATCGGTCTTTCGAAAGCCGTGGATAAATTCGATTACAAAAAAGGTTTCAAGTTTTCAACGTATGCCACCTGGTGGATCCGGCAGGCGGTAACGCGCGCGCTCGCGGATTATTCCCGCACTATCCGTATCCCGGTACATATGGTGGAGACCATCACGAAGTTTACGCAGACCAAGCGCCGGCTGATGCAGGAGCTGGGGCGCGAACCGTTGCCGGAAGAAATCGCGGCGGAGATGGGTGTAGACGTGGAAAAAATTCATTACATCCAAAAAATTTCGCAGGAAGTCATCTCTTTGGAATCTCCGGTCGGGGAGGACGACGAAGACTCGACGCTTTCGGATTTTATCAAAGATGAGACGAGCTTGAGCCCCGATCAGATCGCGAACGCCGCGCTCCTAAAAGACCATATTAATGAAATTTTGATCGACCTAACCGAACGGGAACAAAAAATTTTGGCGATGCGATTTGGGTTGGACGATAACATTCAGCACACCTTGGAAGAAGTGGGGAAAGTATTCGGCGTCACGCGCGAGCGTATCCGGCAGATTGAAGCCAAGGCACTCGAACGGATCCGCGCCCACGAAAAAATCAAAAAACTCGAGGGATATTAGAAATGCGCTCGAATGAAATTCGGGAAAAATTTCTGGAGTATTTCAAGAAAAACGGCCACGCGGTTAGGTCGTCGTCGTCGCTTGTCCCCGACGACCCGTCGGTCTTGCTTACCACCGCCGGCATGCAGCAGTTTAAAAGGTACTATACGGGAGAGCTGGATGCGGAAAAGGATTTCGGGTCACTCTCTACCGTATCCATTCAAAAATGTTTTCGCACCTCCGACATTGACGAAGTGGGCGATGAATCGCACCTTACGTTTTTCGAGATGCTCGGAAACTTTTCCTTCGGCGGCTACTTCAAAAAAGAAGCGATTCGGTACGGGTTCGAGTTTATCACCGGCGTGATGGAGCTCACAATCGAAGCGGTGACGGTTTTTGATCCGGCAAAAGTTCCGGATGGTGACTGGAGAAAGAATGGTGTGCCGTTCGATGAAGAGTCGTACGTCATTTGGAGAGAAATTTTTGCTGAAAACGGGATTTCGGTGGACAAGGTCAAGCGCGAAGGTGTGGACAACTTTTGGGGTCCAACTGGTACAGAGGGGCCGTGCGGTCCCACAACCGAGATTTATGTGAAAAGTGTTGAGGGGAAAAGCATTGAGGTATGGAACATCGTTTTTAATGAGTTCTATCGTGACAGCGCAATGAAACTCACCAAACTCCCAACGCCCGGCGTGGATACGGGGATGGGGTTAGAGCGTCTGGCCATGCTTTCCCAGAACGTTCCGACGATTTTTGATACGGATTTATTTACTGATTTAATTGGTGATGTGCTTGAGCAAGTATCTATTTTTGATCTAATGCTACCCCGTGCAAAGCGAATTGTATTAGATCATCTGCGTGCAATTATATTTTTAATAGCAGATGGAGTGCGTCCGTCTAATAAGGAGGCAGAATATATATTGCGCCGATTAATGAGACGCGTAATTGTCTATGAATATTTAACCAACGATTCATTTTTAGAAATCTTCTTGCATCGGATCATTAAAAAATATAACAATATACATCAAAAATTTGATGAGAGTGTTATTTTATCCGTATGGCATGAGGAAAATTCAAAGTTTTTAAAAACAGTACAGAATGGGATAAAAGAACTAAATAGAATGTCGACAATTGATGCGCAGTCAGCTTTTAAACTTTATGAAAGTTCAGGACTGCCCTATGAAGCAATAAAAGAGTTTGGTGGTAATAAGGCAGGCACATTGACTCGCGATGCATTTGATAAGGAATTCAAGAAGCATCAAGAAATTTCTCGTGCGGGGGTGGCTAAAAAATTCGGTGGACACGGTTTGATTTTGGACACGGGCGAGCTGAAAGCGGGGAGTGAAGAAGAACAGAAAAAAGTAACGCGACTTCATACGGCCACGCATCTGCTCCATCAGGCGCTTCGCGATGTGTTAGGGGGCGGTGTGGGACAGATGGGATCCGACATCACGCCGGAGCGCACGCGGTTTGATTTCACTTTTTCGCGAAAAATGACGGATGAAGAGAAGAAAAAAGTGGAGGGAATCGTAAACCAAAAAATTGCGGAAGATTTAGAAGTACGATTTGAAGAGATGAGTAAGGAAGAGGCCGAACGCACCGGCGCGCTCCATTTTTTCAAAGAGAAATACCCCGAACGTGTAAAGGTATATTATGTGGCGCCTAAGGGCAAAGGAATTGAAACTGCATATAGCAAAGAGTTCTGTGGCGGGCCCCACGTTACGCACACAGGGGAGATTGGCCAGTTCCGTATTGCAAAAGAAGAGGCGGTCGGCGCCGGAACGCGCCGTATTCGCGGGGTCTTGGCATAGCTATTGACTGATTTACTTAGGAGATATATACTAGGGCTCTGCACATTAAAATTTAGTATTCTCGGAACTATAGAAGGAGAAGTATGATTTTCTTATATCTGTACGCTATGTTTCTCGCCGACTCGGTCTATTCGATCGATCTATGTTTTTATTCTCCGAGCCGCATGATACTTAAGGTTCTTGCGCGGCAATCGCGGCGGCCGGTGGAGTTGCCTCGAGTCCCGCATCGCATTCCGTCCTCTGCTGTATATGTTTCAAGGCGAGTGATGCCAGAAAAACGTCCTGCCATGCGAAGTTCTATGCCAGAAAAAGTAGCCTTAGAGAGAGAAAGGTTGCACGAACGACGTAATAAAAAGTAAACATTTTTTATTTCCCCCGCCGCCAACTATGGTGCGCGGGGTTTCTTTTTGGAGCTATAGTATAATAAAACAAATGGACGAGGCAATTTCCAAAGACGTAGTGTATTTTGGACGAACCAATTTCCGGAATGCCAACCGGCTTTTCGGCGTGAAACGGAAAGACCGCCGCCAGCATATGTATGTGGTCGGGAAAAGCGGAACCGGGAAAACTACGCTTATAAAAAACATGATGATTCAGGACATCATGAATGGCGAGGGCGTCTGTGTGGTGGATCCGCACGGAGAGTTTGTAGAAGAACTGCTTTCCAAAATTCCCGAAGAGCGCATCAAAGATGTGGTGTATTTCAATCCGTCGGATCCGGATTATTCCATCGGGTTCAATATTCTCGAAATTTCGGATCCTAAATTCAAACATTTGGTGGCATCGGGGCTCATGGGCATTTTTACAAAAATCTGGTCGGGTGTTTGGTCCGCGCGCATGGAGTACATTATGAACAACGCGATTCTTGCGCTGCTCGACACGCCCGGTTCCACACTATTGGGCATTTTGCGCCTGCTGGTGGACAAAGATTATCGTCAGATGGTTGTAGGAAATATCAAAGACCCGGTGGTGCGTTCGTTTTGGATAAATGAGTTTGAAGAATGGAAAGATCAGTTCCGTACGGAAGCCATCGCGCCTATTCAAAACAAGGTTGGGCAGTTTCTCTCAACCGCTCTGGTTCGCAATATTGTGGGTCAGCCAAAGAGCACCATCGACATTTACGACATCATGAACACCGGCAAAATTTTCCTGGTGAACGTGTCCAAAGGACGCATCGGCGAGGATAACGCGGCGCTCCTTGGTTCCATGATCATCACCAAGTTGCAGCTTTCTGCCATGGATCGCGTGCGTATTCCAGAAGACGAGCGCATCGATTTTTTTCTGTACGTCGACGAGTTCCAGAATTTTGCCACGGATTCATTTGCGAATATCTTATCCGAAGCCCGCAAATACCGATTGAACATCATTCTGGCGCATCAGTACATCGGTCAGTTGGTGACGGATGTTTCCACAAAAGTGCGCGACGCGGTATTCGGAAACGTAGGAACCATGGTGACGTTTCGCGTGGGAGCGGGAGATGCGGAGTTTTTGGAGAAAGAATTCGAACCGGAATTCGTCATTCAGGATATGGTGAACCTCCCCAATCGAACTATTTTCCTGAAATTGATGGTGGATGGCGTAATGTCGCGGCCGTTTTCGGCGGAAACGTTGCCGCCCTTTAAACTAGCTGGTTCGGTGAATACCGAAGAACGAGTCGTTGAAGCGTCGCGCCGGTTCTATGCACGTCCGCGCTATGCCATTGAAGAAGAGATCGCCTCTTGGGTGGGGGTGAATACGGGACGGGAGATACGTTCTCAAGAACGGGGAGAGCGTTTTACGCGCGAGCGAGTGGAGGATCATTCCGCGCTTGCGAATCTGGGAATTGAGTTTGAACCAACGACGGAGCGCAAAGTGCCCGCACAGCCGGTGATGGCAGGTGAACGGCCATCGAGGGGGCAAAACTTTCATCCTCGCGAGGATCAAAGCGGTTGGCGTCCTCTTCGACCGCATGAACCTGTTCGTCCGCGGGAAACAACGCCCTCTGTTCCAACGTCTCCGACCCCCACACTTTTAACCTCACCGGCGCCGTTTCGGAAACACTCAATTATGCAGCGCAGTTTCCCGAATGTTCAGTCCGCGGAAACAAAAGGCCCAGACGAGATCAAACTAACCGATCTAAAAACCGAAACTCCGAAAAAAACTATTGCGCCGGCGAAAGAAGGCCCTCATCTGGAAGATCTACGGAACGCGTTACGGGAAGCGCTCGGAAAATTTGAAAAATAAAAACCCCGCTCTGACCAGAGTGGTTTTTTGCTATCTTTACTTTCTAGCTTTTTTCGGCGCGTTCCACGTAATCTCCCGTTTGCGTATTAATGCGCACAATGTCGCCTTCGTTGATAAAAAGAGGGACATCTACTCGCGCGCCGGTTTCTACGGTAACGTTTTTGGTGCCTCCCTGGGCGGTATTGCCGCGCACCGCAGGGGGAGCTTCTGTGACTTTAAGATCCACTTTGACGGGAAGCTCGATGTTGATAATTTTTCCTTCAAATCGGAACGATGCCACTTCCATACCTTGTTTTAAAAAATGTCCTGCGTCGCCCACCGCCTCATCGGTCAGCACAAAACGGTTCCCCTTATTTTTTGCCTCATGGAACCAGTATCCTTCTTTGTTGTGATAAATAAACAAGATCGGGATTCTTTCGATCTCTACTTCTTCGAAATTTTCGTTGGGATGCGCCGCATAATCCTGCACTTTGTTGGAGAGGAGGTTTTTAATCTTCAACTGCGCCACCGGTTTTCGCTGTTGCATGCGAATAAACGCGTACTCCATCACCTGATAAGGGTTGGGGTCGTTTTCCTTTTTGAAAATGGTGCCTATTTTGAGTTCGTTGTAGGATAGCATGGGTAGGGGTGTAAAACGCTTTCTATTTTAGCGCGCGACCTAAAAAATTGCAATCCTATTCTATTGTATTTTTCGGTCCTTAGGCGCAAACTGATAGTAGCGATTTTTCATTCACAATAGAAAAAAGGGTTGCAATGAAAACAAGAAGCTTCCTTTTGTCCGTGTGGTTGATCGTGGGATGCAGTAGCTCCGATAAATTACACAGGGATCGGGAAAACATAGGACAACCCCCGGTCATAGCAGAAGTCTTAATGTCATACGGAATGCCCGCGGTGGAGTTTTCCGAAGGGAAGGATCATCCGACCTTTCAGGTTTATTTCAATGATCCGCAAACACCTTGGGCGCCGGATATACAATTCACCTATGATCTGGAATCCCATATCCTCCAGACGGTTTCATGTGTTGAGCCGGAAACGTGTGAAGGATTGCGTCAAACGTTCGCGCCGTACCAACTTACCCGCATTTTCAAAAACGTTTTTCTTTCGGACAGCGCAAACACTCCGTATTTTATACTGTATTTTGACGACACGACCACAATGCCGTCTCCCGATGTGGGGATTTTCTATAATCAAATCACCAGCGCGTTTGAGTCCGTCTGTTACTATGACATGGACGGGAATCTCTACCGGTACGATCCGGTCATAAATATCGTGTACCAGTTCGATTATAATGTTCTGAAAAAGTGATGCTTCCCCCGCGTTTCCTACGCGGGGTTTTTAAATAAAAACCTCCGCATAGAGCGGAGGTTTTAGTGTGAAGACTGTCAGAGTATTTTCGCGTCTTCGGCTCGGGCAATGTGCCGCACATTCACGAAGACGAACTTCCCCTTCCATTTCAGTGTCCTCCAGTACAGAGCTCCCGGCACAGAATTTTTCATATCTTTCGGCATTTGAGAAATTCCTTTCTCTATGACCTTGCACCTGCGGAGCAGGCGCGGATCGCCGCACACAAAATCTGCAACCTCTCCAACTTTAAGTTTCGGCATATCCCCCGTGTTGGTGGTCATTGCACATGCGTATTTGTTCGTACGTCGTGGCAACGGCTGCTCGCTGATAATACACGCAACTTGTGCACTGTACACGCGGTCCCACAAGCCGTAAAAATACCACTTCTTCTTTTTCTTCTCTGCCATTCAAAACTCTCCTTATATTGTTTCAAAAACGTGATTTAAAAGTGCGCTTACATCTTACTACAAATACAAAGTTTGTCAAATTGGAAGAACCGCTTCTTTTGTTTATGATGCGGACATGCGTGAGATTATTGCGGTGCTCCATCACATTCGTAGTATTCATAACGTCGGTTCCATTTTCCGAACGGCGGACGGTGTGGGGATTAAAAAACTCTATCTTTGCGGCATTACGCCTACGCCGCTCGATCGATTCGGAAACTATCGTAAAGATTTTCAAAAAGTTTCGCTTGGGGCGGAACGGAGTGTTGCTTGGGAACATTTTTCCTCTTTATCGCGCGCATATAAAAAATTGAAAATCGAAGGTTTTCTTCTGGTCGCGGTGGAGCAGTCAAAAAAATCAGTTTCGTATGAACGATATCGCCCGCGTTCGAAAAAGATCGCGCTGGTTTTTGGGAATGAAGTGAGGGGTTTGTCGAAATCCGCCTTAGAACGGGTGAACGTAGTTGTGGAGATCCCCATGCGCGGTGGAAAAGAATCCTTGAATGTCGCGGTGGCGTTTGGAATTATTGCGTACCATTTTACAAACCAATAAAAAACCTCCGAGAGTTTCGGAGGTTTTGTGCGTCACTTTTTGCGGCGAATCGCCACGAATGGATTGCCGGAAAACCATACGTATTTCAATTCGTCGGTAACATCTTGAACAGAATAGTATAGCCGGGCAACTGTATCCACGGTATCCACGCGTACGACGGGGTAGAGAAAGGGGGTCGCTATTGGTCCAAAAACAGGCATTCGATAATTTACCACCGTGTCTCCTACCCGAAGTGTTTTGTAGTTTTCTTCGGTGAGCGGTTCTTTGCCCATCAGTACATTTCGGACCAGATAAAAATTACGGATAAGTCCTGCTTGTGTGTAATCTAACATGGCTTCCAGAATGTCCGATTGATTAGGATGCGGATCATATGCGATTTTTGCGGGTACGATGCGGATTTCAACCATGTGGCGAAGAATCGCGAATGTGACTGCGGGATAACGTTCGGTACACGCTGCGCGTTCTACCGCGCCCCATAAATCTTTTGCGGAAGAGTCCATTGTATGGCGTAGCCACCAAGCGCTCAATCGCGGGTCCGTCGTTGTATATTCGAGGAGAATATTGAGAGAATTCGGGGGTTTTACGTACGCGATGGTCTTTGTCGCTTCAGGGTCATCCCATACCAGAACGGTGTTATCGGAAAAAAAACTATTACCGAATGTACCAAAAGACCGTCTCTTATACGGGAGGGTTTTAATGACGGGGTTTAGGAAACAGTATCCGTAAGCGGAATATTTTATCGTACCCCATTCAAATTCAAATTCTCCATTCTCCTTTGGGTAGAATATGCATATTCTTGCGTCCTGTGACTGTATCCACCGTACCGGAGTCGAAAAAACAGGAGTCGTGTAACGATCCGGTTCGAGGCACTCTCCGTGGCGCGTCGGAATTGTCGAAAATGTATATCTGTGAAATGGTACCGGAATCTTGCCTCCGAACGCGGGAGCATACGATCCCATGATGTCGACCTTAAGACGTGGATTACACGGAATGAGAGGTCGAAAATCGTATAGAGTCTGGGTGGAGCTTGGCACCAGTGGATTTTGCGAGGTCGCCCTCTCAAAAGGAACAAAGAAACTGGTGATAAGTATCAGCGATACAAAGAAACGTTTCATCGTGAATTCCTTTCTGTTGTTTTTAAAAAACTAATCTGATTGTACCTCCGCCGGAGATTATTTGTAAAGGTTGTTTATAGTATGATGTGTTTATGCTATTGCGTTTTGTTGTAAATAAAGGCGTTTATCGATGGGGGGTTCTTATCGTTCTTTTGGGAGTCGTCCTCTTTTTTCTTTTCAGTATTCTTGACGGAAAAAATACCGATCGTTTTTATTCAAGCGTCAGAATCAACAACCATACGATGGAAGTAGAAATCGCGGATGCACCAGAAGCGCGGGAGCGGGGTTTAGGCGGTCACGCCCCGCTTTCGGAAAACGAAGGAATGCTTTTTGTATTTAAAAACCCCGAGGTTCAGACGTTCTGGATGAAACGAATGATATTTCCGATTGATATTGTGTGGATGGGGATAGACGCGGACGGGAAAACATTTGTAGCGGGAATCGAAAAAAACGTGGATCCGCAGATTGGTGCGGCGGATTCCGCGCTCGCGCTCTATCAGTCGCCCGTGCCGGTGCGGTACGTGCTTGAAGTGCGGGGCGGACTTACAGATCTATTTGGAGTACGGATAGGGGATCCTGTACTGTTGTATCTCGCTTTTGGAAAATAAAAACCCCGCCTGATGGCGGGGTGGTTGGTTAGGTGTGGATACCCCAAGCGCGAAACAGTTTTTCCCGTTTCTGATACAACTGGACCCATCGAGATACCCTTGTTTGGACGAGTGTGGAGTCCCATTCCATCACAAAAGCCTTACACTCGCCTCCATGGCAGAACGAAAGATGGCAGTAAGCATCCCACTCGCGAGGATCGTGAGGTGTTACCACAACAGGATTTTGTCCAGCCAGGGATTCGGTCTGAAGCGTCGTCTGCATGTACTCGATTATCCGAAGCCGAGCGGTGTCGCAGTCCGTCAACAGCGCCCTCACCCACAGCATTTTGGAATGAAAGTGCCGCATGATTTCCTGTGCAGTCGGAATGGAAAATCCGTGTTGAATCGCATCATGCAAATTCTGAAACTGGGTTTTATCCGTCAAAAATTCCATCTCCGCTTCCGGCCCTACTTTTTTAAATAGCAGGGGATAGGGTTGTGGGGTAGATTTCGGTTGAGGGGAATCTTGTGTCTTAAGAACGATCTCGAAGTGGATATTTCGCCAGTCGGTTGCTTCGATTCCGCCGCGGATGATGACATCAATCCGATTGGAAAAACCGATGTGCAGGTTGGTCCCTTGCGAAAGATAGCGGGCCACGGGTTGCGGAAGGTTATAAGCTATCGTCTGAATCATACCCGACGCTGTTCCGTGTTCGGAAATGTGCGTCGGCGCAAAGTCCATGACAACGCGACTCAGGAATGAGCGGTATCGATTGAACGACTCACTTAAACCCGGAAACTGTGAGATAAGCCTTGGTGCTGATTTTGCCATAACAATCCCTGGAAGGTGGTGAAAATGTTCTTTTGTTACCTTACACATAGACGTACGGTGAGTCAAGAGTTTTAGGCGTGGTATAATAGACTCATGACACGAATTGCAATTAACGGATTCGGCCGTATTGGTCGTTTGCTTTTCAGGGAGTTATTTGGAAAGAAAGGATTTACGGTTGTCGCGATCAATGATTTGGGCGATGCGGGCAATCTCGTCTATTTATTGAGATACGATACGGTTTACGGGCATTTTGATCGCGAGGTGAAGCTAGTGGACGGAACACTTTTCGTTGATGAAAAGGAGATAAAACTTCTGCAGGAAAAAGACCCAAAGAAACTTCCATGGAAAGAATTGAAGGTTGACATTGTGGTGGAATCAACAGGTGTATTTGAATCTTTCGAGAAGGCAAAAGTTCATTTGGAATCCGGTGCGCGGCGTGTATTATTGACGGCTCCGGCAAAAGACGAGGATGGTGTGCTCGGGAAAACTGTTCTGATGGGAGTGAACGAAAAAGATATTGAGCATCACGTTCTTACATCGAACGCATCATGCACCACAAATGCCGTATCTCCGGTTATCCAAATCTTGTCTGAAAAACTTGGAATTGCCAAAGCGGTATTAAACACCACACACGCATACACGGCGACACAAAGTATTGTAGATGGTCCCACGAAGGGAACGGATTATAGGCGCGGACGGGCAGCGGCGCAAAATATGTCGCCCTCCACCACCGGCGCGGCCATTGCGGTCACGCGCGCGATTCCCGAACTTAAAGGAAAATTTGACGGCATCGCGATTCGCGTTCCCGTGGCGACTGGCTCCATTGCCGATATCACATTCGTTGCAAAACGACCTACGACCGTGCAAGAGATCAACTCTATCTTAACGAAAGCCGCGGGCGAACCGCGCTGGAAAGGGATACTGAAAGTTACGGACGAGCAGATTGTGTCGTCGGACATCGTACACGAACCCTACGGCGCTATTGTGGATCTCGGGTTCACAAAAGTGGTGGATGGAGATTTAGTAAAAGTGCTTTCGTGGTACGACAACGAGTACGGATACGTTACAACGCTTGTAAAACATATTGAACGGATTATAAGCGCATTGGATTAACTATGGTCATTTATATCGGCGCCGATCATCAAGGATTTCGTTTGAAGGAATATCTGAAGCAAACTCTTAAAACGCTTGGGTATGAAGTAGCGGACGTGGGTGATCTGCAATATGACGAAAACGACAACTATCCGGAATTCGCCGCCGCAGTCGCCCAGAAAGTAAGCGAAGGATACGAAACCAATCGCGGCGTTTTAATCTGCGGTTCGGGGGTGGGTATGGATGTTGTGGCAAATAAATTTCCAAACGTCCGCGCGGCGCTTGCGGCGAACGCGGATCAAGCGTTTGATAGCCGCAACGACGATGATTCGAATATACTTTGCTTGGGGGCGAATTACCTGGAGCCCGAGGCGGCAAAGAAAATTCTGGTGACATGGTTTCAAACGCCTTTTTCAGGAGAAGCGCGTTTTGTAAACCGTTTGAAGGAGATTGCGCTCATTGAAGAATCGCTGACGCACCTTTCCGAACGGCCTAAAAAACCATCTTTTGAATGAACGAGATTATCCCGGTCGTAAATTGTATGGATTTTGGGTGCGTAAAACGGCGGTTTGACGCGATTCATACACTCCAGACGCCATGGGTGCATATCGATATTTCGGACGGAAAATTTGCTCCCGTGACGACGTGGAACAATCCGCTGGAACTGTTAACCATTTTGGCATCTTTCGGGATGAATGCTCTGAATGTGGAGGTGCATCTGATGGTGGAAAATATTGAAACGTATTTGAAACAGTGGAGCGCGACGAAAGTGAAGCGTTTTATCGTGCATGTTGAGGCGCTCGATCGATTGGATCCGGAGGAGCGACAGCATGTTTTATTGCCCTATCCGTCGGAGTATGTGGTGGGGCTTTCGATACTGCCGCAGACATCTCCCGAAGCGCTTATTCCGTATATTCTTCCCCTGTCCTATGGAAGCGGAACAGCATCTACGCATTTTGTGCAGACGCTCGCGGTTGCCCCGGGATTTTCATCCCAGCCGTTTCAACGCTCGGTGCTTGAGAAGATCCGTTTTTTACACGAAAAAATGAAAGATCTCACGATTGAGGTGGATGGAGGCGTTACGCCGAGTGTGGTCGCGGAAGCAAAGAGTGCGGGTGCCAATCTTTTTGTTTCTTCGTCGTATCTTTGGGGAAGTAAAGAGCCCCTAGTGGCGCTTGAAACGCTACGTTCCGCATAAAAGGAAAAAATTTGGTACTATAAATAGAGAGAGATTATGGAACCGCTTCACGATGAAAAATTAAAACGGCTGGAACGAATTGCAACCGCGATCCGCCGTTCCATCATTGAGATGCTTTTGGAGGCCGGTTCTGGACATTCTGCGGGGCCGCTGGGGATGGCGGATATTTTTACCGCGCTTTATTTTCACGTGATGCGACACAATCCGAAACGTCCGGGGTGGGGCGAGCGGGATCGTCTAATACTTTCAAACGGCCACATCTGTCCCGTGCGCTATGCGGCGATGGCACACGCGGGGTATTTTCCGATGGAGGAACTCAAAACGTTGCGAAAATTAAACACGCGGCTTCAAGGACATCCGCACCGAACGGCGCTCCCGGGCGTTGAAACTACCTCGGGTCCGCTGGGTTCCGGCATCTCACAGGCGGTTGGGATGGCGCTTGCTGCGCGATTGGATAATAAAAAACACCGTATCTATTGCGTCACGTCCGACGGCGAGCATCAAGAAGGAAATCTCTGGGAAGGAATCATGTTTGCGGCAAAAAATCGGTTGAGTAATCTCACCGTAATTGTAGATCGGAACAATATCCAAATTGACGGATACACGGAAAAAATCATGCCGCTTGAACCGCTTCGCAAAAAATACGAATCATTTGGCTGGCATGTTCTGGAGATTGACGGACATAATATGGCGCAGTTCGTGGATGCCGTGAATGAAGCAGTCGCAATTTACGAGCGTCCCACCGCGATTCTTGCCCACACGATTCCGGGGAAAGGGGTAAGTTTCATGGAAGGGGACTATCACTGGCACGGAAAAGTGCCGTCCCGAAACGAAGCGATTCGCGCACTCACGGAGCTTCGCACGCTCGGGAAAAGAATAACCAGCGAACATGAATAGAAAAATGTGGAATAATTTATGAAATTTTTCAGTGAACAGCCCAATCAATCGGCTCCGGAACAAGAACCGAAGGAATACTCCAAAGAAACCCTTGGATTTTTGAAAGAAAAAATCGCGCCGCAGCTCTCGAATATCCGCACCTATGTTCTGTTGGGGATTATGGGCTTTTTAGGAAGCGGGATTTATCAGCACGAAACAAGCGAGATGCAAAATGTTGATCGCGATCCATTTGCAGACGTGCGTATTCCTATTTTGGAAACCGTGGAAGACATGGAGGATGTGTTGCATAAAGCAGGAATTGTGGAGAATTTTGTGGGGAGAACCATGACTTTCACCGCGACGGGAACCGAAACCCTCCGAAAACTTGCGGAAGATATGATGTTCGCCAAATTTGGCGATCGCGCGCAAGGCAATTCACTTGTAGAACAGACGATTTTCCAAATCGGACGTCATTGGATCAGGATCAATAATTTAAAAAACATCGGCATCGACGATCCGTTGCCGGAGGGGCAGACGGTTACCATCGATTATTTGCCGGAATAGCGAATTTTTCCGAAGAAAATTATGTTAAACCCAACTGCAAAGCTAAATCCCAAACTTTTTGATTCCGACGTGGAGCAGAAACCGATCCGTGATGGATATGGGATGGGGCTTGTGAAAGCGGCCGAACACAACCCGAACATAGTTGCGCTTTGTGCGGATTTGACGGAGTCCACGCGCGTCGAGGAATTCGCAAAAAAATTCCCCGATCGGTTTTTTGAGGTGGGTGTTGCGGAACAGAATATGGCGACTATCGCGGCGGGACTTGGAATCAGCGGGAAAATTCCGTTCATCTCGTCTTACGCAACATTTTCTCCCGGGCGTAACTGGGAACAGATTCGTACGACGATTGCCTACAACGACTCGAATGTAAAAATTGCGGGCCATCATGCGGGTGTTTCGGTTGGTCCCGACGGCGCGACGCACCAGGCAACGGAAGATATCGCGATTATGCGCGTGATGCCGAATATGAAAGTAGTGGTGCCGTGCGACGCAATCGAGGCCAAAAAAGCAACTGTCGCGGCGGCAAAAATTTGGGGACCGATTTATCTACGTTACGCTCGCGAAAAAAGTCCTGTTATCACCACAGAAGAAACGCCTTTTATGCCAGGGCGAGCCCAAATCTTCTGGAAGTCAAAAAAACCAGAGGTCGCAATTATTACATGCGGACTCCTTGTCCATAATGCGCTTCTCGCGGCAAAGGAACTTGAAGAAATAGGCATTGAAACGGTGGTTTTGAATAGCCCCACAATAAAACCGCTTGATGCAAATTCGATTTTGGAAGCGGCAAAAAAAACAGGTGCGGTCGTGACGGTAGAAGAACACCAAACAGCGGGGGGGCTAGGCGGTGCGGTGGCGGGACTCTTGGCGGTGAATTTTCCCATCCCCGTCGAGTTCGTTGGTATGAAAGATACCTTCGGCGAATCGGGAAAACCCGCCGAACTTATAGAAAAATACGGCATGGGAGTGAGAGATATTATAGCCGCTATTCAAAAAGTAATTAAGAGAAAATAGTATAGGGAAAATCAGTTCTAAAAACCCCTTATTTTGTTTACTCTTTACAGCTATTGTCTTTCTTTGTGGACAGGTCTATACATCATAGACAGAAATTTAGGCTAAATTTTATTCACTGATGTTTTAGGTGTATGTGATAGTATCCATAGTTCTTTAATAAGACTTGAGATTGGTCATAGCGAAAAGTGGCTTAAAAATAGGCCATTCCTCGCTATGACCACACAGGCCATGGTTCCTCCTCGGATTAGAGGAAAACGAAACGGGCAAATTAGCCCAAGGAGATACAATCATGAGCACAGAATTCGCATCCGCCAGCCTTACCGCCGGCCAACTCAACGCCATAGTAAAGCTACTTAAGTAGCAGGCAGGTGAAGGTGGCCCCGAACGGTTTTTGCGGGGTGAAGTCACGGTGGCACAGCCGCTTCGCTCTTGGCGCGAGGAAGACGGGGTCATCTACTTCAGCGTCACCAGCGACGGCACGACTGGCGAGGACTGGATCACCAGACTCGAGAGCAAGGGCTTCCGCGTGGGCGGCTACGCCAAGCAGGTGCTCCGTTCGCCGGACTTCAAGCCGACCAACGGCGTGACG